>JBCCAF010000008.1:0-170700 GCA_039814945.1 Pseudomonadota bacterium
GGAGAGCCTGGCGGGCAGTCGCCTGAGCAGACTCGACCAATTTGGTGATGGCTTCAATACCGTTGTCGGCAGCTTCCAGTGTCTGTGTGGCGTTCGAAACACCATCCAGAAGACGGCCAAGATCGCTTGCGCGGCTGTTCAGTGCCGATGCGGTGAAGAAGTTGGTTGGATTATCAAGAGCAGAGTTGACTTTAAGACCTGTGGCCAGACGCTCTTGCGTCTTCGACATCAGGTCTGCAGTGCCTTGCAGCGAGAGTAGATTGGAGCGTACTGCGCTCGAGAGAGTGATATCTGACATAGGTGATCCTTTCCTAGGGTCCAACACGCCTCATTCTGGGCGTTGCGTGACAATGGCCTTGGAAACGATAAAAGGTGGTTAACAGATAACCATGCTCATCGAGAAACTTTTACGCATCGTTCAGCATACGATCTAGCCGTTTGATTTTGAAAGCCTTTCAGACAGCAAAAAGGGCGGCGCCGAAGCACCGCCCTTTGGCAGAAAGTGTGAAGGGTAGGGTATTTTAGAGCAGACGCAGCACGTTCTGGTCAGCCTGCGAGGCCAGCGACAGAGATGTCGACGACAAGCTCTGGCGGGTTTGCAGGGCCAGAAGGTTTGCACCCTCTTCGTTGGTGTCGGCCAGTGTCAGGTTGGCAGCACCGGTTTCCAGCGTGTTGATCATCGACTTGGTGAAGTCTTCGCGAGTCTCAACGATGGAGAGGTTGGAACCGAACTCAGAAGCCTGCGAACGCAGTGAGCTGATGGCTGTGTCCAAGGTATCCAAGGTGCTGTTGATGCTGGCGTCGGTGTCCAAACCAGTTGAGGCAAGCTCTCCTAGGCCAAGACCGGAGGCATCGTAAGAGACACCGGTGATGGACAGAGTGGACGAACCATCTTCGTTGAAGATCACCGACAGATCATCACCGTTGAGCAAGTTCACACCGTTGAAGCCAGCATCTTCAGCCAGTTCGTCGATCTGACCCATCAGTTCGTTGTACTGCGCGACGAACTCACCGCGCTCTGTGTTGACCTCAGAGGTTGGAGCGGTTGTCGCTGCGGTCAGACCAGCAGCGGCTGCGCCGGTACCAGCAATCACGATGGAATCATCGGTATTGCTTGCTGTGACTTCCACGCGGCCATCGGTGGCATCATAGGTCACACCAGAGACGGAGCTAAGCGCTGTTGTTAGCTGTTCAACAGAGTTGACGCTGGACAGATCGACCGTTGAGGCAGCTGCAGTGCCAAACTGAACGGTAAAGCTGTCGCTTGATGCCGCCAGAGCAGCATTGGTGTCTGTTGCTGTCGCATTGCCACCAAACTGATCACCGGTTGTGTTGTCGGTGATGGTCAGGTCGCCTGAACCGACGCCAACCGTGTTCACGGTGATGGTGCCGGAGTCGAGGGCAACGGTTGCATCGGAGTCAACGTTGGCTTGCAGATCAGTCTGGATAGCTGCCAGAACGGTGTCAATATCAACGTCAGTACCTGAACCATCAGATTCAAGCTCGATGGCCAAATCAGTGCCACCGCTTGCTGCGCCGCCATTCGCCACCAGCTCGTAGGTGCGTGCTGTACCACCGATATCGATTGTAACTGTATCACCAGCGGTGAAAATGGAGTCGGATGCGTTGGAGCCTGTCAGACCGGTTGTGCCGGTCGCCACAGCCGCAGTGTCATTGGCCAGCGCAGCGCCATCGACACTGGCGGCGGTTTCAACCGTGCCGGGAGTCTGGAGAGCCTGGCGGGCAGTCGCCTGAGCAGACTCGACCAATTTGGTGATGGCTTCAATACCGTTGTCGGCAGCTTCCAGTGTCTGTGTGGCGTTCGAAACACCATCCAGAAGACGGCCAAGATCACCCGCACGGCTGTTCAGTGCAGACGCGTTGAAGAAGTTGGTTGGATTATCAAGAGCAGAGTTGACTTTAAGACCTGTGGCCAGACGCTCTTGCGTCTTCGACATCAGATCAGCAGTGCTCTGCAAGGAGAGGAGGTTGTTGCGCACTGCGCTTGAGAGAGTAACATCAGACATAGTTATACCTTTCTAGGATCAAAAACGCCTCTTCCTGAAGCGTTCCAGCACTATGACGTCAGCCAGCTAAGAGCGGCTTAAGTGGAATGGTAAATTTTGAATGATTTTAGTCATTTAGTCAGGTTTTGCGGCTATGATTTCTGGTGTATTAACAGCGCCATTTTGGGTCATATTTGCTTAACCCTGAAGCCAGAACGACCAAGCGTGTTTCCATGCGGCTGTCGGGTTGAGTAGCGGCAGCAAACACTGACTTTTAACGGTCGATGATGGTGGATGGGGCAGGGACTTTGTTTTGCCAAAACTCTGCGCAAGCTGAGCTGGGCGCTATCAAACGTTTGCGGTAAAGCTGCGCTTGCAAGCGACGTTAGACGGTCCGGCGGATCTCGGAGACACCCTGTAGAGCATCGTAACGGGCGATGGCGCGCTGTTTTAGCGTTGCGTTGTTTGGGAACTGATGGCGCAACTCGCCTGTATCACCGGCAAGGGTTTGGATCACCAATGAGCCGGTTGCCTCATGGGTTTTGACGTCCCACTCAGATTGAGCGCGCGCCGCTTCAGCCATCGCCTGTTGTTCGGCGCGGCGGGCTTCGTCTTCAGCAATTTTTTCATTGTTCGAGCGAGGCGCTTCGGCACTTGGCTCAACAGCTTTGGGTTTTGGCAAATCGGTCGCGGCCGAACCGCGCTTTGCTTTGGGTTCGACAGCGGCAACAATGGGCACAAAGCCCTGCGGTGCTCGCGTATCCATCGTCCTATCCTCGGTACTCACTACAAAGAGGCAAACGTGTCTCAGTGTGAGTCAGGATAGGACGAACGCGTGAATCTTCGGTTAAGGATTCCGTTAGGTTTTGTGCCGTAGCGGTAAGCGATTAAAGAGCACGATCAATCGAGATTGCGGCTGCCTGGCCGCCGGACTTCATGGTGCCAGAGGCGCCGTAGGTTTTCGGCTGGCGACCAGCTGATACCTTGTCGGAGAGGCGGGTGAGCAGGTGTTCTGAGACCGCTTTGGCAGTCGACACCGTTGCTAAGTTCTTTTGCAGCTCAGACTGAAACTCTTCGTTCAACCGGCGCAACTCATCCAGTTTCACCGGCACATAGCGCGAGATGATGTCTTTGTGCGCTTGAAGGTGCCCAAGTGCTGAACGATAGGCGAACATCAACTCAGTCTTGGTGTCTTGGTCCGTGGCTTCTTTTGAGAAGGCGCCGTCGCGCAACGCCTTGGTCTCACGGCGCAGATGCTGGGTGAGGGCGATCATCAGCCCATGCAGGCGTTCGGCAAAGTTGGCGGCGCTTTCACGGTCGGTGATCGGTGCAGTGGGTGTCAGAAGCGGGTGTGTCATTGCGATTGCCCTAGTTCATCGTTTCCTGGATACGCAGAAGCTCTGAGCGAACTTGATCAGCAATGCCGATGCCGCCGGATGCAGCCATCTCTTTGGCGTACTCTTCAACCAACAGGCCCTGCCACATCTTTTCGCCTTCACCGCCACCAAAAGGTTCGGAGATCTCAACGCCATCGAAGATCGGCTTGAGCATGGCTGTTAGCATCACTGCCTCAAACTCTTCAGCGGCGGCGTTCACGGCTTCTGGATCACCTTGCGTGGCGGCGGCCATACGGTGAAAAGACTGGGCTGATGGAGCTGCTAGAGCGGCCGCCTGGGTTTGTAAGGAACTGTCCATTTACATCACCTCAATATCGGCTTGCAGCGCACCGGCTGCCTTGATGGCGTGGAGGATAGCGATCAGATCGCGTGGGCCGATGCCCAATGCATTGAGGCCGTCGACCAATTCGCGCAGGGTTACAGTCTGCTCGACAATGCCGAGTTGGGTCTCTTGGCCTTCGACCACATCAATGGCGGTGCGCGGCACGACGACCGTCTCACCATTCTCAGCAAACGGCAGCGCTTGGCTGACCTGCGGCTCTTCGGTGATTGTGACAGTTAGGTTGCCCTGTGCAATCGCCACCGTGGAGACGCGGACATCGCGACCGAGCACGATGATGCCGGAGCTTTCGTCAACGACGATCCGCGCGGTCTGATCCGGTTCGATCAACAGCTGCTCTATGTCAGTGAGAAGTTCAACCATGGTTGTCTGGTAGTGCGATGGCATTGTCAGTTGAACGGTGCCTGGGTCGGTGCTGACGGCCAGCTCTTCACCCAACAACGCGTTGATGGCCAGCGCCATGCGGCGCGCCGTTGTCAGGTCCGGGTTGCGCAGAGCCAGGCGGATTGAACTCATACCGGCGAGGTCGAAATGCACTTCACGTTCGACCAGTGCGCCGTTGGCGATACGCCCTGTGGTCGGCACGCCGCGAGTGATGGACGCCGCTGCACCGCTAGCCTCAAAGCCCGCGATCGCAACAGGGCCTTGCCCGATGGCGTAAACTTCTCCGTCTGCGCCCAAAAGCGGGGTCACAAGAAGTGTGCCGCCTTGAAGGCTGTCCGCATCACCAAGAGCTGAGACGGTGATATCTATGCGTGTGCCCTGGGTGGCAAACGGCGGCAAATTGGCAGTCACCATGACAGCGGCAACATTGGCTGTGCGCAGTTCGGCGCTGGGTGTGTTGACGCCTAAGCGCTCCAGCATGGCGCGCAAAGACTGCCTTGTGAAGGGTGCGTTGTTGAGCGTGTCGCCTGTACCATTGAGGCCAACGACCAAGCCGTAGCCAACCAGTTGGTTTTCGCGAACGCCCTCGAAGTCGGCAATGTCTTTAATGCGCGACGTCGCGCCAGCGGGAATCGCCAAGGCGATTGTTAGCGCGATGGCGAACAGAAGGGTGGTTATAGAAAGAATATGGGCGCGCATGGCGGTTCCTAATGGCAGCGGTTTGCTATCTTTCTTACAAGAGCCGTGCCAAAACGCGCGCGTGATTGTATCCTGTTGATTTTGATAGATAAAAATAAGGCAATGGTGGCGCCAAAGGGGCGTCGACATGGTCAAAGCATGGCGAGGCTTGCCCTAAGGTCGGCCAAATGTGCCGGGTTCTTAAGGTTTGATTAACCAAAATGGCGAGACAAAGGGGCGGGTTTGAAAATGGGGCTGGAGGGCCTTATGCGGGTCGAAGGACCAAAGACATCTGCAGGTGCTGGTAAGGCACGCAAAAGCGGCAGCGCAGCGAGCGGTTTTTCTGTTCCTTCGCAAGGCGGTGATGCGGCTGGTTCGCCCTCCGCTGTTTCCGGTGGTGTTGCAGGCGTCCAAAGCCTGGATGCGATCCTCGCATTGCAATCTGTGGATAATGTTGATGATCGCGAACGACGCGCGGTGCGCCACGGGCATGATCTCTTGGACCAGCTAGAAGCGCTTCGCGCGGATCTCTTGGCCGGGCATATTTCACCGCAACGCGTGGGCGCTTTGCTTTCGTTGATCCGCGCCAAACAGGGCGCTGATGAACCCAAACTTGCTGCTTTGATTGAAGATATCTCGCTGCGCGCACG
Organism: Pseudomonadota bacterium; assembly: GCA_039814945.1. Taxonomy (GTDB): domain Bacteria; phylum Pseudomonadota; class Alphaproteobacteria; order Rhizobiales; family MH13; genus MH13. Next base: position 5,456 of record JBCCAF010000008.1, read on the forward strand.
CGTAGAATTGGCCAAGCTTGGGATAGACGCGTAACAACGCGTACCAATTCTCCCCATCATCATATTTCTGTCGCGTTCGCTTTGCTAACAGCCTCTAACCAGGTTCACACAGCGCTCGCGAAGGCGTTGCTTGTGGCGCACGAAGCTATGGCGTATAGGCTGCCGAAACTTCAACCTTGGCGATAGGCCGAATCTGGGCGGAGGGAGCGTTATGTTGGACGTGCACGATGACTACCGGCCATCTGAGGATGAGCCCTTTATGAATGAGCAACAGCGCAACTATTTCCGAAAGAAATTGATTGCGTGGAAAGACGACATTTTGGCTGAAGCGCGCGATACGCTGGCGACAATGCAAGATGATACCGTCAATCATCCCGATCTTACCGACCGAGCATCGTCTGAGACAGACCGGTCGATTGAGTTGCGAGCGCGTGACCGCCAGCGCAAGCTGATTTCCAAGATCGATGCAGCGCTGCGGCGGATTGATGATGGCACATACGGGTTCTGCGAAGAAACCGGTGACCCGATTACTCTCAAGCGCTTGGATGCGCGGCCAATTGCGACGCTGTCGCTGGAGGCGCAGGAAGCCCACGAACGCCGCGAGAAGGTGTATCGCGACGACTGATTGGTCTGCTTGACGGTAAACAAAGTAAGGCGCAGCATCTTTTCTGGATGCCGCGCCTTTTTTGTCTGACATGGGGTGTGATGAGCCGAAATATGGGGAGCTTCAACGCATCGCAGGAGAGAGCATGCCAGGGGCAAAAGCCAACGGGGTTGGGACCCGTTAGCCTCTGCTGATTTGGCTGCCGTGATTAGAACGGCATCAAGATATCGAAGAGCTGCTGACCGTAACGGGGTTGCTGCACATCGGTGATCTGTCCACGTCCACCGTATGCGATGCGCGCTTCGGCGATCTTGGAAGATTCGATGGTGTTGGACGCATCGATGTCTTCTGGGCGAACCACACCGGCGACAATGAGCTCGCGTACCTCAAAGTTGACGCGCACTTCTTGGCGGCCCTCGATGACCATGTTGCCGTTGGGCAGAACCTGCGTCACGACCGCAGCAACAGTGGTGGTGAGGCTTTCAGACCGGTTTACGGAGCCTTGGCCGTTGGAGGAAGAATCGGAGTCAAAATCCGCAATGGTCTCGGCCGTCGCTCCAAGTTCGGATGGAATGATTCGATCGAGCGTGGTGCCGATGAATGCACCGCCACCAAGTTGCTCGGCGGAGGAGCGGGTGCGTGCCGTCTGGTTGGCAATCTGTGCGCTGTCGGTGATATCGACCTGCACGGTCACCAAGTCGCCGACCCGCGAAGCACGCTGATCATTAAAGAAGGCCCGCGAGCCAGATCGCCAAAGCGAGTTGGGGCTGTAGGTCGCCACCATTGGCTCGGGCATCGGCATGGAAACTGGTCGGTAGCCGGGCTGCGTCGTCGGGTTTTGGATAGCCGACAAAGCTGGCTGCTCGCCAATATTGGCAACCCTGTCAGCTGCGGAGCAACCTGCTAGAGCCAGACCCGCAAGGGCAAGAACAGCAAGGCGCTGATAGTTGGTAACAAGGCTCATTGGATACGCTCCGCCGTGTCAGAGTTGGTTGGGGAAAGGCGTGTGGAGGCTGCGATGTCTTGCATTGGGCCGAGAACGTGAACCAGGCCGTGGCCCGCCACGATACCGCGCACAATGCGGTCGGATTGCAGGTTCATCACGTCGATGGATTGACCTTCGGCACCGTCGTCCATGGCGCGGGCACGCACCGTTAGGGCAAGGGCGCCATGGCGATAGACCAACGTCACCAGATCTTGGCGCTCCACCATCAATGGGGCGGTCAGATCGTCTGGATTGAGTGGGGCACCGGCACGCAGTGAGCGGCGTGCTGCTTGGCCAATGATGTCAGCGTTTTCCAGCAATGTTGGCGTGCCAAGCGTGCGGCTGAAGGGAACGTCTTGTAGCCTCAGATCCGAGGCGCGTACCACGTCGCCACGTGCTATAGCGCGTCCAAGAACGGGAACCATGACCCTGTGCTCGGCGCGGCCATCCAGACGGGCGATTTCTTGGCCCGATGGTGTTCGAATGAGCACAGAAAAGCGTTCCGAACGTCCTGATGGTGCAACAAGCAGGTCCACTTCCAGGCGGTTGGCAACTTCAGCAGCAATCATCATAGGCGAAGGGCTGCTTGCCAGTGTGATGGCGTAGCGCCCGGCATTTTCGCCACGAAGACTGGTCAGCTGCGTTTGCAGCGCGCCCTGTAGCATTTGTTCGAAGTCCATGGCGTTCAACCGCACACCGGCACGCTCCACCGAAATCTCGGTTAAGCCGGCTAGATCGACAATTTCCAGGCCCGCCTGACGGGCAGCATCGAGCACTGTGTGAGCTGGAACGCGGCCACGGGTGCCGGGGGCAGGGGCGCGGAAAACAGGTGTCTCAGCATACATGCCTGCATGGTCGAAAAGATCGCCCAGCGTGACCAAATCGGAGGTCACAACAACTTGTGGGCGCAGCAGCGGTAGAGGCGCATCGAACTGATCGGAAATGCGCGCACCGATGGTTGATTGGGCAACAGAAAAAGGTACGGCCACGAAGAAGAAAAGAAGGGCCAAAAGCAAACGCGTGATCATTGTACTAGCCTCCCTTAGCGCATCATCTGCGAGGTGTTCGACAGCATCTCATCGGCTGCTCGAACCACGCGGGCGTTCATCTCGTAGGCGCGTTGTGCGGCGATGAGATCAGAGATTTCTGTCACCGAATTGACGTTGGCGAGCTCAATGTAGCCCTGACGAACGGAGCCAAAACCTTCGTCGCCTGGATTGCCTGTGACAGGTGCGCCACTGGAGGCGGTTTCCATGAAGAGGTTGTCGCCGATGGCTTGCAGACCGCTTTGGTTGATAAAGCGGGCAAGTTGTACCTGGCCGATTGTTGTGGCGGCTCCGCCCGTGCCAAGAACCGCGGTCACTGTGCCATCAACACCGATGGCCAAGCCCCGCGCGTTTTCTGGAATGGTGATGCCCGGTTCAACGGTAAACCCATCTGCGGTAACCAGCGTTCCAGTGGCATCGCGTTCAAATGTGCCTGCGCGAGTATAAGCCGTACCGCCATCTGGCAACTGGATCTGGAAAAATCCGTCGCCGGAAATGGCCATATCAAGCTCTTTGTCTGTCGGCTGAATGGAGCCTTGGCTCATGATGCGCGGCGTAGCGGCAGTCATGACGCCGGAACCAATTTGTACGCCCGATGGCAAAATCGTGCCTTGCTCGGAGGTCTCAGCGCCGACGCGACGCAGGTTCTGGTAGAGAAGGTCCTGAAATTCGGCCCGCTGCTTTTTAAAGCCAGCCGTGCGCATGTTGGCGATGTTGTTCGAGATAACCTCGACATTGGTTTCTTGGGCCATCATGCCGGTGGATGCGATGTAAAGCGCTTGCATGGGTTTGGTCTCCTAAACGCTTAGCTCAGACGACCCAGAAGGCGGATCGCCTCCTGACGCATCTGATCGGATTGGCGCATCATGTTGGATTGCATTTCGTAGGCGCGTTGCACCTCAACCATGCGGGACATTTCACGCACGGGCTGGACGTTGGAGGTTTCCAACACGCCTTGTGTCAGCCGCACGCTTGGGTCGGGGTCAGCCACTTCAGGCGCGGCAAAGAGATTGGCGCCGATCTTCTCCAACGCCTGCTCGCTGGGAAACGACACCAATTGGAGCGTGCCGCGACCGCCTGCATTGGTGGTGATTTGGCCGTTCCCTGTAATGGTGATGTCGGCGTCAGCCGGTGTGAAGAGGATTGGTGTGCCGCCGAGCGAAATAACGGGGTGACCGCTATGGGTCACCAACTGGCCTTGATCATCGATCTGCAGCGCACCATCGCGGGTGTAGCGGATGCCTTGTGGCGTTTCGACCGTGAGGTAGCCGCCTGGCGACAGTGCGACATCCAGTTCGTTGCCCGTCATCTCGCGGGCGCCAGGTTGCGTGTCGCGGTAGGTTGCCCAGTCCTGCACGAAGGCAACGTCGTGGTCGCGATGCTGAAACGCTGACGCCTCAGCGCGGGGCATCAAGTAATCCTCAAAGGCAACCCGCTCGGCTTGAAAGCCGGTGGTGTTCATGTTCGCCAAATTGTTGGCGATGACGTCCAGTTCGCGGCGCAGAGCGACTTCGCGGGACAGTCCGACAAGCTGTGCATTCATCATGACGGGCGATTCCTCTCCATGAATCGTTAAAACACACCGCCAAAATCCGGTGATGCGGGTCTCGTTCAGGCCATGATGCCGAGCTCCCCAGCGGGCAACATGGTGAACGATACGTTACCCATTGCAGGAGCCGTGCCAGTTTAAAAAATCGTTTTAATACAATAGTTTAGAGTATTTTGACCGCTTGTCTTCGTGCGCGGCAGGGTGTTCTTGCCGCCCTCAAATGGGTGTCGCCCGGCAATTCTGACCGGGTCGTCAACACTTCGTTAACCAACGGCGCCCATTGGTTAACGCAGAAGGTTTTTCCGATAGGGCGCACTCCATGGCCGACGCAGATGTAACCCCCGACGATGTAGCTGCCGACGCTGCTGGCGAAGGCGAGGATGCGTCTGAGGATGGCGGTAAGCGTAAGCTTTCAAAGAAAATGTTGATCATCATCGCCGCTGTTGGCGTGGTTTTTCTTGTCGGCGGCGGTGTTGGAGCGGCCTTCTTGCTCGGTTGGGTTGGTGGCGGTAGCCCTGAAGAAGTCGCGATTGAGCAGGCTCAGGCGCCAAAGTTTTACTACGACCTGCCAGAAATCACCGTGAACCTCTCCAATGCCGAGCGGCGGGCGCAATATCTTCGTCTGACTGTGGCGTTGGAGATGTCCAATGAGGAAATTGGCGGCGTAATCGAGCCGAATTTGCCGCGCATTCTCGATGTTTTTCAGACGTATCTACGCGAGCTTCGGGTGTCCGATCTGGAAGGTTCTGCAGGCTTGTTTCGGCTCAAGCATGAGCTTCAGCGGCGTATCAACCTTGCGATCTTCCCTGCGGAGATTGATGCCGTTCTGTTTCGCGAAATCATCGTTCAATAGGAGCCCGCTATGATGGCTGAAGAAGACGATTTTGAAGATGATGATGACGCCGATGATATGGCGGCCCAATGGGCGGCTATGCTTGACGATGAGGACGAGGAAGATGCCGAGTCCCAGCAGAAAGGCGCTGATCGTGTCCTAAGTCAGGATGAGATCGACAATCTGCTCGGCTTCAACGCGGAGCAGGGCCATGATGGCGAAACCTCTGGCGTGCGCGCCATCATCAACTCGGCTCTGGTGTCCTATGAGCGCCTGCCGATGTTGGAGATTATCTTCGACCGCTTGGTGCGCCTGACAACAACCAGTTTGCGCAATTTTACCTCTGACAATGTGGAAGTCTCGCTTGATGGCATCACATCGGTGCGGTTTGGGGATTATCTCAATTCCATCCCGCTGCCCGCGATCCTTTCGGTCTTCAAAGCTGAAGAATGGGACAATTTCGGGCTCATCACCGTTGATTCCAGCCTGATTTACTCGGTGATTGATGTTCTGTTGGGCGGTCGCCGCTCATCGTCCTCCATGCGGGTGGAGGGGCGTCCCTATACCACCATCGAGATGAACCTTGTCCGGCGCATGGTGGAGGTTCTGATCAATGATGCCGAAGCTGCCTTTGCACCTCTTTCCAAGGTTACGTTCAACGTTGACCGGCTGGAAACGAACCCGCGTTTTGCCACCATCTGTCGGCCAGCCAATGCTGCCATTTTGGTGGAGATGCGTGTCGATATGGAAGATCGCGGCGGCAAGGTTGAGCTGCTCATTCCCTACGCCACCATCGAGCCCATTCGCGAACTGCTCCTCCAGATGTTTATGGGGGAGAAATTTGGTCGCGATTCCATCTGGGAAGGCCATCTGGCCACCGAAATCTATTCCGCCAAAATTGGCGTTGATGCGGTGATCTATGAAGAGATGATGCCGCTATCGAAAGTGATGGACTTCAAGGAAGGGCAGACCTTGATGTTTGAGACCGCTCCGACTGATCCGATTTATCTGAAATGCGGCGAAACCGTCATTACCGAAGGGCAGCTGGGTCAACGCGACCGCAATGTCGCTGTTCGTGTGATGAAAGACCTGCGCAAACCAAAAACAACATTGGCATCCTTTGAGCATGCCGAGCAGCCAAACCCGATGGAGACGTGATGCTAAACCTTCCTCTGAGCCTGGTTATTGAAGGATTGGTGGCCATTCTTTTGGTGATCACCATCGGTTATTGCATTCTTCTCAATGGTCGTTTGAAGCGTTTGCGTGCTGATGAAGAAGGTCTGCGTGCCACTATCGCTGAGCTACTGACGGCGACTGAGATTGCTGAGCGCGCCATCCAAGGGCTGCGCACAACCTCTGCCCAATGTGACCAGACGCTTGGTCAGCGCCTCCATCAAGCCGGACAGGTTTCTGAAGAGCTTTCCACCAAGCTAACTGCCGCAGGTGCGGTGGTCGAGCGGCTTGGCAAGATGGCTGGTATTCCCGTCGGCGATAGTCCGGCAGTGAAACCAGCTGCCCGCGCGGTGAAACCAACATCGCCTCAGCACGCGCCTATGCAAGCAGCACCGACACAGGCTGCACCGGTTCCGCAGGCTGTTAGCCCAAGCCGCCGTTTGGATGATGCCGCGCGTGCTTTGCAGGATCGTCTGCAACGCGTGGCCTCTTAAGGCCTGCCAGGGAGCTTCACCATGCGTTCGATCCGTTTGCTGCCAATTGTCATCCTGACATCGATGATGCTGCTCGGCATGAAGGGCTTTAACCTCATCGCTGGGCCTGGCCACAGTATGGGCGGTGTTGAGACCGCGCGCGCTCAAGATGCCGATGAGGCAGAGGTCGCAGCCGAAGGTAATGAAACCGACATTGCTGAGAGTGAAACTGCGACGGCCGACGTCATGGATACTGATATGGCCGAGGGCGCAGACGATGTTGCGATGGACGCTGAAGCCGGTGGCACGGTGCAGGATCAGATTGATTTCCCCTCCCAAACCTCACGTGAGGCTCTCTTGGAGCGGCTGGGCGAAAGGCGCGTTCTGATGGAAGAGCGTGAACAAGATTTGCGTGTTCGCGAGCAGTTGTTGGCCGCTGCTGAGCGTCGCTTGGAGGAACGTCTTGCCGAGCTTGAAGCACTTGAGGCACGCGTCTCTGCCGTTGCTGATGCCGAAGAGCAGCGTGAAAGTGAAGAAATTGGCCGCTTGGTCCAGGTCTATTCGGCAATGCGTGCCAAGGATGCCGCGGCCATTTTCGATCTGCTCGACCTGCCGATTTTGATGGAGGTCGCCAACGCGATGAACCCGCGCAAAATGGCCGATATCCTGGGTGAAATGAACACTGAGTCCGCGCGCAGGCTGACCATCGCTCTGGCTGGGATGCCCGTGCAAATGCCCACTGAGACCAGCGAGGCATCGAATGAGCTGCCGCGCATCGACGGTGTACCCATTCAATAGCTTTTCAGTAAGCGCTTCTTAAGGCGTGGAATTTAAGGTCATCGGACAGTTAGTCCGGTGATCTTTGCTTTGTTGACATTGCTTTCCAAATTGTCACCCGTTTGCACGCCTCGGCTGCCCGCAATGGCAGGTCTGTTGGGCGCGCTTGTGCTTGTTTGGATGACTGTGTTTTCCGGCAGTGTCCAAGCGCAATCGCTGCAAGCTGTCGCGGTGGCAGAACGCGAGCGCGATTTCGGTCGTTTGACCCTTGAGTTTCGCGATCGTCTAAGTTTGCCGCCCTACGAGATTGACGCTGAAAACGGCGTTCTGCGGATTGTTTTTGAAGAGGCGGTGGACACCGACATTCGAGATGCCATGCGCGTTTTGTCAGATTTTGTGACCATTGCGCGGCAAGATCCAGATGGACGTGCCATGCGGTTTGGCTTGTCACGCGCTATCCGGATCAACACGATGGAAGCCGGTGAAACGCTTTTCATCGATTTCTTGCCAACCACATGGCAGGGGTTTCCGCCGCCTTTGCCTGAAGAGGTTGTTCAGCGCCTTGCCGACCGCGCGCAGCAGGCCGCACGTGAGGCCGCAGAGGCCGAACGTCGTCGTTTGCTCGGTGAGCTGGAGCCAGAGGTTAGCCTTCGGGTGGGCGCTGCACCAACGTTCACGCGCTACGCCTTCAATTGGAATGTGCCGTTCAACGTCGCCGTTTCCCAGGCTGGGCCGCAATTGGTGATGCAGTTTGACTATGACGTGCCGATTGATCTGACTCCCGCTTTTGTCGATCAGCCCATTGAGCTGGAAGGTCTTGAGTACGACCGCGATGGCGCTAGCCTGTCTGTCACCATGGATATTCTTCCAGGGGTCGGTCTGCGTTGGTTTGAGGATGACCAGCGGTTCATCATTGATCTGGAACGTGAAACTCCGCTGGAGATGGAAGGTATTGATCAAGCAGCGCTTGATCGCGTGATGGAAACGCTATCGCCTCCGGTTGAAGGGCTTAACGCCGGTACAACACGGTTCTCGACCGTTGGGTCACGAGACGAAGCTGTGGTGGTGCCAGAGGCCGATGAGACAGTAACCGATGAGGTTAGCGAGCTAGACCCGAGCGATCTCGGTTCCATGGCAGCATCGTCATCAAGTGAAAATGCCAGCGATGTTCCTGCTGCTCCCGTTGCTCAGATGGTTGATGATCGCCAGCCACCGACCCAGGCCGATCTTCAAGAGCTTGCCACGCGCCCTGATGTTGCCTCAGCGCCAGTTCTGCAAAGTGGGCGCGCCCCTGAGGTTGGGGAACCCGTTGGAGATGACGTCGACCCCAATATTATTCGTGTTGAAGTGCGCATGGATGGCGATGCGACGCGACTTGTATTCCCGTTTACGCAGCCAACACCGGCGGCTGCTTTTCGCCGGGAATCTTTTGTCACGTTGGTTTTCGAGAATCCGATTCCGTTTGATCTGCGGGCCATGCGCTTGGAACTCAATGATCTTGTGCGCTCCATTCAGCCAGCACGCGTGAATGATCTCAACCTCATCCATCTGGAGCTTCACGACAGCGCGCTTGTATCGATGGTTCCGAGCGGTGATCGTTGGGTGGTGGTGCTTGGACCTGCAGTCTTGGAGCCGCCCCGTGACTTGAACATAGGGCGCGGAACATTTGCCGACGGGAAAGCCTTCCTGGAGGTTTTGGGCGATGGGTTTGGCACGATGCGTCGTATCACCCACCCACATGTCGGCGACTCGCTGTTTGTCGTGCCGATGCTTGGCCCCTCGCAAGGCGCGCTGGCGCGGCAGGAAATGGTGGAGTTCGATATTCTGCCATCCGCGCACGGGTTGGTTGTACGCCCTAATGTCGATGCGCTGGCGCTGGAGGTTGATCCTCAGCGCGTGGTTCTTTCGCGTGAGCAAGGACTGACCCTCTCAGAGGTGGGTTTGTCTTTGGGGTCTTTTGGTTTTTCGGCCGAAGAGCGCCCAGGCTATTTTGACTTGCGGGCTTATGCCGGCGAGGGGCCATCGGCCTTCAGCGGACGCTATGAGGACTTCCAAAATTCCATCGCTGCGGCTGAAGGCGCTGTGCGTATTGAGCGCTTGATGGCGTTTGCGCGGTTTTTGCTCGCTTTTGACCTTGGCCAAGAAGCCAATGGTGCGCTGGATATTGTGCTCTCGGAAGCATCGGCACTGGAGCATGACGAGGGCTATCTGATGGTCCGCGCTGCCGCCCTTACACTTGCACAGCGCAATGAAGAAGCGCGCGAGATCGTCAATTCGCATGTTATGGATGGCGTGGTGGATGCGGGTTTTTGGGGCCTGCTTGCCAATGCCGGCTTGCACGATTGGCCAGCAGTCAATGCCGCTTACGACGAGGTCGCAGCCCTTTTCGATAGCTATCCTGCCTCGCTGGTGGCCCAAGCCCGTTTGGACGGGGTTGAGGCGGCGCTTCATGTGCGCGCGATTGACCTGGCAACCGAGCGGCTATCGCAAATCGATCCGAGCCGTTTGATGGGAAGTCCGAAGGAAGATCGGCTTGAGCTGCTGCAGGGTAGGGTTGCTCTGGCCAAGGGGTTGTCCGACGATGCTCTTGGCGTGTTTGACAAGGTGCGTGACGCCAATGCCGGTCCACTTGGCGCTCAAGCCACGCTGCTGGCGATTGAAACGCGGATCGCCAATGAAGAGATCACCATGGCCATGGGGCTGGATCAGCTGGAAAACTTGGCCGTCGCCTGGCGTGGTGATGACACTGAGGTTCGCACACGGCGCTTATTGGGCGAGCTTTACGTCGAACAAGGACGTTACAGCGATGCGCTTTTGGCTCTCAAAGGCGTTTTGATTGCGCAGCCCGATCATTCGGATGCCAATGACGTGTCAGATGATATGCAGGCGATTTTCGTCGATCTGTTTCTCAATGGTGAAGCCGATCAGATGGCGGCCATTGATGCGTTGAGCCTGTTTTATGATTTCCGCGAGCTTACCCCCATTGGTCGGCGTGGCGATGAGTTGGTGCGCCGTCTGTCTGAGCGGCTGGTGAGCATTGATCTGCTTGATCAGGCCGCCGATCTTCTTGCCCATCAGGTTGAAAACCGGTTGACGGGAACGGCCAAAGCGCAGATCGCCGCTGACCTGGCGTTGATCTACCTTATGGATTATCGCCCATCTGAAGCCGTGGCCGTTCTGCAGCGATCGCGCGTGTCACAAGTGCCGCCGTCGATTGAACGTGGGCGCCGTGTGATTGAAGCACGCGCATTGTCTGAGCTTGGGCGCCATGAATTAGCGCTCGAAATGTTGCGTAGTCTGGATGGCACCGATGTCGATGCGGTGCGTGCTGACGTGCTGTGGAATGCCGAACACTGGGTTGAAGCGGGCGAAGTTATCGAGCGATCTTTGGCCGATCGTTGGAACGACCGCATTCCGCTGGACGAAGAGGAAATGCAGCAGGTTTTGCGTGCGTCCATTGCGTTCAGTTTCGCAGGAGATGAGTACGCTTTGGAGCGTTTGCGTGCGCGCTTTGATGGCAAGATGTCCGAAGGCATTTATGCCAGCGCGTTCGATGTTGTGACGTCACCCATCGAGACGCAGGGCAGTGCGTTCCGCGACGTGGCACGTGGTATCGCCGGCCTCAACACGCTCAATCGCTTCCTGTCAGACTACCGCTCCACCTTCTCCTCGCAGACGGTCCCGGTAAGCCCGCCTGGCGCGTGAGCTTCATGATGTTTGGCCAGCTTGGCTATAAGCCCGGCGGCTGACCGTAGCTTTGCACCAGTGATCCGGCCACCAAGTTCCATCCGTCCACAAGCACGAAAAAGATAAGCTTGAACGGCAGGGATATGATCACTGGCGGCAGCATCATCATACCCATCGACATCAATACCGATGCGACAACCAGATCGATGACGATGAAGGGTACGAACAGCAGAAAGCCAATCTCAAAAGCGCGGCGCAGTTCTGAGATCATGAACGCTGGAACCAATACGGTGAGCGGAATGGCCTCTGGGCCTTCTGGCGTTGGTGTTTGTGATAGATCGAGGAACAGCCGCAGGTCGTTCTCGCGTACATGGGCCCGCATGAAAACATGGAACGGCTCAGACGCGCGTTCAAAAGCTTCATCCAGCTCGATTGTCTCATCAATCAGTGGCTGGATGCCTACGTCGTAGGCTTCTTGGAATGTTGGCGCCATGATAAACGCCGTCAGAAACAGCGCCAGTGAGATGATCACCGTGTTGGGCGGTGCTGTTTGCAGGCCGATGGCTGTGCGCAGCAATGATAGCACCACAACAATGCGCGTGAACGACGTCACCATCACCAAGATGGATGGTGCCAAAGACAAGATGGTGATCAGCAGGATGATCTGAACGGCGCGTTCGGTCACGCCGATGTCCTCGCCAAGCGAGATGGATATATCCTGCGCCAAACTCTGTGGCACGACCGCCAGGAGTGAAGCCAATGCCAGCGGCAGCAGGGCCAAAGCAACCCAGCGTAATCGCAAACTGGATCGCCCAGTCCCGCTCTTGGACTCTATGAAATGGGTCTGGGTTGAAAGCGTGTCTTTTGGCCGATTTGCGCCGCTCACTTGGATTCAGGCTCGCCTGCGATCTCTCCCAGCAGTCGGCGCATTTCATCATCCAGATCGTCTGAAGATGTATCGGCATCATCTTTGCCCGATGGACCCTCAGTCGGTGCGGGGGCTGGCTGAAGCATCGATGAAATATCGACGGCATCGTCCACAGCGCTGTCTTCGGCTCCATCCTCTAACTGATCGGCTTTGGCCAATGTCGTGGCGTTGGCGGCGGGCCCTCGGCTTGGAATGGCCACTGGAATGGGGGGATCATCGCGCCCTGACAAGGCGACCGGGATGTTAGGCGCTGGTGTGGGTTCGGGCGTCGTCTCCGCAGTGCCTTCGGAGGGGTTTGTCGGCTTGCCTGTCTCGTCGGCTACTTTGGCGTCGCGAACGCTGGACAGCTTCAACGGATCGGCTGGCTCAGTTTTGGGCTCTTCCGCCTTAACCTCTGGCGTCACCACGGGCGCGGTTTCAGCGCCACTTTCAGGTTTGTTCGGTCGCGATGGTGCTTCTTTGGCTGTGCTAGCGGGCGCTGCGTTCTCCTCATCACCATTGCCTGTGAGTGCGGAGAGGTCCGGCAGATCAGGCATGTCGGGCAGCGGTGGTAAATCAACCGCTGCCGGCGCGTCGCCGCCTTCGCGCGGTGCCTCGAACCCGTCCAGCTCCAGGGCTGCTTCCAACTCACGCTCCAAATCCAAATCATCAATCGCGGCGGATGGTGCTTGAGAGGGGGCCGGTGCGGCAGGTTGTGCTTTTGCCGCGGCTGGCGGCGATGGCGCGGCCGTAGGTTCCGTCTTGAGCGAGTCAAGCTTGAGTGGATCAGGTTTGGCCGCTTGTTCAGCCGGTTTGTTGGCTGCCTTTGGAGCTTCTGGGGGTGCAGGCGGCGCAGCAACGGGTTCGTCAAGCAATGAGGCCGAAAGTGCCTCATCCAAGGAGCGGTCCAGCGCATCGCGTTCATCTTGCACCACTGGGCTTGCCACTGGTGGGGCGGTGGCGGCACTCGCAGGGGCGCTGACGGGCTTGGTTGGTGCACTTTCTGGAACGGCCGGTGCGGGCGGCGCTTTTGCTTTTGAAGCTGCGGCGACAGTCGCAGCAGCAACCCCCGCGGCAGCCACACCAGCAGCGGACGTCGCGGCGCTTGGCGAACTTGGTGGCGGGGTAGGAGACTCGCGGTTTTCTTCACCGGCTTTGCTGCGCAACAGGGCTGAAGAGAAGCGATTGGACGTTCTGAAACGATCAGCTGGACGGGCGTAGGTTTCTTCCTCCTGCTTTTCTTGCGCTTTGCTGGCTTGCATGCGCGCTGCCAGTGGAATGCCGCCGACCATGGAACGTTCGATCACTTCATCAGAGTTTCCGCCGATCAGCAGCAAATGCTCCAGCTTGCCATGGCGCACCAGAACCAGCTTGCGCTTGGGGTCGATGGACAATGTGTCGACCACTTGCAATTCAGCTTCCTCGCCATGGTGCGCACCAAAACGCGCGCCACCGAAGCGTCTGACGACCCAGGCCACCAGAAAGATAAGCGCGACAACGACGATCAATGAAAGCCCGAATTGAGCAATCGTGCCGCCGGTTTCGCCTAACTGTTCCTCGAACACACCTTACCCCTCCAACGCACCAAGCAGGCTCCGCGCGTCGCGTATGCGACATGGCGCGAACGAACTGTCCAGCCGACCAGTAATCGCAAATGGCACATGTGCGTTACCTGCGATTCGGCAAGCTGTGGGCGTGAGATTACCCAATTGCGCAAGACTTGTCGTTAGGGGCCAGGTTGAAGCCCCCAACTTGTTGGCGGGATTTCTTGAGGTTTTCCAAAGGGTCACCAATCACAGCGCTACGACGTTAACAGCTTGTTAACCGTAAACCCGGCACATTCTGCCCAGATTGATACGTCCTGTTAACCATAACCACTGGCGGCTTCTGCCCGATGCTTCGTGATCTGCCTTTCTTCTCAGCTCTGCGCACGCAAATGCAATGGCATTCCGCGCGCCAGTCTGTGTTGGCTGAAAACATCGCCAATGCTGATACGCCGGGCTTCCAGGCGCGTGATTTGCAGCGGGTTGATCACGAAACGCAGTTTTCGGTTTCCCGGCCCATGGCCACGGCACCTGTGCGCACCGACGCAAAGCACATCGCTGGGCGGGCGGTCGCCGAAACCACGGGGTTCGACAACAACCGTCAGCAAACATTCGAAGTGACGCCGGAAGGTAACTCCGTGGTGTTGGAAGAAGAGGTCATGAAAATGACCGCCAACCAGTTGGATTATCAAACGGTTGCAACGCTTTACCAGAAATCTCTCGGCATGCTGCGCACGGCCGTCGGCCGTCGCTAGCGCTCAACTGAAGGACCGCACATATGGACTTCCTCAAAAGCTTGGTAACGGCTGCCTCCGGTCTACAGGCTCAGTCTGGGCGCATGCGCATCATTGCTGAGAACATCGCCAATGCCGATTCCACCGCGCAGACGCCTGAGGGTGATCCATACCGCCGACAAATCCCAACATTTCGTGCCTCTCTGGACCGCGAGACGGAGTCGCGCACGGTTGAGCTTGGACCGGTTCGCCCGGACCGTGGTGAGTTTCGCTTGCGCTTTGATCCGAGCCACCCAGCGGCCAACGATGAAGGCTATGTGGCCATGCCAAACGTTAACCGCTTGGTGGAGGCGATGGATATGCGCAACGCGCAGCGCTCCTACGAGGCCAATCTCAATGTGGTGCAGTCCACGCGCCAAATGATCTCACGCACGCTCGATATTTTGCGCGCTTAGAAGGGTAGGGCGTCATGACCAGCATCCCAACAAACCAGGCCATTCAAGCTTATGCCCAGGCCGCACAGGCACTTTCTGGTGGTGGCCAAAACGGTGCGCAAGCCGCGGCAGCCAACCCAGCTGACGGTTTCGGTGATCTTATCGAGCAGCAAGCGACAAACCTTGTTGATGAGGGCCGGGCGTTTGAAGCTGCCGGCATGGATTTGGTGCAAGGCCGCGCCGATGTCGTTGATGTGGTGACAGCGGTCGCTGAAACCGAGGTGTTGCTTGAAACCGTCGTCACCGTGCGTGACCGGGTGATCCAAGCTTACCAAGAAATTCTCCGCATGCCGATCTAGGGCCTCGACCCAAGGCGCGCTTTTGACGCTCTTTCTCTAGGATTTTTCGATGACCGGACCTGAAGTGCTTGATGTTGCCCGCGATGGTGTTGTGACGCTGATCTACGTGTGCGGCCCGATGATGATTGTGGGTTTGGGCGTTGGTGTTGCCATTGGCCTCATTCAGGCGCTGACGCAAATCCAAGAAATGACGTTGGTTTTTGTGCCGAAAATCATGGCGATCTTTGTCACGTTTATGCTCACCCTTCCGTTCATGGGCAGCCTCATGGCAGGTTACATGAACCGCGTCGCTGAACGAATCATCGCTGGTTAGGCTGAGCTAGCATGGCTGGGCCAGCGTTCATGTCAGCATCCTCGATAGGCTCAGCTGTTGGACATTTCGCTCCTGCCAGACCTTGCTTGGCTCGCGCTGCTTCTGTTCGCGCGGCTTGGTACTCTGTTTATGCTGATGCCAGGTATCGGCGAGCAAACCGTTCCAGTGCGCGTGCGGCTAACGATGGCGCTCGCGACTTTGCTCGTTGTTTATCCCACCATGTCTGGGGTGCTGCCACCGGTGCCGCAAAGCGCCGTGGAGGTGTTCGGGCTCATTATCTGGGAAATCTTGATCGGTCTCGGCCTCGGGCTCGCGGTTCGCTTTGTGCTCTCGGTCATGCAAGTGGCCGGAACGACCATCGCGTTTCAGATGGGGCTGGGTTTCGCGCTCAACGTCGATCCATCGCAGGGCACGCAAGGCGT
This sequence comes from Pseudomonadota bacterium, assembly GCA_039814945.1. Lineage (GTDB taxonomy): Bacteria > Pseudomonadota > Alphaproteobacteria > Rhizobiales > MH13 > MH13. The sequence goes on from JBCCAF010000008.1 coordinate 21,295, forward strand.
GTTGCTTGGCAACTTTTTGGCGCTTTTGGGCATGACGCTGATCTTTATCGCCGATCTGCATCATCTGGCCCTGGCCGGTATCGTGCGCAGCTACGATGTGTTTTCCGTGGGCAGCGTCATTCCGATAGGCGACTTCACACAATACGCGCTGATGAGCGCTGCCAAAGCCTTCGAGGTGGCCATCCAGATTTCAGCGCCATTCATGGTGTTCGGTCTGATTTTCTATCTGGGGCTTGGTATTCTGTCTCGGCTGATGCCGCAGTTGCAGATTTTTATGATCGCCATGCCGGTGAATATTTTGGGCGGGTTTATTCTACTAGCGGCGATGTTGAGTGCGTTGATGGCGCTCTACATCGACCATGTGCGCGAGGTCATGTTGGTGCTCTTTCCGTCTTAGCGGTTAGCGCCAACCGGCCGCAGGAGGACTGATGTCGGAAGAAGCCGACCAGTCAGAAAAGACTGAGGACCCCTCCCATAAACGCTTAGAAGACGCGCACCAAAAGGGCGACGTTCCCAAATCTCAAGAGCTTTCCTCAGCCTTCGTTCTGCTCGGCGGCACATTGGTGGTGGGCTTGATGGTTGGTCCAGCCATGGCCAAGCTCATGCCGCTGTTTGCCGGTGTATTGCAGCAAGCGGCGCTTATCCCCGTCGATGGCGGCGCCATTGTTGCGCTGACCGGCGCGTTCGGACCGGCCATTGCACTGGCTGTTGCCGTGCCATTTCTGTTTTTGATGGCCATGGCGGTTCTGGGCAATGTGGTGCAGCACCGCCCCGTGCTTTCGATCGAACCGATCACGCCAAAGCTATCAAAAATCTCGCCGATTGCCGGGTTCAAGCGGCTCTTTTCGAGCGAAAGCCTGATGAACTTCGTCAAAGGCTTGCTCAAGGTCACTCTGATCAGCGTGTTGATGGTGTTGATCTTGCTGCCGCGCCAGGATGAGCTGGATGCCATTCTTTTCACTGATCTCAGGCAGTTTTTTCCCGCGATGCTAGACCTGGCTGTGGCGCTGTTGCTTGCCAGTGCCGCTGTGATGATCGTGATCGGTGTTGCCGATTATCTCTACCAACGTCACCGCTGGTTTGAACGGCAGAAAATGACCGTCAAAGAGGTGCGCGACGAATACAAGCAGCAAGAAGGTGATCCGACCGTCAAAGCTAAATTGCGTCAGGTGCGTATGGAGCGCTCGCGCAAACGCATGATGGCTGCCGTGCCTGATGCGACGGTTGTGGTAACCAACCCAACGCATTTTGCTGTTGCGCTGAAATATGAAAGCGGCATGCAAGCGCCGGTTTGCGTTGCCAAGGGTGTGGACGCGCTGGCGCTTTCCATCCGCCAGGTGGCGCGCGAGCATGAAGTGACGATTGTTGAGAACCCGCCGCTTGCCCGCGCGCTGCACGCCACGGTGGAAATCGATCAATCGATACCTGCCGAACACTTTGAGGCCGTGGCCAAAGTGATTGGCTTTGTGATGCGCATGCGTGAGAAGCGCTCTGCGCGCCTCTAACATCATCAACCACAGCTTTTGCGTGCTCTACGCCTGCCCGCGCTAGGCGAAAGGTCGTTTGGCGCGATAGTTTGGGGTGGCCGAATCGTTCGGTTTGCTAAAGCCTGTTTCCACCCTTTTGTTCTGGTGCTTGCCGTTCTGTGACTGAGCCTTTGATTGATCTGCGCAATGCTGATGCGCCGCGATCCTCGCGCAGCCGACAGCGCCAACCGTTTGTCGCCATCACGCTTGTTGGCATGCTGTGCCTGCTGTTTTTCATTGGCTTTTCCGATTTTGGCTCTAGCCCAACGGCGTTGCTGCTTGTTCTCGGTGCCTTTGCTGCGCTTGGCATTGCAGCCCTTTTGGCGCTGGTGCTCGGTTTTCTGCAGGTTGCTGGTCGTGCGCCCACGCCCAGTTGGGCTGATCAATTTATGGATGAAGACGCCCAGGGTGTGCTTTCCACCAATGCCCAGGGCCAGATTGTTTATGCCAACCGAGCCTATGGCACGCTGACGGGCGTGGACGACCCGCAAATGATCCGGCTGCCAGATCGTGTTTTTGGCACCGAAGCCGATGCCGCTGACACCATGTTCCAACTGTTGCGCACTGTGGCTGAGGGCAAGGTGGGAGAGGCCGATGTGCGCCTGGCACGTGGGGCAACCGGGCAGGGGGCGCCACGTTGGTATCACGTGACCGCTAGGCCCTTGCCTGAAGACGGTGTGTCCGTTGCCTCCGTGGCGGACGCTGAGACTCCCTATGGCGTGGTCTGGCGTATCGCCGATGTGACTGATGAGCGTGCGCGTCAGGAACAGGTGTTTCAGGATTTGCAGCAGGCGGTGGATTATCTGGACCATGCGCCCGCTGGCTTTTTCTCATCCGATCCGGAAGGCACGATCAACTACATGAACGCCACGCTGGCGGCCTGGCTCGGCTACGATCTTGCGATGATCGACCAAACCGGCCTGACGCTGGATGAGCTGTTGGCTGGGGACGGGGCTGCGCTGCTCGCGGCGGCTCCAACCACCACCGATTTTGACGGGTTGGCAACGATCATTGATGTTGATCTGGTGCGCCGCGATGGCGCCCGACTGCCGGTTCGCATCCACCACCGTGTGCCGATTGCCGTTGACGGATCGCCACGTGCCTCGCGCACCTTGGTGATCAATCGATCCAGCGGGTTCGATGTGGATGAAAGCGTTCGGGCTGCTGAAGTGAAGTTCGCCCGCTTCTTCAACAATGCGCCGATTGCGATTGCTGTGGTCAACAGCGATGGCGCACTGGTGCAGATGAACGCGCCGTTTGCCAGCCTGTTCCCTGAACAAGCGCCAGACGATGCCGCTCTTTCGGCTCATGAGGATGCCTCGCCTAGCGCCGCCAAGCTGGTGGAGCTGTTCTCCGATGAGGCGCATGAGGCTGTGCAGCGCGCGCTGGACGATGCCGCTGCACAGCGTGGGCGTATGCGCCCGGTGGATGTGGTGATTGGCCAGGCTGCGGAAACGCCCGAGCAACCGGGCATGCCTGACCTTGGCAATCAGATTTCCGCGCAATTATTTGTCTCTGCGGTTGGCGATGGCGCGGACACCGAAGCGCTGGTGTTCTTGATCGACACCACCGAGCAGAAGGCGTTGGAACAGCAGTTCGCGCAAACCCAGAAAATGATGGCGTTTGGCCAGCTGGCGGGCGGCGTGGCCCACGATTTCAACAACATGCTGCAGGCCATTATGGGCAATGTGGATTTGTTGATGCTCAACCATCCCCCCTCAGACCCAAGCTATCGATACATTTCGCCCATCCGGCAAAACTGCAACCGCGCAGCGGCATTGGTGCGTCACCTGCTGGCGTTCTCACGCAAACAGACGCTGCGTCCACAAGTGATGCACATGGATGATGTGCTCTCTGATCTCTCCATGACCGTAGACCGTCTGGTCGGCGAGACGGTGAAGCTGGACGTGGATATCGCTGGCGATGTTTGGCCGGTGATGGCCGACCTTACCCAGCTAGAGAACGTGCTGATCAACCTGGCCGTTAATGCCCGTGATGCGATGCCTGAGGGCGGCAAATTGACGATGCTAACGCGCAATGTGATGCGTGAAGAATGCGCCACCTTTACGTTCAAAGGGCTGGAAGCGGCAGACTATGTGCTCGTCTCAGTGACCGACACCGGCACGGGCATCGAACCGGCGGTGATGGAGAAGATTTTCGAACCCTTCTTCACCACCAAGGATGTCGGCAAAGGCACCGGTCTGGGGCTTGCAACCGTTTACGGCACGATCAAGCAGACCGGTGGTTATGTGTATCCTGAAAGCACGGTGGGTGAGGGGACGAGCTTCCACATCTTCCTGCCACGCTATGTTGGCACCGAAGTTGCAGCGGTCGAAGCCGTGCAGAACCAAAACCAGCCACAGGAAGACCTGACGGGCGCGGCCAGTGTGTTGCTCGTCGAGGACGATGAAGGCGTTCGGATGGTGAACGCCACGCTGTTGCGCTCAGGCGGCTACACCGTTCATGAGGCCGAAAGCGGTGTGGAGGCGCTTGAGGTGCTGGAAGAGTTTGGCGATGAGATTCAGCTTATCGTCTCAGATGTGGTGATGCCGGAAATGGATGGCCCAACGCTGTTGCATGAAGCGCGCGGCCTTTATCCGGAGATGCGCTTCATCTTTGTCTCCGGTTATGCCGAGGATGCGTTTGCCAAAAATCTGCCGGACGACCAGGAGTTTACGTTCCTTGCCAAACCCTTTTCCATGAAGGATTTTGCCGAAACCGTGAAGCGCGTTCTGGCCAGCTAACGCAGTCAGCAAGAAACGTTTGTTCTACACTTGTTCACTGAGAACAAAAATGGTACATATCCCTTATTGAGCGCACCAAAGGCAGCCAAACGGGTTTGCGTTGCGGGAATCGGCGCTGCGTGAAAAGAAGGGATATCTGGTATGGCGCAATCGACGCTTCGTTTGGTGGAAGGCAACGGTATGGATAAGGGCAAGGCGCTGGATGCAGCGCTCTCACAGATTGAGCGCTCGTTCGGTAAGGGCTCGATTATGAAGCTCGGCAAGGGCGATGCTCTGGAAATCGAGTCGGTCTCCACAGGTTCGCTTGGTCTTGATATCGCGCTTGGTATTGGCGGCTTGCCGCGTGGCCGTGTGATCGAAATTTATGGCCCGGAATCCTCCGGTAAAACTACACTTGCGCTGCACACTGTTGCTGAAGCTCAGAAAACAGGTGGTATTTGTGCCTTTGTCGATGCGGAGCACGCGCTTGATCCGATTTATGCCCGCAAGCTGGGCGTCAATGTTGATGAGCTGCTGGTGTCCCAGCCCGATGCTGGTGAGCAAGCGCTAGAAATTGCCGACACGCTGGTGCGCTCCGGCGCGGTGGACGTGTTGGTTATTGATTCGGTTGCTGCCTTGACCCCTCGTGCTGAACTTGAAGGCGAGATGGGCGATAGCCTCCCAGGTCTTCAAGCCCGCCTTATGAGCCAGGCGCTGCGTAAGCTAACGGCGTCCATCTCCAAGTCGAAGACGATGGTGATCTTCATCAACCAGATCCGGCTTAAGATTGGCGTGATGTTCGGCAACCCTGAAACCACGACCGGTGGTAATGCTCTGAAATTCTATTCGTCGGTACGCCTGGATATCCGCCGTATCGGCGCGATCAAGGATCGCGATGAGGTGGTGGGCAACCAGACCCGCGTGAAAGTTGTGAAGAACAAGGTGGCACCACCGTTCCGCCAGGTTGAGTTTGACATCATGTATGGCGAGGGCGTCTCCAAGATGGGCGAGCTGATTGATCTTGGCGTGAAAGCCGGAATCGTGGAGAAATCCGGCGCCTGGTTCTCTTACGATAGTCAGCGCCTTGGTCAAGGTCGCGAGAACGCCAAGCAGTTCATGCGCGATAACCCAGATGTTGCCGATGAAATCGAAGCGGCGATCCGCCAAAATGCTGGTTTGATCGCTGAGCAGATTTTGGAAGGCGAGCCGGACAATGATGATGACAAGCCAGACGCAGCTAAGGATGACTAAGTTCAAGCGTTAAGGCTAGGAAGGCGAACGAGTTCTCGGTTCGCTGGACAGGTTTCATCACCAGCTATAGATAGCTTTGTAAGCGGTCGATCTCATGACGTGAGGTCGACCGTTTCTGTGTTGTCTGCTGCCTGTTGAGGCCCAAGGTTGCTTGGGATCAAGGGGCTGGTATGGCGGTGTGCGTGTTCTGGGGTGAACGGTTGAAATGAGCAGTGTAAACGAAATTCGGTCGGCGTTTCTGTCCTACTTTGAAAAGCATGGCCATGCGGTCCTGCCATCCTCGCCGCTCGTGCCGCGCAATGACCCAACCTTGATGTTCACCAATGCCGGTATGGTGCAGTTCAAGAACGTTTTTACCGGTCTTGAAACACGCGATCCGCCGCGTGCTGCGACGTCGCAGAAATGTGTGCGTGCTGGTGGCAAGCACAACGATCTGGACAATGTTGGTTACACAGCACGCCACCACACCTTCTTTGAGATGCTCGGGAATTTTTCCTTCGGCGATTATTTCAAGGAAGAGGCGATCCATCACTCATGGAACCTTGTCACCAAAGACTTCGATATCAATCCCGATAAGCTGCTGGTCACGGTGTACGCCGATGATGATGAAGCGTTTGACCTTTGGCGCAAGATTGCTGGTCTGCCGGATGAGAAAATCATCCGTATTGGAACGTCGGATAATTTCTGGGCGATGGGTGACACAGGTCCGTGCGGGCCGTGCTCGGAGATTTTCTATGATCATGGCGAGAGCATCCCAGGAGGTCCTCCAGGATCGCCGGATGAAGATGGTGACCGGTTCATCGAGATCTGGAACCTTGTTTTCATGCAGTATGAGCAGCTGGATGCCGATACGCGTGTTGCTCTACCCAAACCTTCTATCGACACTGGCATGGGGCTGGAACGATTGGCGGCGCTGCTGCAAGGGAAGCACGACAATTACGACACCGACCTTTTCCAGTCATTGATCGCGGCTTCGGTGGATCTGACCGGTGTTCCCGCTGAGGGCGACGCCCAAGCAAGCCATCGCGTCATTGCGGACCATCTGCGGGCCACGAGCTTTTTGATCGCCGATGGCGTTTTGCCCTCCAATGAGGGGCGCGGCTATGTGCTGCGCCGCATCATGCGCCGTGCCATGCGCCATGCGCATCTGCTTGGTGCCAAAGACCCGGTGTTGCATCGTTTGGTGCCAGCGCTGCTGCGGGAGATGGGCGAAGCCTATCCGGAGCTTGGGCGTGCGCGTGCGCTGATTTCTGAAACGCTGGAACTTGAAGAAAATCGCTTCAACAAGATGCTCGACCGCGGCCTTGGGCTGCTCGACGATGCATCAAAGACATTGAGCGATGGTGACATTTTCGATGGTGAAGTTGCTTTCAAGCTCTACGACACGTTTGGTTTTCCACTTGATTTGACGCAGGACGCCTTGCGCTCGCGTTCGATCTCAGTGGACACCGACGCTTTCGATGCTGCCATGGAACGTCAACGCGCTGATGCCCGTGCGGCTTGGGCAGGCTCTGGCGATGTGGGCGATGATCGCGTTTGGTTCGCCGTGCGTGATGCGCACGGAGCAACCGAGTTCTTAGGCTATGACACAGTGGTCGCTGAAGGCGTTGTCGTTGCCGTGGTAAAAGACGGCGCAGACGTTGAGGTGCTGCAACCTGGCGATGAAGGTGCTGTGGTCGTCAATCAGACACCTTTTTACGCCGAGTCCGGTGGTCAGCAAGGTGACCAGGGCCTGATCAAGCAGGGCGAGGCAGTCTTCACAGTGCGTGATACAGTGAAGCGCGCCGATGGTGTTTTTGTCCATATGGGCGCGGTGTCAGGTGCGCCTTTGAAAGTGGGTGAGCCTGCTGATTTGGCCGTGGACGGCACGCGCCGCCAGGCGATCCGCTCCAACCACTCAGCCACCCATTTGTTGCACGAAGCATTGCGCGAGACATTGGGTGATCATGTGGCCCAAAAGGGCTCGCTCGTTGCGCCTGATCGCTTGCGGTTTGATTTCTCGCACCCCAAGTCCATCGAAACCGATGAGCTTGTTAAGATCGAAGATATTTCCAATGCCATGATCCTTCAGGATAGCCCGGTGGAAACGCGGTTGATGGACGTTGACAGTGCCATTGAGTCCGGCGCGCGCGCTCTGTTTGGTGAAAAGTACGGCGATGAGGTTCGCGTGGTCTCCATGGGCGATAAGCCCGATGGCTCTACGTTCTCGGTGGAATTGTGCGGCGGTACTCATGTGGGCCGCACCGGCGAGATCGGACTGGTGCGCGTTGTCTCCGAGGGAGCCGTGGCTGCCGGTGTGCGCCGTGTGGAAGCGCTGACCGGTGAGGCCGCCCGTTCCTATCTCTCAGACCAAGACACGCGGGTGAAAGCCATTGCTTCGCGTCTTAAAGTGACGCCTGATCAGGCATTGGACCGCGTTGACGCTTTGATGGATGAACGTCGAAAGCTGGAACGCGAGGTGACCGAGCTGAAAAAGCAGGTTGCGCTTGGTGGCGGCGGTCAGCAGACAGCCGCCAAGGAGGATGTTGGGGGCGTGGCGTTCTCCGGCCGTGTGCTGGATGGTGTCAGCCCGAAAGACCTCAAAGGCATCGCCGACGAGATGAAGCGTGAGCTTGGCTCTGGCGTCGTGACCCTGGTTGCAACCGGCGATGGCAAGGCGGCCATAGTCGTCGGCGTGACCGATGATCTAACTGCAAACCACAGTGCGGTGGACTTGGTGCGTGCTGGATCAGCGGCGCTTGGTGGCAAAGGTGGCGGCGGTCGTCCTGACATGGCGCAGGCCGGTGGGCCTGATGCCTCCAAGGCTGACGCTGCTCTGGAAGCGGTCAAATCTGCATTGGCTGGCTAGCAAACGTCGCATTCAGTGCCGCCTGCAAGTCAGCAAGATTTGTGACATCGGCCTATGCATTGATCCCTTCGAACGCTTCTTGCACTCTGGGTTTCTACCTTGTGTGTGCGTCGAGAGGATCAACAGCCTATGACAAATCCATCTTCGGTTACCAAACAGCCCGTCACCACGGGATGGTCGGTTTACGAGGCGCGGATTGAGCGGGTGATCGCTTATATTCATGAGCATATGGATGAGCCGCTGGATCTGGATCATCTGGCCGATGTTGCCTGTCTTTCCCGCTTTCATTGGCACCGCATCTATCGGGCCGTGAGCGGGGAGACCGTGTCGCAGACCCTAAGACGGGTCAGGCTGGCACGCGCTGGGTTTGATCTTTCTCGCACAGACACGCCGTTACCTGAGATTGCAAGGCGTTCAGGCTATCCCAACGTCCGCTCCTTCACCCGGGCCTTTAAAAGCGCCTATGGCGTGCCGCCTGGTGAATACAGACGGGTGGGTGGCCACAACCACTTCGTCAATGCAATCAAGGATGCGAAAAACGCCATGAATACCAATGTCAAACTGGACTACCCTGTTGAGATCAAACCGCTGGACCGTCGCGTGGTCGCCGGGATCATGCACACAGGCTCGTACTTCGAGATCAACAAAACCTTCGAGACACTTTACGGCACTCTGGCCACACGTGGCGCCACGGACGCGGTGAAAGGCATGGTCGGCATCTATTATGATGATCCGATGGCCATGCCCGAGGCGGAACTGCGCTCTTGTGCAGGCGTGTTTGTGGACGAGGATTTCAACTTTTCGGCGCCGCTCCAGAAACAAGTTTTGGAGGCAGGACCGCACGCCACGCTGCTGCACAAAGGGCCTTACTCTGACCTGCCTGCCGCCTATGACTGGTTCTACTCAGTGTGGCTCAAGGACAATGGCCATGCCATCCGCGCGCAACCGCCCTTCGAAGTCTATCTGAACAATCCGCGTGAGGTTCAGCCTTCGGAGCTTCTGACCGAGATTTCCATCCCAGTTGAAGCTTAGTCGCTTTGCATTTGAAAAAGGCCCGCCATCGGGTTGATGGCGGGCCTTGGTTCGTTTTCATCTGCTGTCGTCCTCGGACTTGATCCGAGGATCCAGAAAGAATGGGCCTCTCACGGGGAATTGGCCACGACGCTCTGGGATGAGGCTTCGCTCTGTTCCTCTGGAACAACCGCTCTAGCCAGTCTTTATGGGTTTGCTCTGTGCCTGCGGCACAACCGCGTCACCTACTTTCTTTTCGGCTACGCTCTGTTCCTCCGGAACAACCGCTCTACCCGATGGCCTTCTGCATGTTCTCGTCGATCTTGGCGAGGAAGCTTTGCGTTGTGTGCCACGTTTGATCAGGACCGATGAGGATCGCGAGATCCTTCGTCATGTCGCCAGCTTCAACCGTCTCAATGCACACTCGCTCCAGCGTGTTAGCAAAATCGATGAGCGCTTGGTTGTCATCCAGTTTGCCGCGATGGGCCAAACCGCGCGTCCAGGCGAAGATGGAGGCAATCGGGTTGGTCGACGTCTCCTTGCCTTCCTGGTGCATACGGTAGTGGCGGGTCACCGTGCCATGCGCGGCTTCAGCTTCTGCTGTTTTGCCGTCAGGTGACATCAGCACCGATGTCATGAGGCCCAGCGACCCAAAGCCCTGCGCGACCGTGTCGGACTGAACATCGCCATCATAGTTTTTACAGGCCCAGACATAGCCGCCGGACCATTTCATGGCGGCAGCCACCATGTCGTCGATCAGACGGTGCTCATAGGTGATGCCTGCTTCTTTGAACTTGTCAGCGAATTCGGCGTCAAAGATTTCCTGAAAGATGTCTTTGAAGCGGCCATCATATTTCTTCATAATGGTGTTCTTGGTGGACAGGTAAACAGGGTAGCCGCGATTAAGGCCATAGTTCATGGACGCACGGGCAAAATCCTTGATGGACTCATCCAAATTGTACATCCCCATCGCGACGCCAGCTTCTGGGAACTTGAAGATTTCCTCTTCGATCACCGTGCCATCATCACCGACGAATTTCATGGTCAGCGTGCCCTTGCCAGGAACAAGGAAGTCGGTGGCGCGGTACTGATCACCGAAAGCATGGCGGCCAATCACGATGGGTTGAGTCCAGCCAGGCACCAGACGCGGCACGTTTTGCATGATGATCGGCTCGCGGAAAACAACGCCGCCAAGGATGTTGCGGATGGTGCCGTTGGGCGAGCGCCACATCTTTTTCAGCTTGAATTCTTCGACGCGATCTTCATCCGGCGTGATGGTGGCGCATTTCACGCCCACGCCATGCTCTTTGATCGCGTTGGCGGCATCGACTGTCACCTGATCGTCGGTCTTATCGCGATGCTCCATGCCCAGATCGTAATAGTGCAGGTCGATGTCGAGATAGGGGTGGATCAGCTTGTCTTTGATGAACTGCCAGATGATCCGTGTCATCTCATCGCCGTCGAGTTCGACAACGGGATTGGCAACCTTGATCTTCGCCATGAATGGTCCTCGTGTTGTGGGCGCTTGTGCGCCGCGCGTGTGTATGAAAGGTGACAGGACTTGAATGTGCCTGCGCGGGCTATAGCAAAGGGCAGAGGCGGCTTCAAACCGGTCGAAGGGTGAAGACGCTTTGCCCACATCTGAAACAGCACGCTGAACTTTTGGAGCTTTTTGTGAGTCGATTTGGACCCGATGGCGCACCCGCCAATCTGTCGCACCTTAGCGTCAAGCCGCCAGTGGCGATTCTGGTGGAACCACAGATGGGCGAGAACATCGGCATGGTGGCGCGCGCTATGGCCAATTTCGGCTGGCGGCGTTTGCGGCTGGTGCGCCCGCGCGATGGTTGGCCTAATGAACGCGCCAACGCCACGGCCAGCGGTGGTGTGCATGTAGTGGAGAACGCTGATCTCTTCGATACGCTAGAAGAAGCGCTGGCTGATCTTTCGCTGGTCTACGCGACATCTGCACGCAAACACGATTTGGCCAAAACCGTTGTTGGGCCGGTAGAGGCGGGAAGACGCAGTGTTGAAGCGGCCCAGGGGCCGCGTGTTGGTTACGTTTTTGGACGTGAAGCCTGGGGCCTAACAAACGATGAGGTTGCGCTCTGCGATGATATTCTCACGTTGCCGGTGGACCCGGACTGCGCCTCGCTTAACATTGCCCAAGCTGTGATTGTTTGCGCCTATGAGTGGCGCAAACACGCGTTGGCATACAGTGGAACGGCGCGCGAGGAAGACGGGCTTCCAGTGGAAACGGCTGAGCGCTCACCCATTGCCGACAAGGGCGCGATGGTTGGTCTTTTCTCGCATTTGGAAGGCTTGCTCGATGCCTCTGGCTTCTTTCGTCCCCCAGAAAAGCGCGAGGGCATGATCCACAATTTGCGAACGCTTTTGCAGCGCGCACGGCTCAATGAGCAGGAGGTTCGCACGCTACGCGGGGTGTTTTCGTCCCTCGATAGGGCGCACGAACGTGGGCGCAAATCCAAAACTTGAACCTTTAAGTTGCGCCTTTTGTCTTGAGCTTGTCGGTTTTCGCCGTTAGGCGATGCGCGTGGGGATACCCAGCAAGGGAATAAGATTATGAGTGATGCGGCTTGGTACTATGCGGTCGGCAGTGAACAGCGCGGCCCGGCAAGCACAGATGATGTTGCCCTGTTGATCGGGCGTGGCGAAATTGGGCCAGACACGCTTGTGTGGCGTGAAGGCATGAGCGAGTGGGCCGCAGCGCGCGCCAGCTTGCCTGGTTCCATGGTCCCGCAAAGTTGGGTGGATGGCATGTCGGCGCCAGCAACTGGCGGTGCCACACCCCCAGGCTTTGGCCAACAAAGCCATAGTGCAGGTGGTGACGGCCCAGGTGCCAGCGGCCCGGGCTACGCCGCTGGGGCCACCTATCATCCAACGCAATTGGTCGACGTCATTCGTACCGTTTTTGGCCGCTACGTCCAGTTCAGCGGGCGGGCACGGCGCTCAGAATATTGGTATTGGATACTATTTATCGTGCTCGTCAGCATCGCTTTGGCCGTTGTCGATGGCGTTGTTTTTGGGTTCGATGAGAGCGATCTGGCCGTTCTTGGGCCTTTGTTTAGCCTTGGCACATTCCTACCTTCTTTGGCCGTGGGTTTCCGTCGCATGCACGATCTGGGTCGCTCGGCCTGGTGGCTGCTTTTGGCGCTGATTCCATTGATCGGATCGCTCATCCTTATTTACTGGTTTGCTCAGCGCGGCGATGAAGGCGACAACCAGTACGGGCCGACATGATGTGAGGATTGAGTTGAGAGTGGGACGACCATCAGTAGGTGAGCATTATTGTCTTTAATATTGCGTTCGCTATCTCACGCTTTGGAAATCTCCGTCTTGTAATTTGGCTTTGATTTTTATGTTGTCGTGCGACATTGCTATCGCATGGCTGAACTAGAAACTGAAGAAAATTGCTCTGATGATTACTTTCATCCGACCACTTACGGTGACGCGGTAAGGACCGTCATTTCTAGAACTTTTCAATTCAATGGGCGTGCTCGGCGCGCCGAATATTGGTATTGGATGTTGTTCGGCGCAATCGTCTTGACTGGTCTGTCAATTATCGAAGCTGTGCTGCTTGGAACTGAAATTTTTGGCTATGCTTTCATGGCTATTATGTCGCTGATGACAGTATCTGTAATGACGCGGCGACTCCATGACACTGGTTGGTCGGGTTGGTGGCAGTTTCTCTTTTGGTTGCCTTTTGTCGGCTGGATCATTTGCATCGCGTGGATGGCGCAACCTTCAGAAGAAAATATGAACGAATATGGCCCGGCATATTAGCGGTCTATTCATTGACAGGTTGGGCGTTCCGCCTTAGAGAACCGCTTGAGTTTTGGGGGCGTTCGCGCCCCCTTTCTCATTCCCGTGTCCCGTGGACTGTGTAGTGGCGATGCAACGCTGGCGTCACAGTCCTGTCGTTTGTCTCCTATGAGGCGAAAGAGGAGGGCGCGTGTAACCTCACTTTGAAAGGATACCGCGATGTCAAAACGCGACAGTGTAAAATACAAAATTGATCGCCGGATGGGCGAAAACATTTGGGGCCGCCCGAAAAGCCCCGTGAACCGCCGCGAGTACGGCCCAGGTCAGCACGGCCAAGGTCGCCGCAGCAAGCTTTCTGATTTCGGTATTCAGCTTCGCGCCAAGCAGAAGCTGAAAGGCTATTACGGCTCCATCATGGAGAAGCAGTTCCGTAAGATTTACGATCAAGCTTCGAAAATGAAGGGCGATACGTCCGAGAACCTGATTGGTCTTTTGGAGCGTCGCTTGGACACCGTTGTCTATCGCGCCAAATTTGTGCCAACCGTTTTTGCGGCACGCCAGTTCGTCAATCACGGCCATGTGCTGGTGAACGGCAAGCGTGTGAACATTCCTTCCTATCGCCTGAAAATTGGTGACGTGGTCGAAATTCGCGAGCGTTCGCGTCAGCTAGGCATCGTACTGGAAGCCGTGGCGCTCGATGAGCGCGATGTGCCCGATTACGTGGTTGCTGATCACGGCAAACTGACCGCTAGCCTGACGCGCGTACCAACGCTGACCGATGTGCCTTATCCGGTGGCTATGGAACCCAACCTCGTGGTCGAGTTCTATTCGCGCTAACAAGCAACCTCTGCTTGCACGTTCTTCAAAGGTCGCCCTTGGGCGGCCTTTTTTGTTGTTTCACCATCTGATCTAAGCGACTCATGACCATCAAACATATGGCTCTGGCGCTCCTGGTGGCTGCGATCTGGGGCGTCGCCTTCACTGTGATACGCCTTGGGCTGGATGTGGCATCGCCGCTTCTGCTGACGGCGTTGCGCTTTGTGTTTGCTGCCTTTCCCTTGTTGCTGTTCTTGCGCCTGCCCAAAGCCCCTTGGCACATCGTTGTGGCCTATGGCGTGCTGCAAGGCGCTGTTATGTTTGGCCTGGTTTTTCATGCCATTTCTATCGGCATGCCTGCGGGCCTCGCCTCACTGGTCGTGCAATGCCAGGTGTTTTTCACCATTGGGCTTGCTGTGCTGTTTGATGGTGAACGCCCGAGGCGTCATCACTTCTTGGCTGCAGGCGTCGCGGCGCTGGGCATTGTTATCATCGCGCTGGCCAAAACCGGCGACCAGGCCGTGCCGCTCTGGCCGCTCGTCTTGACCATTTTGGGCGCGCTCGTTTGGGGCATGGCGAACATTGTCTCGCGGCGGGCTAAATCAGCTGATCCCGTGTCGTTTGTCGTTTGGTCCAGTGTCGTCGCACCGCCTTTGCTGCTTGTTGCAAGCTTGCTGTTGGAACCCGGCGCACTTGCCGCTTTGATGAGCCTAAGGGGGGGTGATCTCTGGACATTGTCCTGGACCACTCTTGTGCTGGCGATCCCAACCACGGTTTTGGCATTTGCCATCTGGGTCTGGCTGCTGCGCACCTATCAGGCAGCGATTGTTATGCCGTTTGCGCTGCTTGTTCCGATCTTTGGGTTTGGCGGTGCGGCCATCTTCCTGGGTGAGCGCTGGAGCTTTGGCATTGGTGTGGGCGCTGTTCTGGTGTTGGCCGGACTTGCAATCAATGTGCTTGGCGATAGGCGACTCGCCGCCCGAGCGCCCTGACGTTGGTTTCGTCGAGGGTGTTTTTTTAGCCGCCAGGGGTTGAACGGTTTGGTGCTGACCTTAAGTGGGCCAGAGATCATAAGTAAGAGGTGCTAACATGACAAACACTGTCTTCCTCACCGGGGCTTCGGGCTTCATCGCCAAACACATCATCGTGCAACTGCTCAACTCTGGCTATCACGTGCGTGGTTCTGTGCGCTCGCTTTCGCGGAGCGATGAGATCATCGCCGCTGTAACGCCCCATCTGGATGAGGCTGACAAGCTTGATGAGCGGTTGTCATTTGTCGCGCTGGACCTTGGTCGAGATGAAGGTTGGGAGGGGGTGATGGATGGTTGCGAAGCGCTTCTGCACACCGCGTCGCCCTTTCCGTTGCAGCAACCCAAGAACGATCAAGAGATCATTCGACCAGCGGTGGATGGAACGGTGCGCGCGCTGAAATCAGCCCAAGCGTCTGGAATTGAGCGGGTGGTTCTCACGTCCTCGGCTGTTGCCGTCATGCACAGCGATTTGTCGCCCGGGCGCACTGCCTATGATGAAGGGGATTGGTCGGAAGATTTTTATCCAACACAAAACGCCTATGGCCGCTCCAAAACCCATGCGGAGAAGGCCGCTTGGGCGTTTGTTGCCAAGGAAGCGTCTGCGATCAAACTGACGACCATCAATCCGGTTTTGGTGCTCGGCCCAGCCCTTGATGCCAACTATGGCACGTCGTTGCAGGTGGCCGAGCGTGTCTTCTCTGGCAAGGACCCTATGCAGCCACGCTTCGGTATTCCCGTTGTGGATGTGCGTGATGTGGCGGCGATGCATGTTAAGGCGCTTTCCACGCCGCAGAGCGAGGGGCAACGCATTCTTGCCAGTGAAAGCTTTCAGTGGATGAAAGACATGGCAGAGACCATGAAGCAGGCCTATCCGGATCGCGGCATCAAGGCTAGGGAAGCGCCAGATTTCATGATTAAGATGATGGCGCTGTTCGATAGCGATATCAAAACCATCATCCCACAGCTGGGTGTGCCCAAATACATTTCCAACCAGCGGGCCAAGGATGTTCTGGGCATTGATTTCATACCAGCACGCGATGCCATTTTGGCGTCAGCAGAAAGCATCAAGCGGTTTGGCAGCTAACTGGCCCGGAGGGCTTCCAGTTTTTGGATTTGCTGGCCGTCCTCGGTGAAATTGCCGGGGGCGAGCCAAGCTTCCAGCACGGCTTTGCGGCTTGGCCATTCATGGTTGAGCATGGAGTACCAGGCCGTGTCACGATTGACGCCATGAACGACCATATCCTGACGAAACGTGCCCTCGAAAGTAAAACCAAGGCGGACGGCGGCCTTGTGTGACGGCGCGTTCTCATCGTTCAGCTTCCACTCGTACCGACGGTAGCCAAGGTCCTCGAACACGTGTTTGGCGAGCAGATAGTGCGCCTCTGTGGCAAGTGGTGAGCGTGCCATGGCATCACCGTGGGCGACGGCGCCAATTTCGACCGAGCCGTGTTCTGGACGCAGACGCATGTAGCTCGCCATACCGCGCACGATGTTCCACTGTGCGTCACGCATCACCATGCTGTGCCATAGCCCCTGCTTGGCTTGATAGGCTTGCCCGAAATGGTCGGCATCTCGATAGGGCGCATCGGGGAAGAAGCGAATGCGCTCATTGGCGCTCATATCCCCGCCCAAAGCCTGCCAAAGATCAAGGGCATGCGTGTCTGCGTTGAAGGCTTCAAGCACGACGGTGCGCCCTTCAAGGCGTTGCGGACGCGGGGGCTCGCAGCCCTGCCAGTTGGAAAGATCAGACATGGTTGGGAAGGCTTTGGCTTAGGTTGCGTTTTTGAGAGCTTCTTCTTCTCGCACCGGATCAATCGCGGCCCAACCGAACTCCAAGAACGGCATGGTGGTGTGGGTGAGTGCAATCAGTGCATCGGCGATTTTCGGAGTCGTGATGTCTTTGTTGGCAATCTCGCGCACAAGCGTGTGGTGTTTTAAGCGCACCAGTTTTTGCAGCGCTTCATCATCGAGTTTTTCAAAGCCGCGCGGGTTGCGCTTTAAGCTTTCTGAAAAATCCAACTCCAGGCCGTCTGTTTTGAAGTCGGCGAGCATCGCTTGAAGCTTTGGCGCTTTTTCCAAGATCGCCGCGCGCATGGCCGCCAGTTCAGCGCTTGTCAGCCCGTAGAAGCCCGTGGCGATGAAAGAGCGCTCATTGGACATGTGCACATAGGCAAAGCCTTGGTCCTTCTTGGTACCAGTACGCGTGAGCAGGGCCGAACAATGGGTGTTATAGGGGTCTTTGTTTTTGGAAAACCGCACATCGCGATTGACACGGTAGAGCGAGGTTTTGCGCGTGCCGCGTAGCGGCAGACCTTCAGCCTCCATGCGCGCTGACACATGTTCGATCAGATCGCCAAGCGGAACTTTCACCTCGCTCTCATAGAGCGCTTTGTTTTCCTTGAACCAGTCCCGGTCTTGGTGAAAGCCGAGTGCCTTCAAAAAAGGCAGGGCCTTTTTGCCCATGCCCTTGAAGGGTGGAATGTCGGCCAACGTTTAGGCGCTTTCGGCGTTCTTCACCGCGATGCCGTTTTCCGTCATCATCTGCTGCAATTCGCCAGCCTGGAACATCTCGCGGATGATGTCGCAACCGCCGACAAACTCACCTTTGATGTAGAGCTGCGGGATGGTTGGCCAGTTGGAATATTCCTTGATGCCTTCACGCACATCCATGTCTTCCAGCACGTTCACGTCCTGGTAGTCGGCGCCGACATAGTCGAGAATTTGCACGACTTGGCCAGAGAAACCGCATTGCGGAAACTGCTTTGTGCCTTTCATAAAGAGCACGACATCATTGGATTTGACGGCATTGTCGATGGTTGTGGCGGCATCGGTCATTGGGTGTTCCTCGATATCCTTGGTGCCAATCTTTCAGGCGTCAGTTGTGGGTGCGGAGGTTTGCAGGGCGAGGGCATGTAACACGCCGCCCATGTTTCCTTTAAGCGCATCATAAACCATTTGGTGCTGTTGAACACGGGACTTTCCACGGAAAGCCTCAGATACCACAACCGCAGCATAATGGTCGCCATCACCGGCCAGATCGCGAATTTCCACATGCGCGTCGGGCAAAGCGTCAAGGATCATCTTTTCGATGTCAGCGGCATTCATCGGCATGTGGCGTGAGCCCTTTGTTGATCAGATTGCGGTGGCGTTCATGAAGTTTGGCAGCCAGCCTTCATGTGCGGTGCGCAGGTTATCTATAGATATGGCCCGGCTCTGCCCCAGTTTCAATTCTTTCCCGCCAGTGAAACCTATTTCGGCAGCTGTGATGCCCAAGCCTTGGGCGCGCGTACAAACTTGCTTGGAGGCATCCCTTGTTATCGTCACAAGGTAGCGCGCTTGATCCTCACCAAAAAAGGCCGGGATCGGATTGTCGGCGGTATGGATCGTCGCGCCGATGTTTGAGGCCAGTGCCATATCAGCAAGGCCGCTGGCCAACCCACCATCGGAGAGGTCGTGCACAGCGGTTGCTACGCCTTCTTGGATGAGGCCGCGCACAAAATCGCCAGTGCGCTTTTCTTCAAACAGATCAACGGGTGGCGGTGCGCCTTCCTCGCGGCCAAGCACGTCGCGCAGATAGGCCGATTGGCCCATATGGTTTCCCCAGCTTTCTGGCCCACCAATGAGCAAAATGGCTTCATCCTCGCCGGCAAAGGCGATGTCCGTGCGGCGTGCGCCTGCGTCCAGCAGCCCGACACCAGCGATGGCGGGCGTTGGCAGAATGCCGACGCCATTGGTTTCGTTGTAAAGCGAGACATTGCCCGACACGATAGGGAAGTCCAGTTCCCGGCAGGCCTCGCCCAGCCCTTTGATGGCCGCCACGAAACCACCCATGATTTCAGGGCGCTCGGGATTTCCGAAATTGAGATTGTCGGTCACGGCCAGTGGTGTTGCGCCAACGGCAGTTAGGTTGCGCCAGACTTCAGCAACGGCCTGCTTGGCGCCCTCAAGCGGATCAGCTTCGACATAGCGCGGGGTCACATCTGCTGCGAAGGCAAGTGCTTTACCAGCATGGTTGACCTGCACGATGCCGGCATCACCACCCGGCGTTGCGAGCGTTTGGCCGCGCACCAGCGTGTCATACTGTTCGTAGATCCAGCGCTTGGACGCGCCATTGGGAGAAGCAAGCAAAGTCAGCAGGCCATCGGCCACATCGCCATCAAAGCGCTCGTCTTCCAAGGGTTTGGGCGGGACGGGCGGTACCCAAGGCCGATCATATTCTGGTGCTTCATCGCCCAGCTCTTTGATCGGCAAGTCGGCAACTTTGGTGCCCTCGTGGAAAATCTCAAAGCGCAGGGTATCGGTGGTCTTGCCGACAACCGCAAAATCCAGACCCCATTTGACGAACACTGCTTCGGCTTCGGCATGCTTTTCCGGTCTGAGCACCATGAGCATGCGCTCTTGGCTCTCCGAAAGCATCATTTCATAGGCTGACATGTTGGTTTCGCGGCAGGGCACTTTGTCGAGGTCAAGATGGATACCGAGATTGCCTTTCGCGCCCATTTCGACCGCAGAGCATGTGAGGCCCGCCGCGCCCATATCCTGGATTGCGATCACCGCACCGGTCGCCATCAGTTCCAGGCAGGCTTCGAGGAGGCATTTCTCGGTGAACGGGTCACCGACCTGCACTGTGGGGCGTTTTTCCTCAATGGAATCATCGAACTCTGCCGATGCCATGGTCGCACCACCGACGCCATCACGGCCGGTTTTTGCGCCGAGATAGACGACCGGTAGGCCAACACCTTCAGACCGTGAGGTGAAAATACCATCGGTCTTGGCGATGCCCGCCGCAAAGGCGTTCACCAGGCAGTTGCCGTTGTAGCGAGCGTGAAATTCCACCTCGCCACCGACTGTTGGTACACCAAACGCGTTGCCATAGCCGCCAACACCGGCCACGACACCAGAAACCAGATGCCTAGTTTTGGGATGGTCCGGTTCGCCAAAGCGCAGCGCGTTCATGGCTGCCACAGGCCGTGCACCCATCGTGAACACATCGCGTAAGATACCGCCAACACCGGTCGCGGCACCCTGATAGGGCTCGATGTAAGAAGGGTGGTTGTGGCTCTCCATCTTGAAGACCACCGCCTCGCCGTCGCCAATATCGACAACACCGGCGTTTTCACCAGGACCCTCAATGACGCGTGGTCCTTCGGTTGGCAGTGTTTTCAGCCACTTTTTGGAGCTTTTGTAGGAGCAGTGCTCGTTCCACATGGCCGAAACAATGCCAAGCTCGGTAAAGGTGGGCTCACGGTTGCCAATCAGGCTTTTGAAATGGGCGTATTCGTCGTCGGTCAGGCCATGCGCGGCGATCATATCCTGCGTGATCGCGATATCGGGATTGAGCATCAGGCGGCAGCTCCACAGGCACGGCTTCCACGGGCCCAGCGCGATAGGTCAGCGTTGATGCGATTCACCAGCGGTGTTTCGGTGAGCGGTCCGAAGGACGAAACTACGGTGCCAGCGCCCGATATGGTGCGCATGGTGACAACAAGCTGTGGCAGGCCACCGCGATCATCGCGGTTTACCAGCAAGATGCGTGGTTGGCCGGAAAGCGATGTGATTTCGGTTTCTTGGCGATAGGCAGCAAAAGCTTCGTCGCCTGATTGGAACCAACATTCGCGGATGCGGTCTGCCATGCGTTCGGATGTCGAGCCAAGGCCACCGCGCGCGGCGTACGAGCCCTCCGGCAGCTCGATGCTCATGCACCCGGCAAGCAGGGCGGTGGCGGCAAGGCCAAGAAGCGCTTTACGCAGCAAGGTTCAGCAGTCCTTCAAACAGTTTAGCGCCGGTTTGGCTCGGCTGGTGGGGCAGGGCGATGTTTTCTGGATGCGGCATCATGCCAAGCACATTGCCCGCTTTGTTGGTGATGCCAGCGATATCGGCGACCGAGCCGTTGGGATTGGAGTTGTTGGCGTAGGTGACCGCGATGCAATCATCATCTTGCAGGCTTTTCAGCATGTCTGGGGTACAAACATAGTTTCCATCGCCATGGGCGACGGGGCAGGACCAGACATCGTCTTTGGCAAAGCCTGACAGGAACGTCGAGCGGGTGCACTCAACCTTCAGATCAACCGATTTGCAGACAAAGCGTAGGCTGGCGTTGCGCATCAGGGCTCCCGGCAAGAGGCCAGCTTCGATCAAAATTTGGAACCCGTTGCACACGCCGAGCACTGGCATGCCGCGTTCAGCTGCTTTGATGACCTCGGCCATGATCGGCGCGCGGGCGGCAATGGCGCCGCAGCGTAGATAATCGCCGTAGGAGAAGCCGCCAGGCAGTACGATGGCCTGCGTGTCAGCTGGCAGTGCGGTATCAGCGTGCCAGACATCATGGGGCGCCTTACCGGTGGTGTGTGCCATCGCGTCCAGCATGTCCTGATCGCGATTGGAACCTGGGAATTGGATGACTGAGACCGCCATCGACTAGGCCATCTGCCGTTCAGTGAGGGCGGTGATCTCAAAGTCCTCGATCACCGTGTTGGCGAGCAGTTTTTCGCACATGGCTGATAGATCAGCGCGCGCCGTGGCCTCATCGGATGTGGAAAGCTCCACATCCATCACTTTGCCTTGGCGTACGCTTTCTACGCCCTCGAAGCCAAGACCAGACAGCGCGCCAGCGCTTGCTTTGCCTTGTGGATCAAGCACGCCGTTCTTCAACGTGATGATGATACGGGCGGAATAGTTGGGCATCAGCCTTTCACCAGACGGGGACCACCGGTTGGCACCGGATCGTTTTCATTGAGTACGCCCAAACGGCGCGCGACTTCCTGATAGGCATCCAGCATGCCGCCCAGATCACGGCGGAACCGGTCTTTGTCGAGCTTCTCGCCGGTCTTGTTGTCCCATAGGCGGCAGGAATCAGGCGATATCTCGTCCGCTACAACAATCCGCATCATCTCGTTTTCCCAAAGGCGGCCGCATTCAATTTTGAAGTCGACCAGCTTGATGCCTGCGCCAAGGAAAAGCCCGGTGAGAAAATCGTTCACGCGGATGGCAATGGCCATCATCTCATCGATCTCTTGCGGGTTGGCCCAGCCGAACGCGGTAATGTGTTCGTCCGACACCATCGGGTCGCCCAAGGCATCGTTCTTGTAATAAAATTCAACGATGGATCGGGGCAAGGCGGTGCCTTCATCCAGGCCAAGGCGTTTTGCCAAAGAACCCGCAGCAACATTGCGGACCACGACTTCTACCGGGATAATTTCCACTTCGCGTATCAGCTGCTCACGCATGTTCATGCGCTTGATGAAATGGGTGCCGATGCCCATGGCGTTCAGCTGATCGAAAATGTATTCGGAAATCCGGTTGTTGATGACACCTTTGCCGTCGATTACCTCATGCTTTTCAGCATTGTTGGCGGTGGTGTCATCTTTGAAGTGCTGAACCAGCGTGCCGGGCTCAGGGCCCTCATAAAGCGTCTTGGCTTTGCCCTCATAAATCTTGCGGCGACGGCTCATACAGATGCCTTTTGTAAGAGGTGGGAATGGCCGCAACGCTATGGCAGGCCAAAGAATCTTTTGTGTGGCGCGAACCTACGCCAAGCAGGGGGCGCTTCGCAAACAGATTGCGCGGCTATGCACGGGCTTCTCCTAAGCTCTTTATGGTCATTGATTTGAGACAGTGCGCTGGCTATGGCCTTGGTGGATTGTTTGCGGCACCCCATCTAAACGGTCATGTAAGCGATATGCCGTTGCCCGGTGCACTTTGAGGAGAGATCACAATGTCCACATTTGACAAACGCCAAGAAGGTTTTGAGAACAAATTTGCGCACGATGAAGAGCTGCGTTTCAAGGCCGAAGCGCGCCGCAACAAGATGCTTGGCGCTTGGGCGGCTGAAAAGCTTGGCCTGTCTGGCGATGCCGCTGAAGCGTACGCCAAATCAGTTGTTCTGGCTGACTTTGAAGAGCCGGGCGATGAAGACGTGTATCGCAAAGTCAAAGCCGACTTTGAGGAAAAGAGCATCGACGTGTCTGAACATCAGTTGCGCCGCGAGATGGCCGATCTTATGGATAAAGCGATCCAAGACATGCAGACCAAGGGCTAGGCGTTTGTCTTCCTCTCTCGACAAAGGTGTCGCATTTGCCGCTGCAATGCGCGGCGGCAAAACCGTTCCAATGGGCTGGAGCTCGTTTCCAGCCCCAATGAACGCAGGCGCCTTGGCGCGTGGCGGCTTTGAAGCTGTGTGCGTTGATCTACAACATGGTTTTCATGATGAGGCTTCGATGTTTGCCTCCATGCAGGCCGTGCATCAGGCCGGATCTGCGCCGGGATTGCGTATCCCTGTGGGGCGGTTTGACCTTGCCTCGCGCGCGCTGGATGCTGGTGCGCAGTTTGTCATCGCGCCAATGATCAACACGGTTGCTGACGCGCAAGCGCTTGTGGCCGCCACAAAGTACCCGCCAATTGGCGGGCGCTCTTGGGGTCCGTCGCTGGCGCTTGATCTTTTTGGCGCTGTGCAAGGTGATTATCTGGCCGCCGGCAATGATTTGGTGCTGACGATTGCGATGATTGAGACGGTTGAAGCGCGGGAAAACTTGGACGCTATCTTGGCGGTGCCTGGCATAGACGGCATTTTCGTTGGCCCGTCGGACCTTTCGATCACGTTAGCCGAAGGCGCGCGTGTAGAAGCAACGGCGCCGCATGTTCTGGAGGCGTCGGCCGATATTGGTAGCCGCGCCAAAGCAGCCGGTAAGATTGCCGGCGTTTATGCGTTTGATGCGGACAAGGCCAAAGCCTTCTTCGCCCAAGGCTTCACCTTTGCAGCTGTCGGCTCAGACGCCATAGCGCTCAAAGCTGCGGCCGCTGTTGGATCAGCGGCTTCGTAAAATCTGAGATGTCAAAGAAAAAAGGGCGCCCAGCAGGGGGAGTGCTGGGCGCCAAAAACAAGTCTGTATGATGATTTGTGAGGTCTCATTCTTCAAGCCATCTGACTGGCTTGGCAGGACATTAGAGCACTGGCTCTTTCAGCCCGCTAAAACAGTTCAATCAGATTTGAACAATCGGGCAGATTTTTAGCCGAGGCATGATGCTTACAAGGCGCAATTGAGGCCAAGGCTTAAGGTGTTGCCCGTGCGCGCTTCAACAAAACCCCAAAGCGCAACAGGCCTTCCGGCCACGGGCCGTGGCCCGAATCAGGATTGATATGGCCTGCATCGCCCGCGTCAATCAGCTCCGAGCCCCAAGCATTGGCGCATGATTCGGCAAATTCGTAGCGCGCATAGGGGTCGGTACGGCTGGCCACGAGGAATGATGGAACTGGCAGTGGCGCTGTTGGTAGCGGCTCAAACCCAGTGAGCATCGGGCCGATGGTGCTTTTACCGTCCAGTTCAGGCGGTGTGACCAGGTAGGCGGCAATCACGGGCAGCCTGGCAATGGCCTCGGCCATGTGCGCGATGGTGAGCGCGCCCAGTGAATGGCCAACCAGTGCCACCGGGCGCTCGCTTAGCAGGATTTGCTTTTCGACCTCACGGGTCCAATCCGACAGGGTTGGCGTTTCAAAATCACTTTGCTCGACGCGGCGCGCATTGGGCAGTTTTTCCACCCAACCGGCGTACCAATAGCTGTCATCGCCGCCCTTCCAGCCCGGCAGAACCAGAACATCGATATCTGAGATGGCCATAGGGCTGGATCCTTTTGGTGGAGGTTCTAACGCTTAATCTTTGAAAACGCGCGTGAAAATGGTGTCCACATGTTTGGTGTGGTAGCCGAGATCAAACAGGGCTTCCAGCGCATCGCGGGACAAGCTTGCCATGACGTCGTCATCGCCGGTCAGTTCATCAAAAAAGTCAGCACCTTCGTGCCATACCTTCATCGCGTTGCGCTGAACCAGCCGATAGGCGTCCTCGCGGCTGACACCGGCCTGGGTAAGCGCCAGCAGCACGCGCTGCGAGTGCATAAGCCCGCCAAGCTTGTTCATGTTGGCTTCCATCCGGTCGGGATAGACCAACAGTTTGTCGATGACGCCGGTGAGCCGTGCCAGCGCAAAGTCGAGTGTGATCGTCGCGTCTGGGCCGACATAGCGTTCGACTGAGGAATGCGAGATGTCGCGCTCGTGCCAGAGCGCGACATTCTCCATGGCAGGCATCGCGTAGCTGCGCACCATGCGTGCAAGACCGGTGAGATTTTCCGTCAAAACCGGATTGCGTTTATGTGGCATGGCGGAGGACCCTTTTTGGCCCGGTGAGAAATACTCTTCCACTTCAAGCACTTCGGTGCGCTGAAGATGGCGGATTTCTGTTGCCAACCGTTCAACTGAGGAGGCAATCACACCCAGCGTGGCAAAAAACATGGCGTGCCGGTCGCGCGGGATAACCTGGGTGGAGATCGGCTCCGGCGCCAGCACCATTTTTTCGGCCACATGGGCCTCGACGGCTGGGTCAATGTTGGCGAAGGTTCCGACAGCTCCAGAGAGCGCGCAGGTTGCGATGTCGGCGCGTGCAGCTATCAGGCGCTGTTTGCAGCGATCAAACTCGGCATAGGCCTGCGCAAGCTTTAGGCCAAACGTCACCGGCTCGGCGTGGATGCCGTGCGAGCGACCAATGCAGACCGTCATCTTGTTTTCTTGCGCGCGCTTTTTGAGCGCGGTGAGCAGGCTATCCATATCGTCCAGCAGAATGTCAGCGGCGCGGGTGAGCTGAACCGCCAGGCATGTGTCCAACACATCGGATGAGGTCATGCCCTGGTGCACAAGGCGCGCTTCCGGTCCGACAATCTCGGCCAAATGGGTCAAGAACGCGATGACATCGTGTTTGGTTTCGCGCTCAATTTCATCAATACGATCAATGTCGAAGGTTGCGTTGCCGCCGCGTGCCCACACCGCCTCCGCTGCTTCTTTCGGGATCACACCAAGGTTGGCTTGTGCGTCACACGCATGCGCTTCGATCTCAAACCAGATGCGAAATTTCGTTTCCGGTGACCAAATGTCGACCATCGGTTGGCGCGCATAGCGAGGTATCATGGTGGGTTCCTTAGTTGGCGGCGGCGGTGCGGATGGCGTTCATGGCAGCTTGATAATGGCTTGGGTCGTCTGGTGTTCCGCCTTTGAAAACGGACGAGCCGGCGACCAGCGCGTTGGCGCCTGCTTTTGCCACGCTGGGTGCGGTTTGCGGTGTGATGCCGCCATCGACTTCCAGAACGATATCGCGGTCACCGATCATGGTTTTGATTTCTGCGATCTTTGTCACTTGGCTGGCAATAAAACTCTGACCGCCAAAACCTGGGTTCACGGTCATCACCAGCACCAGATCGAGCAGGTCCATCACTTCAGCAATGACGCTGGCGGGGGTGCCGGGGTTTAAAGAGACGCCAGCCTTTTTACCGAGCGTTTTGATGGCCATCAGCGAGCGGTGCAGGTGCGGGCCAGCTTCGGCGTGAACGGTGATGATGTCAGCGCCAGCATCTGCAAAGGCATCGAGATACGGGTCGCACGGTGCGATCATCAAATGCACGTCCAGCACTTTGTCGGTATGAGGCCGGATCGCTTCGACAATGGCTGGGCCGAAGCTGATGTTGGGCACGAAGTGGCCGTCCATCACATCCAAATGCACCCAGTCGCATCCGGCTTGATCAATGGCCTTAACTTCATCGCGCAGGCGGGAGAAATCAGAGGCGAGAATGGACGGGGCTATGATGAGATTGGTCATGCTGTTCGAGTGCGCCATAGCTCTGCAGGGGTCAAGAGGTGCTAGGGGCTAAGCTGTGTGGATTGGCGTCTGCGGCGGGCGAGTTCAATGAACCAAGGCATAAAATAGATTGGGAATTGGCCAACCGCAAACCAAAGCCAGGTGGTTTCAGGTATCACCAATCCGAAGGCGGCCACCATCAACCCCATATTGCGTAAGCCGGTTGCAAACGCGATGGACATGGCCTGATCAGCGGGCAGAAAAAACAGTGCGGCGCGCATCACGGCCATTTGTGCGCTGGCAAGCGCAAAGGTCGCCACAAAAAGGCTCGCAACCAAACCTGGCGAGGCAAGAATGGCGGGTCCAAATCCATCCATGACGGCAATGGCAAACACCAGCATGACCAGCACGTTGATGCCATCAAGGGTTGTCTGATTGCGCTTCAATCGGTCTTGACCGATGAGCCGCTTGATGATCGTGGCCAGCATGATCGCGCCAGCCATAAAGCCTGCCAGACGTAGACCAATCGTTATGCCGTCAAAGGGCAGCGCTTCAGCGGAGAAGAAAAGGCGTGCGTGCAGAGTGGCGATAAACGGTGTTGCAGCCATGCAGAGGATAAGGAAAGCCAGCGCTATCGCTCCAGGTAGGCGCAGGAGACTGGCAAAAACGGGCACTGCGGTGATTGGCGGAACGGCCAGCGCAATGAACAGCGCCAGATAAAGCCCTGGGTGTGACTGATCGAGCCCAAAAGTCTGGGCGATCCAGAACGCTAAGGCCGGCATCACCAGCATCGCGATGATGGTGGCGATGATAACGGGCAGGGGTGATTTAAACTCGCGGCCTACCGCGCGAAACCCGATGCGTAGAAACGCCAGCGTGAGCAGCGTCAGAATCGCCTCATCCAGGAAAGGCCGCATGATCGCTGACAAAAAGGGCAGGGCGGTGCCCACCAGCAGGCTTAGCGCGATGGCGAGCGTGCCGTGGCGGCCCAAAAAAGTCAGCGGAGCGAGGAGAATATGCATGGGGGCGCTTTACGCCCCTTTGGTCACCCTTGAAAAGGGCGTGTGGCTGCGTAGACCCCGCGTGCAATCGCGCGCGCCATGGTTGCCGTCGCACAGGCCTGGATAAGCGCTAGCAAAGCCGGGTCGTCTATGGCTACATCGTTGTTGACCGACGCGGCAAAAACCAAGTCACCGTCCAGGCTGGTGTGGGCTGGATAGATAGCGTTGGCGATGCCGTCTTGCCCCGCAATGGCAAGGCTATGGCAGGCACGCTTGCCCAACGCGATGTCGGTGATGATCGCCCCAATGGTCGTGTTCTGGCCGGGCTGGGCCAGCGTTTTCATGCGCGGGGTTGGGTCTTCTTGTGCGTTGGCCACGCCCAATCCACCAAACTCGCTTTCCAGCTCAAACGCTGAGGCACGAAAGTGCGGGCCATCGCCTAACAAGGGGCTGCCGATGGCATTTACCGCAACGAGAGCGGCGACTGTGCGCCCGCGTAAGGGTTCTGGGGCGTCATCACCAAAGACGCTGGATGCTGAACCCAGTCCACCTTTGCCCGCGCCAGTAGTAGCCCCGGTGCCAGCGCCAACAGCGCCTATTTGCGGATTTGTATCGGCCGTTTTGAACGCTGTGCTGCCCAGCTCGCGATAAAGTGTCTGGAGATCATCAGGTTTTTCGCCGTTGTTGGCCAAATCAAACAGAATGGCCGCTGGAACAATTGGCACGCGGGCCGGTCCTGCTTGGAAGCCGCGCCCAGCCTTGGCAAGCTCTGCCATCACTGGCTCAGCTGCCGCCAACCCAAAGGCCGACCCACCGGATAAAACAAGCGCATCGATCTGCGCAACCGTACGGCTGGGGTCGAGGAGGTCGGTCTCACGGGTTCCTGGTGCTTGTCCAAGCACGCAAACACTGGCGGTGGCAGGCGCGTCAAACACTATGACGCTCGTCCCTGTCTTGACCTTGGTGTCGCTGGCATGCCCGACGCGCACGCCTGCGATATCGGTTAGGCCGTTTGTCTTTCCCTTATGCCACATGGCACTTTTTCCTTGTTTTGTGGCACGTTGACAGTGTGACCCCAGCGCGGAGGCCTTGCGGGCGAGAACGCTTGCGGGTCTAAATTGGTGACGTCTGCGTTCAACCCAAGGGATTCCATGCGCGAAGTAAAGCCTCTGTTGCTAGGAACGGCCTTTCTTTCCTTGGCTGGACTTTTTGTGGCGCCGTCTAGTGCTCAGGATCAGACCGGCGAGCCAGATGCACTCCATATCGGTGTTCTTGCGCCGCTGTCCGGCCCATTTGAAGTGCTGGGCCGCCAGGTGGAACAGGGCGTGCAGTTGGCCTTAGAAGGTCTTCCGGACGCATCAAGCATCACTGTCACGGCTGTTGACGATGGATGCGATGAAGAGCGCGGGCGTGACGCCGCCAACCAGCTGGTCGGCGCGCAGGTGAATGTGGTGGTGGGCGGTGTTTGTTGGCGCCCTGCGGTCTCAGCGCGCAACGTTTTTGCGTTTGCCGATATTCCTTTTGTTTCCAGCGGTGTGCGGTATCAGAGTTTTACCGATGAGGCCGACGGGCCGGTGTATCGCCTGAGCGGCCGCGATGATGATCAGGCGCGTTATCTTGCCGATGCCATTCTTGATGGTTCGCTCGATGGCTTGATCGGTGGACCGGCGCGCAATCGCCCGCTTGTGCTGTTTTACACCGATGGCAACTATGGCCGCACGCTGGCTGAAGGTGTGGAAGAGGTCCTTGGCGAAGAGGGTGTGACGCTGGCGCTGTATCAAGCGTTTGCGCCTGACGATGATCTGGCGGAGCTTGCGTCGCTGGCGCAGGCAGAAGGTGCAGGGCTGGTGATCGTGCTTGCGGGCCAGGCGGATAGCGCATTGCTTGCCGATCAGTTGCATCAAAGTCTGCCTGATGTGCCAGTGCTGGCAGGTGACAGCGTCATGACGTCGGAGTTTCGCTTGATGGCTGCTGATGGGGTTGAAGGCGTTGTGTTTGCTCGACCGACGCCCTGGCGCTCATTGGTGGATGAGGAGATCTTGGCCACGCTGGAGGGTGACGAACTGGGATCAATGGCTGGGCTTATCTTGCCGTCTATGGCCGCCACCCAAGTGGCCCTTCAGCTTGTTGATGGTGATGGACAGCCGTTTGAGACAGTTCTCGGTCCGATTCGCTTCGATACGGTCGGCGATGCCAGTGTGCCGTCGTTCCAGCTATGGCAGTGGCGTGATGAGCTGATCTGGCCTTTTGACGGCAGCGTGCCGGAAGAGGGCTAGGCCTCGATCAGGTGAGGGCGACCAGGCCCGGGAATCGATCCAACATCCAATTGGCCAAAATCGTGTGCCAGCCAAGCAAGAAAGCCATGCCGGTGGCCACCAGAAGCGCACCAGTGGCGCGCTCCATCGTCTGCATGTGGTGGCGGAACTTGCTCAAGAACCGCGTGAACGGGCCAACGGCCAGTGCCGCCAAGATGAATGGCACGCCCATGCCCAGCGCATAAACCAGCAACAGCCCCGCACCTTGGCCGACCGTTTCGCGGCTGGCGGCCACTGCAAGCACAGCGCCCAAAATGGGGCCTATGCACGGTGTCCAGGCGAAGCCGAAGGCAAGACCCATGGCCAGCGCACCGCCGGGCCCAGAGGTGGATTTTGGCCCCTCCATTTTGGCCTGACGGTAGAGCATCGACCAGCGAAAAACGCCCAGAAAGTGTAGGCCCATGATGATGATGGCGATGCCCGCGATGATCGACAGAACCGAGGAATACTGTCGCAGCAAAAGGCTGATTTGCGTGGCTGTTGCGCCGAGCAGCACAAACACAAGCGCAATGCCGACAACAAAGGCCACCGCCTGAATCAACAAGAAGCGAGAAAGCTTGGCGCTGCGTTCTTCGTCCGCCAATTCTTCAAGCGAAGCACCCGTCATATAGGTAAGATAGGCTGGCACGAGCGGCAGCACGCACGGGGAGAGGAAGGAAATCACCCCCGCGAGAAAAACAGCTGCAAATGTCAGTTCGCCGATCATGCGTTAACGGCCTTCTGGTGCGTTTTCTTCGACCTTAGCTGTGACAGCGAGGCTCGAACTTGACCCTGATATGGCGCAAGGCAAGGCGCGTTGAAACCCCACTTCACGCGCTGTTGCAGTGTCGTGATGCCGCAAGAGCGCGCGTGAAGTGTCAGTTGCGCGTTGGCGAAGGTGTGTGAAGGAAAAAGTTAGGCCGCTGTAACCTGGGAACTAAGCGCTTTTTGCCATGGGTGCTGACGGTTGGTCACTGTCTTCAACCAACGGGGTTTTGGCAATACGAGATCCAGATTCGACCAGATCGTTGACCAAACCGATAAAGGCATCGGCGGTCATTTTCGCGGGCGCAAACCCGATGGTCGTCCCATACTTCAAATACAGCCTGTCCACCTCAGGAGAGTGGCCAGCAAATGCCATCGCCCAGCCATCAAACAAGCGATCGCTGACCGGTTTGGCCTCAAGCATTACGATTTCAGAATGCCGCTCATCGACAGCGATCTTGCAAAAAGCTTGCGTCACTGCTTTGCGGTCACCTTCAAGAACTTGCGCAAAATAATGGTCGTTAAAAACCAACGCGCCAGTGATTCCAGCCGCTGGATTGTTGGCGCTGGATTGCTGCATGATCTTTTTCACCTCAGCGCCAACAGGCAAGTTCAGATCTTTGATCGTGTTGCGGCTGTAATAGGTGAGGCGAAACAAATACATACGCTCTTCTCCTGCCAGGCACGGGTACCAAGCTGAAAGCGTACTCTTCGAGAATTGAGAAACTCTAAAGGCCGCAATACTGGTTGGCTCAGCTGGTGTTACGTCTTGTACGATGCATCTTTGTTGGAGGCATCAGAACGGCAACGCTTGGAGCAGTAGATCACGCTGTCCCAATCGCGTGCCCACTTTTTGCGCCACGCAAAAGGTTTCTTGCAGACGGGGCACGTCTTGGTGGGCAGGTTGGCTTTTTTGCGCATTTTTGCCATGGCTAAAGGTCCAGTTCCAGCTGGTCGGCTGGTTTCTTCTTCACCCAGGCTCGTCCTTGTTTTGGCGTGTGGCGAGACGATTTGCGCGAGCCATGTTTGAGGTAAATCGCACGCTGGTGCTGGTAAAAACCGTCACTTGCCCTGATGTGGGTGAGGCGTTGGCGGGCAGCGCGCGCCGCGGCCGCATGGTCGATGATGGGGGCAGGGTAGGTTTCGTCCAGAACAAAGCCCTGCTCGCGCGCTTCTAAGGGTGAAAGCGTCCAGGGTTCATGCAAAGTGCGGCCCGCAAGGCACCTCAGCTCCGGCACCCACTGCTTGATGAAGGTTCCGTCTGGATCTTGGTCGTGACTTTGCTTGACAGGATTGTAGAGGCGCGGTGTGTTGATCGCTGTGGAGCCCGACTGCATCTGCACCTGCGGCCAGTGAATGCCGGGCTCATAGTCAGTGAAAAGCTGCGCCAGGCGTGTGCCGGCGACGCGCCAATCAAGCCACAGATGATAGCTCGCAAACGCAACAAGCATCGCGCGCATGCGAAAGTTGATCCAACCTGTGGCGATCAGAGAGCGCATGCAGGCATCCACAAACGGAAAGCCTGTGTTGCCGGTGGCCCAGGCCTCGTAGAGCGGGTCACCAACGCCTTGGGTGCGGGCACCACGGAAGGCCGGATGCAGATCGCGCCACTCCATTTCCGGCTCGCTTTCAAGCTTTTGGATGAAGTGACAATGCCAGTGCAACCGCGCGATGAAAGCGTTCAGGCTACGCGTTGGTATAGGCTGATGGGCTGGTGGGATGGCTTTGAGGGCGCTCAACTCTTTGTAGGCACGCTGCACAACCTCGCGCATCGAAAGCGTTCCATAAGCAAGGTGCGGGGAAAGCCGTGAGCAAGCCTCAGCGGCGCTGAGAGGGCTGGACATGGCACGCTGATAGTCTCGCGCGCGACCTGAGCCAAGAAAGCTATCCAAAAGCGAAAGGCCTTCCGCGCGACCACCGCGCTGGCGTTGCGGGCAGGGATCATCGATGAGGCCCAAGGCTTCGGGCGAGGGCATCGGATCACTGACTGCGTCGACATAGTCGATTTGGCTCGGCAATGTGGCGAGAGGCTCCGCCATGAACGCTTCCCACTGCTGGGCCCAGCGATCTCGGTTCACCGATCCGCGCGCCACACCAAACTGGCGGACCTCTGTCCATACGACGCCGTTTTCGTGGCACCAGCGCGCGACGGCTTTATCGCGTTCGTACGTCCAGGCATTGCCCGTTTCTTCATGCGACCAGATGCGGCGAATGCCATGACTATTATGCAGCGCCTGAAGAATGGAAACGATATCCCCAACACGCACGCACAGCGGAACACCAGTCTGGTGCAGATCATCGATGCTCTCGCGCCAAAAAAGATAATGGCGAGAGGAGGTTTCAGGCAGTTTCCAATAGTTTGATTCAACCGCAACAAGCGGCAAAACAGCGCCGTTCTGCGCCGCCAGGGCCAGCGGTGCGTGGTCGGCGGTGCGCAGGTCGCGTTTAAACCAAACAAGCTCGATCATTGGGGTTGAACTGGCTCCGTGCGCCCTAGGTTGGGGACTAATCTATGGCTTCGTGCGCATATCGCCAGCGCGTCGGCCATCGCAAATCATAGGTGTTTTATGCCCACACTCCGCCTCGTGCTTGGTGACCAGCTTTCCATGAGCCTTTCCTCACTTGCCGACTGGCAAAAGGGAGACACGATCCTGATGTGCGAGGTGATGGATGAGGCGCAGTATGTGCCGCACCACAAAAAGAAGCTCGCCTTTGTTTTCTCGGCCATGCGGCACTTTGCCAAGGCGTTGGAAGCCGATGGCAGACCGGTTCGGTACATGAAGCTGGATGACATCGAGAACAGCGGAAGTTTCACTGGTGAGTTAGAGCGAGCGCTGGGCGAGGGCGCTTTTGAGCGCGTTATCGTTACAGAGCCTGGCGAATATCGCGTGATGGAGATGATCCATAGCTGGCAGGACAGTTTGGACGTGCCGGTGATCGTGCGCGAAGACACGCGTTTTTTCGCCTCGCTTGGCCGTTTTGAGCGCTGGGCGGACGGCAAGAAACAGTTGCGGATGGAATATTTCTATCGCGAAATGCGCCGCGAGACCGACTATCTGATGGACGGCGATAAACCAGAAGGCGGGCAGTGGAATTTCGACAAGGAAAACCGCCGCAAGCTGCCCAAAGATGTGGTGTTGCCGGATCGGCTAAGCTTTGCGCCGGATGCCATCACGCAAGAGGTTGTTGCTCTGGTGCGCGATCGCTTCCCCAATAACTTCGGCAACCTTGAACCTTTCGGCATGCCGGTGACGCGTGAGGATGCGCAGGCCGTTCTGGCGCACTTCATTGAAAAGTGTTTGCCGCAGTTTGGCGACTATCAAGACGCGATGGCGGAGGGGGAGGCGTTTTTGTTCCACTCCACCATCTCGGCGGCGATGAACACTGGACTGCTTATCGCCAGCGAGGTTTGTGATGCGGCAGAAGCTGCCTACCAGGCGGGCGATGCGCCGTTGAACGCCGTGGAAGGATTCATCCGGCAAATCCTTGGCTGGCGGGAATATGTGCGCGGGCTCTATTGGCTGAAAATGCCGAGCTACAAGGCGCTGAATGCCTTGGAAGCAGATCTACCTTTACCCACCTTCTACTGGACAGGTGAGACCAAAATGGCGTGCCTGGCTGACGCGATCTCAACCACCAAAAAGCACGCCTACGCCCATCATATTCAGCGGTTGATGATCACTGGCAATTTTGCGCTTTTGGCTGGTGTTGCACCGGACGCCATAAATGAATGGTACATGGTTGTTTATGCGGACGCCTATGAGTGGGTCGAACTTCCCAATACCCATGGCATGGCGATCTACGCTGATGGTGGGATCATGGCCTCCAAGCCCTACGCGGCCTCAGGTGCTTACATCGATAAAATGAGCGATCACTGCAAAGACTGTCATTACAAGGTGAAAGTGAAAAACGGGCCAGAAGCTTGCCCGTTCAACTATCTTTATTGGGATTTTGTGATGCGCAATGCAGAGCGACTGAAGAACAATCCGCGCATGGGCATGATCTACCGTTCGCTAGAACGAACGAGCGATGAGCGGCGCGCTGCGATAAAAAGTGACGCAGAGTCATTTTTTGAGAATTTATATTAGAAATGAATGTTTATAGAGAAATGTTTGTGTTGTGCGCGATGCTAAAGATAGGGCGGTATCGGGATGGATTGGTGCGCTGACCTTAAGGCAGCTGACCACCTTTCACGCAAATCATGGAAATAAGGCTCGCCTTGCTCAATGCGTGTCGTCAGCGATGTTTGCAGTGCGTCGCGGCGCAGCGCCCAAAGGTCGATCGGCATGCCAACACCAAGGTTGGAGCGCATGGTTGAGTCCATCGAGATCAGACCGATTTTCACCGCATCGGACAGGTTGGTCTTGAAAGTAACGGCCCGATCGAGAATCGGCTTGCCATATTTGTGCTCACCGATTTGCAGGTATGGCGTGTCCTCGGTCGCTTCAATGAAGTTACCCGCCGAGTAGACCATAAACAGCCGAAGCCTGCCGCCCTTCACTTGGCCACCCACCAGCATGGTGACGTCAAAGGCCATACCCATGCCCTGTGATCCGCCATTGTTCATGCGCATCACTTCGCCAATCGCGCGGCCAATGTAGCTTGCGGTGCGAAACATGGTGGGGTGGTCGTAGATGGTCTCCAACATGCCGGTTTGCGGGTTTTCAAAGCCATCGGTCATGATTGACATCACCGCTTGGCTGACCGCCAAATTGCCGGATGTTGCGATGGCAATGCTGCGCTCGCCGGGCTGCTCAAAGCGATAGAGTTTTTGGAAGGTGGCGATGTTATCAAGCCCGGCATTGGTGCGGGTGTCGGCGATCATCACCAAGCCGTCTTCAACCAGCAGGCCAACGCAATAGGTCAAGGGGGACTGTCCTTCATGCCGTCATCGGCGCTGCAAATGCGCGCCGATTGTTGCCACAACAGACTAGCGTTAGCCCCCTACGCGGCGCACGGCAATGCTGGTTTCGCGCTCAAAGTCGTTGATACCGCCGTAATGCCCAACTCTTGCGCTTGCGACTGCGTGCTGATCGAGCCCGATGGCCACGCGCACACTGTCTTCGCTTGGGCAGTTGCCTTCATGGGGATCGAACGCGACCCAACCCAGATCGTCGACATGCACTTCGGCCCAGATATCACGTGCTTGTTTTTCTGTGCTGTCGTCGCCTAGCCAGCGATAGCCGGACACCAGCCGGGCGGGCAAATCTAAGCGGCGTGCGGTGTTGCAGAAGATTTCGGCAATTTCAACGGCACTGTCGATGTTGCGTTCGTCCATCATGGCGCGCAATCGTGTGGCAGCGGATGTGTTGAGCGCATCCTCTTCAGACCCTGTAACTTGTTGCTGCTGGCCATCATCACTGCCCATTTGCGCTTGTGCCTGCGCTTGCATTTGTGCCTGTTCGTGGGCTGCCTGTTCGTCGTCTTGGCTGGTCTCAGGCCGCGCCGCATGCAGCACCGCCATCAAAGCGTGCATCTGCGCCAACTGTGGGCCAGATACATCATTGAGCGCGTTCATGGCTGTGCGTACCAGCGCCGCGTCGCCCTCAGCATGGCTTGGCCGCAGAAACACACCGTGTGGCACCTTATCGGCAGCGCCGCGCACAATGCCGTGGGTTTCTTCGGTCTCAATCTCCCCAACAGCGCTGATCGTCAGCGTTTCCAGTGGGCCGTTCAGTGAGAAGCTGGTTACGATGTTGCCAAAGGCATCCTTGTTGCTCTCGATCTTGCAATCAGCATCCACATCGACCGACCAGTCGCAGACATAGTGCCCGGTATGGTCGCGCGGTGTGAGCCGCAGCACTTGGATCGTGCCCATGCTCGGCGTTGCATAAGTGAGCGTTTCGGTGTGGTGGACGGATAATCGCATGAAACAGCCTTTGGGGCTTGGAAATAGGGCGCTCTAAAACAGGTATTGCTCGGCAATGGTGCCGCCAAGCTTGTTGTTCTTGCCGATGAAATCTTCGACAAATTCGTGCAGCCCGGTGTGAAAAATCGTGTCGATGTCGCGGTTGCGGAACTCGCTGTGGATGGACCGCGCCATGCGCTGGGCCTTGCCCTGCCGCCCATAGGTTTTCGATAGACTATCGAGATTCCGGGTGACATTGCCATAGCAGCTTGCCAGCGAGCGCGGCATTTTCTCGTTCAAAATCAACAGGTCAGCAATCAGCCAAGGCTTCAGGCTTTCGCGATAGACCCAGTGATAGGCGGTGAGGGCAGACACTGACCGCAGAATGGATGTCCACTGGAAGTAATCGAGGCCGCCACCCACGCGGTCGCCGGCCGGAAGTAGCACATGGTATTTTACGTCCAAGATGCGCGCGGTGTTATCGGCGCGCTCAATCGCGCTGCCAAGCTGGAAGAACGAGAACCCATCGGTGCGCAGCATGGTGCGGTGGGCGATGCCATCGACACTGAGCGCGACTTGTTTCACGAAGCGCAGAAACTCCATCAGCTCGCCGCGTGACTGGCCAAATGTGCGATAGCGTTTCAGCTCAAGCCAGGCGGCGTTGATGGTTTCCCACATTTCGATGGTGATGGCGGTGCGCACAGAGCGAGCGTTGGCGCGAGCCGCTTCCAGGCATGAGCGGATGGAAGAGGGGTTGGCCTCCGAGAAGGCCAGAAAATCCACCACCGTGCGCGCACTGGCTTCGCCATAGCGTTCTTCGAAAAGTTCTTCCATGCCGGTTGCCAGAACGGCGGATTCCCATTCGTTGGAAACTTGCTCAGTGCTGCTTCCAACATTGGAAAGGCGCGTTGCAGCCTCCAGCAAGCGGGCGGTGTTCTCCGCGCGCTCTATGTAGCGAGCGGTCCAGAAGAGACTGTCGGCTGTACGGCTTAAAAGCATGATCTGCCCCCCCTTATCGCGCCAAAACCCAGGTGTCTTTTGTCCCGCCGCCTTGGCTGGAGTTCACGACGAGCGAGCCCTCCTTCAAGGCAACGCGGGTCAGACCGCCGGGTATGATGTTCACGCCGTTGGTGCCCGAGAGCACGAAGGGGCGCAGATCGACGTGACGCGGGGCCACGCCTTCGCCGACAAAGGTCGGGCAAGTGGAGAGCGCCAGTGTCGGCTGAGCGATGAAGTCATCCGGATTGGCTTTGAGCTTGGCCCGGAAAATTTCGATCTCATCCTTGGTTGATTTCGGTCCGACCAACATGCCGTAGCCGCCGGACCCAGCGACCTCTTTGACGACCAGTTCATCCAGATGGTCCAGCACATAGGACAGCGCGTCAGGCTCTCGGCACCGCCAGGTCGGCACATTCTTGAGCATAGGTTCTTCATCGAGGAAGAACTTCGTTAGCTCCGGCATGTAGGTGTAGATCGCCTTATCGTCGGAAATGCCGGTGCCAACGGCGTTGGCCAGCGTCACATTGCCTGCCAGATAGGCCGTCATCAGCCCTGGAACGCCAAGCATTGAGTCGGCGTTGAAAACCAGCGGGTCGATGAAATCATCGTCGATGCGGCGGTAAATCACGTCGACGCGCTGCGGGCCGAGCGTGGTGCGCATGTAGAGAACTGCATCACGGACAAACAGATCGCGGCCTTCTACCAGTTCAACGCCCAGCTTGTCGGCCAAGAACGAGTGCTCGTAATAGGCGCTGTTGAAGGGGCCTGGTGTTAGAAGAGCGCAGGTCGGGTCTTTGCGCGCATTTTGCGGGGCGACCGACTGAAGGGCTTGAAGCAGTTGATCGCCGTAGTTATCGACCGGCTCAACAGCGTGATCATAGAAAACCTCGGGGGCGATGCGCATCATCACCTCGCGGTTTTCCATCATGTAGGACACGCCTGAGGGTGTGCGGGCATTGTCTTCCAAGACGTAGAAATTGTCAGCATCCACGCGCACAATATCGATACCAGCAATGTTCACCCAGATGTTGCCGGGTAGTTTGGCGCCAATCATTTCGGGGCGGTATTGCGGGTTTTGGTCGATCAGATCGGCGGGGATGACGCCGGCCTTGATACATTTGCGAGGGCCATAGATGTCGGCCAGAAAGGCGTTCAACGTGTTGACGCGCTGGGTGAGGCCTTTTTCCAGCTGCAACCACTCATCATGGGCAATGATGCGCGGTATCATATCGAACGGGATGAGCCGTTCCTCGGCGTCGGCCTCGCCATAGACGGCGAAGGTGATGCCGATACGGCGGAAGAGCATTTCTGCTTCGGCGCTTTGGCGTTTGAGGGCTTCAGGATCAAGGCTATCGAGCCATGTGCGGACCAAATCATAGGGTGCACGGCACTGGCTGCCATCCACACTCATCTCGTCAAATGCCGTCATCGCGCCTCATACTGATTGTGTTTGCAGTCTTTCACGCTTGGCGTTGCCACCGTGTGCGAGTGCAGCATGATATGCAGGCGAAGTAAACGCGGGTTCGCTTCGACAGTGCAAAGCGCGCTGCGTGAACCGGTTCCAAAAGCGTTTGGGCTATCAGTCGGTGCTCATGAGACCCAGAGCGCGCAGGCTGGCATGACCCTCACGTCCAACGATGATGTGATCGTGAACGGTCACCTCCAGAGCAGACGCGGCAGTGATGATCGTGCTGGTCATCTCAATGTCTGCGCGTGATGGTGTTGGGTCGCCCGAAGGATGATTGTGCACCAAAATCATGGCCGATGCGCCCAGTTCGAGCGCACGTTTGACCACCTCACGCGGATAGACGGGCGTATGGTCCACTGTGCCAGATTGCAGAATTTCATCGCGCAGCAGGCGGTTTTTCTTGTCCAGAAACAGGACGCGAAACGCTTCCACCGCATCGTAGGCCATGACTGCACGGCAATAGCTCACCACATCTGACCAGGAGGATAGAACCTCTTTCTGGGCCACATTGCCTTGCGCAAGAGCTTCTGCGGCGGCGCGCACAAGCGCCAGATCATTGGCGGTCGCTTGCTTGATACCGCTTACCTCACAGAGTTGAGCTTTAGGCGCGGTCAGAACATCAGCCAGCGAACCGAAGCGGGCAATCAGATCCTTGGCCAATTGCTTGGTGTCGCGTCGCGGGATGGAGCGAAACAGCAGCAATTCCAGCATTTCATAGTCGGCCAAGGCTTGCCGTCCGCCCTGCGCAAAGCGGGTACGCAACCGTTCGCGATGAACATGAAAATGAGGTTTATCGGATGTTTTATCGGGCATGCCTGTGTCCGACATTGGTGGGGGAACCCTGGTCAGGACGCGGTGGCTTCTTCGCGCAAGGTCGGCGGTGCA
Organism: Pseudomonadota bacterium; assembly: GCA_039814945.1. Classification (GTDB taxonomy): domain Bacteria; phylum Pseudomonadota; class Alphaproteobacteria; order Rhizobiales; family MH13; genus MH13. The sequence goes on from JBCCAF010000008.1 coordinate 61,156, forward strand.
AAAAGGCCGGCGGGCGAGGCTGTGAAAATCTCGCAGCCTTCCTCTGTCACACCAATGGAGTGCTCATATTGCGCTGAAAGCGAGCGGTCGCGTGTCACAGCGGTCCAACCATCGGAGAGAATTTTCACGTGCGGGCGGCCAAGATTGATCATCGGCTCGATGGTGAAAATCATGCCGGGGCGCAGATCAACGCCTTCACCGGATCGGCCATAGTGCAAAATGTTGGGTGGCAAATGGAACACATCACCAATGCCGTGGCCGCAAAAATCACGGACCACGGAGCAGCGTTCAGCTTCGGCATAGGTTTGTATGGCAGCGCCAATGTCACCGGTTCGATTGCCGGGTTTCACAGCTGCGATGCCGCGCATCAGCGCCAGATAGGTAACTTCAATCAGCCGTTCGGGCGCCCGCTTGATCTCGCCCACGGGGTACATGCGACTGGAATCGCCATGCCATCCATCGACAATCAGCGTCACATCAACATTGACAACGTCGCCTTGGCGTAGCGGCTTTGTGTTCGGCACGCCATGGCAGACCACGTGGTTGATCGATGTGCAGCTTGATTTGCCATAGCCGCGATAATTCAGCGTGGCCGGCACCGCATTGTTGGCCAATGCAAAATCCATCACCGCGTCGTCGATCTCCTGCGTGGTGACGCCGGGTTTGATCACATCGGAAAGCTGATCGAGGATTGTTGCTGTCAAACGCCCAGCGCGATGCATGCCTTCAAAAGCTTCTGGGCCAAACAGTTTGATGGGCGGTTGTGTCTGCAGCATGGTGACTTAGATGTGGCTCCGCGCGAAGAATGTACGATGCGGTGACATCGCACATATTTGGTGTAAAAGCAGCGTCTTGAAACAGGCGCCCGGTGTGACGAATGACGTTTCTTTGGTCACGATGCGGCAAACTTAACCGTAATTTGCTGCAAACAGAAGAGCGGCAATAACCGGTAATCACGGTGCAGCTTTGCCGTTTACAGCGACATAGCAAACCTTTTGTGGACCCAAAGTGACGCAGAATCTTCAAAAATCCAGCCCATCGCTGACGTCCCATTCGCAGATATCCCAACCGGATTGGGGCTCCTATGCGCCATCGGCTTGGGTTGAGCGGCTACGCACGTTTTCCAGTGCGCGCTCTGCCGGGTATGTCGGTAAGCGGATGGCGTTCCTGGCCCGCAAGATCGCACTGACGGGGGTGAGAGGCCCCCTCGATGTGAATGTGTTTGGCCACAAGATGCGCATCGAACCGTTTGCCAATCTGGCCGAAAAACGTGTGCTGTTTACGCCGCAATATTTCGATCCAGTGGAGCGCGATCTTTTACGCCGGGTGCTGCCGGGCGATGGTGTGTTTGTTGATATCGGTGCCAATGTTGGCGCTTACAGTTTCTTTGCGGCGTCCTGCATGAGTTCTGTGGCCAAGATCTTGGCCATTGAGCCACAGCCGGATGTTTATCAGCGCCTGTGTGACAACATCTCCTACAATCCTGGTGTTCCGATTGAGCCGATTGCGTTGGCTGTTGCTGATGTTGATGGGCCGATCCACTTGTTCGTCGATAGTGGCAATGCGGGCGAGACCAGCATGCGGCGTGTGCGCAGTGATACCCATTCGGCCAGTATGATCGAGGTGCAGGCTAAGCCATTGGCAGCGATTTTGGCTGAGCATGATCTTCCGCGTGTCGATGCTCTGAAGATCGATATTGAAGGCGCTGAAGACTTGGCACTGGCTCCGTTTTTCCGCGATGCGCCGGAAAGTCTGTGGCCACGCCTGATGATCATCGAGAACAGCCCGGAAAGCTGGCAAACCGATTGCGTCGCATTGGCGCAGAGCAAGGGCTATCAGGTGATTGCTGAGACGCGCCTTAACGTGGTGCTGACACGCTAGGGCGCCACAAACTCCATCATTCCGTGGGGTGTGATGGCCTCTTGGGTCACAGCGCAGTCGAGCGCCAGCACCTCAACACCGGCTTTCATGGCGTTGGTCAGAGCTGCTGCGTATTTCGGATCAATGTCCGCCGCCACGCTCATGGTTTTTGCACCTGGCCATTGCGCAACGAACAGCATCACTGCCCGGTGCCCGGCTGCAACCATGGCGGAGAGTTCGGCTAGATGCTTCGCGCCGCGGGCCGTGACGCTGTCCGGAAACTCCAAATGGCCGGCTGTGCGCATCAGGTGCACGTTTTTCACCTCAACATAGGTGAGGGGTGCATCGTCGGTTTCGAGCAGAATATCGATACGTGATTTTTCGCCGTATTTTTGCTCACGCTTAAGCCTGTCAAAGCTGGTCAAGCCTGGGACCAGTCCAGCCGTGATTGCCTCTTCAGCCAGTTTGTTGGGGTGCATCGTATTGATGCCGACAAGGCATGGATCGCCGGGTCCATCCACCTGCTCCAGCTCATAGGTGTAAGCAAGTTTGCGCTTAGGGTTAGGCGAGCGAGAGACAAAGACTTGTGCGCCAGGCTTGGCAAGACCCATCATGGAACCAGGGTTGGGGCAATGAATGGTGATCTCTTTGCCCGCGTCCGGGCCACTAAGCATTTCAACGTCTGCCAGGAAGCGTTTGTAGCGTTTGATCAGCCGCGCTTCAAAAAGGGGTGTGGGAAACTGCATTGTAGGGGCTTGGCGGTGGCGCGATGAAATTGCAAGCGTGATGCCGCAGCGCTAGGGATGCGTGCACAGGAGAGTGCGAATGACAGCCACAGCGTCCATGCTGGTGATCGGGGATGAAATCCTCTCAGGCAAAACCAAGGACAAGAACATTGGTGTGCTCGCCGATGCGCTGACCATGGTGGGCATTGATCTCACCGAGGTGCGGATTGTTTCCGACGAGGAAGACGCCATTGTTGAGGGTCTGAACGCGTTGCGCGCCAGCACCACCTATGTGTTTACCTCCGGCGGCATTGGTCCGACCCATGATGACATCACCGCCGACAGCGTGGCCAAAACCTTTGGCGTTGGGATCGATGTTGATCCGCGCGCCTACAAATTGCTCAATGATTTTTATCAGCGCACGGGCCGGGAGATGAACGCTGGGCGCGAGCGCATGACCCGCATTCCTGATGGCGCTGACCTTATCGCCAACCCGGTTTCCATCGCGCCGGGCTTTCGGATGGAAAACGTGCATGTGATGGCTGGTGTGCCTTCGGTTTTTGCCGCGATGCTGGAAAGCGTTCTGCCGAACTTGGAAGGCGGCGTGCCGATTGCTGTCAACACGTTGCCGTTCAATTGCGGCGAGGGGGATTTGGCCGAAAGCCTGGCTGCCATTGATGCGGATTTTCCAACCGTGGCCATTGGTAGCTACCCCAAACTGACCGATGGACGGTTCACCACCGAAATCGTGCTGCGCTCGCGCGATGAAGCCGCGCTTGACGCCGCCACCCAAGCAGCCCAAAAGCTGCGCACCCAAATGAACGCCGATTAGCCAAGGATCGATCTTGTGAGCGACCCCCTCAACGATAAAGCCTTCCCGGTCTCCTGGGATCAGTTTCACCGCGATGCTCGTGCCCTTGCTTGGCGACTGGCCGAAAAGGGTCCGTTTCAGTCTATGGTCACGATCACCCGAGGCGGTCTGGTGCCTGCGGCCATCGTCTGCCGTGAGCTTGGCATTCGCACTATCGATACAGTCTCCATCGCCAGCTACGATCATGGCGGTGTTGGCGAACAGACGCAGGGCAGCTTGTCGATCTTGAAAACCATTTCCAGCAAAATTCTCGATACCAAGGGTTCCGGTGTTTTGATCATTGACGATCTGGTGGACACTGGCAAAACCGCCCAGGAAGTGCGCGCCATGCTGCCAGAGGCGCATTTTGCCACCGTTTATGCCAAGCCGATGGGCCGCCCCTTGGTGGATACGTTCGTGACGGAAGTGAGCCAGGACACTTGGATCTATTTCCCTTGGGACCTTGGCTATTCGTTTGTTCCCCCCATCGCCAAAGACGCTGGCGACTGATCGGGTGACCACGCTGCGGGCGTGATGGAATTGGTAGACATACGGGACTTAAAATCCCGAGGCCCTAGGCCGTGCGGGTTCGAGTCCCGCCGCCCGCACCATATTAAAATTTCCTTCGCTGATATCATCTAACACCTTGAATGGTATAGCTATTTTAGGTGTTCGATAGCCCTTTTCACGGCAGAACTCTATGCGGTCTGCGAAGGCCAACCTCAGCACTATTCGCTTGAGTGCAAAGTTGTCCGTTTGCCAAAGATTCCAAGGGTTTCCAAGAAATTGGAGGCCGTGTTCGATAACTTTGTCAAAGGTAGTATGATTTGAGGGCTTGTCAGCGAGCTTTTCTTCCAAAAGGCGCCGCTGTTTTTCAAGAGCACCGATCTTTCGTTCAAACGCAGTGATGACGCTTGCACTCGACACTGAGATGACGCGGTCAAGCAGCGTGTCTATTTCTGCCTTCACGGTCGATAGCTCGTCTTGCATCGCCTTCGTTCGTGCCTGAGCTTGCTGTGACCTTTGACGCCAGGCTTCAGCGAACATCGTTTTGGCAAATCGAAACAGGTCTTTTGTGGGCTGCAAGGATTTTACGATTTCGACGAATTCACCTTCGATCCGTTCCCGTCGAATGGACTTGCGGTAGCTCACACAACCGCGCGTGTCGCAGAGGTAATAGGGGTATTTCTTCTTTTTGCCCTTCGACCAGCAAGAGGTGTAGGGATTGCCGCAATCATTGCAGGTGACAAAGCCGCGTAGAGGAAAATCAAGATTGATGTTTTTGCGTGTGGGCGCTTTCGCGTTACCTGCTCTGCGCTCTTGAATTTTCTCAAAGGTCTCAAGAGATATGAGCGGTTCATGTTGAGCTTTCACCCAACTGATACCGCTTGGCTCATGGCAGAGATGTCCTGTGTAAAACGGGTTGGTTAGAAGCTCCGTGATCCGCTGTTGGGGAAGATATTTATTTGGCCCGTATGTTGGAAAAAGCGGCTGATCCTGAAGGTAGCGCCTGACTTCCGCCTGGGTTTCAAAACGGCCACATGCATATCCTTCAAGTGCTTCGCGGACAACAGATGCGAGCGGCTCATCAAGCACGACGATCTTGCCGCCGTTCTTGGCTTCAATGTACCGATATCCGCGTGGTGCGTGGTACACCCAGAAGCCTTGTTCCATCCGCGCCAACATCTTCTGTTTGGTTTGCCGGGCATTTTGTTCCCGCTCTAACGTTCCGGTCGCGGCCAGCATTGTCTCAAGGAACTTTCCTTCCGGTGTGTCCTCAAACTTGAAGTTCAGACAGATACGGATGGCTTTCCGTTTCATCATTGCCCGACGCAGTGCGAGGTGAAACTCGGTGTCACGTGCATACCGCTTAAGATCATCAAAAATAACGAGATAGCGCTTATGGGGGTTGGCATCGAGATGCGCAAGCAGTTCCACCATGCCCGGACGCTTCATGAAATCGCCTTCACCCGTGACTGTATCAGGAAAAATCGCCTCAACAGGGCAACCAAGCTGCCGCGCTTTTTCACGGCAGCGATGTTCCTGACTATCAAGGCCGCTTCCGTCAATGTCTTGCTGTGCCGTCGATATGCGGCAGTAAAGGAGCGCCGCATCCGGCACTGATATGTCGTTACGATCGTCTGTCATTTGAGCTCCTTTCCAAAACGGGGGCAGAGGCCGGGGATGTGTCATCACCTGCCGCATCTAGAAATTGATTTTTGGGACTTTGGGTGGATTCTACCATGCCGGAATCGTTCAGTGACAGAAATTCTTTCGGGATATCAACATCGCCGTTTGCCTGTTGAACGGGATGGTTGCCAAAGCCGAGATCAACAAAGGAGACGATGATCGACCACATGGTTTCGATGAACTCGCGCTTTTGGTCGTCGTTCCATTCGGAATCTTCGAGCATCTTCATGTAGAGGTCGTAGTCAATTTCCAGCGCAGGATAGTCCCGCGATTGCGGGATGTCCTCTTCATTGCTTTGCGCTGTGACGTCGGTCTTTGTCATCGCTTTTGTCTCCGTTCTTTGTCCTTTCCTGGTTCTTTCCAAAAAGAGAATAGGATAGGAAAATATTCTTATAAATGCAAGAAAAAAGTGAATGTTATCAATGCATTTGACATATTATCGATGCAGAACATGACGACATAAATCGATCCATCTCCGCAGGGTCTGTTCATCAACGTGTCTGGATGAATACGGGTGTGTGTCTTTGAGCCTGATGTACAATTCACTTGCGGTCTCAAAACTCTTTCCAGACGGCGTGCTTAGCTCCAAATCGAAAGCCAGAGCATTGAGCAAAGGAATATCTTTTGCCCGAATGTCGAAGGTCAAAAGATCATGATCATAGACATTGAAAATCGATATCTTGCCCGCGTCTGCCAGTTCGATTTGGGCGGCAATTAAGTTATGGTTGGTTTGGTTTGCCGTGTTCACGCAGTGTGGCTGCTGGCAGGCGCAGGACGCATTATTACCATTCGGGGGCGTTTGAACCTCCGATGGGTCATGTGCGGCCTCATGGTGTTTGCGAAAAAACGCCATTGTTGATCCTCCCTTAGCTGTAACTTGGCCTGCGGGTGCGCCGCACTGATTTTGTGGACGTGCGTTGCCGCTTTTCAGCGTCGATCTGGGGACGATAGTATGTTTCATCCAGCTCTTTGCCCCACTCAGACAGAGAGCGTCCTTCGGTGCTTTGGAAGCTTTCAGCGATCAGGCTTTTGGCCCCAAAGTGCGTGATGCCCAGATCGTTTGCGAGGTTGGCGGCTTGTTCAGATAGCGCCCGGTAGAACGTCACCTTGGTTCCGTTCTGGACAAGATCACCAACTTTCTCGACGGCATAATGAATGTCGGGAAGCGCCTCCAGCGACGGTTTTCCCTCGCTATCAAACAGCTTGTTTTCTGTCTCTATGAGCCCCTCGAGCATCTTATTCATTGTCATGCCGTAGCGGATTTTGAACAAATCACGGATGATCGTATCGGCCTTATCCGGGGTGATGTAGCGCTCATTGCGCGCAATCGCATTTGAAAGATCGCCCAGCGGATCAATGAAACTTCCCGCTTCTTCAATGCGGCCTTTGATCATCCCTGTAGCTGCAATGAAGTCATTGAACTGTCGGCCGGTCAGGAGATTGCCTGAAAAGCTGTTGCGGGCCTCAGCGATGCGCTCCGCATCACCTGGCATTGTGTCGATTTCCATTGGGTAGTCCTTTCTCTTAGTCGGTCATTTTCGGGGAGTGATTGCGCGTCGCGCGCGATGTCTTTTGCCGCTGCTTGGCAGACGTGTTGAAGCTGTCGGCATAAGCGCGGCGCTGCGTGGACTTCTCCATGAAAGCGTTGCTCTCTTTGAGCTCGCTCGCATCTAGCCGTGACATGGTCCGAACATGTTCGGAGCGGACGAAGAACTCTGCTTTGCGCATCAGAGTCTTCGGGTTCAGCTGGTCGTGGCCAATATAGCGCGGCTTGAGCTTGGGGCCCTGCGCGGTCGCCCTGTCCAAAAGCATAGTGTAGACTACACTGACCCGCTTCTTGTATTCGGCATTGTAGAGTATCCGTTCCTGTTCACGGTCTTGATCGTGCCGTTCCTGAATGCCGAGGAAGTCATACAATTCCTGCCCCTTGAGCAGTTCCTTACCCTGCCGGTGGACGTTGTGAAGCTTCCGCGCAAGTTCCACGAAATCGGCAATCTTCTCGCTCATTGCGTTTATCCTTGTCTGTTGGATGGATGCCGGAAGATGATCCACGCGCAGCGCCCCTCAACCGGGCGGTGGATCGTGAAACGACCGCCTGGACTCCAGTAGGAACAGCGCGTGTAATGACGGGCGGCGTATGGGCTGTAGCCCTGGCCCTGATCGAGCCATGTGTACGACCAGCGCACATGCGGCAGGCCGATGACGAAATAAGCCCCAACGATCAATACCGGGACGAGCAGCCAGCGGACGAAGCGAAGTCGTCTCATGGCGCGTCACCATAATGAACGGGCAGTTCAATTTTGGGATCAGGCGGAAGCACGCCGCCCTCTTGCGGGTTGGGCGACAGCCAATGGCACGTTGGGGCAAGCTCATTTTGATAGAGCTTGTTACAGACCAGCCAGCCATAGCCGCGGATGAACAAAACCTGTTTGTTTGACGGTAGGTTCTTGAGTTCGTCCGGTGTCATGATGGGCTGCTTGCCCGTGCTGAATGATTCTGAAACCTCCAGCCGTTCAACATTGATGTTCATAGAGCGCTGGCGGCTGATCTCTTCGCCCATAAGCTTTGAGACGCGCTGCGCATCGCCATCACTGAAAGACAGGTACTGATGCACCGGGCAGTTATCCGCGAGGATAGCGGCAAGCTGCTTGCCATATTGCCGCTCAATATCTTCAAACGTCTGCGCGATGTAGTCCGTCGCAACGTGATAGGAGCGCTGGATCGTAATGGCCTCAATCGCCTTGCGCGCGGGACTGTTACAAAGTTCGTCGTAGATCGTTCTTAGAACACCACCGCGCCCGGAAAATTGGGCGGCCTGAAAACAGTTCTGGTGCAAAGCGGCGTGAACGCCCACGCGCTGCGCATAAACTTGCGGCAGCACGCCGCACACAAACCATCCATCGTGGCACAGCTCTTCATGCGTGATGTCCGCATCCGCGCCCGCTGTGTTCAAAACCGATCCGGCCTCATACGGCGCGAGCGCTGCGATTGCCGCTTCATAGTGGCGGTAGTAGTCATCCGGGTTGCTGTCTTCGAGTTCCAGTGATGTCCGCGCACGCGATTTGAGTGCAGGGCTTCCCTCGCTCGCGGCAATTTCTCTTGCCGTTCGCCAGCTTTGCGGATCACTCATCAGATCGCACAGACCGCCCGGCGTTAGGAGCTCGGGTTTGAACTCGGCCAGAAAGCGTATGCCAAGGTGCAGATCTCGCCGGGGTTTTTCGCGGAACACGAAGTTACGGCGTCCATCCTCCGCCTCTTCGATGAAGATGAGAGTCACAGCTTCGATCGCGAAATTGAGCGCCGCAGGTTCGTGTTTGAGCGCTGCCAAAATCGAACCGAACGGGTTCAGGCGAAGCCTTTCCGGGTTATCAAAACCGAACAGCCCGAAATCATCAATGCAGCCGAAATTGCGGTTGGTTTTTTCGGCGACGCCACGAAGCTGCGCATAGCATTCTCCATCTTTCGGATCGTTCAGAAAAACAGCAATCTCAGGATGTCCAAACAGCGCCTGCGCCGTGTTCATGACTGACGTTGTCGTTTTGGCAGACCCGGTCGTACCGATCACCATCCGTGACAGTTTAGGGTGTGGATTCCCCACAAGGCGGCCATCGTCTTTTCTGCCAAGCGGCAAGATGAGATCATTTGCCATGACGGATGACCCCCTTGCTCGTTACGAAATCACCTTCCGCAAGACCCGCTTCCTTGGTCGGTTTGCCAAGTGTCTCAGACGCATCCCGCGCGCGCTCGAATTTGCGGATTTTGAAAATGAGATGCAGCGCGCCGCCCGCCACACTCAGCGCGCAAACGCCAAGCATGACGCTCAAGACATAAAACCCATGAAAGTACGGATCGTCCGGCCAGATAAAAAAAGCCGCGCCGCCCATCACACAGGCCGCCGCCAGCTTAAGATTGACCGCCGCAATATGCTTGTCCGGCGTCGAAGTGTTGCTCGTTTGGGGAGTGCTCTTCATGCCGCAGCACCGCGCGCTTTGGCTGCTGCACGGATGATGTCCCGGCGTTTCTTGTTCAGAGCCGGAAAGCTGCCCCAAACCGTATCGGCCAGTTCGTCGCCTTTGTGCAATTCACGGGAGCGCAATTTTAGCCGCCCGGCCCACACGCCAACAGCCAGGCAAACCAAGATGAAAACGGGAATCGCCGCGCGTTCGTGCGCATAGAGGATGTCGAAAAACGATACACCTATGGCTCCGAGCCCAGCGCTAAAAATCAACGCTGCCGGAAGAAACGGTTGGCGAACAGATACCGTCGTCAGTTCCTTGAGCGTGTAGGAATCCTTCGCCGTATGAAGGATTGCGTTTTCGGGATCGAGTTCAAGCGTGCCGAGGATCATCGCTTACCCCTCCATCGCGCAGTACGGAGAGGACAACGCCACGCGCAGTTGGCTTTGAAGCGTATCTATTGCTGGCGGTGTAATCAGGCGGGCACTGCCTGCGTAGAGCGCGAACGACAGTCTTTCATCGCTTAAGACCTGGGTTGCTGCACATGCACAGCGGTTTGGCGCATCGGCGGCAGCCTGCGCTGCAAGAGCTTGCCGCGCTGCGCGCGCTGGGGCTTCCACGATGTCAACAAGACTTCCGGCAGTGTCGAGAAGATCATCGACGCCGCCATTGATCGTTGCGCCGTGCATATCGCAGTACTGTTCGCCGCGTTGACCATACAAACTGAACGCAATCCGGCAGACATCGACGCTACCGCGTGAAATCGCCGCTGGTGCCCGTGGTTCCGGCTCAGCTTGGCGTGCAATTGCTGTTTCGCAATTCTCCGACCAGTTCATCGCATCAATGGTGCGTTGTCCCAGTTCAGGCCCACTCACAAAAGCTGAAAACAATCCGTAGCCAAGCAACGCCAGTCCAACGCCACCCAACGCAAATCCACTTGCTTCTTGCATTGTCCAGTTCCTCAAATGTCGTGATGAAAGGTGAGGGGCGCAGGCGCAGCCTATGTGCGGCCCGCGCCCCGTGACGAAGCGCGTTTAAGAGAGCCAGTCGCAGCGGCTGAACCCCGCTTGCGCGCACCACCGCATCCAGAAATCACCAAGCTCTTGAGTCTGAGCCGGGGTCTGTCCCATGACGCCAATGATGGTGAAACTCGCGCAGCCCTCAAAAACCGGGCTGCGCGGCAAGGTCATGCTCTGACCCGTCTCGATGCCGTCCGAGAGCACAAACACGTGCCCGTCTTGCGCGGCACAATCCATGCGGCGGGCGACCTGATCCAAGGTGCCGAGAATGTTCGTGGCTTGTTGCGTTCCATCACGGGAGACCATCGCCGGAAAGCCTGCAATCATGCCCGTAATGGATTGCATGGCGGCTTGTGCCGGAAAGCGCCGCGATACAACCGCTTCACGTACCGCATTGCGCGCGCCGTACTCGCCAAGCGGTTGAATTGTAACCTTACTGCGCATTGGTAGTTCGGGCATGCGGTCAACCACATCCCCCGCGACGCGCCGGGCAAAGGCTTCATCGACCGCGCCCCGGTAGGATGATGAGGCATCGGGCAAGATAATCACATGACTGCTTTGCGCTTGCGCCAAAGTTGGCGGCGCTGTGAAGGCGAGCATTGCAGTCAAGGCAAGCGTGGATACAGACAGACGGGTAGCGCTTAGAGAAACGGTCATCGTTCTCACTCCTTAGGCTCTTCGGATGTGGGTATAAGTGGGGGGAGGCTTAAGGGCGCGCCGCGTTAGGGCGGTGAGCCCTTTCGCTCAGCAAGCCAAGCGGCATGCTGGTTTTTAACAAAGCCGTTGCCGAGATGTTTCAGCGTTTCGTCCGCAGCACTTTCTGCCTTGGTCAAAGCCACATCATCCATGCTGCTTTCGCTATTGCCCGCGCGCCCATTTGTCCGGGCGCGTCTGCGCTGTTTCTTGATACGGCTTTTTTCATGCCGCGCGTTGGCATGATGTTCATTGGTCAATTCATTGAGTGGTGCCGTGACGATGTCGTCTTCTTGCGTCTCAAGGTTCGCCAGGGCGCGGTCTGCCTTTGCGCTCGCCTGCTGTGCTTTTTTATCCGCCGCATAGCTGCGCCGGAACATCCGCGCCTTTGCCAGTCCTTCCAGCGCACCTTTGATCTGAGACCAGCTCCAGCCGACCAGAACAGCAGAGACAATCGGCACAACGAGAAAGCCAAGAGCCAAGAGTGGTGCGGTCAACGCCGTGCCAAAGAGCGCGGTACTGGCAATCGCAACATCACTCGGTAGCGCGTCCCATGAAAACCCGCCACCAGCATAAGTCGCGTCGCTGGCAGCCAACGTGTTGGCATGCTTCAGCATTGCCCCGATCACAAAACCAATTGCACCGAGAAAGGCGACAATCGTCAGAAACTCTATGCGTTTAGCCTTCACGGCCCAGATTTTTATTGCCAACACGACGATGACAGCTTGTAGCGAGAATTGGATTGCCCGGCTCTGCGCTGCGGCTGTCAACTCACCAAATTCGTTCTGAAAGAGCCCCTTGAACGCTTCAAAGAACATCGAAAATTCGATGCCCAGCATGATCGGACCCGCGATTAAGAGTCCGAGAAATCCTAGCATTAGCTGCAAGCTCAGGGCGCCCGGTGCAAGGTTCGCCCAAGCGTACATCTTCGCAAGAGCCGCATTTACGTTGCGCTCCTGCGCTTCAGGGGTCTGACCATCGACAGGTGCGTCAAGCAGTGCAACAAGTTCTTCACTTGCAGCCTCAGCATGAAAGCTGGCTTCTTCCTGCGCATTTGAAAGCGCCGCATATCGCTCGCTGTATGTCGCTTGCCCGCTGTGCAAACGATCGCGAGACTCATGATCCGTCGGGCCGTCCGTGGCCCGTAAATCGGCGTGCGTATCCTGCTTGGAAGCAGACATGTCATGTCTCCCTTCAATCAAAAGGTTTCAATCATCAAACGGATGGCGAAATTCTTGGTTTGCCGTAACTAATGCTGGTGGATGCCTAGCGACCTGGCAAGACCCCAACTTGTACAGGGGATCACAATGAGGTTGTACTGCGCCGAACGAATGCGAAATGTGGAGGCGGCAATATATTGCTAAAATTCAATGGCTTCAGTGATGGATTTAGATATTGCATGGACGCTGGCTTAGGCCATCCAAAAAACATTCCATGGACACAAAAGGCGTTTGCTAACGCTGCCGGGATTAGCCCGAACACCCCTGCTTCATGGCTAAGACCTGACGGGGCTCGCGAACTTAAGAGCAAGAGCTTCGAGAAAGTCTTTAGTACATTCTTCCCGTTAGAAAGAGATGCTTTAACCGAACCTGCTCGTGAGCTCCGCCGTGTGTTCAATGAAGCCAACAAAACTGCAAAAAGCATCAAACTGGCGTTGGATGAAAAGCGCTTCAGTGAACTTGACGTTTGGAATGCGGTTATGCGGACAAAAAACGGCGAGTTCCTGTCCGTAGTTCGCGGCATGTCCAATGCCAAGGGCGTTCGTTTTGAAGGGTTTGCACCTGGAGAACTGGCGCTCACAGAAACGGATGAGCAGTTCTTTCTTGAAATCCCGACTACGTTGCGCAGCAAAGTTGAGTCCGGTGAAATCAACTATGATATTCATGCTGACGGCGCACGCGAATTTTCCGACACATGCCTGGAATCAGTCCACGATCAACTTCCCGGTTTCGATCTCTTGGGAGCGATTTCAAAGTACTCAGAGCTATATGCCTCCCGTGTTGTTGAGGCATTTGAATCCGACAGAGTCACTCAAAAACCGTACAACAAACCCAAGTACGGCGTGCGATCCGTCACCTCCCACATCCCCGCGAACAAGGATGAGACAACGGCTGGAGAGGTACATCTCTATCGGACAGATTTCTTCTCGCATTGGGTCATCTCGCAGACCTTCAAGGACATGCAGAAACAGCACCCGGAATGGCTGACCGACATGTCAAAATTCCCAACGCTGTCCGTGAATGGAAAGGAGGTTTATTTCCCTCATTTGACAATGGGTATTGGCCTGAACTGCTTTATCATTTGTCAGCCAGAATACGGGGCAAGAACTACGTGCTTTACGCGACTTGGCAATGCCTCCTCACAGCCCAGGCAGCATAACCGTCTTCATGTCCCTGTGAACGAGGGGTTGAATACCGAAGATTACGATGAAGAACGCCATGAAGTTTCACTGAATTTTTGGTGGAAACGTATGATCCGTGAGGAACTGGGGGGCGACCTTGATCTTGATCGTTTTGAGTTCGAAGCTCTGAGCGTATTCCTGGATACAACCGTTGGAGAACTTGGCGTTCTGGGTGTGATTGTGACTGATTATACAGTCGCGGAACTTGATGTGGCGCGGACAAAAACCGCAAGAGATTTAGGACGTGAGTTTGTCGGGTCTCTTATTGAGATTCCGGCAACTGAGGTAGACCTGATTGAGTTTGTCATTTCTCAACCCAATTCAGTTCAAGACTTTGTCACTTACACACCTCATCTGATTGACATGATTGTTCGGCGGAGAATTTTCCAGTCAGGGAAGTTTTAAACCAGCAATCACAGCGCATTCTGCTAGCATTCCTGGGACATCGTCATAGGTTTCAATGTTGTCACCATTCGTCAAAGTAATGTCCCAGAGCACTCTGTCTTCATCCGGTACTTTGATAGCCTCAACACAAAATATCGAGGACAAGGGATAGAAACCCACGCGACCATTTGGCATGCGTACGGGCGGAATATCGTCTTTCGGATCAGATATATTTCTGTGAAAGGCATCCTCTAGATTTATCTTTAAAAACATAATTCCAGTACTATACGTATTATTACGTATAAGTCAATAAATTCTTTAATATATTCAATGACTTTTCTTGCGCTGTCACGATGCATAAATGGCATCGCCGGGCTCTATTTGCCGTCACTCTCCTAGCGTCGAGTGCGGCTTCACCGAGCCTCCTCGCTTGTGGCTGCGGGGTCTCGGCCCGGTCGGGTGACGATCCCTGACAGGAAGATGGATGGAGGTGGCCCGCTTTTTGGAGCGTGCCACCACGTTATATCTGCTGCGCGCGTGTGCACGCGCTTGGAACCCTCTTTTCAGCTTACATCGCCCCAGGACGCCTGATCCAATAGCCCCGGCCCGGTCTGCCCGCTCCATTCGGGCGGTCTAAAGCCCGCCCTCCCGTGTTGCCCGGCCCACTTCGCGCCGCAAGCGGCGGGGCTGTGGGGCGTCCTGGTTGCGATCGAGACGCCCGAGAATGACGCCGCCGTAAAAAGGCCGGCGACGGCTTGTTGATTTTGGGATTCCGGACGCTCGGCGCTGGCCAAGGGTTCATGCGCGAGGTCTTTTTTTGAGGGCTTCGCAAGTGTTCAACCCTGACCAAGCGAGGCAAATATGAATGTTTACGACGCTGCAAAGATACTCTCGGTATCCGGTGACGTGACCCCTAAGCAGGTGAAAGCGGCCTATGTCGCAGCCTGTAAAAAATACCATCCCGATATCAATCCGGCGGGCGCAGAGATGATGAAAGTCATCAATGCGGCCTTTGACGTGCTGCGCGATTATTCCGGCACACTCAAAGACGAACAATCAACCTATGGCGAGCATTTCAATGACGCTTTGAATGCGGTTTTTTCACTGTCCGGCCTGTCGGTCGAGATTTGCGGCGTGTGGCTTTGGGTGACTGGCGAGACGCGGCAATACAAGGACGTGCTCAAAGGCGCAGGCTTCAAATGGGCGCATGAAAAGAAGGCGTGGTATTTCAGGCCGGAGCAGCACCGCAGCTTTTCCAGAGGGTCGGCAACCCTTGAAGAAATCCGCGAAAAATACGGCTCAAAACGCCCTCAAGGATCGGGATACACCCGGCTAGGCGGTGCGGCATGAGCGATGCGGAAAACAAAGAAAAAATCGCACATCTCAATGATGTTCTGCGCCACACCTTTTTGACCGGAACGGTTGTTCTCACAAACGGCGTTCAGCAATTGCCCGAAGAAACACGCGAGCGGGTTCTAACCCGTGTGCGCTGTTTCGATGATTTTGATCTCGGAAACGGTCTTTACGGCGAGCGCGACTTTGGCGGCTTTGAAGTCGATGGAACGAGCTACTTTTGGAAGATCGACTACTACGATTGCGATCTCCAGTTTTTAAGCCCTGATCCCGCCGATCCAAAGGTCACAAAGCGTGTTCTGACGATCATGCTTGCCGATGAGTATTAGCGCCGCGCCGATTTTACCAAGGCGGACAGGCCGGGAAATCGGGCTGTCCACACTCCACGCGTATCACTGAAATTTTTTGAACCCTTACCTCTCATGGAGACCATTATGAAACTCACTCACCTCTCACTCGACCACCTTAAAATTGCACCTGTGAACGTGCGCAAACACGGCGCAAATGATATTGCTGACTTAGTGCCAAGTATCCGCTCACTTGGATTGATCCAGCCGCTTCTTGTGCGTCCCAACTGCCAACCCACGAATGGGGAAGGCTTTGAAATCATCGCAGGGCAGCGCCGCTTCAACGCGCTGACCAAGCTTGCCGGAGAACAGGAGATTGAACCTGTCCCGTGCATCATCATGGAAGATGGCGACGATGCCACAGCCATAGAAGCGTCCTTGGCTGAAAACATCACCCGCCTGCCGATGGATGAAATCGACCAGTACAAAGCCTTTGCCGCCTTGTTGAAACAGGGGCGCGAAGTGTCCGACATCGCCTTGCAGTTTGGCGTGACGGAAAGGCTCGTCACACAACGCTTGGCAATTGCCAACTTGATTGACCCCATTCTGAATGCGTACCGCCGTGAAGATATCGGCGCTGACACGGTGCGCAATCTCACCATGGCGAGCAAGACACAACAAAAGGCTTGGTGGGCTTTGTTCAAGGATGATGATGCCTATGCGCCGCAAGGTTATCGCTTGAAAGAATGGCTCTTTGGCGGGAATGACATTCCTGTCGGCAACGCACTGTTTGATGAGGCTGATTACACCGGATCAATCATCACTGACCTGTTTGGGGATGAGCGCTATTTTGATGACGCGGAGACGTTCTGGTCACTCCAAAGCGCAGCGATTGCAAAAGCCAAGGACGCCTACCTTGCCAATGGTTGGCAGGAAGTAACTGTTCTGGATGTTGGCGAGCATTGGGGGAAGTGGGAGCATGAAAAAGCCGCCAAGGAAGACGGCGGGCGCGTCTATGTCCATATTCGCAGCAACGGCGAAGTGACCTTCCATGAGGGTTATCTCACCACCAAGGAAGCCAAGAAGCGCGAACAGGCTATTGAGTCCGGTGGTGAGGTTTCCAATGAGCGACCGGAACTCACAAAAGCCATGCAGAACTATTTGGCGCTGCACCGTCATGCCGCCGTGCGCGTTGAGTTGCTCTCCAATCAGGGCTTGGCCTTGCGCGTGGCAACCGCACAGGTCATCGCCGGATCAGAGCTTTAGGAGATTCACGCCGATCCGCAAAAGGCAAACAGCGAAGCTATCGCGCGAAGCATAGCGGATAATGCAGCACAGGATATGTTTGCGGCAGAGCGGAAAGTTGTCCGTGAGTTGCTTGGTCAAAGTGGTGCCAATGACGAAACGCTGGTGCACCGGAGAGACGATTACGGACGCTGCCACGTCCTTGCCGCCATCTTTGCAAAGTTGGTGGCTCTGGATGATGAAGCCGTGATGCGTGTCTTCACCTTCGTCATTGCGGAAACACTCACTCGCGGCAGCGGCTTGGTGGAAGCGTTGGGCGAGAAGCTGGAAACCAACATGTCCAATCACTGGACACCGGACGAGACGTTCTTTGATCTCTTGCGCCACAAAGAAGCGATCAACGCCATGGTCAAGCAAGTGGCGGGTAAAGCCACGGCAGACGCGCATATCACCTCAACCGCCAAGGTGCAGAAAAGCATCATCGTTCAACATCTGGACGGCACGCGCAAACCGCACAAAGCCGACTGGCAACCGCGCTACATGAGCTTCCCGATGCGCAGCTACACCAAACGCGGCGGACTTGAAGCGGTAGAAAGCGCAAAGCCCTTTGCAAAGGCGCTCAAGAAGCATGCAGCATAAAGAAGTAAAAAAAATCGCCCGCCAGTCAGCAGACTGGCGGGCGCTCTTGCGTTCAAAAACGCGAACAGGTTAGCTTTCGGCCCTTTCCAGCCCTTCCAGTGGGTAATAGGTTGTTTGGCGCGAAATCGCCGAAACAGCCATTCGCTGCATTTGCGAAACGGCGACCGGTTCAATTCGAACTATGCGGACAAACCCGACCTTGGTTTTTCGCCCTTTGCTTGCGCAGCGTTGGATTGCACGTGCGGCGCCATCGTCGCTGCTCCGCAGCCAAATTCTCCAAAACGGTCATTCAACATTGCAAGGAGGCAGAACTAGTAAGCGGTCATCTGCTGCTAGCTGTTTGAGACAGATGGATCCCAAATAGAAGCGACCAAAAGGACGGGTTCCATTCTCAGTATCCGGACTAGCTGCCCTTCAGGCATCTACCGTAAAGTATTGGCTAGCAGGATCATTGCCTCCTACAGAAAGTTCGTCACCGCACCAAAGGGTCGCGAGCTTTATTGGGGAATATGAACGCGGGAAGTACGGACCAAGCAATCAGAGCAGCAAAATAGACGCTCTCATTTAGTTCTCTTATTTGGCTCATCGCCAGTATCCCACCAATCATGATGAGATGTGCGGTCAAACCCCAGATCAGACTTGCAGATATTAGTCCTGCAGTTGCTGCCGGGCTTCGCGCCAGCAAGACATAGGCCCCAACCCCGACTGGTAGAAAGATCAAAATGGCTGTCAGTAAGCCAGGGTTGTAGCTTCCTGAAATCAGGCCTGCCCCAATATGGCTGATGGCATTCACGACGACGATTGCGGCCATGCAGAACGCTACGAAAACATGCTCACCCCCACGCCAAACTGCCAATGCACCGACCAGCCACACGAGCGAAGTGTTGATCACAAAGACGGACGCATCCGACATGAGCTCTTGCACCTGGGCGTGACCCAAAAGGCCTGAGAGAAAGCTGTTCAAGTATGGTTTGAATGCGAAGGTGCGCCCATAGACGTCCACCCAATGCTCTTCAAATTGATGCAGGATGTAGGCTACCAGCAGGACGAGGGAGATCGACCGTGCATTTATAAAAGTCCGGGATTCAGAGAAGCTAAGCGCGACCAATACCAAGAACGGCACCATGAACGTGCCGACCTTCATCCAATGCTGGACCAAAAAGTCATGCTGTCCAAGTGGGATCCAAAGGAATGCAAACGCGGCAATCAAGGCCCCCAGTGACACCCCTTTAGTCACGCATTTGTCTTTCGCCGGAGACTCTGGAAGCGAGCACCAACGCGATCAGGAGCAAACTGCCAACGACCGAAAACAGAAACATATTGGACTCGATACCCAGGACCCTTTGTACATACCCGTTTTCATCCACAAGAGCACCGCCATACGAAGACCCGAAAACGGTCGCCACCCAAAAAGCAGCAACGAATATCAGTCCGAACATGATCGGCAACAGAACGTCATCGCGCACCCAAATAAGAAAAAGGGCGATCAGGGCGATGCCCGCAGCAAAGGCCAAGAACCAAGCGCCGTGAAATCGCTCGTGCTCGCTCCAAAGGGGGTTGAACAAATGCGTCTCATTCAGGTCAGCGATCGCTGGAACGAGGCCGTAAAACACGGTGCGCGCGCTCACCCCAATCTTGAGGGCGGCTTTCAAAGCTGAACCGGTCATTCACTTTTCCCTATCGCTAGAATTGCTGGGTAGTGCACTTCGCTTTTAGAGCCCTGCGTCTGCTGTAAGCTTCGCCATAAGACGGGCCTGGACGTGCTGGTCCATCGCCAGCTTTGGCAACGGTTTTTCCTTTCCGTTAGTGATATAGATGCCAGTCCGGCCACCAAAACTGTCCGTGCGCGCCGCATGGATCATCTTTGCGGCCTGCTTTTCCGGGGCATTGAATAGAAGCGGCACCAACAGTTTTAAGATGCCGGGCATGGCGTCGCTCGTCTTCGTCATCGGCGTCACCACAGCACCGGGGCACACCGATCGGACGGTGATTCCGTCCGCGCGTAGCCCGTCGGCCATGGCCACCCCCATAGTTGTGAGGGCCAGTTTTGTCGTTGCATAGGCGCCGGTAAGGCCGCCGATAACTTTGGGGTCGGACAGCGTCTCAGTATCCAGCGATTTTGCCGCCTTATGTGCAGCGGACGTTGTGTTGACGATCATTGTTTTTTCGACTGTGTCGTCGCGCCGAAGCGCTGGACGCAGGCCTTGCGTCATGACATAGGCCGCCAACGTGTTGACCGCATAGTTCGACTCATGACCTTGCGCACTGATCACACGTTCAGAGGTCAGAACGCCGGAGTTGTTAAACAGCGCATCAATTTGCGGGTGCATCCCGATGATCTTTTGCGCCGCTTCTTTGATCTGTGCGATGTCCATCAAATCCGCCTGAACCAAGTCTATCACAGCATCTGAATGCGCCGCTTCAAGCGTAACCTTTTGCTGCTTGGCCTTTTCTTCGTTGCGATTAACCAGCACCAGGTCCCACTCGTCCTTTGCCAACTGATCTGCAATGGCGCTGCCGATCCCTCCTGTGGATCCTGTAATGACCGCGATTTTCCCACTCTGCATGATCTGTTCCGTTTCTGTCGATTTCACAGGCTTAGACCAACAGGCCTTTGACTGCGGTCTCTATGCCGTTGATGTCCTCGTCCTTGACCAGTGCGTTACCGTCCCAGGCGTCAGCCCAAGATCCCACGCCGTATTTGCCTTTGATGTCCATGCCAAAGAAGGGCGCGGTTTGTTCCTGGCTTTGCAGGACATTAGCACCGGCCCGCCGCCCGGGGCTGGCCGCCAAGAGAACGATAGGTTTGTCCTGCCACACTTTTTGGTCGATCCTGCTCATCCAATCGTAGATGTTCTTCCAAGCCGCAGTGACAAAGCCGTTGTATTCGGCGAAGGACACAATCAACGCATCAGCAGCGCCAATTTTGTCGAAAAGGTCCTGCGCCAAAGGGTGAATTCCATCTGTATTTTGGCGATCAGGCGAGTAGATCGGCATCTCATAGTCATTGATGTCGATAAACTCGATTTGTGCTGATGGATGAAACCTTTGAAGCTGCCCCGAGGCATAACCAACCAAAACGCGGTTGATCGATTGGCTGTGGTTAGAGGCTGCAAACGC
The DNA here is from genome assembly GCA_039814945.1 of Pseudomonadota bacterium. Taxonomy (GTDB): domain Bacteria; phylum Pseudomonadota; class Alphaproteobacteria; order Rhizobiales; family MH13; genus MH13. The sequence continues at coordinate 81,878 of JBCCAF010000008.1, forward strand.
AAGAACTTTCATGTGTGGTCCTTTGAGTGATGACTTGCTTAAGACCCTGACCCTAAGAACTTGGAGCAAACGATAGCCTGTTCTGCCAAGGAGCGGGGTCTTGTCCGGCGGGCCGGTCAAAGAGTGTTCCCGGGCGGTTGCCTGCGAGGTCTTCCAGAGTGTCTTCGATGGCCAACACATATTGCTCGGCTATCCATGGGCTGCGCGGAATGAACAGCCAATTTGCCTCAGCTGCTCCAAGGTCTATCTGTCCCGGCACGATCTCGCCGCGTGCATCAATCACGCGTAAGCGGAACGCGAGGGATAGATGATCATGCGCGCTTCCAAGATTGACATCCAAAGGTTCAACAGTGCCTGCGGTGGGTACAGTAAGCGCCCATTCACTTGGGTCGGGCGGCTCGATGTCTGCTGGACCCACGGTGAAGTGAAAGGCGCTAGCAGTGCCTAGCGGGCAATTGTTTGTATCCATCGCAGTCGCTGGCACTTCCAACGTGTAGGCTTGTCCGGCCACCAAGACAGTGCCGAGAGCCTCGCTCGCGATCAATCCGGTTTTGACACGGCCAGGATCAAACAGCAGCGTCAGCCGGCGGCGGTCTGGCGACCAAAGGTCCTCTCGCGTTGGAAGAAATGCACCTTCAACAACCGCTCCTTCTGCGTCCAGCAAGCGCACATCGGGACGTCCTTCGCCGGCAGCCATAGCACGGGGATAGTACACGTAGAGCCGCAGCAGGTTCTCAGGCAAGACGTTTGCAGTTGGATAGATATCGACTTGCCCAAGCTCAGGCGCGGGGCACGTCGCAAAGGCGGCCGTCGCCCCGCTAAGGTAGGCGGCGGCCATGCAAGCCCGCAGGATCATTGGCGAATTTGCCCCGGGAAGCCTTCGTCCACCTTCAGCAGGTTTTGGAACATCCGCGTACCGGTCGACATTTCATCGTCAGCATAGGCGTAATCAGGAAAATTGTACTCGCTAATGAAATCGCTGAGGCGGAAAAACGAGCCTTTGCGGAATGACACAAGCTCCATGGCGCCTGTGTCTAGATCGCGGCGCAGGGCCAACAAGAATTGCCCATCTTGATCGGCCATATGCACGACGCCTGACAGGGGTAGCGGAACCGTTTGCACCCCGGACGTCGCGCCCAGATATGGGACCGGCTCAGCTATACCGGGACCGGCTGCGGCAGCGGTCAGGTTTTCCAATGTGATCAGGTCAGCATCCATCTCCCGATTGACGACGAGCACATAGCTCGACACTTCGCCCTGAAAATCGGCAGCCTGGAATGAGACGACATCCAGTGGCGTATTGCCGTAGCCAAGCTCTGCAATGGTCTTGCCTGTCACATGGGCACCGTCCGCCAACGCATACACAGGGATGGTGACCAGCGGCGTGCAGGTATAGGCTGCGACAGCAGTAGCCGTTCCATCGATGTCGACGATGGCCATCGCGCGGATTGGGGCGCGTGTTTCGTTTTGGTTGTGAGCTGCGTGATAAATCTCGATGCTTGTCGATGTGGGCGCATCAGCAAAGGGATAAGGCACACGGCGCAGTGTCGATGCGAACTCTCCGGTTGAAACGCCAGAGACAAAAAGCTCTCCGTTGGAATAGTCCAAGTCCGTCACGCTAAGCGTTGACGCGGGGATATCGCGCCAGAACGTCACACCAGCGTCCGCGGTGTCGTCCAACATGAATTGTGTTGAGGGCAATGCGCCGAGATCAAGAACACGTGCGGCACCGTCATGTGACACGGCAACCACTGCACCCGCGTCTACACCGTCAATTGTCGCTGTCACCGACATATAGGCTTCACGCGTCACGGGGTGCACAGCCAAGTCGCTGTAGACGAGCCGGCCACTAGCACCCAAGGCGTCCGCCACAAACTGATCCACATCTAGCAGATTGAACGCAGTATCTTCTTCCGGTGCAGTTCCGCCCGATGGAAGGACGTAGGCATGGATCACGCCAGCGGCAGAATCGGCGACAAACAGCGTATTGTCGGGTCCGAATTCAAGGATCCCAAAGGATTGCGGCATGTCTGCGGCCGCAGTTCCTGCGGATAGCGCAAGGGCGCAAAGGACTGAGAGCGGTTTGAGTGTAGACATAAATTGTCTCCTTTGATGGGTGAGCGGATGGCGCAAAGTTCGCGGCGATCGGATGGCGGGAAAGCGTGCGACTGAACGTCTTGTCATTCTAGCGCCGCTATCCGATTGGAGACGTTCTAGGACCCTTGACCGGCACGCAGCATAACAATGGGCGTCCAGCCTTGCTGAAACTCCTCTTCGTTGAGGATTCCATCGCCGTTGAAATCTGCACGCTCGAAATCCCGGCGCGTACCGAGGCGCAACTCTCGAGCGTCAATGTCTCCGCTTGCATCCAGATCCGTAACAGCAAACATGACACGCTTGACCAAGGCCATATCGTCAGCTCTGCCGTCGCTTTCCGCTAGATAAGCAAACCCGAAATCCCACACCATGTACTCTTCAAAGCTGATACGCTCATCTGCATCTGTATCGGCCGAAAAAGCTATGTCTCGTGCCAGCTGGGTTACCTCGGCGAAGTCAAGGCTCCCACTCCCTGTGGTATCAACACTTGAAAAAATGACCTGTGTTAGCTCTCGGCCATTCTCCCAGGCCAAACCGTGCGCTGGAAGAGCTAACATTGTTAGGAGGGCCAAAAATGGTGCTTTCATATCTTTGTCTTTCTTTCGCCTTGCGTCCGCTTCACGGTCATTGACTAATACTGCTGCCCAGAGACCATGAGCTGTGGGCAAAATTGCCGGCTTCAGGAGTTGATCCTAAGGCCCAGCGTTAAGGCGCTTTATCAGGGGCCCTATATCTGTACGGTGGAGGTAGATAACTGCCGCACACAGCGCTGCCAAAACAAGGGCAGGTACCGCAGAGGGGCCAATGACGAACACGTGGAAAAGTGCACCACAGATCATCGTGATAAACAGTAGGCCCGCGCCGACCACGCTAAAAGCTGGGACCCACAACAATGCGGCGGATCCCAGTTCAACGAAAGCTGTGACGTAGCGAAACCACTGCCCCCACCCGATGGCATCGAAGGTTTCAACCATCATGCCGACACCGGCCAACTTGGCACCAGCAGCGGCTACAAAAATCAAAGTCAGAAGACCCCGAAGTGCCAATAGGACAAAGCTCATGGTTTGCCTCAATTCTTGGCTGGGAACTGAAAGGTTACAGGGTGTGTAAAGACCATATCGGTCCGATTTGCGTTGCCGTTCACAAAGAGCTCACGCGCCAGATCTGCGACCATGTGCGGGTCCTCTGCGTGTAAGAAGTGGTTAGCAGCCACCAACGCGACACGGGCGTCAGGCAAAAGGTCAGCAGAGGTCATGTATTCCTCGGCTTGTTGTCCCGGGTCGTCCGTACCTTGGATCAGGAGAACTGGCATCGTCATTTTGGGGATGACGTTTTCCATTCGGAATTCTAGCTCGATATCAAAGCTCGTGCCTTGGAACGTGCGTGCGGCGGCTTCGGGCGTGCCTGGAAAGCTGAACTCCCAGTCGAGCCGTTGCAGGAAATCCTCCGGAAAGTGCACTGAGCCATAGTTGCTGGAATACGCAGTGCTGGCGAGGTTTTCCTGGCTTTGAAACTCCACAGAGGCCATTTGCTCATGCGGTGGACGTGGCAGTCCGTGCGGCTGATCAAACGACTGCTGCATCCGCACATAGGCCAGGATACGGTCGCTCATGCCATCTGTGGCCAGCAGGTTTTCACTAACGATTGTGCCCCGGTCATGGCTGATCAGGTTGAAATCCGTGACGCCAATAGTGTCCAACAGTGTTGCCAGGCTGCTTGCAGCCCCAGCGTAGCTGACGTCGATCTCAGGGCCTTTGTCTGACTGCCCATAGCCCAACACATCAACCGCTACGACGTAGTAGTCATTCGACAACAGTGCCATCACTTCCGCATTGGCCCACCACGTATCCGGGTAGCCATGCACCATCAGCACAACTTGGTCCGACGGGTCGCCCGCAGTGACAAAATGCCAGACGGGGCCATCAGCTTCTACAAACCAATGGGTACCAAAGACACCAAATCCAAGATATTCGATTTCGCCATGTTGGCTGACCGTCAGAGTTTGCGGCGTGGCCTCTGGATAGCGGCTTGTATCTTCGGCAATCCTTGCCAGGGGATAAGGCTCATAGGAAAACTCTTCCCAAGCCGGGGCCGTGTCTTCAGCAGCGACTGGGGCTGCAAGTGCCAGACTTGTCAGAAGGACTGCTGCGCCTAAAGTCAAAATGCTCTTGGGAAACCGGCATGCTGTGAACATCGATCGTCTCCTTGCTTTTGGTTGATTATCTCCACTTAATCAAGAGAAGGCCCATTGATCCAATTGATATTTCTCATATAGTTCATTGCCATGAGAAATGTCCGGAAAACCGACCTAAACCTGCTGGTTGTCTTCGATGCCATCATGGCTGAACGCAGTGTTACGAAAGCCGGCGAACGTATTGGCCTGGCGCAGCCGTCCATGAGCAACGCTCTCACGCGCCTTCGCGCATTGTTCAATGATGAGCTTTTTGTGCGCACGCCAGACGGCATGATGCCCACGCAGATTGCTCGAGACGCTGCCGCACATGTCAGGGCTGCCGTTATTTCGGCGGAAGAGGCCATAAATGTTGGGATCACCTTCGACCCTCAAAGCTATGAGGGCCAAATTGTTCTTCTCACAAACGACTTGATCGAGCTGACGGTGTTGCCCGGTCTCGTACGTAAACTGGCGCGGACGGCTCCGGGAATTCATCTGAAGACACTGGGGCTGGAGGGTGAAGAATTCGCGAAGGATTTGGATGCCGATCAGGCGGACCTAGCTCTTTGTGGAGCAATGAGCGTCCCGAAGCGCTTTCATTACCGGGTCCTATGCGACGAACCATTTGCGGGTATCGCACGGTCTGACCATCCAATTTTGGAGCGCCCTGTCACACTTGAAGCCTTTTTGGCAGAAAAACACGCTCTGCTTTCGCATCGTTCAGACGGCAAGGGGATCGTTGATGCTGTGCTGGCGTCAAAAGGACTGACCCGCGATGTCGCGGTGAGCGTATCTAACTTTGCAACACTCCCACCCCTTGTTGTGGAAACCAACGTGATCGCAGTTCTGCCCCGGCGTCTTGCAGCCAAAGCGGACAAAGAGCTCCCCGTGGGTATGTTTGAGCTACCTTTTGAGGTCCCAACGGTTCAGTCCAAGCTCATTTGGGGCCGTGGCACAAATCGATCACCGGTTTTGACTTGGTTTCGAAAGCTGGTTGCCCGAACGGTTGCCGACGATACGTTTTGATCGGTTGATCGTCGATGCTGCGCAACTGCAATTTGACGAGAACACTGCAAGACAATGTGAAACTTCATCTGGCGGATCGAGTAAAACCAGTTTCATGACTGACTTGTGAATTGCTCAATCCGAAATTCTAAGAAGACCCTTATCAACGGCAGCTTTTCGCTCTGCTTAGCAGCAATTGGAACTTTGCATAGACGGCATTCATTGCGCTGCGAGCGCTCACTGCACGAAGCCTGAAAGTGCAAGAAGGGCTCGGAGCGGTCAAACCGTTATCGGCCCATATGCGGTATAACGGACTGCTCAAATGTCTGGAGTGGTGCGGCGTGGAGGGATCGGTTCAAAGGAACTGTTATGTCCGCTTCAAATTTGCCGATGGTCATCCCGTCAAAGAAAGCCTGGAATCATGGGCGCATCATTGGCCAGAAAAGACCGCTGCTCCCGAAACACGTTTGGGCCATTCGTGTCCGACTTGAGTTGGCCGATGCCACCCGCGATTTGGCTTTGTTCAATATGGCAGTCGATAGCAAGCTCAGAGGCTGTGATCTCGTTTGCTTGAAAGTCGCCGACGTCTTCTCATCTGGGACCGTGAAAGAGCGCGCATCCATCCTCCAAAGCAAGACGAGCACACCTGTCCGGTTCGAAATCACCGAGGGAACGCGAAGGTCGCTCACGGATTGGATCGCTCATCCATTGATGAAGGGCCATGAGAATCTCTGGCCCGGTCGCTTCCATGATCGCCCGCATATTTCAACCCGGCAATATGCGAGGATGCTCAAAGACTGGGTGGCCTCGATAGGGTTGGAGCCCAGCGCCTACGGAACACACTCCATGCGGCGAACCAAAGTTGCCCAGATTTATCGGAAGACGGGAAATCTGCGCGCGGTGCAGCTACTCCTTGGGCACACCAAGATGGACAGCACGGTCCGCTATCTTGGCGTCGATCTGGAGGACGCACTCTCGATCTCCGAAAGCGTAGAAATCTGAGAACATTGGAGCCGGTGGCAATGCCGGCTCCAACCGTGGCCGAACGATGAAGCTGACTCCATCGCGCCGCTCTGGCCGTGTAGACGTTGGCAAACACGGACCGTTTTCGTACCCTGTTCTCGAACACGCCAATAGGTAGGATGATGGAACGCGAACCCAACCTCATCACTTCAAGCGCATCGCGGCGGATTGTTGAAGATGGTGTGCCTTTCAGGGTGGACATCTACAAACTCGAAAGCGGCGATGGATGGTCGCTGGAGGTCGTGACCGCCGACGGCACATCCATTGTTTGGGACGATCTTTTCCAGGATGATCAGGCTGCGTTCGACGAAGCGGTCGCGACCATTCGAGAAGAAGGAGCTATCTCGTTTGCCAACGGTGGCTCAAACGTGATCCCGTTCAAAAGATGAGCCGAGCAAGAGCGGCCCTTTCCAGCCCTTCCAGTGGGCATTGGGTTGTTTGGCGCGACATCGCCGAAACAGCCATTCGCTGCATGTGCGAAACGGTGACCGGGTAAATTCGAACTATGCGGGACAAAGCACCATTTCGCTGCGGCTGCGCCAATGTCGTCTTTATGTTCAACCGTCTCGCCCGAATTAACTTCTCGAACTGAAGTTCTAGAAACGAGCGAGTAGACGATGTGCTGAGTGTTTTTCGGGTTTCAACGGTCGACGCTGTTGATTACGCCATCCAGGAACAGCCGCCGTTCTTCGTCGGTTCCGGGTCTCAAAACGCCAGTCGTTGCGATGGTCATGTCATTAAAGTTGAAGATCATTGTTATGTAGTCGGGGCGGTCATCCTGTACCCAAGACATCAGATAGACGTTCGGTGCGATCTCTCGCGATGAATATGGAATGTCGCTATCCGAGTTGCCCTGCGGGGCCCCAGCAATCCACTCGTATTGAGCAAGTCCGCCTGCAAAGGAGACGATCATTTGAGCGTCGTTGTTGTTGTACGTCCAGTTGACTTCGGTGCCATCCAGATTGTGCGTCCCCGTTCCAACCTGTGCCCATGCAGTCGTGACTGCCAATTGCAGGGCAAAGAGTGTGGCAACAGATACGGACAGCCTAAGAATTGGTTTCATGAGCGCGGCCTTTCTAGAGTTTCCACGCCCATCATTGCGCATTATGATAAATTCACAAGATGGTATTGTGCGAACTCAGAATTCGATGAGATAGACTAATGATTGACGAGCTTCGACAGATAGCGATCTTCGCCAAGGCCGTTGATCACGGCACGTTCAAAGGTGCGGCAGACGATTTGCGCTTGGCTCCGTCCGTGGTCAGTCACCACATCTCCCAGCTTGAAGCCAAGCTGGGTGTGACGCTGATCTACCGCTCGACCCGCAAGTTGACCCTAACCCGCGAGGGAGAGCGGCTGCTAAAGTCAGCGCATATCATGAACCATGCAATCAATGCGGCACTGGATGATTTGCGCGGCACTCTGAGTGAGCCGTCCGGCGTGCTGCGCGTCACCGCGACTTCCGGATTGTCACAGTCACGTCTGATCAAGCACATAACTGACTTTTGTGCGCGATACCCGAAAATAGACATTGAGTTGGAGTTCAGCGACGAGCGTCGTCATCTCATTAGTCACGGTTTTGATGTGTCTATCCAAGTGGGCGCAGAGAATATTCAGGCTCCCAACCGTCAGAGCCTGTTCGAAGGCAAGCGGTGCATCGCAGGTGCACCGGCTTACTTATCGCAGTTTGGACCGATTAAGGCGCCAGATGATCTTAAAGTGCTAGATTGGGTTGTGCTGGCTGGCGCGAAAGGAACCAACCAAAGACTGAGGAAATCGGGGCAAAAACCAGTGAAAATTGACCCGACCGGTCAAATAATGGTCAACAGTTCACTTGCTGTCTATAAATTTGTAAAGGAAGGTGGGGGCATCGCAATCGTTCCAGAGTTTTTGACAGAAGATGACGTCGCTAAGGGTGAAGTGCAGATTGTTCTGCCGGATTGGCGATTAGATGCCTTGGATGTTTTCGCCGAATGGCCCTCAAATGCATCCAAGGACGGCATCATCAGTTTGTTCATTTCGGAAATTCGTAACGCTGAGGGTATGCTGAGCATCTAGTTAAGCTGCCATTCAGGCGCGCTGCAGCATCGGTGATTCTGGGCTCCAAGCCGTCATGCGGCAGCGCAAAATCGGGCACCTGATCGGCGTAAGTTGACCGTCACTCGCGGCCCTTAGCTGCCATTGAGCATGTCTTTCTAATGCCGCACGCAGCCCGCATTGCGGACATTCTCCGCCAAATCGAAGCTTTTGGAGCATTTTCTGTCTAATCTGCGGACTATTCGCTCATCGGTACTATTGGTGCATAAGAGAATTTTGAGCTCTATCTCGCATTCCAACTGTTCCCTTGATGTTCTGATTGTGATTGAGCAAGCCTGCTTCGTGTTCGAAAAACAAATCCAGAAAGTCAAACCTTAGTCCCGGGCAGACTCGAGGGTGTCTTGTAGTGCCCTCGCGACCTCTTGTCCGTTTGTAAAACGCGCCACAGCGAGAGCGCTCGCAGCGTCCACAATTCTACCTACCGAGTGAGTGTCGACGCTTAGCAGCTGCAAGGCATACCTGTGGCAGCTTCCCACAATGGTTTGCAAGGTTATTCCAAATTTAGGATCATAAGCCTTCATGCAGACTAGTTCGGCAAGTGAAGCGACCACACGGCTCAAGTGCTCATCAATTGCATCCTGCGTGTTCAAGACTACGTCTACTGCCGAAAGAGCGTGCGCTGCTTCCTGTGGATCATTGATAGACTTAGCCAGATCGGAAACGCTCGATAGAAGCGCTCGTACTTCTTGGGATAATCCGCTTTGCATACATAATACGAGTTCATTGCGTCTTACCACAATCCGACTTGCAAGTAGAGCCGGTTCCGCATCAGGTGATTGCTCGGCGATTTGGTCCAGGACCGTTTTGCAGTGTGCACTGCCGGCCAAATCGCCTTTGCTCCCATGCATTCCAGCTAGATTCACAAGAACGGCACCAATGGTACGCAACTCCGAGGTCTGTACGAAGTTGGGAACCCCGACTTCTGTTGCTATCGTATCAAATGTGTCACTGGCTGCGGAAAGCTCGTCAGAGGCTATATGACCGAGCACCTTGTGCAACAAAACCAATGGTAGGCCCGGTGTTACATTGCGACCAGCGTCAAGGTAGCGGGAAGAAATTTCCCGCGCTTTAAGTATCAACCTCTCGGAGGAAGCAGTATCATTTGTTCGAACATGGTATTGTACAAGGAAAGCGGCTCCCTCCATAATCCGCCCAGGCAGTTCGTGCTGGCCATCCAGCGCTTCGCCGAGGCTAAGAAGCCGCTCGAATGCCTCGTGCGCGAACCGTAAGTCTTCAACGGGTTGCTCAGTTAGTTCACCTTGAATGAAATTGCTTGCCATTTTTCCGAAGGAATCGACAAACAATGCATCCGATTGTTCCTCTCCCGACGTGAATACTACATAGTTAACCTGTAATGATTCCGCGTTATTTTTATCCTTTTCTTCCGGGAGTTCTGACGGAGGCTCGGGTTGCTCCACCTGCGAAGCAATGTCTCGTTCGTTGGTTAGGTGATGTCCGAATTGTGTTGCAGAAGTAGGGTCGGCCCGTTTGTCTGGATTTGACAGCCACCAGTCTAGAATCTTAGCTGTCTGCAGCCAAAGCTGTCGTGCGCGCGGGATATCTGCGGCGGCAAATCTGTCGTTTATGCCTTCAAGGACGCCTGGGGTCAAAACACGTCGGATTCGCCTGTCTGCCTGTCCACTTTCCAGCAAGTGACAGGTAGACTGGACAATCTTATCAAGAATAGGTTCATCAAATCCGGTTAGGTTTCGGAGCAAATTGTCTAAAAGAAAAGCAAGCCGCCAGCGAATGTCGCTTAGTCGGAGGCCGAGATCACGGGCTTCGGCAAAGTCCCACACTTGAGGGAATGATGAATATCGGATCATCATGGAGTCAAGGAAAAGTGGGTCTTCAAAAATTTGATCGTTGAAGGTACTTCGTAGACCCCTCATATTCTCGTGATTAAGGGGCGTTTGACAGGCTGCGAGCACAACGTCGAAGATCAACCCTCCATGTTTGTGGTACATCGTTGTCACTGGTAAAAATGGTATTGCTTCTACCCATAAAGTTGGAAGTGTTGGGCGCCCTACAGTAGGCGGTTCCACCGCCAGCGGAACGTCTTCAGGGATGAAGGCCACAATTCCGATTGCAACGGGGTGCTCAGGAAAGTCCTCGCATAGGCGTTTCAGGAAACCGGCCGTAGATTCGGCTGAATGGCCCCAAGCGGCCTGCAACAGGGCCTTTGATCTAGCGTTTGCTGGATTTTGCTCGTGAAGCATCTCTAGAACTAGATACTCACCTAGTATGTCTGGTGTCAGCGGCTCGAACCGGTCTAATGGCGCAACGCCCGTAGCCACTTCATAGCGATGAGTTTGGACTTCATCGATGTTGATGCCGCATGGCTGGAGAGCGCCGGACAACGCCTCTTCCGCAGCTATCGGACCGCTGATGGAAGCCAGGCACGCTAGACGAATCTCGCTCATTGAAACACCGGCTGGTTCCCAAAACCTGTCCCTCTCGCGATCGAGCCACCGTCGTACAAGTGAAAGCCTGTCAAGCGATTGGAGATCAATACCTTCAGCATGAAAATGCGCTATCATTGCGGCAAATAGCGGAAAGCGGTTTTCGTCAGACAGGGCGATCCGATCGTCAGTTCCAGCCTCAAGGCCGTGGCCTCGGATCGCTACAGATAACTCCTCTACTTGGTCATGAGTGAGCGGCAAAAGCTCGATCGGTGCCTGCGAGAAGTTCATCAAGAATCGATCCATGTCACTACCAGTGAACAGCTGCCGGACAAGTGTGTCAGTGTCGCCTCGATCAGCTAAAATGATACGGATCTTGTTTCCCGCTCCAGATCGTTCTTCCATCGCGACAAATAGATTACGAACCTGTTCGCGAAACGTACTCGCATAGTCGACGATTATCAGGTTGTGTTCCGATGGATCCCATCGGCTCCAATCGTAGCCTGGTTTCATAAAATCCACGAACCCACCCAACCAACTAGGGTGCGACGCGAGCAATAACTCAAGCATTAGCCTGCTCTTGCCACTCCCGGCTGGTCCAGTAATTGATGTCCAGAGAAATGGTTCGTCGTGGTCCAAGAAGTCCGATAGGGATTGCCACTCTTCCGCTCTACCGACGAACGGTGTCGATCGGCTTGCAAAGCTGAGGCTGGTATGCGCGGACGACGGCAAATTGGGCAAGTGAAGTGGGGCTCTTTCAGCCGAGGTTTCTGGACCCACGCTACCCACCAACCTGCGGGCTTGGCGCTCCGCTCGCAGCTTCCATGATCGGAGCAAATCGACGGAGTGTGCGTCCACATCAACGTCGATTTCCCGCGCGTGGGTTTGGCAAAGCCAAATGCCATTAGCGATGCCAACTCGCTCGGTAGACGTCATAGCCGTGTCATAACGTGGGCCCCCAGGGCTCGCAGCGGTGATGTGGGCGGCAACCCCCACGGATATGACCTCATCTGATCCCGAGCCCGCACCGATGGTCGTAATGCCGCAATCGGGATGTGAACAACGAAATGCGACCCGCATACCTAGAGCCCGACGAACGCTGGCCGAAAAGTCGTCGCGCATATAAATTCCTTCTATCTCAAATATCGCTCAAGGTACGGATCGTTTGACTTGGTCTTTGCATGTATTGATTTTTTTCCATCTGCCGACAGGTAAGGCTTCTTGATGACCAAATCTGATCTACAAGGGAATTTTTCGTTTCGGTCCGTTGCTAATCGCGAGCCTACGCCGCCAGTTCTCCTTTTTGCAGCCTGAAACGTAACTCACGCTAATCTATTCATTGCTTTGTCTCCGCCAAGAAAGGACGGCATGGGCCGTTCCTGGTACGGGTTCTGCATCTCGCCATCGATCCCAGAAATCGACCGTTGCGCTGTTGGGCTTGAAACGCGGCTGGGCCACGACAACACGCGTCGGAAGCAGGCTAGCATCGCCAACTACCAGGGCCTCGCCGATATCGAGGACAGGTAGTAGATCACCAAAGCCGCCAAGACTGTCAGGTAGCAACCGCTTGATGACGGATTGATCATCACCGTTCGTCAGCCGCATCGCAACGACGTTGTTGCATTGGCTGAGCACGGTGCGGTTGACCTCGGAAGGCCTTTGACTGATGACCACCAACCCAACCCCATATTTCCGGCCTTCTTTGGCGATCCGCTCAAAAATCCCGACTGAAATCTCATCGGCAGATTCTGACGATGCGCGCTCCGGGATATACAAATGCGCCTCGTCACAAAACAATGCGATAGGGTGACGGTTGTCCGGCGGAGTCCACTGACTCACCGTGAATACCAGACGAGCGATCAAGCTGACCATGAGCGGCAAGATGTCGGACGGTACTTCCGAGAAGTTGATCACTTTGATCCCGCCATTGCGATCGTCCTGTGATCCGCGCCCACCGACCAGGAAATGGGTTGCCTCCGACAGCCAGGCCATATCCATGCAAGTAGCGGGCGGCTGGAAAATGAACCCAAGGCGGCGATCATTTCGCTTGGCTTCAAATCGGGCGATCAAGCGGCTCAATTTGTCGAAATACGGCCCCTGTTTTTCTTTATTGTTCGCGCCAGGGACCATCTGTTCGTTCAGATTCGACAGCTCCTGATAAACGGCATCTATGTTAAATGGCACAGGGCTATCGATAGTGAAGTTGGCCAGAATATCAGCATGCTGCGCCGGATCAAGCATGGCGCGTTTCGCTTCGGTTATGCAGCGCGTCATTAGCATGGCCTGGTTCGGCGCGTTCTGATCAGACCGATCAACAAACAAGGAAACTAGAGCTTCATAGCCCAGGAGCCAGAACGGCAGATGAAGAACACCGTCGGCCAATCCTCGGTTCTGTCCAATGTCCCCTGGTCCAGCGATCCGCAGATGTCGGAACTCATCGCTCTCCAAGGTTTTATATTCACCGTGGATGTCGAACAAAATGACGTTGGCTTGCGGAAGTTCTGCAATCTGGTCCAGAAGTCGCGCTGTCGTGTATGACTTGCCGCTGCCCGTGCTACCAACCACAATTGCATGCCGCTGGAAAAGACGGTTGCCGTTCAAGAACGCCCTCGCATCCTCATCTAGCGCGTAGCGACCAAGGTCGAGCTGCGGGCCATCGCCGGAGACCTGTGAAATGACCTGCATGAAGTCTGTCAGGCGCTGACCTTCTAGAGAGAAGCAATCCGCATCGATTTCAGGCACAGTCTCAAGTGTGCGCTTGAAGACGTTCTCTTTTAGCCCATCCTTGTCCACGAGTGTTCCAATCAGAGCGACCCGCACAAGGTTGTTCTCGGGGAGCGCGGCTTCCGGATCTTCCCCAGCCCCGTCTATGGCTGCTTCGTCACCTGCCTTGCGCGTGATCCGCGAGACAATCCCGATCAAGTGCTGCCCAGCCTTCGAGCTTCTGATCGCCGTCAACCGATTGACCTGAATCCGCTTTAAGCGTTCGATTTCATCGACGCGCACCGTCACTGTGGCCGTATCAACGGCAATAATCTTGCCAAGACTTTCATCATCTTTGAAATCGAGAATGCCCATTTCTTCCTCCTAAAACCCAACTAATTCGTTCAACGTGGGCAACTCCCAATACTTGCCACCAGTAACAACAACACCGTCCGGGTTATCCCGGTTGTAAACCATGGTCCCGTCGTCGTGGTTTTCGAGCGCAAGGTAGTGACGCCCAGCGTTGTTCCTTAGAAAGTCCTTCGCTTCGGGTGTTAAAGTGCGCGTTGCGACCAGGATGGGAGCGTCATGCACACGGCACCGCGTTATAAGCTTCGGATGAATATGGCTGTCACGGAACCCGTAACCCAAGCAAATGAAGGCTGTAGCTGCACTCAACACACGATCAGCGCCCTGAATCGCGCTCCGAAAAGGTTCGTCGTGCGTCCGCTGATATTTGCTTACGCCTGGCGTAACGATCAGCGGCACCAAACCGTCCGGAAGTTCGCTCGTCATCGGCAATGACATCACGCCCCCATTAGGGTCTGAAAACCAGTCAAGAGACCCGTGGACCTTCCAGACTGTCACAGTCCGCGCTAGGTAAGACCCTTGCTTGAAGATTAAATTCTCGGCCCCATCGGCTCTGCGCAGATAACCCGGAAGAAACCCAGTGTTGTGTATGTAGCCACCTGAGTCGGCGGCATACTCGGCAACGCGGTCATAGTTTGTGGTTACGACATGGATGTTGCGGTTTGTACTTCGGAACAGCCCCGTGAACAGCGAGCGCAGCGGAAAAATGGTCTCAGTCTTTATCGCTGATTTGAGCAGGGCGTAATCGTCCTGAGCGATGAAATCCCAGGTACTGCGGACAATCTTAACGACCAAGGATTCGGGCAGAGTCTTGTTTTCTAGCGCAGCTTCCAAATGGTCACCGTTGGCGAGCGCAGTTTTGACAAGAAGCCATTGATTTGATTCTTCACCGGCGGCGGCTTCCACTTTATCGCGAAGCCACACGGCCAAATCTCCCATACCTCGAATGCCGTGCGGAATTGACGCTCCGCTGCCGAGTACAATAACAGGATTTTTCTGAGCGCAATTTTGGCACTGCTTTGCGAGGTCTTCGAGTTCCATTTCGCAACCATTCTTTACATTGGTTCATTTTTGAAAACTCTATTTGAAGACTTTCCCAAAGGATACACTTCTTAGAAGAACTATATTCTCACTTTACGCACTGTTCCAATGCCACTCCAGTCTGTTCTATTATTGCTGCAATTAAACGGAGTTCGCAACTTTGCGGTGACCGCTACGGGTTGTCTTCGGGCTGTGAATAAACAGCAATGATCCAGAAATCGCCGGAAACTGGATGTCGGCTTCACCACCACGGAAGTTTCAATTTGCATCCGCAGCGAACTTCCGCTTTCCGCCCTCTTTCGACTTTGCTGTCGTCAGTTATCCCCGCTCTGCTGTCCGCTCGCGCAGATTGCGGGCCAAAGACCGCTCATGCATATCAAACTGCAAGGCCACTTCTTCAACGGTGAATTCCTTGGCTTCCAGGTGATCTGCAATTCGGTCAAGCGTATCGGCAGAGAGCTTGCGCGGTCTGCCAATCTGTTTGCCGTTTTGCCGCGCGGCCTCCATGCCTTCTTTGGTGCGCTGCGATAGAAGATCACGCTCGAACTGCGCCAGCGCGCTGATGAACGTGTAGATCAAAACGCCATACGGGGTGCTGGTGTCCAACCCAAGATTGGCAATGTGAATAGAGATGCTGCGCGCGCGTAAGATATCAAGCTGGTCCAGCGCATCTCGCGTTGAGCGATACGCGCGGTCCAAATCCCAAATGACGAACACGTCACCGGGCTTCAGACGCCGCATGACCTTCTCATAGACAGGCCGCGCCTTCTTGATCGCTGAAATCGTCTCAATGTGAAGCTCGTCACAAAGATCGCCAAGACCCAAAACCTGGCGGTCATGCTTCTGATCGGCGGTAGACACACGAATGTATGCAATCTTTTTCATTGTTTTCAGTCCGTTAGCTGGTTCTGACCTCATCTCCCTTTGTCACAAAAACGACCCTTTTTGTCCTGCGCCATATGGCCTCCGGCGCCATACCAGGTTTCCTTACGTTATTGTATCATTCTAACAAAATCTGACCCTCAACATCAAATAAACACAAAAAGGGTCGTTTATGTACAATAATCGAGCAGTAAGATACACAAGAAATGCAACATTTGCTTGCGCAACCCTAATGAATGCACAGGCCGCACTTGCAAACGATAACGCCGAGGCGTTTATGACGTCGGAAACCGTCATGCGGGAAATGCCAGCGGGCGACAGATTTCTTTACGTTACGGGCATCCTTGAAGGGCTCGCCTATGCACGGCTCGTTCGCGACACTGAAGCCCGTGGCGAACGCGACAATTCAGGGATGAACTGCATCTACCGCTGGTTTTACGAAAGCGATGGCCAAACATTTCAACTCATTCAGGCCGCGTTTGATCGATTTCCGGATCATTTCCCGAACACCATCATTGCAGTTCTGATCAGCAGGGAGTGCGGCGAATGATGCAGGCTGCGGCGCTCTCAGGACTGTTGGGATCTAGCTTCAAACGCGGTGCAAATGAAGAAGCCTATCGCCGTGCAATGCATCAGCACAAAACGGTGCAAGACCGGGAGCGCCGACAAAAACAGGATGAGGCGCGCAATGACTCGGCGGAGCTTGGTGACCTCGCTGCGACCGTGGTTACGGCAGAACAGGCCGAAACTTTTCGTATCGAACTAGATGCCTACCAAACGGCAACGATTGAAGCGTTGGAGATAAACCGGGAAGCATTGGACTTTGCGCGTGAACGTCTGCAGGCGACCCTTGCTCAAGCACATACGCTCGATGATGGGCGAAGGGTTTTTGAATCAGAAGACGGCCTACGGGTGTTCGATGAATTCGGGAATGAACTGTCACCTGAGATAATCACTCCAGAGGAAATCCCAGATCACCATCCGCAAGCCGAGACCTATTTTAAACAGCTTACGGATGTTCGTGCGTTGGAAACTGAGCAACAAGAATTGCTGGAATATCAATCAGATTTGGACGACGCAGCAGAACGTCTTGATAGCGGCGATCTGGCCGTTCCGGAATATGACGAGTTGCGTGAGACTTTACGCGAAAGCGCACCGGATGCCGTCCGCGCGCATATCCCAGACATGGAAACATCAGAACCAACCAACGCCGCGCCTACAACACAAACCGCTCTTGACCTCAACCTCGACGCCGAACTCGCAAACGCGATCCAACCAACTATCCCAGGCCTGGGTCGCTAGACAACGCATGCTATCCACACGCTGATATCGATCAGCAACGGCGGCTTTGAGCCCGTTTTAAACATTTGATTGGACGGTCTGCTTGAGAAATCTCAGTCCAAACTGATCTTCGCGGGAGTTTGTCGATAAGCCGCATTATCGAAATGTAAAAGCGCAATTGTGGTTGGCCTAGCGAAGTCCATACGCCGGAAAGCAACGAGTCATTGTCAACAACGTCGTCGTGCTTGCGATCTATGCGTATATGGAAGTTCGGAACAGTGATTTCCTTTGTCAATCATGTCGTTATGATTTTGCTCGAACGGTAACCGAAATTGAGCTGATTAACGGAAGTTGAATTGGAGAGTTGTCCCAACGCCCAACATTATCTCTATTTTGGCCAAATTCAGACGCGCCATCGGTTAGTTGGATCGAATAACTTATGTTGTGCTCAGCAGCACGCGGCCCCTCGAGCCAAAATCGTACACCCATTACTCCTCTTCCATATGAGGTTTGTTCGCCAGCTGAGTGTACAGGCCCATCCTCACCATGAGAATGCGGCTTGAAACCTGAGCCGTTATATCTATGCCAATAGTGAAATTGATATTTTATCAGGAGTCCCTGAGTGGGATAGGCAAATGCAACCCGAAACCTTGTTAGGGGATTTCCGTCATTTGACACTTCGAGTGGGAATTCCAACCCAGGTATGATCTCAGGAACCGGCTCCAGAACTTCAAAATCTAATTTGGGAATATCAGGTATTGCCGCAAGCGGATCAGATTGTAAAATGACTGCTACGTCGTCAATCTTTCTAATATACTCTTCGCATATCCTAATCTTACGCTCGTTCGATTCGATAAATTCTCTTCTCTGCTTTATCCTGTCTTCTGATATTATCTTACTATATCTAATCTGCCACTTTATATATTCTTGTAAATATTTGATAGGTGAGCCTCCCTTATATACAGGAGGAGGAGGCGCCACTACACCATGTCGATACACAAAAAACTGCCATACTTGACCACTGTTAATGTACAAGTAATTGTTTTTCAACGAGTGAACCCTATCCGAGAGAATGACTAGTTCTCTAACAAAGATCATCTGCTTATTTAAGTTTGGTGTTGAAATTGACGAATCGTTAATAACCCCCTCATAAGGGGCATATACCTGATTAATTTCGGTGCCCCCACTTTGGCTTATTTCAGTTGGAAAATTTAATGCATATTCGATTACGTGTTCATGATCAGGCAACTTTTCAACCGAACCAGACCTATACATGTCAATTTTGACGGTCTCGAAATTACTTGTTTTGTTGATTTTCTGTTCAAGGGTTGCGTTAAGTGCTACTGGCCCCGCGATTAAATCTAATTCTCCGTTTATGTAGGTTTTATCAGATAAGTTCTGTGAATAGAATTCCACGACAGCAAAGAATTCTCCTCCTATGTCTACCGCATTGATATATTCATCACCAAACGTCCGAATAAAATCCTTTTCACCTTTATCAAACAATATTTTCTTTGCGTCGTTTGTTAATTTAGGAAACCGAAGACGAACCGTTTCTAAGGTTTGAACAATTTTTACAAGCATATAAACACTAGTGGAGTTGAATTCGATCGTCCGAACAAATTCTACTTTTGCGTCTCCGTAGCCAGACCACAAAGGAAAATTTGCAGATACAGAAACTTTCATCTCGCGAAATAATTCTTCGTAAGTAGAAATTTTTCTTATTTCCGCAGTGGTAGTAACTTTGCTCACTATGACGGGTTCAACGTCTTCGATCGCGCTGGCGGTGTGGTTGCCATTAATCGAATTTCTACCGAAGCCCACGCTATATTCGAGATTTTCTGTTGAATTCGGAACAAAATTAGCGATATCTAGCGGTAAGTGTAGCGGTCGATGAAAGGTGATCGGCGCACTATCAAAATTCCCATATCTTCTAATGTAGGGCACTTTGTCATTACTTAATGAGTTCAGCTCTTCGAGTAATGCAGTCGAATTTACTGTTGCTTCGTCCACTGGATCCTCCCAGACATAATTGCGATCTGCAGCTTGTCACTTTAGCATAGAAATGTGGGACTCATTACCAAACCACAATGGTCCCACTTTGGTTTTTCGATTGGAGAATGAAGAACTGCCCAGACCGCATTGTAAACGGCTAACGCTCCCCAATTTAGGACTAAACCTCAGAGCGGAAACGGACTTTCCATTAGCAAATGGTGATGAATGTGTGCCGGAAACCTAGGCTGATTTAGCCTTCAAACATCGGAATACACTACTCTGACAAGCACGGATTTGGGTCGCCTAGTTTGCAGCGTTACCGAGTCAAATCGAATGGAATTGTGCAGCGCCGCGTATTTCCTTTTCTGCCGGCTTTCCATTTGGACATCTGGGTTGAAAGTCTCAAAAGTCCGGTGGCCGTGTGAAAACCTGGCTTCAGCGCGGGGGCATGAGAACTCCAGTCCACGCTCATGCGCGGGCTGGAAATTCATGCCCTGTAACTGTTGCAGTTTCCTGATGTGGGCAACACCATTCTACGACTTCAGCAGTGTCCACAGTTTCCACACGCCCTCTCCGCATTGCTGCCGTTTCTTGGGATTGGAATGTGTGAGCCGCCATCCGAAAAATGTCCGCCAAATTATGCGACTTTTAGCTCTCTATCCCGCTTCTTGTTGAAATCAATTCGGGTGAAAGCGCCTTGATCCAACCCCTCTGGTGCGCCGGGAACATGCCGCCCTTGAAACACGACAGACGGCAATAAGACGCTGCCCGGGTATACATCTACGGCGCGCTTGTCTTTGAACATCATCGAAAAGACAGCCGTTTCCTCGATCAAGTATGCCCTGGAACACGCGGCAAAATCTGTGAAACCAAAATCACCGGTTAGCCCGTCGCGGATTTTGCGCCGCGCCCAGAAGTCCTTGATATTGGCATCGATGGCTCCGCGAAACTCAGCGTTGTTTGCATAGAGCGATTGCGTTTGCGCGAACGCCTTTGCGTAGTCTGGTCGCGCGCGCCAGTCCTCCCAACTATGGATTTCGGCGCTTGGCAGCATTCCGATACTACCTGCGTAACGATTCATCCACTCATCTCCTGCCAGCTTGGACGCTGCAAAAGCCTCATCAGGAGACAGTCCGTCGAACTGTCCGTTTAAGCGCTGCAAGGTGTCATTGACGCAGACAATGACATGATCGAAGCGATGTTTGCACCAATCCAGTGTTGCACCCAGTTTGTCGCCTTCATGATAGGGCTGACCAACACTGATTTGGAGCCTAGCAGTTTTGAATCCGCGCCAATGGGCACCGTTCTTGACCTTGACAGCGTAAGGGCCTGTCTGCGCTGGAAATTCGTTTTTACGCCGCCCCATCAGATTGACTTTCCACGGGTGGGGCGAGTGTAGACCAAAGCAGTTCAAACATATTGCGTTCGCGCTCAGCGTTGACCGGATCACGAAAGATCGAAATCTGACTCTCACCAGCAGTTACCGTCGCAACGCAGTCCCCGTATATGACGGTGACACGATTGATGAAGAACGCGGACGGAATGCAGCGATATTCCTCTGCCGGAAACCGCAACTCAGGATTGCCCTCCTCAATAAGCTGGCGCATCGCAACGCCATCTGCCCGAAGGGAGTCGTATTGCGCATTCACCGCTTGAGGCGAAACCCGATCATCAGCATGGGCTATGAGAAGTTCGGGATTACGGTGTTGAGCTAAAACCCGTTCAACATCGCTGAGAAGATCAAGATAGCAATCTAGCGGGTTTTTGTTTTTGAGAATGACAATGGGATTGTCGTCATACTCAATGCGGTTGCGGGACAAATAGACACCCTGCCTCTCAAGCGCATTGGTTATCTTCAACCGTGTTCGACCAGATGGATTGTTCCCACGTTCAATACGGTCAACACTTGGTTTGGAAACGCCTGCTTGAACTGCCAAATCTTCCTGCGTCCAATCTAAAACCCCTCGTGCTCCCCGGATTTTTCTCGATAGTTCCATAGGTATAATTCTCTCGTATATATGTATAAATAATCAATATTGATAGTATAAACATCTTTTTAACTGAATATTAATGATTTGTCCATATAAATCTCATCATTAGTTTTCATAATATCTATATTGAAAGGGGAATACTTATGGACATACTAAAAGAAACTCTTTGGGATCGGCTCTTTAACCGCCTCCCAGAAAACGCGGCTAACGAAGCCATCCGCACGCTAAAACGCGGTGGAAGCTTCAAGGACGTGGACTTTTTAACGTTGAAAGAAGCCGAAGCGCAGGTGGCGCAATACCGTGACCAAGCAAAGGCAGCCATCGGTGCTTACCGAAGCTGGAAAACGGCGAACACAGTCAAGCTGATGTTCGGTGTCTTTCACAACCGGGAAGGGGCGCTTCTGAAGGCGCATGCACGGAATTTGGCAAGTCTGTTTCTGGATGCGCGGCGTGACCATGCCGATTTGACGGCATTGCTTATGCACTCGGTCGCAAACGGCGCGCCATATCGCCCGCCTTCAAATCAGGGAGGCAATCATGACCAATAAATTGACAACTGCTTTTGACAAAAGACTTGGTGAAAGGCTGCGAAAAGCGCGCTTGGCGCGAGGACTATCGCAAGAGGAACTTGCTCGAAGATTGAACATTTCGCGACAACAGCTCCAAAAATATGAGATTGGAGAAAACCGCCTCTCATCGGAACGACTTTATATGACAAGCCGGGAACTGGACATGTCTCTTGCTTATTTCCTTGGTGTGGAAGACGTAGATATTAGGGCGCAAGATTTGTCGGACGCTACGCTTCGATTGGCCGGGCAAATTCAAGCCCTGCCGGATTTACAGATCCGCCACGGCGTCAGCAGTCTTGTCAATTCCATCTCACGCGCTTGGGACAAACGATAGATCCTCAAACAAAGAAGTATAAAGCTTAGAAAACCGCCTCCTATTTCGGGGCGGTTTTTGGCGAGCCTGGCTTGCGCCGTCTTGCCACCTCTGCGTGCATAAAAATCCTAAAACCGCAATTGATTGCTCTGATAGATTCACGCACCATCTTTGTTTAGGAGGCGGCTTGAAGCCTTCTATCCCCACGGACCGTCGCTGCCGCCATCCCCGGAGCGGCGGTCTTTTCGAGTATAACCCTCAGTCATTCTTCAATGAGTCCAGCTCATGCCATTCCGCCGATGAAGCCGCTAGAGAGACTTGATTGCTCAAGAGCCAGGCGGCCTTGACCGCCACAGCCACGCTGATTGCACCGGGCGCGGCTTTCAACTTCGTCTAGGTAGAGATACATCGCACCTGTCACGTCCAACAAGTCAGTGGCTTTAAGATAACGCGTGTGGCCGCATTTCTTGCAAGTGAACTCTAAGCGTTGATTGTCTGCGAGGTCACGCAACTGAATATTGGATTTCCAGCTCATCACCAAAAATCCTCAGCTGATGGAATCCGCGTATAAGAAATCTTACCGCCGGCATTGCCGCCCTCTGGTGGCGACCAGTCTCCGATATGAACGAACGTGCCGCCATATTTGGAATTCAGAGCGTCGGTTGCCGCTGTGATCGCCTCCCACCGTTGCCGCTCGGCATCATCATCCAGCAACATATCCGTTTGGCGCTCGTCAGAAGGTGAGATGTCGTAAAGCTGCACACCCACGCGGAACACAAGGCTGTTTCTGGGCAATCGCCTAGTTTCTGCCCATATCACCTCGAAAGCTGACAGAACCGCTTGATCATCACGGACAGCAGGCAAAGACCGTCTTTGTGTCCACTCGCCGCCACGCAGCTCCAAAAAAACCAACAAGCGGCTAGCGAGATACCCTTCTCGGCGCAAGCGCCGCGCAGCTTTGACCAGAAGCAAACGGGCCATATCCCGGGCTTTTGGTAAAGTGCGCTCTTCCGGCGAAAGCACACGGCCATGACCGAACATGCCACGTTCGGTTGGCTCAGCAGCAAGCGCGTAACCATGCAGCGCATACCACATGCGCTCGCCTATGACATTGTTCCAGATTTTACGCAGGCGCTTTGGTTGTGCTTCGTAAAGTTGGCGTGTGGTCTTGATCCCGGCTGCCGCCAATCGCCCTTCCATGCGCCTACCAATGCCCGGAATGTCTTCAAGCTTCAGCGCCAGAAGCGGCCCCGGCAACACATCAGGCGACCAGATAGTCACGCCATCGGGTTTGTCCATCTTGCAAGCAATTTTCGCCAAGTGCCGATTGGCTGCAAAGCCAATGGAGCACGTGATGCTTGAGCCAACATTACGTACGATCCGAGACTTCACTGCGTGCGCGACAGCCCTTGGTCGGGTCGCTTGAGCCGCATCTACACGGCACGCCAGTTCATCAATGCTTTTGATCGCATCTATGGGTACGACGGTCGCAATCTCAGCCAAAAGCGTATTATGCGCCCGGCGGTAAAGATCTGGCGATTGCGGAATGAGCGCAATATCAGGGCATATCCGCAGTGCATCGGCCACGTTCATGACATTGGTAACGCCGCGCGCCTTGGCTTCTTTGGAAGCTGCAATCACGCAGGTTCGGTTTGTTCCGGCAAACGGCACGACTCCTACAGGGCGCCCCCTCAAGCCCGGTCTGGCTTGTTGTTCAACACTTGCAAAGAATCCGTCAAAATCGAGATAGAGGCATTCAACAGCAGCGGGTTTGCGCATATCGGTTCGGTTCCGTTTAGCATGACGTGCCAAGGAAACAAAACAGGAACAAAATCGCAAGCGGGAAATTCAATCCGTTGTGGAATGGTGCGGGGTGTGGCCGCTCAAATGGGCTTAGAAAGCGTTAGATTGATTGGATCAAGGCAGGGCAAATTGAACCGCAAGATCGGTTCAGGTTCGGGTCATATAAAGCCGATATGAAACTGTCGGACCGTTGGCGTCGCTGTGCGCCGCTTTCCGCAAGATGTGGCCGTGTATTACACGGCCTTCTTGGTCTGCCTTGGCAGGCAGACATGAGGGGGGCATGCTGCCCCCCGTTTCACCCCCCCCAAGAAAAAGGGCACTAATAAGCGTCGAGTGACACTTTTCCGGGCGAAAAAAAAGGCCCTGAAGTGGCGGCCTGAACAAATGCCCGATTCTTGATGTGATACTTCCCAAACACGTAACCAAGGACTTTTTCGGGTCGTACCGTTTGGGTGTGGATGACACCGTCGGCCCGTTTGGACCGTACGAACAAGTCCCCGCTCTCCGTGAATACTTGTCGATTTTCATTTCCAACGCGCCGTATGCACAACCAGTTCTCATCGGCAGTTACTTCTGAGGACATGCCATCGCCCGCTTCGCAACATCTCATGATGACAGCTTGGTTGTAATCAAAAACATGGTCGTGGCTCAGTTTGGCCCAATAAACCATGTCCAGATTGTCTAGTCGGCGAACCGTGTCGGTTTCTGCGTCGGAATCACCTACGACGTAGTCGAAGCGCGAGCCAGGGTACTCTTGAAGCACCTCCGCGTCCGGACGAAGGTTAAAAAAGACGGTCTCTGAGGGAGCTTCGCTTAAAGACAACTCTCGGCGAGCGGCGTCTGTAACTATGCTTCTATCCGCTGCTCCAGCGAGAATCGGCATACAGCTAACCAGCTTCACGCCCATTAGACTGGACGCTGCTTTAGTGTACCACGGTATAAGAGAATCTTGATCCTTCAATTTTTTCATCCATCAAAGGATCGCGCAAAAAGTGCGCATTGAAAACACGAATCGCTAGCTTGAGTCAACGACGGTGGATAACTTACCTCAGATCATCGTTGCCATGTGCCCGTCAAGTAGCTGTGCCCCACGGTCTTCTTCTGGCCACGAGAAAACCACTTGGGTTGCATATATAAACGCAATTACTGGCCAAAAGGTTACAGAATATATTGCAAAATCCAGAGAAATGATTGCCGTATTCTGGGTCGACAGATCGACTCGGTCCCAAATTATCAAATACGCGCAAATGAGAAAGACTGAGGAGTATGCAAGCCGGGTGTAGTGGACTCCATCGGACTTCCGATATCCACTGTCGAAGACACTCTGAAAATCAGTTCCGCATTCCATTAGGTACGAGATCAGCTTAGGTATGTGACTGGAAGCAACGGCAACCGTTAATGCCAACGCTGTGATTTGAGCTGCGGCGTCGGAATTTGCAGCTTCGTTGGGGAGCTGAGAACGTCCACTAAATTCGATGATAGCGTTCGATCCGAAAAATGCTATCGACCAACAGACTGCCCATAAGAATGAACTCAAGATGGCTAGTCTCAAATTACGACCGAATACACGAAGAAAACTGAGCATAATTCAATAAATCCAATTGTCTTAATTCCGACATAATTGGTCTACCGGCACACGGTCAACATCATGTTGGTTTATAGGTGCCAACCGTTTTTGTGACTGTGG
Organism: Pseudomonadota bacterium; assembly: GCA_039814945.1. Classification (GTDB taxonomy): domain Bacteria; phylum Pseudomonadota; class Alphaproteobacteria; order Rhizobiales; family MH13; genus MH13. The sequence goes on from JBCCAF010000008.1 coordinate 107,309, forward strand.
AAAAGATAGGTACTACATTGGCATTTTATCTTGCTTGCAGTTTTTGGGTTAACCGCCTCTGCGAATGATGTTTTTTGTGCGGTGTCGGCTTATCATCTTCACGATGCAACGGCTTGTTCATAGCGTGATCGACGCGCTTCATCTCAAGCTCCCGGCGAAACTGGAGCGAAGCAATCTCGGTCTGAAGCCGCCGTCGCTCATTTAGCTGCCCCTGGATGAGACGCTGTCGCTCCATCTGATCCCTTATAAGGGTCGCTTCTGACTCGCCTTCAATTCGGTTTTTGATCAAGGCGTAACGGCCAGTTAGACGAAACCAGAGCGCTTTCAACCCTCGTGGAAGCTGCGCGGCAAGACGCTTCGTTTCCTCACCCCGTCGGGTCTTTTGGTCTGCGATGAGTTTAGCGCGCGCGGCGCGCTGCCTCCGAACCAGCGCTTTCTTTTTGTCGGTGAGGAACGCGCGTTCGTCATCGAAGCGGTCTTCAATTACATTCGCGAATTCACGATGCTTTTCTGTGATGAGCTCAGCGAGCATTGCACTTGTCTCATCTACGCTTGGCAGATCGGTACAATCTCCCAGCCTGTCCTTGACCTCTTTCGTTCTGACACCTGCCATTCGCGCGACGGCGTAGACTTCTCCCCGCCAGTCCACGACGACAGCGCCGCGTTTGTCACCTCGTGCCAACCAATAGCCGCGCTCTCGCAAGACTGCGGCAAAAGCATCTCGTGAATCTGATACGGCCCAGCACTCTTGAATAGTTGTTTTGATCGTTCGGGGGTCAACGCCTTGACGCTTGGCCTGTTGCCATTCAGCCATTGTGAAATTGAGTGGATCGCGTTCTTCGCTGTTCATCAGGCCGCGCGGCATCTTCCATTTTTGTTCCATGTAGATGGAGCGAGAGATGTCCCGGAGCTGAAGTTTGTCGTAAGATGGATCAATAGCTTTCATTCTTTGCACGTCGATCCGTGACCACAGACAATGCGCGTGACGGCGTCCTTCTTTCTCATGAAAGACAATAGCGCGTGGCTGGCCTTCAAAACCAAGCTGTTTTTCGATCCTGTCTACTGCGTCCTCAAAAACCGACACGGGAACGTTTTCAGTTTGCGGCGGGCTGAGGCTGAGCGAATACAAAAACCGCTGGCACTTTGTACCACGGCTTACGCCGTACGCTTCCATCAGAGCACCGCGCAGATCGTCGGACACAAAACCGCGCAGTTCATGCACGGTGACATGGTCGTTATCTTCTTCATTGAGAAGATGAGCGGAAAGCTGTGTTGCTCCGCCCCGTCTGTTGCCCTTGAGGATCACTTGTCTTGCGTCTCCCGAAGACCAAGCACAGCGATCAGGCATTCACGCATAAAGCATACATGGTCGTGTGCGGCCTGAATCTTGGCTTGGGTGTCTTCGTCAAACAACAGACTCCCGCAGGCCGCTTCATCCGCCAAGGTGTCCAGGTTGGTCGCAATCTCACTTTGCCCTAGCAGCCCAAGCAGACGCGCCAATTCAACACGGTCTTTGATCGGGTAGTTTTTCCGCTGGCCGGAGTTCTGAAACAGGCAGGAGCGCACATAGGCGCTGACACTTAGGCCATTTTCTCCCGCGCGCTGTTTCAAGCTGTGTCGTTCTTCTGTGCTAAGCCGCAGAGTGAGAGGTGAGGGAGCTTTGGTTTTGGCCTTCGTCGACTTCGCAACTTTACCAAAGTTCGGCCCAAGCGTCTTATGTTGATTAGCGTCCCTTGTCCTCAGCATGGCGACGGGCCGTTGCTTTGGCGTGGCTGCCGCTTTGGGGTTACCTTATTGATATCTATATCTTCTTTGTTGAGATATTCGCCCCATTCCTTTAATGTCTCAAAAAGTGTGTCAGGGAGTTCGTCGGTGTTCGAGGTTTCTCCCCCCGGGCGCACCAAAGTCGTTTTTGAAGAAAACGACTACGCTTGGCAGTGCTTGCAAAGCAGATGTCGAGAGCGCTTACGTAGAAGTAGTGTCGATGACTGTCGGCAATGAAATCAGTCCGTTTTTCCGGTCTTGGAATCGCCGGTATAGGTCCAGCGATAGGTGGGTGGCGTGGGGCCTTTGTTGCGGCCACCCTGCTGCATCTGTTCCCAGGCGTGGGCGATGATGCCGACGGAGCGTGAGAGGCAAAAAAGCCCACGGGCGAGCGGGCCTTCGAACCCCAGTTCAGCGTAAATCACCGCCGTTGCGCCGTCGATGTTCATCGGTACCGGTTTGCCCTTGCGGGTGTTGAGCACGGTTTGGACGGCGCGCCCGATAGCAGCGAACTCGCCTGTCACGGTGCCTTGCGAGGCTGCTTCATCGACCAGCCCAAGTAAGCGTGGCGCGCGGGGGTCCTCGGGTTTGTGAAAGCGATGGCCGAACCCCGGCACAAACCGACTGCGGTCGCTTTGCCAACGGTCGATGGCTTGTTCAGCGGCTTTTTCAACTGGTGTGCCTGATGCGACCAGGCCTTGCACCCAGCCATAGAGTTCCACCGCCTGTTCACCTGCGCCGCCATGCACATCGTCGAGCATGTTGACGGCGCTTGCCATGGCGCCGTTTAGCCCCAGACCACAAGTCACTGCCATGCGGGCCGTGGCGATTGAGGGTGCTTGTGGACCGTGATCGACAGCGGCGACCAGCGCGCATTCCAGCAGCTTGGCTTGCTGCGGTGAGGGCATTTGCCCGAGCACCATCAGCCAGATCATCTGCGGAAAGGTAACTTGGCCAATCAAATCCTGAACAGGATGGCCGCGCAGCTCGATGCGGCCTGGTTCCATGTCGATGATGCTGGTGGACCACCAGTCCGAAACGTCATTCATGGTCGGGTCCTTATGACTGGGTGCGCGTTATGATCTGCCGGTCGGCGAGATCCGCGATCTCTATGTCTGACAGGCCAAGTTCAGCCAGAACAGCATCCGTATCTGCGCCGAGGGCAGGTGGGTTGCTTGAAAGGGCAGCCGTGCGGCCATCCATCTCGATCGGCAAAGCTGGCAGCTTGGTTGCAACCCCGCCTGGCAACACCGTCTCCAGCAGTCTGCCGCCCGCGTTGAGGTGGGGGTCGTCAAAAAGCTGTTCCGGATTGGCAATGTGCGCAAAAGGCAACTTGGCTAAGGTCGCTTTGTCGGCCAGCTCAGCCAGCGTCAAGCTGCTGATAATCTCGCCCATTTTTGGCATGAGCTGGTTGCGCGCTTCGATGCGCTGATTGTTGGTAGAAAGGGTATTATTGGCAGCCAGTTCTGGCTGATCAAAAACCTCACAGAACTGCACCCAATGGCGGTCTGAGGTGATGCCCAAAAACACCCGCTCATTATCGCCGGTCGTGAACTGATCATAGACCGCCCAGGCCGATACGCGCGCGGGCATGGGCGGCACGGGATCGTCGGAGAGTGCTGCATAGGCCAGGTGTTGGCCCATCAAGAACATGGCCGACTCAAAGAGGTTGGAAGTGACCAACTGACCTTTGCCGTTCGTCTCGCGCTCGCGCAGGGCAGCTTGGATCGCGATCACGCCAAACATGCCACCCATAATGTCGACCACGGACGAGCCAGCGCGCAGAGGCTGGCCAGGCGGTCCGGTCATATAGGCAAGCCCGCTCATCATCTGTACCACCTCATCCAAGGCCACGCGGTTCTCATAGGGGCCAGCGGAAAAGCCTTTCAGCGACAGATAAATGAGGCGGGGATACGCGTCTTTCAGCGCCTCATAGCCAAGGCCCAGACGCTCCATGGTGCCCGGGCCGAAATTCTCGATCAGCACATCGGCTGTCTCGATAAGCTGTTTGGCAAGCGCCAGGCCCTCGGGATCCTTTAGGTTGATCGCAACGCTCTTCTTGTTGCGGTTGAAGAACGGAAAATACCCGGTGCCAAAGCCTTTCAGTTTCCGCGTGGGGTCACCACCTGGCGCCGGTTCGATGCGGATTACCTCCGCGCCGAGATCGGCCAAGATCAAGCCGGCTGTTGGGCCCATAACTGTGTGGCCGAAATCAAGAACCCGCAGGTCGGCCAAGGGTAGGGTATTTTGTGGCATGGAAGACCTCTGATCGCGCAACGCTCTCTGCCTATCACATTCGCGTGGTTACGGGAGTCAAAGGGTAGCCAAGGGGAATGTCGAGGCGCATATCGCGGCCCAACAGAACAGTTTTTGAACAGGATTTTCCAATGCTTACCCTCCACACATGGAACACGCCCAACGGGCAAAAACCGGCGATCATGCTGGAAGAACTCGGCCTCACCTATGATATCATGATGGTTGATATCGGTAGAGGCGAGCAGCACGAAGCTGGTTTCCGCGCTATCAGCCCGAACGGCAAAATTCCCGCCCTCGTCGATGGCAATCAAACGATGTTTGAGTCCGGTGCCATTCTGATGCATCTGGCCGAAAAGCATGGGCAGTTTCTGTCAACCAGCGGGCAAGCGCGCACCGACGCGCTCGTCTGGACGTTTTGGCAGGTTGGTGGCCTTGGTCCGATGATCGGCCAATGGGGCCATTTCTCGCGTCTTGAGGAAAAACATCCCTACGCCATCGAGCGTTATCTCGCCGAATCCATCCGCCTGCTTGAGGTGATGGAAGAGCGGCTGGCCAGCAACGCCTATTTGGCGGGTGAGGACTACACCATCGCTGACATGATGAGCTTTCCTTGGGTGAAGGGCGGCTACAAGTTCTTGAGCACGGCCTCACCGGACCGTCTTCCGCCGCTTGAAGCAACGCGCGCTTGGGTGGAAACCATTGATGCGCGCCCGGCCGTTCAAACGGCACTGGCGCGCCTGAAAAGCTAGCGCCTGACGCCCTATAAATCCGCCTCTGATCCCAGCCTGGTTTGGGCTTGGAGGCGGTTCACATTTGGTTTCGCTGAATCTCTTCCTATGTTAGAAGTACGTAAAACAACGTGCCCAGCGCCATGGCGCCGCACACGGGGAGACAAATCGCATGATGCAACAGGTGGCGTCGCCGGTGGACGGCGGTCAGGCGAACTCTGGACCAGTGATGGTCGGCAACAAGCCCGTTACGCTGCCTGAACCGGGGCGAGAACCCTGGCGCAAATCGCTGTTTACCGCGCTATGCGATGCGCGTGCGCAGCATGGCGGTAAGACCGTTATCATCAATGATTTTGCCAAGACGTCACTCACCTATGACCGGCTGACGTTGGGCGCCATTTTGCTTGGCGACAAGCTGCGTGACCTCGGGCAACCGGAAGCCCCGCTGGGCATTCTTTTGCCCAATGCATCAGGCGTGGCGGCTGTGTTTTTTGGCTGTCAGGCGGTCGGGCGCGTTCCGGCCATGCTGAACTACTCCAGCGGTTTGCGCAGCCTGAATGCCGCCTGCGATGCGGCTGAGATTACCGTTATCGTCTCCTCGCGCGCGTTCATTGAGAAGGCAGGGCTTGAGGATTTGGTGGAAGGATTGTCCAAGCGCTGCGAGTTCGTGTGGACCGAAGATTTGCGCGCTGGCATCGGCACGTTTGACAAAATCAAAGGCATGGCGCGGCTGAAACTGGGATTGTCTGGCGTGCCTGGCCACCAGATTTCACCGGATGCTGTGGCTGTCATGCTGTTCACCTCCGGCACCGAAGGTGTGCCGAAGGGCGTGGCGCTGACGCATGCCAATTTGCTCTCCAATTGCTGGCAGTTTGACCATGTGATCGATCTCCTTCCGGGCGACACGTTTTTCACCGCGCTGCCAGTTTTCCACGCCTTTGGTCTCACCGCTGGCCTCATTGCTGGCATCGTTTTGGGTGTTGGCGCTTACTTCTATCCTTCACCGCTGCACTACAAAGAAATCCCGGATCATGTGCGCAAGTCCGGCGCCAAGATCGTCGTCTCCACCGATACGTTTGTGAATGGTTGGATCAAGTCCGCTGAACCGGACGACTTTAAGAGCGTGCGTCTGATGGTGCTTGGTGCCGAACGCGTGCGCGAGCAAACCCGTCAGTTGTTCCGCGACAAATTCGATATTGAGTTGCTTGAGGGCTATGGGGCCACCGAGGCCTCGCCGGTGCTGGCGGCCAATCATCAAGATGACAATGTGCCGGGCACCGTTGGCTATTTGATGCCAGGTGTGGAGCACAAAATTGAACCGGTGCCAGGGCTTTCTGAAGGTGGCCGATTGATGGTGCGCGGGCCCAACATGATGGCAGGCTATGTGAAGGTGGATGCGCCCGGCGTATTGCAGCCGCTGCCTGAGGGCTGGCACGATACTGGCGATATTGTCGATATTGATGAGGCTGGCCGGATCAGTATCAAGGGTCGGGCCAAACGCTTTGCCAAGCTGGGCGGTGAGATGGTCTCGCTCAGCGCGGTGGAAGCCTATGTCAGCCAGGTCTGGCCGGATGCGACCCATGCTGTGGTCGCCATTCCTGATCCACGTAAGGGTGAAACGCTGGTGCTGGTCACGGAGAAAGATGACCCGGATCTCAAAGAGGTGCGCGCCTGGGCCAAGGAGCATGGCGTGGCTGAACTGATGCTGCCCAAAAAAGCCGTCAGCGTTGAAGAGCTTCCCGTGCTTGGCACCGGTAAGCTGAACTATGGCGCGTTGGATGAGTTGGCGAACCCGGCGCGAGCGGAAGACACAGCAGCCTAGAAGACTATCAGGTTTCGCTGGCCTTCCAGCCATAAAGCCAGTCAAACCGTGCCAGCAGGCTTGGCCCTGAGCGGGCTTTAAGAACCGTGTTGCGGGCAAACGCTGCCGGGCCGGTGAGATGATAAATCTTGCCGTTGCGTGCAGCTTCGTTCCACACGCGCGTCACCCGTGGTTTGCGCGCCATCTCGTAGCGCGCCAGCGCCTGATCAACTTGCGGTGTGGAGTTGAGCATCTGCGCCAACAGCCAGGCGTCTTCAATCGCCATAGCGCCGCCCTGCGCGACAAAAGGCAACATGGCGTGCGCTGCATCGCCAACTAGCGCCACATGATCGTTGACCCACGGATCCCCGGGATCGACACCAAAGAGCGGCCATGGCGTCCAATCTGACTGGGCTTTCAATCGCTCTCGAAGGCCAGAGTCCCATCCTTCAAACGCTTTGGCGAGAAGTCCGACCGGATTGGCACGAATTGGGCGCGGATCGTCTGCTTGCGCGATGGCAACAAGGTTTCGAGCTTTTCCAGCGCTGATCGGATAATCGACCAGATGAGCACCTGGACCGAGCCAGACATGAGTCTGCGGATTGGCGTCTGGTACCTCAACCGGTTCGGTTGTGCGCCAAGCCACATAGCCTGAAAAGCGTTTGTGCGACGGGCTGCGCAAAAGGGCGCGCCAGTCTGAGTGCACACCATCAGCGGCGATGACCAAATGCTCAGGGTTATGAACATCGATGGTTTCACCAAGCTGGATGGTGATTTTGGGATGCGACTCACAGGCCGCTACGAGCACGCTTTGCAAGTCAGCGCGGTGGATCACCAAATAAGGCGCTCCGAAGCGTGTCTCCGCATTATCGCCGAGCGGAACATGCGCCAAACGCCGACCATTGCGACCATCACCAATCTTGATGCGGGCTGGCGCAACGGCGTGTTTTAGCAGGTCTTCCATAAGACCAAGCGCGCGCAGGATCGCCGTCGCGTTGGGTGAAAGCTGGATGCCGGCGCCAACCTCGTCGAAGCTTTCAGCTTTTTCGTAGACGGTGCACGCCACGCCACGATGGGCAAGGCTTAGCGCTGTTGTCAGCCCGGCAATGCCGCCACCGACAATGGGAATAGGGTCTTTGGGAAGCGAGTTGGGCACCGACTCGATTAAGCCGCGTCTTCGCCCAACCAGACGCTGTCACCCGGCGAGGCGCCATGGTCACCCAAGGCCTCATTGTACACGTAAAGCGTTGAGCAATAAGGACAAACTTTTTCCTGCTCGTCGCCAAAGGTTAGAAACACGTGCGGATGATCAAATGGCGGGCGGGCGCCAATGCACATGAACGACTGTGCGCCAACTTCGACCCGAGTAAGGCCATCATGATTGTGGACATGGAGAATTGCCTTATCGGCCATGGTCTGCCCTTGTTCGTGCGTGGTGTGAACTGCAAGCCGTCTAGCGCGGCTTTGAAGGTACAGCAAGCGCGCCATTTGTCGTTGACGTCGATCACTGGTACTTCGCCTGCCAAACCAGTGGGGTGCGCCGATGCCAAGCTTTGATTCTGATGGGATTGAAATCGCTTACCGCGAGGAAGGTGAGGGGGATCCGATTCTGCTCATTCACGGGTTTGCCTCCAACCATCAGATCAATTGGGTTGGCCCTGGCTGGTTTGAGACGCTTGTAAGTGCAGGGCATCGCGTGGTTGCACTGGACAATCGTGGCCATGGGCAAAGTGAAAAGCTTTACGACCCAGCGTTCTATCCCTCGCGCGTGATGGCCGGTGATGCGCGCCGCTTGCTTGATCACCTCGACATCGATCAGGCCGTGGTGATGGGCTATTCGATGGGCGCGCGCATTTCCGCTTTTTTGAGTATGGATGCGCCGGATCGTGTTTCCAAACTTATCTTTGGTGGTCTTGGCATCAACATGGTGCGCGGCATTGGTGGGGCGGAAAAGATCGCTCAGGCGCTGCGTTCGGAAACGTTGAGCGCTGTTGAAGACCCTGGCGCGCGCGCTTTTCGGGTTTTTGCTGAGCAAACCAAATCAGATCGCGAAGCGTTGGCCACCTGCATTCTGGCCTCCCGTGATCCGATCACCGAAGCGGATGTGCGCGGCATCAACCATAAGGCACTGGTGGCTGTGGGCACAAAGGATGTTGTGTCCGGTGATGGCCAGGAACTGGTTGATTTGCTGCCCGCTGGGACGCTTTTGGATATCACCAGCCGCGACCACATGACCGCCGTTGGCGATAAGATTTTCAAGGCTGGTGTTTTGGACTTTCTGGCTGACTAGCTGCCTTTGAATTTAGCCGGACGCTTGTCCAGAAAAGCCTGCCAGCCTTCGGCATAATCCTCGGATGCAAAACAAGCTTCGGCATCACGCTTGGCCTGATCCTCTTGGCTCGCATCCAAAGCCGCAGCGATGGCGGATTTCGCCGCCCGTTGGGTCAGCGGCGCCCGCGAGAGGATGGTCGTGATCAGGCTGTCCGTGGCGTCATCAAACGTTTGGGCCTCCACCATGTCTTCAACAAACCCGATGCGCAGCGCGACATCAGCGGACATTGGATCAGCGGTGAAGAAGAGCTTTTTGGTTGCGCCCGGGCCAATCAGACGCACCAGGTCACGTACGCCATCGACGGGGTAGGCAAGGCCGAGCTTGGCCGCAGGTACAGCAAATTTGGCCGTTGATGATGCCAGACGCAGATCGCAGGCTGCCGCCAGCCCAACACCCCCGCCAAAGCAAAACCCTTCAATCAAGGCAAGCGTTGGCGTTTTGGCATCGCGCAGGGCGGCAAAGGCAGCGCCATTGAAAGCCTCATAAGCTTTGGCGCGATCCACATCCGCGCGATTGTCGACGAATTCAGAAATATCAGCGCCCGAAACAAAGGTGCCCGCATGCCCACGCAAGGTGATGAGGTGCACCGCTGGATCATCATCAGCCTGCTCAACACGTTCGGATATCTGTTTCCACATCGCTAAGGAAATGGCGTTGCGCCGGGCAGGGTTGCGGATTGTCAACGCCGCATGCGCACCCTTGATTTCGCACTCAACGATACTGACGTCATTGTTTGTTGCCATTGCTGGGCTATGCTCCCGGTTGGAAAGTCGTCACAGCCAGCTATAACGATCCTCACCATGAACAAACACAGCCATCCGAATGAGGCCGAAGGTCTCAACTCAAGCGCACTTCACCCAAGTGCACCATTGGTTGCCCAGCAGGATCCTATCTGGCGGGCCGTGCGCGATGATGCGCTTGCCGCTGTTGATCGCGACCCGGCAACTGCGCCCATGTTCGATGTTTTGGTGCTGCGCCACACCAGGTTGGAAGATGCTGTGATTGCCGTGCTTTGTTCGCGGCTTGCCGATGCGTTTTGGGCCGACCAGGCGCTGTGCAAGCTGTTGCATCAGGCCTTGGACAAGAACCCAGACATCTTGCAGCACTTGGCAGCTGACATGCAGGCTGTCTACGACCGCGATCCGGCCTGCTACCGCTATGTTGAGCCATTGCTCTACTTCAAAGGTTTTCAGGCGTTGCAAACCCAGCGCTTCTCTCACGCTTTGTGGAACGATGGGCGCCGGGACATGGCGCTTTATTTGCAAAGCCGGATGAGCGCTGTGTTCCAGGTAGATATCAACCCTGCTTCCCGTTTGGGCGGCGGCATCTTCTTTGATCATGCCACCGGTATCGTGATTGGCGAGACGGCGGTGATCGATGACAATGTTTCGATCATGCAAAACGTGACACTGGGCGGAACGGGCAAGGAGGGCGGTGATCGCCACCCGAAAGTGGAGGGCGGTGTGCTGGTTGGCTCCGGGGCGAAAGTTTTGGGCAACATCACGCTTGGCCAGGGCTCTCGCGTTGCGGCCAGTTCGGTGGTGTTGGATTCCGTGCCTCCACTTGCAACAGTTGCGGGCATCCCGGCCAAAATCGTCAGCATGGCCAAGCCCAAGGGGCCCGATTGCATGCCATCTTTGAGCATGGACCAAACCGTGCCGCACCAACGGCATGTGGATAGCGGCTCTGGTATTTGATCAAGCGCTGCAATGGCGTTGCAACAGGGCACCCATCGCGCTTACATGCCGGTCACTTTTAATGATTTGACATCCAAGGAGTAGGCTATGCAGGCCGAGGAACTATCGAAGCTGGAAGCCTATTTGAAGCGGCTGTTCGACTCATCCACCATCACGGTGCGTGCGCGCCCGCGCAAAGGCGATTCCGCCGAAGTCTATGTGGGTGAAGAGTTTGTTGGCCTCATTCACAAGGACGATGAGGATGAGGACGATCTGTCTTACAACTTCACCATGGCGATCTTGGATTTTGACCTGAATTAGAACTGTTTCAGGAAAAATGGGAACCGGTTTTCCGTCCGAAACAGCGTCAAAAAAAGGGGGGAGTACGTTAGCTGACTTTGTGTTTGTGGAACGTACTCTTGGGCTATTGATTACCCTGATAATCCTGGCTGGATCGGGCAAGCATCAGCAAAAAGCTCAAAATGCTTTCATCAAGCTCGCGCCATTGTTCCAAGAGCAAGGGTGAGAAGCGATAGGTGACGGTCAGGCCGTTGGTGAGCACCACATCGCGGTAGCAGGTTTCCCAAACTGTCTGCCCACCACCAGCGCAGCGGGCGGCAAAGCCTGACCCTGTCGAAATATCATAAAATACCGTTTCATCGACATAGCCGGCTTGCGGATCGAGCTGGCGGCGAACAAGGCCGCCTTGCGTGTGCTCAATGGGGCCGACGAAAACTTCGCGATAAACCGTGCCCAGAAGATCCGTGGTGTCCATGGCGCCATCAACGTCAGAAATGCCGATAAACACGATGTTCTCGCGCGGTGTGGCACGCAGCGTTTCGGCATCACCAAGCGGGGCCATGGTTGGCCAAGCAAGCGCCAGATCAATGCCTGGTAAAACGCCATTACGGTGCTGCTCTGCAAAGCGCAGATAGCCTGTAGGCACACGGAAATTGATGCCACCCACCACAAGCTCGTAAGAAGGCGCTTCACCCCGTTCAACGCTGCCAGTGGAAACGACCAGCCCCATATGCCGCAAGCTCGCATGTCCGATGAACAGCGCGCTTAAGAGGATAAGTGCGCCGGTCAAAAACGAGAACGGCAAAATCGCAAAACCGCGATCATGGCGCAGAATAGGATGGTCAGCTTGGATCATGCCGTGAAAATACGGCGGTCTCGGTTAACACCTGGTTTACCATCCGGCACGGTCCTTGCGGCGTCCTGGTTCAAGCGCCCAGCAGTGGCGCAAAGTGAAACAGGACCCTTCTTCCATGAGCGAACCGCTTCTCTTCACCTATGCTGCTGCGTGCGGCTTTGTTGTTGCTGCCTTGTTGGCAACCGGATACCAACTTGTTGCCAACCGGCCAGCGCGTTTTGAAATGGTGCGCGATATGCCTGAGGTCTCGCTGTTTGGCGCCGTTTGGCGGGCTGTTTTGATCATTTGGGCTGCGCCCTACATCATCATGCGCAATGCGGTGCGCGGACGCCTTGTTGAGCGTCGCCCGCTTGGTTGGCTGTTTGCAAGCTTCTTTATCGCCGGTGTTTGGAGCGTCTGCGCTGGCATTGTGGTGCTCAGTTTTGCCGTTGTGATGACGTGACAGGCGGGCGCTGATCCCTGTACCGTTGCGCGACAGATTCCAAGGTGAGGTTCATCTTGGTACATCGTGGAGCTTCCAGGCGAGGGGATAGAACGTGGCGCTGTATGAACTTGATGGTGTGCGGCCAGAAATAATCGATCCAGACAGCGTTTGGGTTGCGCCGTCAGCCCGGGTGATCGGCAAGGTGCGGCTGAACCCTGGCGCCAATGTTTGGTTTGGCGCAGTGCTGCGCGGCGACAATGAGTGGATCGACATCGGCCCGGATACCAATGTGCAAGACATGGTGATGATGCACACCGATCCTGGCTTTCCACTGACCATCGGGCGCGGCTGCACGGTTGGCCATCGTGCCATTTTGCACGGTTGCACGCTTGGCGATTACGCGCTGGTGGGCATGGGCGCGACGGTGCTCAACGGAGCCTCCATCGGCAGCAACGCGATTATTGGTGCCAATGCGCTGGTTTCTGAGCGCAAGGCGATTGCCGAGCGATCCTTGGCTGTGGGTGTTCCCGCCCGTGAGGTGAAAGACCTTGGTGATGGGGCATGCACCATGCTGGAAAAATCTGCCGCGCATTATGTGGAAAACGCGGCCAGGTTTCGCGATGGGTTGAAGCGCATTGATGAGTAAGGCGCTGTGCAAAGGCGGCCTTTTATCAACGCCTGGCTTTACTCAACAGCCCTCAGCCCAGCCATTTTTTGCTCATTCTTTTTTGGCTAAACCCTAACGGTTATTCGGCTGCGGCCTCGTCCTTGCGTTGTTGCTTGGCCCGAGCGCGTGCCACTTTTTGAAGGTCTGCGGCCTTGTCGTGCTCGTCCATGATCTCGGTGCCAAGCAGGGTCTCCAGCACATCTTCCATTGTGACGAGCCCGGCTGTTCCACCATAGTCGTCCTCAACCAACGCGATGTGGGCGTCTCGCCCCATCAAGCTATCGAGAAGTGTGTCGAGGTCTGTTGCCTCTGGAACGCGCGGGATGTCTCGGATGAAGTCCGCGATCGTTTGCTCCTCCTTGCCGCGGACGGCAGCCAGCAGCAGATCACGTGTCAGCGCGAAGCCGCGCACATCATCAATTGTTTCCCCGGTGACGGGCAAGCGCGAGTGGGTGAACACGTCGCGTTCGGCCAACACCTCTGCAATGGTCGCCTCGGCGCGCACATGTTCAATCACTGTTCGCGGCGTCATCACCTCTTTCGTGGCGATTTCAGGCAAACGGAAGAGATTGGCGACCACACGCGTTTCGTCTTCTTCGACGACGCCCAGGCGCTGACCAGCATTGGTGAGGGCAGTGATCTCTTCACGAGAGACTTCTGCGTGCGCCGCGCCGCGTGTTAGGAGCCGGGTGATCCACTGACTCATCCACACCAAAGGCAACTGGGCGAGGATAAGCCAGGGCAACACGCGTACCGCAAAGGGAGCCAGTGGGCGCCAGTATGTTGCTCCAAGCGTCTTTGGAATGATCTCTGAGAGAATGAGAATGCCAAGTGTCAAAACGGCGGAGAATATACCAACGCCAGCATCATCAAAAACCACCGCAGCCTGGGCACCTGCGCCGGTTGCGCCAACCGTGTGTGCGATGGTGTTGAGCGAAAGGATGGCCGCCAAAGGCCGCTCGATATCCTTGCGTAGACCTCTCAGTTTCTTGGCAAGCTTCGGTTGATCATCCTCGGCTGCCTCAACAAAGGAGGGTGTGATCGACAAAAGCACCGCCTCGAGAATGGAGCAGAGAAACGACACTCCAATCGCGAGCACAACAAACAGGATCAGTAGGGTCACGGTGGGGCCTTATGATTCACGGCTAACAGATCACCCCTCATATAGCTTCGTATCTGAGTGCGCCAACAGAACAGCACATATAAAGGCGCTATCAGGGCCGCATCGAAGCATATGGTGCGGTCGATCTTCGTTGGCTTCGGTTTGGCGTTGGTGGATGCGGCAAGTCTAAAGCTGCCCCGCCACCCTTCGTCATCCCGGACGGCCAAAGGCTGATCCGCGACCCATGCCGTTAGACCGTCCGTTGTGCTCCGGTGGCTTGGATGCTCCATTGGCTGCCATCATGACGGGCTATGTTTACATTCTCGCATCTCAGAAGAACGGCACGCTTTACACCGGTGTGACATCTGATCTGGCTGCCAGAATCGCTTAGGACAAAGGCGGCGAAGGGTCCAAGTTCACCGCCAAGTACGGCGTCAAACGTCTTGTCTGGTATGAGGAACACTTGGACATCCGCGACGCAATCGAGCGTGAGAAGAGGATCAAGCGCTGGCGGCGGGCGTGGAAAGTGGCGCTCATTGAGAAGGACAACGTTGAATGGTCAGAATTACCGCCTGGCTTTGATAGGGTCTGACTCAGACGGCATGGGTCCCGGCTCGGCCTTTGGCCGTCCGGGATGACGATCAGGCAGATTGGTCACCTTATCCGCGCAGTCACCCTTCGCATTTCCATAAAACAAGCCCCTAAAAAAAAGGGCCGACGCTTGGGGGGCGTCGGCCCGCTGGCCCGATCTTTGGGGACGGGGAGGGTGGGGACGTGACCGGACCAGTTTTCGATGGGCGTTCGGTGAACGCCTAAAGGTGGTTGTTAGGCGCGACCGTCGTTGATGGAGGCCCACACGGTCTCATCAAACTCCGATTGGCGTTTGATGTAGTGGTAAGCCGTCTCATCCCAACGCAGGACGTTGGCTTCCTGGTTATCCAGAACGAAGTCGCCGCGATCTGTGCGCACAGTAAGCACGGCATGGCCCTCGCCAGAGCGTTCGCGCACCACGGTGATAAGTAGCGCTGAGGCTGGCCAGCCACGCTCAATGAGCATCTGACGCTTCATCAGCACATAGTCTTCGCAATCGCCGTAAGTGGTCGGCATGGTCCAGACTTCTGGGTGTCCATACAGCTCAGCGTCGGTGACCGGCAGAATGGTTTGATTGACGTGTGTGTTCACAGCCAGCAAATCGCGCCAAGAGTTTTCACTCAATTGAACGACGCTCGGCGATGCTGTGCGTTGGACACATGATGACGGCACGCGCTGGCACAGCTGAACGTACCCAATAGGTGCGCTGGTCGCCCCCAACACTTCCATATAGGGCAGCTCCGCGTGAGCGACGCCCAATTGACCTGCAAACAGTGTGGTTGCAATAATCCCAAGAACTTTATTGCGCATGGAACCCCTCCTTGTTGTGGAGAGGGTTCTAGCAAGTGCTTTTTACTTTGCAGTTCAAGTTTAGATCGCAATCTAACTCAATATTAAATCGTATTTATCGAGTATTTGATTCGCCTTTGATGTGTATTTGATATGCCTTTGTGGCGTGTTTGATGAAAATTTTAAGCAATCCTCGCAAAGGGCCCGTGCAGCAAGGCGACGCGCCGGTTTGCAGGCGCGCGTGCCTAGGCATGCTCTTTGTTCTGGTGCTGTGGGCAGGAGGTTTTCTGGGCACGTTTTGCGACGAACAGCGCATCAGACACGATCAATTTTTTGTACTTTGGCGCAAAAAAAAGCCGCGCTGGATGCGCGGCTATCATGTCTTTGGCTGTTGAAGCTTGCTGTTAGCGCGCTTTAAAGCGTTTTGCGGTTCATACGAACCGCAATGCGCTGCTCCAGCCCTCGGTCGAATGTAATTGCGCGGGGATAGTCTGCGACAGAACGCAAAATGCTCTAACTGACGAAAGCACCTGATGTGTCGCCGTCTTTTTGTACCGAGGCAAATTCCAGCGCGACACCATCTTCCAGATGGCGCACAACGCGGGCGCGCATATTGCCAAGATGGATCATGGAATTGACAGCGGGTCGCACCGTGGTGCGCACAGCGGCGCCGGACAGCGAGATGTCCATGACAGCACATTGATATTCGCGCCCATCAGGCATGGTGAGGCGCGTGTACGGATTTTCAACGGGCTGGCGGTCGTGGCGGCGATCTTCTGGCAGATCGAGAATGTCTTTGTTCGCCAGATAGGTAAGCTGTGAGGCAAGCTTGTCGCGTTTGCGCGACGAGGCGTTGATGCTCATTGCAAAGCCGCCGCTGATATGGCGGGAAATCTTGCCTTCCACGCGACCGATATGATCGATGTAGGCAACGATGCGGTCGCCTATGTTGCCGGTGACCGGAGAAATGATGCCAGCGCCACCCGGTGACATGTCGATGACCTGGCAAGGATATTCCTGCCAGTTGGGCAGCATGAAACGGCCAAGCAAATTGACTTCCACACGCTGAAAACGGCGGCGGTCGGCGGCGTGGGAGGAGGCTACTTCAAGGGCACTGGTCAACATCGATACATCGCTTAAGCGTGGTCAATCGATTGCACCTTGCATCCTTTAAGTAAATGACGGCTAAACGCGGCGGTATTCGCTGTGTCTTTTGTTTAGAAGTCTGCCCGTTTTACGTTGTCGGGCCATCGGCGCGGCCACCGGCGATGACACGAAAAGCCTGACGGCGCGCATTGGCGCGGGTCTCTGACACGTTGCTGTCGCGTACAGAAATGCCGAAATCACCTTCCACCAGATCGTCCAATGCTCGATCATCGCCAAGCAAATCGGATTCCAGCAGCGCATCGGCGTTCACCGCGTGGCGCAGGAAAGAGGGCTGTTCGTCTGGCCAGATGAGACGCAGTGACGTCATCTCATGGTGTTCCACTGGGTGGAGGCCGAGCCAATAATCAGAGTCTGACGGCACGGCGATGCCCAAAATGCGCGGATAGTCTTCACTGCCATAGCGCAGAGGAAGAAGCAGCATCTCAAATGGGGCGCGCTGACCGCGTGCGTTCACGCCATTAAACCCGACAACGGCGGCGGCAGCATCTTCGCGGATTGCCAGCATCATGGTGTCGATGGCTTCGAGGTCTTTTTCACCCCAGAACTGGCCGAAAGAACGGCCTTTGAGTTCACGGCAATAAGCAGCGCAAAAAGAAGAGCCAGCAAGGCGGTAGCTGAAATCGGTGCCCGACACGTGCTCGAGAATGAACACATCGCTCAGCAGTGATTTGATCGCAGCAGGCTCAATGTCACGACGTTCTGGGGCAGGGCGGCTGCCACGTAGATCATCCCAGTACTGATAGAGGCGTTTTGTGCTAACCGATTTCATGACATCTCAACCAATGTTTACTTTTGTGTCTCACTTGGAGACAGGGCCTGCAGGTGTATTGATGGCTAATCAGCACGGATCGCTATGAAATGCAGGCGGTTGTGATGATTAACCTTAACAGGGTGTTACTCTTGCCCCTCGCTGTGGATTGCCGCACGTTAACGCCCACACACACCTTTGGTTTTCTTGGCAAAACCATCACATTAACGGGCGGTGTGCCGCGCATTTTGAAGGTTTCCAGACTCTCACATGATGCGCGCCACCGATTAGGGGATGTGACCAGCCGCTGGCGAAAGCCGGCGGCTTTTTTTTGCCGTTTGAGGCCCTGAGTGGCGGTCGCATCTTTGCGTGCGCAATCTATATAGGGTGAGGCGTTGCTCGATGGCGGGCGCTGAAAAGCTTAAGAACACAGAAGGCAGGCGCAATGGAGCCGTTAAGACAATCAGGGCAGGGTGAAGGAGACGGTCCGCTCCATCGGGCGCCGCCACCGCCGCGTGAGCCTGCGTTCAACGTGCCGCCGCTGTTGTTGGGTTTGGTTGTGTTGCTTGCCGCCATCCACGGCCTGGTTACCTATGGGCCGCGCGAGCTCGGTACCGAGATTTTCTTAAACCTGGCATTCTTTCCAGCCCGGTTGTTGGCCTCGGACGCGGTGCTGGCCCAGTTTTTCGCGGGCCCTGCATGGGCGGGCTATCTGACGTTTGCGTCTTATGGGCTGTTGCATGGCAACTGGATGCATTTGGGCATGAACGCGTTGTGGCTGGTCACATTTGGCGCGCCCGTCGTGCGACGGCTGGGCACGCAACGCTTTTTGGCGCTTTTGGTGCTTGGCACGATTGCAGGAGCGATCACCCATGTGGTGATCCATTGGGGCAGCGCCGCGCCGCTGGTGGGCGCCTCGGCAGGTATTTCGGCCATCATGGGCGGGGCGGCACGCTTTGTGTTCGATCCGCGTGACCGAGGCATGTTTATCGCGCTGCGTCACCCAGAGCTGTTGCGCGAGCGGCCTATTCAGTCTTTGCGCGATCTGTGGAGCAATCCCACCGTTTTGGTGTTCTGCGGCATGCTGATTGTGTCGAACCTGTTGTTCGGCGCTGTTTCCGTGCCAGGCTTAGATGAAGGTTCGAGCATTGCGTGGCAGGCCCATTTGGGTGGTTTTGCGCTTGGCTTCTTCGGATTTCCACTGTTCGACAAGCGTCCCAACATCAGGCCTGTCTAGGCTTTGCAACATGGCGACACCGCGCGTGATGCATCTACAACTTTGATGGTCTTGCCAATTCGGTCTGCGTTAGCGCATGCTCATGGTTTCATGGCGGCGTCTGCAAGATGCTGCCAGGTAAACGAACAAGAACACCAAAGTCTAAGAGGGGGATACCATGCAAGTGAGCGCATTGTTGGCTGAAAAAGGCCATGAGGTTGCGACCGCCAATCCAGACACGCCGATGATGGGCATCATCGAAAACCTCTCGGACAAAAACATCGGTGCCATTATCATAGTCAATGAACGGCACGGTGTGGCTGGTATTATTTCAGAACGTGATATTGTTCGCTCGCTGGCGCAGCATGGCGCAACGGTGTTCGATCAGCCCGTGTCGAGCTACATGACCCAATCGGTTGTCACATGCGCGGAGCACGAGTCGGCTCATGACCTAATGGCCAAGATGACCGCTGGACGGTTCCGCCACGTGCCTGTGGTGTCAGATATGCGGCTTGTTGGTGTCATCTCAATCGGCGACATCGTCAAAGCGCGCATCGAAGAGGTTCAACGGGAAGCCGAAGCGCTACGCGATTACATCGCATCCAGCTAAGCCAGCCAGATCAGTTCGTTGATGTGTCATCACCGTCAGTGCTCTGACCGGTGTCTTGATCGTCACTACCAAGTGTTGGCACGCCCTGCGTGGTTGAACTTTGAACCAGTATGTTCTGCTGGTTCTGAGCGTTCACCGGGCTTTGTACTTGGGCTTGGACTGGTGCCCCAAACGTAAACAGGGCAGCAACCAGAACGCTCAGCAAGGCAGACAGGGCGAGCACTTTGCGCAGTTCATCGATCATGAGATCTGATCCGTTGCGGTGGCACGGGGGGTTGGCCACCAGTCTGCCTAAGACCATAAGCCCAAAGCATTGCTCTGCCGTTAACAGAGCGTTAGCGCGGGCGGCTATTTTGTCGACAATCGCTCGCTAAGCGCAGCGATGTCATCCAACGCGCGAATGGCGGCTTGGCGACCTGCTGCAATCGCTTCCTCGGCCTTGTGAAAGTCAAACATGCTGATCCCGCCAACATGGGGGGCAATGGTGACGTCCGGCGGGTCGCCAGCAAGTCGCATGCGCGTCAACCGATCCTGAATGATGGTGAAGGACTGCATCATGACCGCTGGAATGCTGCGCCGTGGCACTTTGCCTTTTTCGGTTCCAAACTGGCTACGCAAAATCTTGCGCACCGGGTTGGCAAAGCCGGTCACGTCCTTCCACCCAAAAGAGCCATCTCCATCTGATGACGGCTCATCATCCTCAAAATAGCCGTCAAAATCAGGCAGGTCCGGCACAACGCCACCATGGGGCATGGTTTCTGGCGACAGGTTCACCGCGATCACCAGCCGCGCGCCATAGGCCCGGCACACCGAGACGGGCACTGGGTTGACCAGCGCACCATCCACCAGCGCACGCCCATTGATCGGCACGGGCTGAAACACCCCTGGCAGCGCGTAGGATGCTTGTACCAGTTTGATAAGATTGCCGCGCCGCAACCAAACTTCGTGGCCGGTGGCGAGTTCGGCGGCAATGAAAACTGTGCGGATCGGCAGTTCTTCCAGCCGCAGGCCTTCCATATGCTGTGCAAGCCGCGCTTCCAGTTTTTCACCACCAATCAAGCCGTTGGAAAGCGGGGTGAGATCAACCAGCGAAAACACCCGCCGCGCTGTCAGGCTAAGCGCAAAGGCTTTCAGCTCTGCCAGCTTACCAGCACTGAACGCGCCACCAGAGACGGCACCGATGGATGTGCCAGCGATAACATCGGGCACGATGCCGTTTTCAGCCAGCACTTCTAAAACGCCGATATGCGCCCAGCCACGTGCAGCGCCGCCACCAAGGGCAAGGCCTATCGTTGGGCGTCCATTCTTTTCGGGTATGACAGCGTTGATCGCGTCAGGATCGGTGAGCGGCATGGCGGTTTTCTATCCGTCGCCATAAAGCGCTTGCTTGGAGACCAGCGGCGCATCATTGGTTCGCAGAGTCAGATCACCGTTTTCGGCTTCAACCACACGGTAAAAGCAGGAGGCAAAGCCGTTGTGACAGGCACTGCCGCGCCCCTCAACGCTGACTTCGGCAATCACGGCGTCTTGGTCGCAATCCACATAGAGTGCGTGCAGTTTTTGCAATTCACCGCTTGATTCGCCCTTTTTCCAAAGGGTTGCCCGCGAGCGTGACCAATAGTGCGCGTAACCGCTGCGCAGCGTCTCGCGGATCGCCTCTTCGTTCATGTGGGCGACCATCAAGACACGCTTGGAGCTGTGGTCAACGGCAACAGCCGTTACCAGGCCATTGGCATCAAAGCGTGGCGCAAACAGCGTGCCAAACTCTTGGGTTTCAGGGTCTGCTGACGGTGGGGATAGGGACATGAATCAACGCGATAAAGTTGGAGGTGGCATGCGCGGAAGAGCATCCCCGCATGTCCCAGCAACCCTATCCGCGCACGAGCGTCAAGAAGCGCACCTGCTCATCGGCTTCTTCAAACACGCCGCTGAAGCGTGTCGTGACCGTTGTGGAACCAGCTTTGCGGATGCCGCGCATCGACATGCACATATGCTCGCCTTCCACCATAACGGCGAGGCCGCGGGGCCCAAGATATTCTTCAATGGCCATAGAAATTTGTGCCGTCATCGCTTCCTGCGTTTGCAGGCGACGCGCATAGGCATCCACCAGGCGCGCAAGCTTCGACAGGCCGACGACACCAGCGCGCGGATAATAGGCGATGTGCGCCTTGCCCACGAACGGCACCATGTGGTGCTCGCAGTGCGAATGGAATGGGATGTCTTTTAGCAGGACAATGTCCTGATAGCCTTCGACTTCCTCAAACACGCGGTCGAGAATCTCTGCGATATCAGCGTCATAACCGGAGAAAAGCTCGCCATAGGCTTTGGCGACGCGTTTGGGCGTGTCGAGCAAACCTTCACGTGTTGGGTCATCGCCGGCCCATGCCAGGAGTGTTCGAACAGCGGCTTCTGCCTCCTCTTGCGAGGGACGCGCAGGCGCATTTTTGGCCTGCGAAGTCTTCAAGCTGTCGAGGATCACGTCCATGATTTTCTCCGGGTGACATTTTTCTTGGCTCATCATTGCACCGGAAATTACGTATGTCATGCTTGGTTGGACCATCGGTCCTGCAACGGCGCTGTAGGCTTTCTGCCACGGTGCTGACAGTATGCCGCTTGGGGGCCTGATTGCATATGGATCAAATCGGCTTACATTCTAGTGTAACAATCCATCACAATGATTTGTAGGTGGCCGTCGGCCATACCCGTCCATGCTTGATGATCTTTACAGTTCCAAACTCCTCGCTCTATCAGCCAGCATTGCGCATCTGGGTCGTCTGGACGCTCCCCAAGGCAGCGCAACACGCCACGCGCGATTGTGCGGTTCTATCGTTACCGCCGATGTTGTGTTGGATGAGGATGGTGCGGTCGCGACTTTTGCGCAGGATGTAAAAGCCTGCGCGCTCGGCCAGGCCTCTGCAGCCGTGTTGGGGCAGGGCGTTATAGGCGCATCCTTGGAAGAGATCACCACCGCTCGTGATGGCTTGCGGGCGCTGCTCGCTGGCGAGGAGACGTCTTTCGAAGCGCGCTTTGCTGACTTGTCGATCTTTGAAGCGGTGCGCGACTACAAAGCCCGCCATGCCTCGGTGATGCTGGCCTTTGAGGCCACTGCCGAAGCGATAGAGCAAGCTTCTGCTGACCGTTCGCAGTCGGTCGCGTGAGCGAACTGGCGTGAAAACAATCCTGCGCGGGCTTATCCGCATCTATCAGCTCACCCTGTCCTCGATCTTTGGCCGCACCTGTCGCCATATCCCGTCATGTTCCTCCTACACCGATGAAGCCATTGCCACGCATGGGGCGTGGCCAGGCGTGTGGATGGGCGCGGCGCGCATCTGGCGGTGTCGCCCACTTGGCTCATCAGGGCTTGATCCGGTTCCTGAGCGCTTGAACCCTGCTGCGCGCTGGTATACGCCCTGGCGCTATGGGCACTGGACCGGTGCTCATATTCCAAAAGATCATCGGCTGCCGGACTAACCCCGCACCGCTGATCCACATTTCTTACGCATTTTCGCATGCGCAAAAGTCTGCGACTTTTGCTGAAAATGTTTTTTTCGCGCTTACCTGCACTTGTAGGCAGGAGTTGAGCCAAAGGAGCGAGACAATGCCCTCTTTTATTATGCCTGATGGATCAGAACGCGCGCTGGATGACGGCGCGACGGGTGCCGATCTGGCGGCCTCCATTTCCAAATCTCTGGCCAAAAAGGCCGTTGCCGTTGCCGTGAATGGCGACGTAGCTGACCTTTCCGATGCGTTGCCTGACGGCGCGAAAGTGGAGATCGTGACCCGCGATGATCCGCGTGCCAATGAGCTTATCCGCCACGATGCCGCCCATGTGATGGCTGAGGCCGTACAGGAGCTTTGGCCGGGCACGCAAGCTACCATCGGCCCGGTGATCGAGAACGGCTTCTTTTACGATTTCTATCGCGACGAGCCCTTCACGACGGACGACCTGCCGGTCATCGAAAAGAAGATGCGGGAGATTATTGCGCGCAACAAACCTTTCACAAAAGAAGTTTGGAGCCGCGAGAAAACCGCCAAGGTTTTCAAAGAGAAGGGCGAGTCCTTCAAAGGCGAACTGCTGGACGCCATCCCGGAAGGCGAAGACGTTAAAATCTACTTTCAGGGCGATTGGTTCGATCTTTGCCGCGGCCCGCACATGGTGACCACAGGGCAAATTGGTCAGGCTTTCAAGCTTATGAAGGTGGCCGGTGCCTACTGGCGCGGTGACAGCAACAACCAGATGCTGACCCGCATCTATGGCACGGCGTGGCAGGACGAAAAAGGCCTGAAAGCTCATCTTCACATGCTTGAAGAGGCTGAAAAGCGCGACCATCGCAAGCTTGGCCGTGAGATGGATTTGTTTCATTTTCAGGAGGAAGGGCCGGGCACGGTTTTCTGGCATCCCAAGGGCTGGACGCTGTTTCAAAACCTCACCAGCTACATGCGCCGACGCATCGGTACTGACGGTTATGCCGAGATCAACACGCCGATGATTCTTGACAAATCGCTTTGGGAAACCTCCGGCCATTGGGGCTGGTATCACGAGAACATGTTTGGCGTGCAGACGGCTGATGCGATGGTCGAGCCGGACGACAAAAATGCCGATCGTCGTATGTACGCGTTGAAACCCATGAACTGCCCAGGCCATGTTGAAGTCTTCAAGCATGGCCTCAAAAGCTATCGCGATTTGCCGATGCGCTTGGCCGAGTTTGGTGTCGTTCATCGCTATGAGCCTTCAGGTGCACTGCATGGGTTGCTGCGGGTGCGGGCGTTCACGCAGGACGATGCGCATGTGTTTTGCACGGAGGACCAGCTGGAATCAGAAATTCTGAAGATCAACGACCTGATGATGTCGGTCTATGAGGATTTCGGCTTCCAAGAGGTTGAAGTGAAGCTTGCCACGCGCCCAGAAAAGCGTGTCGGAACCGATGAAGCTTGGGATCACGCCGAGGAGATTTTGAAACGCTCATTGGAGCGTATGGCGGCGGAAGACCCGCGCATCAAAATCGGAATTAATGAAGGCGAAGGAACGTTTTACGGGCCAAAGTTCGAGTATACGTTGAAGGACGCCATCGGCCGCGATTGGCAGCTTGGCACCACGCAGGTGGACTTCAATTTGCCCGAGCGGTTCGGCGCGTTCTACGTCGACAAGGATGGCGACAAAGTTCAGCCGGTGATGGTGCACCGGGCGATCTGTGGGTCGCTAGAGCGATTTCTGGGCATCTTGATTGAAAGCTTTGCTGGGCATTTCCCGTTGTGGATGGCGCCAACGCAAGTGGTGGTTGCGACCATTACGCAGGATGCCGATGGCTATGCGAACGAAGTCTATGAGGCGCTTTTGGCCAATGATTTCAATGTCGAATTGGACAATCGCAACGAGAAGATCAACTATAAGGTTCGCGAGCACTCGCTACAAAAAGTGCCAGTGATCCTGGTGGTCGGCAATCGTGAGGCCGAAGAGCGTTCGGTGAATGTTCGGCGCCTTGGCGTGAAGCATCAAACCGCGATGAGCCTGGATGAGGCGTTGTCCAGTTTGAAAGAAGAGGCGACACCACCCGATATTGCCCGTTTGGCTGCCAAATGATCCAACGCCCGGTGTTCAAACGCCGGGCGTTTTTTACCGTGTGACTGAGCAGAACCAAGCAGACTGGATACAGACCGTCTGCAAAACCAAGCAGACTAAGGGCGGACTGCAAGCGGACTGATGCAGACTACAAGCGGACCGTCCGCCTTTTTATGCAGACCGTCTGCCTGGATTTTGGCCTATTGAGCGACCAATTCTTCTTCGCGATTGATGCCTGAGACAACGGCGAACTCGCGGCTGAAAACCTGGCCGTCATGGCGGGCGATGATCGTGTAGTCGCCTTCGGACAAAACCATGGTTGGAAACGCGCCAACAAATTCGCGCACAATATCCCCGCCGGGGTTCAGCACGCTCCAAGCGGTGTTGGGCAACGCCTCGCCATTGGGTTCGTTAACAAGCTTCAGAGTGATCTGCGCGGCATTGTGGAACATCACCGCTTCGGTCAACTGGCCAGGCTCCACATCGATCTGCGCGCGCACAATGGCATTCACATCGCCATAGCGGCTGACGACTGTGTAGCGCCCCGCAGGAACCACCAAAACAGCGCGCTCATCGATGTCGCGGGCAAGCGGGCGGGTGGTTTCAAAATCTTCCACCGATTCCGGGAAAACCTGAAAGCTAACCGCCTCATTGGGCAGAAAGTTATCGCTGGAGATCGCAGCGCGCAGCGACATGCCACCGGCGTTGAGGTCAAACAGATCGGTTAGTCCGCCAGCCTCAACCGTCAGTGGGCGAGACAGTGTGGCCAGGCCATAGGATACATGCACGACGTAGCTGCCTGGAGGCAGTTGGGCGTCCAGCGTGCCGCCCTGCGAGTTGAGAACCAAATCCTCATCATCGATCTCTTCGTCACCCAGCGCATACACGGTCCAAATGAGGTCACGCTGCAACAGCGGACCACCATCGGAGAGAACTGCGGTGAACTGCACGGGCACGCCTGCTGCATCGCGGTTTGGTGTCACGACTTCAAAGGCAGGCTCGGTCAGTGGGGAAACTGTATTGGGGTCAATGGCTTGCGGCGCAGCAGCGTCTGCCGCAAATGGATCAGGCGCGGGCTGTTCGCCAGGGTTCAACGGCGTTGAGATGATCTCGGCAGGCCGTGCTGTGGGATTGGGAGGCGTCTCACGGACCGTTTCAGACTGGGCAAGCACATCCGTTGTGTGCAGCATCAAGCCGGTGCTGAGCATCGCGCCTGAAAGGAAAAGCCACAGGGCGGAAAGCCCGAAGAGAGTTGGTTTTGCGAGCATGGTTCCGTTCGAGCGGCTGGGTATGGCGATTTCAAGATGGTGCGGGTACTGCATGGTATGCACCACACCGCAATGCGCGACTCACTTGCCTGTACAAGGTGGCAGCACAAGAGTGTTTTGCCAAAGTGACCGAGTGGCTTCAAGAGCGATGGAGATGATAGTCGATGAGTGAACCAACCGCGTTGGACCTTCTGCAAACACGGCGAACTGTAACGGCCGCCTTTTTGGATGCACCTGGGCCGAGCGAGGACGAGCTACAGATACTGATGACGATTGCCATGCGCGTGCCTGATCATGGCAAGTTGGCGCCATGGCGGTTCATCGCGCTTACCCAAGATGTGCGTAAAGCACTTGCGCCGAAACTGCGGGCATTGCGTGAAATTGATGAGCCTGATCTGCCGGTGGAAAGTCGCGACAAGGTAGACAGTATTTTTGTGCAGGCACCGCTTTGTTTGGTCGTGGTGAGCACGGCGGCTGAGCATGTGAAAATTCCAATTTGGGAGCAGGAGCTTTCTGTTGGGGCAAGCGCGATGAACCTGATGCTGGGCGCGCATGCCATGGGCTATGCAGCGCAGTGGCTGACGGGTTGGGCCACTTACAACGCTGATGCCAAAGCGCTTTTTGGTGTGAGCGAGGATGAGAAGATCGCCGGTTTCATCCATATCGGCACGCCCACCGTGCCGCCAACGGAGCGTCCGCGACCAGCGATTGATGATCATCTGACTGTTCTTAGCGTATCGGACGCTTGATGTTTTACGAGCCAAGCGAAGGCCATCCCTTCCCCCACAATCCGTTCAAAGCGCTGGTGGCACCCCGACCCATTGGTTGGATTGCGACCCGCAGCCAAAGCGGCGTTGAAAACCTGTCGCCCTACAGTTTTTTCAACGCTGTGAGCGATGAACCGCCCATTGTTGTGTTCTCTTCGGATGGCGAGAAAGACTCACTTACCTTTGCGCGTGAGTCCGGCTGTTTTGTCGCCCATAGCGCGCCTGAATCCCTGTTTGAGGCCATGAACCAAAGTTCGGCAGCCTATGCGCGTGGTGTCAGTGAGATTGCCGCGACCGGGCTTGCCAGTGTTGATGCGCAGCGGGTTAACGCGCCGCGTTTGGTGGATGCGCCCTCGGCTCTGGAATGTGTGGTCACGCAGATTATGCAACCGCTGGACAAAGATGGGCAACCAAGCCGCTACCATATGGTGTTTGGGCAGGTTGTCGGTGTGCATATCCATGATGATTACCTCACCGAAGAGGGACGCTTTGATTCGGCCAAAGCATCGCTCATGGCGCGCTGCGGCTATCTCGATTACGCCATTGCCAACACCATCACTGCCAAACCACGGCCAAAACGACCTTAGACGCTGCAAAACGCTCGCTTATCGCCGCCTGTTAAGGCCCCATTTACCATAAGGGGCAGACACTGGCCGGGATTAGCGGAGTGGTGCGGTGCAGTCCTTCTTATCCTTGTTTGGGGTTCCCGATGCGGCGGCAACACGCCCGGCGGACCCATCGCGCGCGGCTGGTTCGCCGATGCGGATCGAACAAGCCTTCGCATCAGCCTCTGAGAGCACCGGTCTGCCGTTCGATTTCTTCATGACCACGGCGATGCGCGAAAGCAGCCTGGATGTGAATGCTGCGGCCAGCACATCATCGGCGCGTGGGCCGTTCCAATTTATTGAGCAGACCTGGCTTGGCATGGTGCATGAGCACGGCGCCAGCCTTGGCCTTGCCGAGGAAGCCGCTGGAATTGAGCGCCGTTCTGACGGTCGTTTCATGATGGATGATCCGCAGGCCCGCGAGACCGTGCTGGCGATGCGGCACGATCCTCAGCTTTCTGCGGTGATGAGTGGGCTTTATCTGCAAGAAAACGCAGCGGACCTGCAAAATGCACTTGGCCGTCAGGTTACGGTGGGTGAGGGCTATGTGGCCCATGTGTTTGGTCCATCGGGCGCTTCACGCCTGATCTCACTGTCTGAACAGCAGCCCAATCGGGTGGCCGCCGATGTGTTTCCAACGCAGGCCGCCGCCAATCGCGGCTTGTTTTATGATCGCTCTGGCGAGCCGGTTTCGGTGCGCCAGCTTTACGATCGTCTGGTGGATGGGTTCCCAAGCGACCCTGTGACAACGCAGGGCTTGCAGCGCCCTATGGCCACAGCGGCTGCGTCTGGTGCCGCCACACCCATCGCGACCACACCCGTTGAACCGCGTGATCCTAGCCAACCTTTGTCGCTGGAACCTGCTGGCTTCGATGCCTTGCCGGAAGCTGTTGAGCCTGACCAGTTTGCGCAGATGGGGCTTTTCTCGCCAGCCGGACGTGGCGCCGTTCCGTTCTTTGCCGCTCTTTATCGCCCTGATGGTGTGACGGCCCCTGAAATCGCCGAAGATCTGGTGGCCACCCATGGCGAAGTGCCAACTGGTTCAGCCCCGACCGGCTCACCAGCGGGGCCTGTGCCGCCCAACCCCGTGGCGCATCCTTCTGGTGTTGGTCAGCCGCTTGATTTGGTGACCTTCGTGCAGAGCGGGCAGCTCACCAGTTCCTACCGCAACCCTGCCGGTATTCCTGTGGCCTCGGAGTTGGCGCCACCGGTATGATTGTTGATGCGTTTCTTGAGTGGTCGCAAAACGCGCCGCGTGAGCGCCGGATTGAGGCAGCTGATGCCTTGGCGCGTTCCTACCTTCATTCTGAGTTGGACGAGGATGATCGGCGCAAGGTGCTGATCGGGCTGTTGGCTTTGCTGGATGATCCCAGTGTTTTGGTGCGCGAACGGCTGGCAAATGTTTTTGCGGACCGACGCGATGCGCCGCGTGCTGTGGTGCTGCGGTTGTTGGATGATCTGCCTGCCGTCAGCGCGCCCTTGTATGCGCGCTCGCCAGTGTTGCTAGCTTCCCATCTGATGGATGCGTTGTACCGCGCCGAGCCACGCTTGGAAGAAGCCATTGCGCAGCGCGTTGATTTGAACCCGATGATTATTGACCAATTGATCGCGCAAGCGTGCGTGGCGGCTGGCAAAACCTTGGTGAGCAATCCGCATGTGTCGCTGACCAGTGATGATCTGCACGCTTACATCGACCGATTTGCGGGTGATGTGGACGCTTTGGACGCCTTGCAAGCAAACAGGCGGCTGTCGCCTGAGCATCAGTGTCTTTTGGTTGCGTCCTGTGCGCAGGCCTATCAGGGCAATGATTTTGTGCGCGCTTTGGTGCCAGACAAACGCTTGGAGCGGCTAACCAACGCTGCGCGTGAGCGTGCTGTTCTTGAAGTGCTAACGCAGCTTGATCCACAGGCGTGCTGGCGGGCCACCGGTGCGTTGCATGCGCGCGGTGTCGTTACCCCCGCTTTCCTTTTGCGGGTGGCATTGTCGGGTGAGATTTTATCTCTGGAAGCCCTGGTAGCGCATCTCTGCGATGTTTCCATGGAACGGGTGCGCAGCGCCTTTGTGCACGCGCGCCCGGTGGTTGCGGCAACGCTGTTGAAAAAGACCGGCCTCAGCGACAGCGTGCGCAGCGTTCTATCAATGAGCCTGGTGCTTGCCCGCGAGTTGGCGCGCGCCGATATCGATTGGACGGCGTCGTTTTTCGCCGAAACGCTGATTGAAGTTGTTGATCAACGCAGCGCTGAAGAGGCGATGGAAGGCTTTGATGGTTTTGGATCGGGCGATGCTACGGTGGCTCTGTGCCACAGCATCTCTGCTGACATCATGCAGGCCGATGCGCGTGCCTACACCGGTGCGCAGCGCTTGCCAGAGGTTGGCGATCTGGAAGCAATGTTTGCTGATGATGTGCCGGGCGAGGCTTTGGGCATGAGCGTGGACGCGTTGATGAGCGATGCTTTGGACGCGGACGCCCGAGACGCAGTCGCCAAAGACACAGATGCTAACGATGCATTGGATGGGCGGCAGTTGGCCGCCTAGCGATCTAACATGCGTGCGGGCTGCTAAGCGGCCTTGGTGTCCTCATCATGGACTTTAGCAATCATCTCAGCACCGGCTTTGGAAAGCTCATCAGCCAGTGTGACCGCGATGGTGTTGTCCTCGCCAGCCTTTGTTTCGCGCGCAATGGCGCGAATGGCGGTAATGTACTTTTCCAAGAAAGCATCGGGAATGTCGTGCGCACCTTTGGCATCCATGATGTCGCAAAACACGCCAGCGATTTTGCCCACGGACGGGAACCCAAGTGTGGAGGCCTGGCCACGCATATCGTGGGCAGCGCGGTAGAGTGACCCACGGGCTTCGTCCGAAAAGCCAGCTTCTTTGTTGGCTTCCCAGATTTCCATCAAGCGTTGAACTTCGTCATCCATCCAATCGGCAAAGTTGACCGACAGGCGTTCAACGGCCTGTTCAGCTTTTTGAACGGGATCAAATTTTGCGTCACGACCGGTGAGCTTGCGCACCTTTTTCTGCAAGGTGTTGGGCGGCGTAATCGTTTCGTAGGACCCCGCTTCAATAGGCTTATTCATGGTCTTCCTCACAGTTTCAGCCCGGCAGGCCTTGGCATCGCTGTGCCAATCTAGCGGCAAAGGGTTGCCAGAGCGTTAGGCCGAACGTCAAAGCCTTCCGTTTTTTGCTGCCTGCGTCACTTTGCTGCCGCAACGTCAGCTTCCTGATCCAGATCATCGCCCTCGACGTCGCCATCACGTTTCTTATCGCCCGTGTAATTGGGATGAACAAAACGGCGGCGATCAGGGCCAAAAAAGGTCTGCGTGCGGATGAAGGGTCGTGGATGGGCGACACAGCTTTCAAGCCGCAGATAGAGTTGCTTGGCAGAGATGGGCTTGCATAGGAACTCGGTTACACCGGCATCGCGGGCCTGTATGACGCGGCTGCGTTCTGAATAGCCGGATAGCATGATAATGGGCGTGTAGGGGTTGTCGCTGCCTTCGCTGCGTACAGCGGCGGTAAACTCCAGCCCATCAAAAACCGGCATCACCCAATCGGTGATGATGATATCGCACGGGTTTTGCTGAAACACTTCCAGAGCTGCTGCCCCATCCTCAGCTTCCAGAATGTTGCGCACGCCAAGACCATTTAACAGCGAGCGGACAAGACGGCGCATGTAAAGCGAGTCATCGACGAGAAGGACACTGATTTGAGAGAAATCGTGAGGCACGGCTGGAGCATTGGTTGGAGTAAAACGACCCCTACCTTGGCAGACTTGCGTTAGGATAAGCTTAATTCACAAAACGCTAATGCAATCAGAAGTTTAAAAACCAGAAAACTGCTCGTTTAGGATGCGTTCTTCCAGCGAATGATCCGGGTCAAACAGCATGTTGGCCGAGTCGGTTCTGCACTCGATCACTTCTACACGCACAACCGAGCGGGTTTCCTGCGCGTCGGCTGCCACGGCTACAGGGCGCTTGTCGGCCTCCAGCACATCAAAGCGCACCTTTGCGATGGCGGGAAGGATGGCGCCACGCCAGCGGCGGGGGCGGAATGGGCTGATGGGCGTGAGCGCCAACATGCTTGCCGTGATCGGCAGAATTGGCCCGTGGGCAGACAGATTGTAGGCGGTGGACCCAGCAGGTGTTGCCACCAATGCGCCATCGCAGATCAGCTCTTCCAGGCGCACGCGATCATCGACAGAGATTTTCAGCTTGGCCGCCTGATAGGTTTGCCGCAGCAGGGAAACTTCGTTGAGCGCGCGTGCTTCATGCAGAACGCCATCAGCGTCCCAGGCCTGCATCGCCAAGGGATGAATGATGGTTGGAAACGCGGCATCCAGCCGTTCAATCAGCCCATCCTCGGCATATTCGTTCATCAAGAAGCCGACCGAACCACGGTTCATGCCGTAGATCGGAATATCGGTGTTCATGAACTCGTGCAGCGCGGAAAGCATCAGCCCATCGCCGCCGAGTGCGACGATCACATCGCAATTGCCCAAATCATGGGTGCCGTAGCGCGCTTGTAGCCGTCTCTTAGCGTCCTGCGCTTCGGCAACGGAGCTTGCCATGAAGCCGATGCGGGAGAAATGGGTCTGCGACATGGTGGGCTCACGCTAGGAGGTAGGACGCGGGAAAGGTGTGTCGCTTAAATGGCACGGTATGGCAAGAATGATTGCCGTTTTGAACAAAACCTGCCGGTCTGCCCTCGCGCTGTCATGATTGGTCGATCTACACTGATCGCTCGCTGGCGCATGCACTGTCAGCGCCTCCCGATTCGTATCCCCACCCAACGGCCATGTTGCATGGCTGCGCCTGAGGTTCCCTCATGTTCGCCTGGTTTGAGCGACGTCTTGATCCGTTTCCCCCTGAGCAACCGGTAACCCCGCCGGGAACGCTGGTGGCTTTCTGTGCGCACTACACCCGTGGTGCGTGGCCGGCCGTGCTGACAGCATCTGCGCTGGCTTTCTTGATCGGTATTGGCGAGGTGTATGTTTACTCGTTCCTTGGCCAGGTGGTCGATTGGTTGGTGACCAGCGAACGGGAATCGTTTCTCGCGGAGGAACGCAACACGCTGATTTGGATGGCATTTTTGATGCTGGTGGTTCTGCCAGCCGCTGTCGTTTGGCAAACGCTGATCGTGCATCAAACGCTGCTTGGCAACTATCCCATGCGCATCCGCTGGATGGCGCACCGCTATCTGCTTGGCCAAAGCCAGTCGTTTTACGCCAACGAATTTGCAGGCCGTGTTGCCACCAAAGTGATGCAGACGTCGCTGGCGGTGCGCGAAAGCATTTTGAAGCTGTTCGATGTGGTGGTCTATGTTGTCGCGTTCTTCATCGGCACGCTGTTTGTGGCGGCATCCGCTGATATTCGTCTGCTCATCCCCATGCTCGTGTGGCTGGTGCTTTACCTTTGCATCATGGCCTACTTCGTGCCGCGGCTGCGGGATGTGGCGCAGATCCAGGCTGACAAACGCTCCGACATGACGGGGCGGATTGTCGACAGCTATACGAACATCACGACGGTGAAATTGTTTGCCGATGCTGGACACGAAGAAGACTATGCGCGCGATGCGATGGACCCGTTTTTGCAAGCCGTGCACGCGCAGATGCGCCTGTCGAGCCTGTTCAACATCCTGCTATACTCGCTCAATATGCTTCTGTTGTTCGCGCTGGGCGCTATGTCGATTGGCTTCTGGCTAACCGGTTCTATCTCGGTCGGCGCCATTGCGGTTGCGGTTGGGTTGGCGCTGCGCCTCAACGGCATTTCCCAATGGATCATGTGGGAGATGGCCGCGCTGTTTGAAAACATCGGCACCGTTTATGATGGCATGGCCATGCTTTCCACGCCGCGTTTGGTGCAGGACAAGCCTGATGCGCCCACCATGCATGTGGATCGCGGTGAGATCACGTTTGAAAACGTCGCCTTCCACTACGGCAAAGATGACGGCGTGATGAAAAATCTCAGCCTCACCATTCAACCTGGCCAGAAGGTTGGGCTTATTGGCCGTTCGGGTGCGGGCAAGACCACGCTGGTCAACCTGCTTTTGCGTTTGCACGATGTGGAGACGGGCAAGGTGCTGATCGACGATCAGAACATTGCCGACGTTCAGCAAGAGACGTTGCGGCGGCACATTGGTGTGGTCACGCAGGATACCGCGCTGCTGCATCGCTCGGTGCGTGACAACATCGCCTATGGGCGCCCGGATGCCAGCGAAGCGGACATTCGCCGCGCGGTGGAAATGGCGCGTGCGGAAAGCTTTGTCTACGACCTGGAAGATCAGGCTGGAAACACTGGGCTTGATGCGCAAGTTGGTGAGCGCGGCGTGAAGCTATCGGGCGGCCAGCGTCAGCGTATCGCCATTGCCCGTGTGCTTTTGAAGAATGCACCGATTTTGCTGCTCGACGAGGCGACGTCTGCGCTCGATACAGAGGTTGAGGCGGCGATCCAGGACAGTCTTTATGAGCTGATGGCTGGCAAAACGGTGATTGCCATTGCGCACCGGCTATCGACCATTGCTGAACTCGACCGGCTGATCGTGATGGACAAGGGTCAGATCATAGAAGACGGCACGCATGAAAGCTTGCTTGAGGCCGGTGGCCTCTACAGCCAGCTTTGGCGTCGCCAATCTGGTGGGTTTTTGACGGAAACGCAGCCGCCAAAGGTGGATGCTGCGGAGTAGCTTGGTAGATTTAAGGGGCGCCAATACGTAGGAATGCCAAATTTACGGAGGTTCTTTGCCGTGGAAATGTTTTGCTGTCCTGCAAAACGGAGAGTATTTTGACCAGACGCGCCTTCTTTATCTCTGCGGCATTTACGCTGATCGCTTGCCAATCGACGGTTGCTCAACAAAGCACTCTCTCGTGTGAGCAATTGCGATCATCGTCGATGCATCAGTCTCGCCCTGATGTTGTGAGAATGGCGTATCCAAATGCGATCTATGTTGGTCAAGGCCGTGACGCGGTGGCTTTGGTGCGTAATGGGCAGCTCGCATGCGGCGCTGCGGCGCTCGATCACAATGGAAATATTCTATATCGACCGGGGTAACAGCGTCTCTCCCACTGTTGTGGGAAGGAAAGGCGGGTGGTTGTTTGTGCCAAAGGCGCTGAGCAAATGCACTGGTGTGCAACTGGGCGGAGACTGTTGATTGAGGGGCTCTCGGCATTTGCTGCGCAAATGCCTGCCGCCTGTTCCGCCAATCGCTTCGCGATTGGCTATGGAGCGGGTAGCGGGAATCGAACCCGCATATTCAGCTTGGAAGGCTGCTGCTCTACCATTGAGCTATACCCGCGATCACGGTCGCAAGAATGATCGTTGCGCCTCAGAACGTCAATCCAATTCGCAACCGGATTGACCACCAATGCGGTTGGGCTGAAAGCCCAGAGCAGCAAAGATGCTCGGTTGGGCCACACCTGCTGGCTCTGTTCCTTCAGAACAACTGCTAGCAGCCCAAAGCAACAAAGATGTCGCTCTCAGCATTTGCCAGGGCAAACGCCTGCCGCTCGTTCCGCCAATCGCAAGCGATTGGCTTTGGTGGAGGAGGCTGGATTCGAACCAGCGTACGCTAAGCGAACGGATTTACAGTCCGTCTCCTTTAACCACTCGGACACTCCTCCACGAAGCCCCTTGGCATGTGCCTCTTGCGAAGCCCGCGCGTTATCAACATTCGAACCTACGCTGTCAATCCGTTCGCGCGACTGCTAACAGCGCGCTTCGACACTTTCTTCTCAAAGGCGAGCCACCAACCCCATGAATGACGAAACAGGCCCACGCAAAGACGCTGCCAAACAGGGCACCAAGCCGCGGTCTAATTTTAAGCGCTTGAAGGCCTCGCAGGCTGCCAAGAAAGGCGGCGAGACCAAAGCGGAGCGGGCCAAGCGCTTTGCGCCCAAGGCAAAGGGTCCGACGCCGGAAATACCGTATCACGTACACGGATTGCACGCGGTGCGCGCGGCGCTGGGTAACCCTAAGCGCAAAGTGTTCAAGCTGGTGGCAACGCCCAACGCGTTACAGCGCCTAGAAATGCAGCCGCACGCATCTATCGAGGTTGAGACAGTTCATCCTAAAGCGCTGGACGAGTTGCTTGGCGATGACACGGTGCATCAGGGCATTGCCGCGCTGATCAAACCGCTGCCTGAACAGCCATTGGAAGCGCCGTTCCCAAAGTTCTCCATCGTGCTCGATCAAGTGACCGACCCGCACAATGTTGGTGCCATTCTGCGCTCAGCGGCCGCTTTTGATGCCGATGCGTTGATTACCACCACGCGCCATGCCGCACGCGAAACCGCAACGCTTGCCAAAGCGGCATCGGGTGCCTTCGAGCTGGTGCCAATTCTCACCGTGCGAAATTTGGCCGACAGCCTGGGCATATTGAAAGAAGCTGGCACGCTGGTCATCGGGCTGGATGGTGAAGCAACCACCGAGCTTCCTGCCGCGCTGAAAGCCTTCCGCAAAGGGCCAGATCAGCCTGTCGCGCTGGTGATGGGTTCAGAGGGCAAAGGTTTGCGCCAGAAAACTATGGACACCTGCACTGTGGTGGCCAAACTGCCGCTCACCGGTGATGCGCTCGCCAGCCTCAATGTTTCGAATGCCGCTGTGCTCGCCATGTACATCGCGCGCAGCACCTAGAGAAACGTCGCCAGCCCAAAGGCTTGGCATCAAACGCGCTAAAAACTGATTACATAACCAGCCCGATGGAGATAATCAGCGATTGTCCCGCCAACAACAAAAATGATGAGCCAAAAAACAGCCTCAAGAAGGTGATGAGGTTCCATCTCACGGTGCTCCTTCTGCTTTGCTATTGCAACGATGGTCCTCAATGGCGCAACCGGCAAGAGAACGTCGAGATATCCCGTTCACCTCTTCGTGTTCGCTTTGCTGTTTTTGCGGAACTTAGGACGGAGATTTGCAGCGCCAGGCGTGCGCAAAATTCACTGTGCGCAGCATATATAATAGCATGATTGCGCGCAGAGCCTCTTGCGCGGCGGTGATAGCCGCACTATCAGCGGTGTCTTGAGTGCTGGCATAGCTCAGTTGGTAGAGCACCTGATTTGTAATCAGGGGGTCGCGGGTTCGAACCCTGCTGCCAGCACCAATCCTCCTTATTAGAGACGTGTTGCCAATTGGCACGGCGCTCAATTGGCTTTAAGCTTGCTTTGTACTGTTTGTTGGGCTGATGAGCAGGTTGTGTGTTGCGTATAGGGGCTGAAATCTATGAGAAAATTGATTGTTTGCGGTGTTGCCGCAGTTGCGCTGTCTGGTTGTGCGACGGTTACGCGTGGCACAACGAATGAGGTGAGCTTTGAAAGCACACCCTCGGGCGCAACCGTCCTAACGTCCTTGCAGCAAACCTGTGTCACGCCGTGTATGCTGGAAGTGGCGCGCAATCAGAGCTTTACCGCGACGTTCAACCTTGAAGGGTTTGAGCCGCAAGTTGTGCCTGTGACCACGCAAGTCGCCGGTGCGGGGGCTGCAGGCATGGCTGGCAATCTTATTCTCGGCGGCGTTGTTGGCGCGGTGGTGGATGCCTCTACTGGCGCGATGAACGATCATGTGCCCAATCCGGTGATTGTGACCTTTGGGGATGCTGCCGAGTCCGCCGATCCTGCGGCATCGCCGCCTGCAAGCGCCCCAGCGCCCTTGCAAACAGCGCCGGCAAGCGCTGAGGCTGCGACGTCTTAGGCCAAGCCTTAATGGCAGGTCTGTTCTCTCGCGGTTGACGTGTGCCCAACCACATCTTTGTTGCTCCATTCCTTCGGAACGACCGCTAGGGGTGGAAACCCCTTGCGCCGACTGTCACAAAGCCTTATGTGCGCGGCATTAGCGCAGCGGCTCCCGTTTGCGCCGCTCCCTAACCGTCTAGCCCTGCGGTTGGGCCAAAGGCCCAGAGCAGAGAAACACAAGGATATCCCGCCATGGCGAAAGAGAAGTTTGAGCGTAACAAGCCGCATGTGAATGTTGGCACGATTGGTCACGTTGACCATGGCAAGACGACGTTGACGGCGGCGATCACGAAGTACTTTGGTGACTTCAAAGCGTATGATGAGATTGACGGCGCGCCTGAAGAGCGTGCCCGCGGCATCACCATTTCGACGGCTCACGTTGAGTATGAGACGGACAACCGTCACTACGCCCACGTCGACTGCCCAGGCCACGCTGACTATGTGAAGAACATGATCACCGGTGCGGCGCAGATGGATGGCGCGATCCTGGTATGTTCGGCTGCTGATGGCCCAATGCCTCAGACCCGCGAGCACATTCTGCTTGCCCGTCAGGTTGGTGTGCCAGCGCTGGTCGTGTTCATGAACAAGGTTGACCAGGTCGACGATGAAGAGTTGCTTGAGCTCGTCGAAATGGAAATCCGTGAGCTGCTGTCGTCCTACGACTTCCCAGGCGATGATATCCCCATCATTGCTGGCTCGGCTCTGGCCGCTCTAGAAGGCAAGACCCCTGAAATCGGTGAGACGAAGATCCGCGAACTGATGGAGCAGGTTGATAGCTACATTCCACAGCCTGAGCGTCCGGTTGACCAGCCGTTCCTGATGCCGATCGAAGACGTCTTTTCGATCTCTGGTCGCGGTACGGTTGTGACCGGCCGTGTGGAACGCGGTGTTGTGAACGTTGGCGAAGAGATTGAAATCGTCGGCATCCGTGACACGCAGAAAACCACCTGCACGGGCGTTGAAATGTTCCGCAAGCTGCTCGATCGCGGTGAAGCTGGCGACAACATTGGCGCACTGCTTCGCGGTGTTGGCCGTGAAGATGTTGAGCGTGGTCAGATCCTCTGCAAGCCAGGCTCAGTAACGCCGCACACGAAGTTCGTGGCTGAAGCTTACATCCTGACGAAGGAAGAGGGTGGCCGTCACACGCCATTCTTCACCAACTATCGCCCGCAGTTCTACTTCCGCACGACCGATGTGACCGGCATCGTGACGCTGAAAGAGGGCGTGGAGATGGTGATGCCGGGTGACAATGTTGAGATCAATGTTGATCTGATCGTGCCAATCGCCATGGAAGAGAAGCTGCGCTTTGCTATCCGCGAAGGCGGCCGCACCGTCGGCGCCGGCGTCGTCAGCAAGATTGTCGAGTAAAACGAGACGATTGGCGGACGCCGAAAAGCGCCGACGGCAACAAAGATGGCAAAGGGCGACAAGCGCCCTTTGTGCGGCGTCGGCGTGGTCTCCAAAATCGTAGAATAGGCAAGCGACCGTACGCCCGCGCCGCATCCCTCTTTGCTCCGGGCCTTCGGCCCAACCGCGGGCAGGCGTCGTCTCCAAAATCGTCGAGTAAGACGAACTTTCACTTCTGTGACATACTGAGCAGGCGGCCTTTGGGCCGCCTGTTTTCGTTTAGGGATACGCCAAGATGAGATTGAACCATGTTGCCCTTACGGTCGCTGATCGGGAACGCTCTGCGGCTTTTTATGAACGTTACTTTGGCATGAGCGCGCGGGTGCATGAGGATGATCATCTTCTCATCCTGGCCAGCGCGTCGGGCTGCCTGATCGCGCTGAGCGAGGGTGCGCCTGTGGTGGATGTGCCACGCACGACGCATTTCGGGTTTCAATGCGATAGTGTGGACGAGGTTCTGCTGGCGCGAACATGTTTTTCAGACGATGGCATTGTCGAAGCTGAATGGCAGGAGCATGGGCCGGCGCGCGTCCAGGTTTTCGATCCCGACGGCTATCGTGTCGAGCTTTACGCTTTCTAGTTTTTAAGGACCCGCTTTCGTTGACAGACCCAAGCAATCGCAAACCATCGCTTGCGACGCGCGTGGCGCAAGCGCTGCATTTCGTTGAAGAGGACACGGGCGCTGTGGTGCCTGCGATCCAGCCGGTGGCCACCTATGCTCGCGATGAGAACTACGACATCCGCAAGCCCTATTGGTATCGCCGCGATGGCAGCCAGACGACGGCCCATGCTGAAGCGGTGATCGCTGAACTGGAAGGCGCGAAAGAATCGCTGCTCTTTGCCTCAGGCATGTCGGCAGCGACAGCTGTGATCGAGAGCTTGCCGACCGGCGCGCATGTGGTGGCGCCGGAGGTAATGTATCACGGCGTAAAAATGCAGCTGCAGGCCTATCAGGCGAATGGCCGGATTTCGCTTTCCAGCTACACGGCGGGTAATCTGGATGAGCTTGCGAACGCCGTGCGAAAAGGCGAAACGCAACTGGTTTGGGTTGAAACGCCCAACAATCCCAACTGGGAAGTGACTGATATCGCCGCTGCCGCCGACATTGCCCATGGGGCAGGGGCCAAACTCATTACAGACTGCACCGGCACGCCGCCCAACATCACACGGGCGCTCGATTTCGGGGCGGACATTTCCTTCCACTCGGCCACCAAATATCTGGGTGGGCATTCGGATGTGACCGCTGGCGTACTTTCGGTGCGTGAGACTGGGGAGCACTGGGACCAGATCGCGCTGATCCGCAAGCTCCAGGGCACGGTGCTGCAATCGTTTGATGCCTGGCTTTTGGTGCGCGGCATGCGCACGCTGTTTTTGCGGGTGGAGAAGGCCAGCGCCAACGCCATGGCGATTGCCAAGCATTTTGAGGGGCACGCGGCTTTGGAAGCCGTGCTTTATCCAGGACTGCCTTCCGACGCTGGCCATGATGTTGCCAAGCGCCAAACCGATGGCAAATTTGGTGGCATGATGTCGATCATCGTCAATGGCAGCGAGCAGACCGCCATCGACGTGTGTCGTTTTTGCGAGGTGTTTTATCCAGCCACGTCGTTGGGTGGCGTGGAAAGCCTGATTGAACATCGCAAGACGGTGTCGGGCGAGGGGTTCCCGGTGCATCCGCGCCTGCTACGGCTTTCCATCGGGATCGAGGATGCTGATGATCTGATCTACGATCTGGAGCAGGCGCTGGCCCGCGCTAGCCGCGAAGCGCGGAGCTAGACTGTATGCCTTACCCATCGCCCGAAACAGTTCACCCCGTTGCGCTGCCAGACGGGACCGTTCTGCCGATGAATGTGTTCCTGAAGGCTGTGATTGATCACCCACGCATTGAAGTGGGCGAGTACACTTATGCCAGCGATTTCAACCCGCCGGAGGATGTTGCCGGCTGGCAGGCCCGCATTGCGCCCTACATTTTTCCATTCAGCCATGAGCGGCTAATCATCGGAAAATTCGGCCAGTTTGCCCATGGTGTGCGCTTCATTACCGCTTCGGCGAACCACAAGATGGATGGCATTTCGACCTACCCCTTTGCGATCCATGAACCGGAGCGCATTGGCGGCTATCCGGCCAGTCTACCACCAGGCAAAGATACGGTGATCGGCCATGATGTGTGGATCGGCATGAACGCGATCATTATGCCCGGCGCAATCATCGGTAATGGCGTTATCGTTGGGGCAGGGGCCGTGGTGAGCGGTACGGTGCCCGACTATGCGATTGTTGCTGGCAACCGGGCGGAGGTGGTGAAAATGCGTTTTGATGACGCCACCATCGCCCGCATCAACGCTGTGGCCTGGTGGGATTGGCCCATTGAGGTGATCTTGGAAAACGAAGCGGCGATTGTTGGCGCGAATTTGGATGCACTTGAAGCGGTCACGCCCTAGTGGTTTTGGATCGCCGCCAGCTTTGGATGAATCGCCTCTTGATCCCACCACACTTTGCCAGTAGCTAACGGGCATTGGATTTAGGGGTATAGCTCAGTTGGTAGAGCGACGGTCTCCAAAACCGTAGGTCGTGAGTTCGAGTCTCTCTGCCCCTGCCATTTTTTCCATCGCCATCGTGTTCGAACTGACCTCGCCGACATCTGCGTTGGCCAGAGGCTGAAGTCTCGACTGAGACAGCCAGATCGACGACCTCTCGCACTTCATTGAGCGATGAGAGCGAGCTTTTCCCAAGTGATCGTTGCAACTCACGATTGAGACTAGCTCCACATAAGGTCAGTGCAAAGCTATCGGTTAACAGCATCAAGGCTCGCCTTAGACGGCCTCGTTATCATGGAATCTTGTGGTCTAGAGCCTTTTCGGACCTGGTTTTGACAGCTTCACTATTTATTTAATTTTGAAAAACTTTTGTTTTAATTTCTACACAATTCGAAAAAATCCCGCCAATTCTCTTGTTCTTAGTCGTCAACTTTAATTTATCGCGTCTGCAACCATAAATTACTTGCATAAAGTGCCAGTACGTTCCCTATTATCTTCAATAGGGCAGATCGGCGGTGCTGTTTTGAGGACTGTATTATGCGGTATTTTACTTATTTCCCTACTAAAAGTTGTTTTAATGCAGTAGGGCCTTGTTCGGCGCGGCACGCGCTTTGCAACGCTGGTCGTCGCGCGAATGCAGCAACTTTGCTCAGCGCCCACCTCACACAATCGAGAAGATCGATTGTAACGGCATGAAGCGGTTCTGGATCATTGCAGCGTTGCTTGTTGTGTTCGCCGTTGGCTTCTACTGGCTGGCCTATCCCTGGGCATCTCTGCGCTATGAGATCACCGTTGAAGTGGAAGCTGACGGCGAAGTTTATTCTGGGACGGGTGTTCACGAGGTAACACTTGGTCTTCAGCCGCAGATTTTGACCGAATCTGCTGCTCGGAGCAGCTTTAAAGGTGAGGCGGTTGCCGTCGATATAGGCGATCGCGGGACGCTGTTCTTGTTGCTAACGGGGACGCGTGGCCGCCCGAACGAAGCCTTTTCGCCTGACTTCGGTTACCATGTTGATCCCCAGCAATTGGTGAATGCGGTTTTCGAAGTGCGTGCCAGCAGCGCTCAGGCTGTTCGCTCGCTTCCGTTTCGCCAAATCGATGCTGATGTGCCGTTTAATCAACTGCCGATGATGGTGCGGTTTGACGACATCACCGACCCAACCACTGTCGCTTTGGTGAACCCCTACGACCTTTCCGCCAGCTTCGGCGAAGGCGTGGCTCTGCGACGCGTGCATGTTCAGACCACACGAGCGCGCGTGACCGAGGGAATTGAAATGCGGTTGCCTTGGCTCAATACGCCGCACCCGCCCGGAACGCTTTCCCGAGGGTCAATCTATGGAGACCGCCCGAGGGTTCATGATTTTCCCCCTGGATTTGGGGTCAGTTTCACACACTTCAGCAAAGGACTTGGCTAATGAGTACGACTTACGACGATCTCTTTAACGCCATTCTAGCGATGGATGCTTACAATCGCGGTTATGGTCCTGGACTGGATGCTTATCAGAACAACCCGACAGCTCAGATTGGTGATGCGGCGATTGCTGTTAACGCTAATGGTGAAGTCCTAGACAGCACCAGGGTGTTTGGCGAAAGCAACGGAGAGAATGTCGATGAGGCCGCGTCGTTCTACGCGATCGCTTACCAACTCAATGGTGAGACGATCATTTCTTATCGTGGGACAGATGATGGCTTCCCGTTCGGCGCGGACTTGCCCGCCTGGGCGACCGGTGCAGGCGTCTATAGTACGCCTCAGACGCTTCTTGCCGCGGAGTTTTATCAAGGCATCAATGGCGGCAGCATTGCGTCCAATGATAGCATAACGCTCACCGGTCATTCGTTGGGTGGTGGTTTGGCCGGGTTTGTCGGGAGCATTTACGGGGTTGCACAAAGTTCCGTCGCCCGCTTGGCCCAACGCATCGCGTCGATCCGATTGCAGGTCGAAGCGCTCCAATTGGTTCGCCCGGCGGAACCACAAAGAGGCATGGTTTGAAGCGCGTGTTCATTGTTTTGGGTCTGATCCTCGGCGTTGGCATCGCTATGCAAGCCGTGCCCTTAGCTTGGTTTTACGTGACTGAGTCCGAGGACGATGAGCTTTCGATCCGTTGGCACAGGGTCTGGACCTTGAATGGTCTGGAGCAGGAGACACAACGCCTAGTTGAGGAAGCAGACTCGATTGAGGCTCTTGTGGCTGCGCTGGAGGCATCAAATTTCGATGTCCACTACACCGAGTCGATCGCCCCGACCGACGATGTTGATGAGACGCCTACACGCCATTTGCCTGATCGCCGCGTTGTTCAGGGTGTGATGCTAGACCAGAAGGTTCGCGCTTTAAATCCTGGGCCGCCGTTCTGGTTCAAATTGTATTCTTACACCTTCTACTCGCTTAGCACTGCAGTTGCTTACCGAGGCACCACCGTCCACCGAGTACTCTCGAGTGTAAGCGGATTTTAGGAGAGATAGATGCCTATCCAATTGGTCGCAAATTACATCACAGTGACAGATCCAAACGAGTTTCCAGGAAACACGCCTGCTGTTCCCGAGGCATACTATAACTCCGGGCACCTCCAATTGGTCTTTAACGATACGGAGACCGCGTGGTCTATCATGTGACCAGCAAACCCCCTGGCACCATCGAGTGGGAGTAGGGGCTTTCCAATTCAAGTCGGCGTGGAAAAATTTACACCAGCCTTGATCCTCTAGAGCAAGAGAGAGAGGGTTTCGGGCACTATTACTGGCTTGTTTTTAACGAAGCTAAAAAGCTTCTGGAAGCCAGAGCCCGTGGCTAACGGTAGGCGCTGCCACCGCTGTCCGTATGAAAACAGAAGCCCAGTCATTCGGGGCCATTCTGTTTAAGCTTTTCCAATGGCTCACCTGTCCCCCAACTGGGGGATGCGCAAATTCCTTTACGTAAAGAAGAGTAATTGCGGCGCTCTTTAATAGATCGTATCGCTTATAATCTATTGAGCAATCTCATGGAGGTTCTGGCCTGAAAACTGTGCAATTTAGATGATTTGGCCAATTGATTTATGGGGCAAAATTGGGAAAATGTCATCGACAAGTGCTATATCGCGGCGCTTGATGAATCAGTTTGGCACGAATTGGTGCTCGATACGGCGAAGCTATTTGGTAGCAGTGTTGCTGGAATTGAATTGAATTCAGCTCAAAACCCTGTGAATCGCAACACTGCGGCGCAGACGAATTTTGATCTACACTGCCTTCAGAAGTACTTTGAAGAGTTCAATTCGCCAAAGAATAACATCGGTATTCGCGCTGTTATGCGTGCTACGCCAGGTCAAGCCTTCCGCATCTCGGATTTTATGAGCGCGGATCTCTTCGCCACCGAACCGTCAACTTGCGCCATTTTACATCCGCAGAAAATCAATCGCGGCTTGATGGTTAGCCTGTGCCGACCTGGCTGTGATTTTGCATGGTTTAACCTCTACCGGAATGCAAATGACGGAGATGATGACTTTACCGAACAAGATGTGCGTCGCTTCACAGATATTGCATCTCACATTCTACGAGGTGCCAGGCTTTCGGATCGATTTCAAATGCCACAGCGAAAGGTCAATGACTTCATGGATGACGGAGTGAGCAGCCACTATTCTGATGGCTTGGTTTCGTTGTCCAGAACCGGGCATATTGTGACGTTGGACAAGAATGCGCAGCAAATATTGGATGCAGACCTTGGGCTTCGAGTTGCTAATGGTAAACTTAAGTCAGCCAGTAGGGTCGCGTCATCGGA
This sequence comes from Pseudomonadota bacterium, assembly GCA_039814945.1. Lineage (GTDB taxonomy): Bacteria > Pseudomonadota > Alphaproteobacteria > Rhizobiales > MH13 > MH13. The sequence goes on from JBCCAF010000008.1 coordinate 151,943, forward strand.
TGACGAAGCCCTAAAAGCCTTTCTGAGCGAAAATCTTGATCAGATAGAGCCTTTTGTGCTCCAGCCGCGGCATGGATTGTTGCTCATGCTGCATCGCTATGCGGCGCCTCATTCCGAGACATTCGCACATGAGAGCGCGGCCACGGTTTTAAGAATCGCAGTGGTCAACTTAAGAGCGTCGATCGACAGTTCGGTCGTGGGTTTGGCGTTCGATCTAACGCCGGCCGAGCAATCCGTTATCGCGGCCCTAACTGTCACGCCGAGCGCGTCTTCGGCTGCACGAAAGCTTGGGCTCTCCAGGGAAACAGTAAAAACGCATCTGCGCAGCATTTACGGGAAGACGGGAATGGCCTCGCTTACGCAGTTAATGTTGCTTATTGGCCAACTTGTTAATCGATAATCCACGCTTCACCCAGGTGGGGGATGTATCTATCTGGGCTGTCTAACAGAAGAAGATAGTGGGGTGCAGTTTTGCACCACAACGGTTTTAATTGAATTGATTGGTTCTTGCCAAATCTCCCTTAGGGAATCTTGGCGAAGAGCTACTGGGGCAAAAATAATGTTGTTGCGTTTTGCAATATCCGCTGGCTGTCTTTTGATGGGCTCCCTCACCGCGCATGCGTTGTCACTTAACGACGCGGTTAGAATTGCAGTTGACACCAGTCCAGAAGTGCTGGAAGCCAAAGCTAACCAGCGTGCCGTTGGCGCTGAGCTTGACCAGGCTCGTTCGCTGTATATGCCGACGCTTGATCTGGAAGCCTTCATCGGGCCTCAGTACGTTGATCGACCCAACGGTTTAAGCGCTGCCAACAACGCTGAATGGCGTGCCAGCCGCCAACTAAGCGCAATCGCAAGTTGGACCCTTTTTGACGGTTTTTTCCGGGCGAACGAGAGTTTTCGTCAGGCCACGCGTCTGCAAGGGGCTGGGTATCGCGCTCTTGAAGCTGCAGAAATTGTCGCCGTTGATACTGTCGAAGCCTATGTTGATGTGCTTAGGCATCGGCGAGTTCTGCGGGCCGCTGACAACAACATTGAGCAACATCGCTTCATCGTTGGGCGCGCTGGCGAGCAGTTTGACGGTGGTGCCGCGACGCAAGGTGAGGTGGAAATTGCACGCCAACGCTTGGCAGCCTCACGCGCAATTCGTGCTGAAGTTGCCCGTGCTCTTGGAGAAGTTGAGGCGCGTTTCCTTCGCTTGGTGGGTGAAAATCCTCGCCACCTCCACGCAGTCAGCCTTCCCGCTGGAACACCGCGTTCGGTTGACGAAGCCATTGAACTGGCAAGGTCAGGCCACCCAACCCTTGATGCCGCCGCACTCGAAGTCGAAGCTCAAGAAGCTGTCGCCGAGCAGCAGCTGTCGTCGATCTACCCTTCATTGGCCGTCGAAGGCGCTGCGTCCTATGGCTATGATGTTGGCGGTACACCTGGAGAGAACATTGACGCGTCTCTTCGCCTGGTGATGCGTTGGCGTCTTTTCGATGGCGGTTTAAGAACTGCTCAGCATCGCGAACAGGTGGAGCGTGTTGGTGAAGCCGAAATTCGTCTTGACCGGTTTCGCCTTGATATCGACGAAGCAGTCCGTCGGGCTTGGGTCGGTGTCACCACCAACGATGTGCGGCTTCACGCGCTTCGTGATCAGTTGAGCCAATCTGAACGCGTACTGTCATCTTACTATGAAGAATATGACGCCGGCTTGCGCACCTTGCTCGATCTTTTGGACGCGCAGAATGCTCGTTTCAATGCCGAGTTTGAAGTGTCCAGCGCAGAAGCGATCGCCGTCTTTGCTCGATATCAACTAATTGGGTCTACAGGACATTTGCTAGACCATTTCGGTCTGCGCGACATTGTACCGGAGCCAGAGTTGCGTGCAGAAGACCTACGCCTCCACAGAACAGCAAATGGACTCTTCGAGCCGCTCCGCCGATAAAGCAGCGTCAGGCTCAAAGAACGACAACACAGGCGCGGATTTGAAAGAATCTGCTCAAGCCAGTGGTCATGTTTCTGAGGTAACCGGCGATGCAGATGATGCAAAGTCATCCGATCCCGTTCAAAACCTTGGTCCAGCCCTTGCCTACTGCGCGAAAAAGCTTGGCTCTTCACATCAATCTTCTCGGATAGATGACAGTATCCCGCTTGAAGATGGTCACCTCGCGTTTGATCGACTGCAAGAGGCTGCGCGCAAGTTCGGCCTAAAAACACAACTCTCCAAGAAACCACTCACTCTCGCTTCCCCGTTGGCTCCGCCACTCATTGGTGTCCTCAATCTGGGCGAAGCAGTTGTCGTGGAAGCTCTAGACTTTGCTAAGGACACGGCCAGCATTGCCGTGTTCTCCGGAGGCACGGTTGTTGAGCGCCAGGTAAGCCTACGCAAGCTCAGTCGCAATCTGAAGCCAGCTTTGGTTTATCTCGCTAAGACCGATCAGCCCGCTGAACTGACTGCCGGCGACACCGGCCGCAACAAGAACCACTGGTTCTGGTCTGCAGCCAGCCGCTTTAAGAGCAGCTATGCGCAAGTTGTTCTGGCAGGGTTCCTCGTGAACATGCTGGCGCTGGCCAGTCCCCTGTTCGTGATGAACGTCTACGATCGTGTGATCCCTAACCTTACTATACCAACGCTCTGGGCACTTGCCTCTGGAGTGGTATTGGCGCTCGTTTTTGATTTCGTTTTGAAGACGATGAGATCACGTGTCGTCGATGAAACTGGGCGACGGATCGACATGGCGGTCTCTGGCAGAGTGTTCGATCACCTGCTTGAGGCAAAGGCAGAGTCGCGCCCCCAATCCACCGGCGTGCTAGCCAGTTACATCCGTGATTTCGACAATGTGCGTGATGTTCTGACATCATCGACGGTGATCGCGATAACCGACGCGGTTTTCATCGCGATCTTCCTTCTGGTTCTGTACTGGATCGTCGGCATTTTGGTGATCGTGCCCATAGTGGCCGCAGTGACAGTGATACTCGTAACCCTTTGGGTGCAGGTGCCGATGAACCGCGCTATGAAGGATGCTCAATCGGACTCTGCGCGCCGCCATGGCATTTTGATCGAGACACTTCTGTCGCTTGATATGGTCAAGCGCATTGGAGGCGCAGCGCATCTACGACGTCGCTTTGATCATTCAGTGGCTGAAGCCAGCCGGTCAGCAACCACAACCCGTTTTTGGTCCAACTTCAACACGACTGTTGTTCAAAGCGCATCTCAAGCCGTGTCAGTTGTGTTGATCGTTTGGGGCGTCTTTCTGGTGATCGAAGGGCAAATATCAGTCGGTGCATTGATCGCTGCCAACATTCTTTCTGGCCGAGTTCTTGCCCCATTGGCATCGATTTCGGGGACGCTTGCTCGGGTGCAACAGGCCAAGCATTCCTACCGTTCCGTGGATAGGCTTATGGAGCTCCCAAGCGAATGGACCGATGCAACGCCGACGCGCCCACTCCAGCAGCCAAGTCTTGTCTTCGAAAACGTGACGTATACCTATCCCGATCAACAGGCTCCAGCGCTCTCAGACTTGTCGTTTCAGATGAATGCGGGGGATCGATTTGGTGTCATCGGCCGAAGCGGATCAGGCAAATCGACAATCGGCAAACTGCTCAGCGGTTTGGCCACACCCTCAGCAGGGCGCGTCCTGATCGATGGGGTCGATATCAAACAGGTGTCACCGGTGGAACTGCGCCGATTTGTAGGTGTGGTGCCACAAGAGCCAGAACTCATTTCTGGATCCCTGCTGGATAACATCACCCTGGGTGAGTCGATGGCGAGCGCGGAGGACATCGACTATGCGGTTGTCTTGGCTGGGCTTGAAGAGCTGGCACGCGACCATCCACTCGGACTTTCAATGCCCATTAGCGAGCGTGGCCGAAACCTTTCCGGCGGACAGCGGCATAGCGTTGCCTTAGCGCAATCACTCATTCGCAGGCCAAGGCTCTTGTTTCTGGATGAACCAACCGCAGCGTTGGACACAGGTGCTGAAAAAAAGCTCCTGAAAAACCTCACTCACCTTTCAAACTCTGAAGGCGTTTCTGTCGTGCTTGCCACACATCGTCATAGCACCTTGGCCATTGTTGATCGCTTACTGGTCATCGAAGCAGGACGCTTGCTTGCACTGGGGCCCAAACAAAAGGTTCTTCAAGCGCTGCAAGACCAAGCCGGTGCAAATGAAGCCATGGCTCGTGCCGCCGAACTGGCTGGAGGCAGCTAGTGGCTCAAGGGGTCGACGAACAATTTGCCAACGACATCCGTGCCGCCCTTGACCAGGGTGGTAGGACCAACCTGTTGCCCGCGCTTGTGGTCGTTGCCGTTATGATCGGTGGTTTCATCACATGGGCTCAGTGGGCAACCCTTGAGGAGGTGACCACTGGGCTTGGGCGCATTGTCCCAACCAGCCAAATGCAACTCATTCAACCCTTTGAGGCCGGGGTGGTCGTGGAGATTAGCGCCGCTGAGGGTGATATCGTTGACGCTGGCGAGGTGCTTTTGCGGTTGGACGACACCGATGCGCGTTCGGCATTGGGCGAGTTACAACAGCGCCAATTGGTGCTGGAAGCAAAACGCGCTCGCTTGCAGGCAGAAGCGCAAGGCGATCAGCCCGTTTTTGCTCAGGGCACACCAACAGATATCTTGCTAGGCGAACAACAGTTCTACGACGCGCGGCAGTTGGCGTTGGCGCAGGAACGGGCGGTTATCAACGAGCAGCTAGCACAGCGCAATCTGGAGCGCACGGAGCTTCAACTTCGCATTGAAGAGACCGCGGTTGCGATTGATCTGTTGGATCGCGAAGTGGAGCTCGCACGTCGTTTGTTTGACCGTCGCGCCATCCCAGAGATCGATTTTCTCCAGAGAGAACGTGCGGCCCTGGCCGAGCAACAAGAACTATCGGTGCTTCGTGCTCAACTGCCACGCACGGCCGCTGCTATCGCAGAGGCTGAGGCTCAGCTTGCCAACTTGGGTGCCCAGTTTGCCTCTCAAGCGCGCGGGGAGTTGGCTCAGGCGATTGGCGATCTAGCTGTGATCCAGCAGTCCATCTTGTCGGCCCAGCAACGACTTGAGCGGACCACCCTTTCTTCGCCAGTTCGGGGCGTTGTGAACGCTCTACCCGTCACCACAATTGGTGCGGTCATCAGACCTGGCGAGAATGTTGTTGAAATAGTCCCGCTCGACGAACAGCTTTTTGTTGAAGCAGAAATTCGACCCCAAGACATCGCCTTTATCAGTGCTGGCCAGGACGTCTCGGTCAAAGTGACGGCCTATGACTACACTGTCTATGGCGACTTGCCCGGCGTTGTGCGGCGGATAAGTGCCGATACGTTTGAGGATGAGCAGGGCGAGAGTTTCTACCGCGTTACTGTGGAAATTGAAGACAATTCTATAGGTTCTGAAACTGATCCTTTACCACTAATACCAGGAATGGTCGTAACGGCGGATGTATTAACCGGCCAGAAGACAGTCATGCAGTATCTTCTCAATCCTATCACACGGGCGCGGAACGAAGCGCTGCGCGAACGCTAAGTACCCAACAAGAGGTTGGCGGCGCGCATTAGAGGGTTTTGCTCTCGCCCGTAAACAGGTTGAGGCATACCATGACAACGATCCGTCTTTGGCGGGCGACCGGGCGCGTGCGTTCCGGCGCGACGCTATCTTTTTGCCTTGCGTTGGCCATCAGCGCTTTGTTTGGTCCATTCGCGGCGACAGGCGCAAAGGCACAGGCCTTCGCTGCAGCGCCTTTGATCGTCAATCAAGCTATTCGGCCAGTGGCTCTTTCCAACGGGTTTGTGAACATCCGCGACAGGCTGTCGGTCATGCGTGCGGCGCATGGCGGCACAGATGCTCAGCGCGTTGCCTATGAGGCATCCCCTGACGGTCTAGCGCCCCGCGATGTGCGAGCGCGCTGGGAAGCAAGCCTTAACGCCCGTCTTGCGCGTTTAGAGCGGGCGATTGCGCGTGAAGAGCGTTCTGGCTCCGATGCTTGGCAGCAAGCTGTTGAACGTGTGCGCCGCGCTGAGAATCCTGTTCGTGAGGCACAGCGCTTCGTACATCACAATGTGCGGTTCCGCTGGGACCGACCTGGACGTGACCATTGGCAAACACCCTTGGCAACGCTCACGCGTGGGGCAGGGGATTGCGAAGACCATGCCATTTTGAAGCGTGCGCTGTTGCTTGAAGCCGGTGTGGATGCTGATGATGTCTCGCTGCTCTTCCTGCGCACAGCAAGCGGCGCAGGCCATGTGATTGTTCAGGTCGAGACTGCGTCTGGAACCCGCATCATGGACAACCGCACCACGGCCCAACGCATCGGACGACTGCTTCCTGGTGACCAGGTTCTGGCTGAGCATCGTACTTTAGACAGCCGTGTGATTGCGGGGATCTAAGAACTCAAAACACAACAAGGACAACCCGCGACCCCTTTGTCTGGGATCGCGGGTTTTTGTGTCTCTGGTCTTGGTCTAGGCGGCCGCTATGCTTATCTCAACAGCCGCTGTGTCGGAGTTGTCGATGATTGTCACGTTGCCCGTGGTAACGGCAGTGGAGCCATCAGAAAACAGATTTGCTGCGTCTTTGAAGGTCTCTGAACCACCCAGGCCATCGCGATCCACCTTTAGAACGCCGTTTTCGATCTTTACATAGTCTGTGACGTTGTTCGGATCGACGTCTGTAATCGTCACGCCATTGAGCAGTTCGGTCAGATCGATTTTGTCTTCGTTCTCCGTGTAGTCGAGGATCGTGTCAGCGCTCGAGAGGTCATTGAGGACGAAGGTATCTTTGCCGTCCCCGCCAGATTTGGCGTCGGCACCCAAACCACCGATAATGACATCATCGCCGCCAAAACCGTTGATTGTGTCGTCACCAAACGATCCAAGGATCACATCACCGAATTCAGTTCCGTTGATGGTTTCGTCCGTCGGAACGCCGATGATAAGGTTTTGCCCGCTACCGAAAGAGTATGTGCCACCAGCAAACGCAATACCAGAAAGATCCAGCACTGAAATGTTGTCAGGATCGTCGATGAAGCCGCCGAAAGCCCCGGCTCCAAGGTAGGGGTCTATCAACAACCCAGTGCTGGCCTGGGTTCCGGCGTCACCAATAACGGTGTTGATGAAGCTGAGCCCCGTAAAATCATTGTAGCCCAGAATATAGACAAGCGGCTTTGCATAATCACCCGTGACGCTAACGTCATCGAAAACAACAGTGCCGATCGGTGCATCTACCAAATCGCCCTTTGAGGGGCTGTCGACATCTAGATAGCCCTGAATGTTGATTCCAACGCCGACGCCATCTTTGGACCAACCCCCTGGTGACACGACGTTTGTGCCAACCACATCAAGGTCTTTCAATGTCAAACTGCCAAGAAACTCGAAGAACTGAAGGTCAGCCTTTCCGTCCGAGCTTCCAACAAAGCCATAGCCGTTGTCGGTAACTGTCGATTTCGAGCCCGTACCGTCATCTCCATTAACTAGGACGCGCAGGTCTTCACCACCGCCGGAGATGTAGATGCCGGCCTGACTGAACCCGCTAACATCCGTGCCGACGATTTCAATCGACCCCTTGGCATCCGCATCTCGACTCGCCTGATAGTAGATACCATAGGTCGAGGTGCTGGCTGTATCTGCTTTGATGTCAAAGCCTTCAATGCGCACTGTGTCGCCGACACCGTCAACCGCTTTTTGGTCGATCAGGAAGCCGGTTTCGGTTCCAGTATCGAGGATTGTTCCTGCTTTGTCAGCCTTGATGGTGACCGACTTGGTAACATCAATACCGCTTTCGGCGTGGGTATCATCGGCCCCGCCTTTCACAATAATAATGTCCCCGTTTAATGTGTTTGGATCATCAATCGCGGCTTGGATCGTCAAGAAGTCGCCATTGCCATCTGCATCGACGACGATGGTTTTCGGTTCAACGGCTACAGTGAAGGTGCCTTGCACGCTGTCGCCATCACCATCGGTAGCGGTGAAGCCAATTGGCAGGTTGATGACGTCCGTCGATCCACCTGATTGGTCATCAATGGTCTCAAATTGGGTGAAATTCACTTTCCCGTCGGCTGTCAGAGCCGCAGTGAAGATCACGGTAACGCCAGCCGTCGCTGTCAGAACGCCACCATTAACTTCATAATTGATCTGAACACCACCAGACTTCAGGCCCAGATCGGCAAGAGCCGATGTATCATCGCTGAGCGCAAAGCCGCCGCCATCCGCTGGGCCATCAGCGCCAAAGTCAACAGCGTTTTCCGCGACCAAATCCAGTTCCACAGCAACCGACGCAGGACGAAGATTGAATTCGATTTGTCCTGGCGAAAACGATCCACCGTCTGCAGAAGACATTGCAATGGCATCGAATGCGAAACCAACATTAGCGAGGTCGGAAGATGGCCCGGTTGGCGTTCCAGTCTGGTCGAAATCAACGATCTGTGAGCCGACTTTTGTGTAAGAGTTTCCGGATTTGGTGAAAAAGTCGACGACAACACTGGCTTCGCTGTCATTGCCGATACGGTCAACCGCAAATGATAAACCAGTTCCAACAAGTCCATCTTTTTTAAGGTCGATCAGCAGAAATTCGTTACCGTCAATCGCTTTGTTGTTTCCACCGTCGCCTCCAAAGTCCTTGGGGCCCGTATAACTTCCTCCGCGGTCGATACCAAAGCCAACCTGAAAGCCTCCGGAGTTACCGTCCGTGACAACATTTGTCCTTTGGTTCTCCGCTACAGCTACATTGGCTGTGCCACCAGTCGCGACGGCGAAGTTATCGCCATTAGAGAAATCAAAGGTTTCAGGTGTGCCAGTCGCGTCGTTCCGATAGCGGAATGCCTGAAAGTCGACCAAGTCAGCTAGAAGTGGATCGAGAAACCCGCCCTCCAGGCTTTTTGTGCCTCCGATATCCCATTCTGTGGTTGCTAGCTCGCCTTGTTGGATGTCGTTATCGGCATCAAAGGCGCCGTTACTAACCGTCAGTTGACTGTTCAGCAGCGTATCGCCCCGGTTGTCATCATCTGAGTCTTTGGTGCCATTGCTGTTGTAGCCCACAGTGTTGGCGCCGTTCAACGCGCCTTGATGCAATTCTGCTTCCAACACATTTGGTTTTGTGCCGGCATCCAGTTGCACTTTCATCGTGTCAAATTCGATGTGGCTCCATTCATTGAGAGAACTTGCATCGACCGACAAGGATACAGCGCTGGTGGATGGCACATCATCGTCAACCGTAATCTCGAAGGAACCATTTACGGTGTCGCCATCAGCATCAGTAGCGGCGAATTTCACGTCGAACTCAAGGTCCTTGTTGTCTCTGCCTATGACGTGATCAAGGGGGCCCATCAGCTCGAAGCGGTAAGCACCGGTATCGTCATCTTCCAGTGTGATGACAAAGACGGTTGCGCCGCCAGCACCGGCCGTGGCTGTCAATTTGGTGCCGTCCGAATTGACTTTGTACACAAGGTCAGCCCCGCCTGACGTAAGGTAAAATCGCTCACCATCATCGAAGTAGACGATGTTTTCAGCAATTTTGCTTTGATCCAGGAACTGGAATGTTACGGATCGGTCGCCTGTGCCGCCAGGCGTGTCCTGCTTGAAATTGCCCGTAGAAACGTCCTGACCATCGGCACCCCATGCGATGTTGAGGTTTCCGGTCTGACTGACCCTACCGTTGTCGCGGAACGCCTCGTTCAAGAGGCCTTGATTTTCCAATGTCTGTGCGAAGTTGGCAAACGCATCGGCGTCAGCTTGATTATCAAATTTGACTTTGTAATTGCCGCCTGTGTTCAGCCCACCGATATTGACGATGAATTCGCCTTTAGCATTTGCAGAGACAGGGGCGCCGGTGATGCCTGGGTTGGGATCATCGATACTAAAATTACCTCGAGCCGTTACTTCGCCGTTTGCTAGGTTTGCCAGAACATCCAGCGTGACCAGTGTTTGGTCGGTGATGCTGGGCCCAGAAACGAACAGATCACTGGAGCCTTGGGCGATGGCGAAGGTGTAAGACACACCATCAAGCGTTGCTGAGAAGGTGTCATCTTGGTCGGCGACGGACTGTGTTCCAGCTTCGCTAACTGTCACAGTGTCAGCGCCTGACAGAATCGGCGTGTCATCGCGAAGCACCAATAGGCGCTCACCGACGACGGTATCGCCGTCACCATCGGTGACGGTGAACTTGAGGGTTAGGCTCGCGCTGTCACCATTGGTTCCAGTGTGCAGCACATTGGCTTTCTCGATCACCTCATAGCGGCCTGTGTCGCTGTTCATCGTGACTTCCGCCACAACAACTTTGCCGGCACCCCCATGGTCTTGGGAAATGATCAGCGTGCCATCATCGTTGGTCTCGAAGCTGAACCCAACCGCACTGCCATCAGCAGGGCCACTTGTAAGGGGATCCCATGCGACGGCGCCGCCTTCGGCCGCTCCATCAGCGCCAGTCGAGAAGTCGATTGTCTTGATACGGTTCCACTCTTGGCCATTGTCATTGCTGGTGCCATTCTCAACCGTACCTTCAGCGATAATTGTGCGGTCCGGGTTGGTATCAAAAGGACGAATGGTCGGACTGTCGTCATCGATGATGAGGGGGAGTGAGTCCTCGACAATGTCGCCATCGCCATCTTCGACCGTGAAGCCAAGATTGAAGGTCGCGTCATCCTCGACATTGTCGCCCTTGTCGTCGTGCAACAAGTTAGCGAGCTGGGTGTAGGTGTAAGCGCCTGTGGCTGGGTCAAGCGTGACCCGCGCGACGATGACCAGGTCATCACCACCCTGGTCTTGCTTGATCAGCAGATCACCGGTGCCGTCTTCAACTTCAAAGCCAATGGGTGCATCAGCAGCAACGCCGGAGAGCGCTTCACTGGTGGCCGCATTCCAAACCACTGTGCCGCCGTCGGCACCGAAGGAGATCGGCAGCGACTTGTTAGACTGGTGAAACTCCTTGCTGTCGCTCTCGGCGCCGTCGGACGTGTTGTAACCAAAGCCCAGATTGCCGATGGGATTGTCGTTGGAATCCTTGACCGTCTCATCATCGCTGATGATGCGGAAGTTGTTGGTACGTTCGGAATCCGTCCAGTCAACAATTGGCGTGTCGTCTGCGACGCGGACATAGGCGCCAGCTGTGTCGGTATCGCCATCACCATCGGTGACAGTAAAGTCGATCCGCAGAGCGACCTTATCATCAGCGCCGCTTTCACCTTCGTCAGGATGATCGAAGGCGACAAACTGTGTGTACTCGTAGATCCCATCAGGTTGGACCACGATCTTGAAAGCTGGGTTATCGTTGCCGTCTTCAACGGTGCCGGTGATGGTGGTTACACCAGCAACCGTTTCGGTGGTGGCCGTAACTGTGAAGCCACCCACTTCTAGATCAGCGATTTGGGAGCCGGCAGGGTTCTCTTGGTCGAACCGCTGCACGAAACCACTTTTGGTATGAACGGAGACGGAGGTAACCGCAGCGCCGTCGGCGCCAGGCTTGAACTGCAACTGTCCTGGAACCACTGTGTCGATCTGCGTGGCTTCATCCACCTCAATGTGTGATCCAGCCCAACGGGCATCCGGACTGTCATCATCGACCGAGACGGTGAAGCTGCCAGTGGCGGTGTCGCCATCGGAATCGGTCGCCACGAAACCAAACTCGAGATTGATATTGTCCTCGGTGTCGTCGGTTGAATGATCGAGTTTGTCGAGAAGCCGGAAGGTGTAATTGCCACTGTCATCATCGTTGAGGCCAACAACAAAGACATCCCGGCCATCTGCACGTGCGATGAGTGCTGTTCCACCGTTGATCACTTCGTAAGTGATCTGCTCGCCATCGGACGTCAGGCCCTCAGGAGCCATAATCGTGGCATCGAAGGTGACAGACCGGTCGCCAATGCCAGAGGGCGCATCTTGGCGTGCAGCTGTTGCAGTGTCGGCATCATCCGCACCCCAGGCAATCGCAAGATCGCCCGTGACAAGCGTATCGCTGTCGACCACAACCTCGTCGCCGGCAACAACATCATTGTTGCCATCAGACAGATCGTCCTCGTCGACGATGGCAATGCCTGCATTGGAGGACAGCGTCAGATCATCGACCGCTATGCCGCCATCCACATCAATGTTGGTGAACCAGCCATAGCGGTTGCCACCAACCTCCGTTGACAGAAGATCGTTGGCATTGTTGCGCGTCTCGGTGAACAGCAGCGTACCGGTGCTGTCATAGACATTGAGGTCAACGGCAAGTGTGCCATCCCCAAAATCGCGGAAGACGTGTTCAAACGTATACCAGCCGGAGCTGGTGATCTCAGTATTGTTGAGTGTCTCCAAATCCTCGCGCGGATCGAAGTTGGTGTTGTTGGAGCCGCCCACCAGAAGCTTGCCGGTAGAGGTGTCCTTGGTCACATGGAAGATGAAATCACGGAGATGGTTGCCGTCCTGGCCACTGGCTGCAACGGAATAGTCAAAACCTTCGCTAGCTGACCAGCCAGTGTCCAGATAGATGGCAACAGAGGCGGTGAACCCACCCTGGAAGTCGCTCTTGTAGCCATCAAAACGAGTGAATGGTCCGCGCTCACTGCCCGGCGTGCCGCCTTGCATCAGGATTGCAAAGTTGCCGCCATCGGGCGTGTTGATTCCACCGGTACCATCCGGCACCACCGTTACCGTGCCAACATGACCATTGCTGGCATCGAATAGCCCAGCACTGGCTGCATCGCTCGCGCTCCCAAAGTCTTGCTCAAACCATGCTGGTGCAACTGTGTCGCCAACAATCGGTGTGTCGTCATCGATATTGATGCGGAATTCGCCATCGGCATAATCATCGTCACCATCCACCACTCGGTAACGGATGGTGAACTCGGTATTGTTTTCGGTGTTGTCCTGTGACGTACCATTCTGCGTGAGGTGGCGCAGCGGTTGAAGCTGTTCGACTGTGTAAGCGCCGGTGGCTGGATCGGTGATGGTAACTTGGAGAATATCAACGTCGTCCTGCGCAATCGTGAGGATCGAGCCGTCCGCACTTACGCGCGAGACAAAGCTGCCAGCTCCATCAGAAACGAAGACACCTTGTCGTAAAACGAATTCGCCGTTGCTGTCGGAACCAAAATCGCCAACGAGAAAACCTGTTGCATCCACTGGTGTACTAAAGCTGTTATCGCCCGGGCCACCTGGATTCCCCAAGACGCCATCAACATCTTCGTCTTCCAGAAGTACGCGATCATTTGCGAAACGGTTCCCAGCCGAAGGCCCATCATCCAACACGCGGATGGTGAGCGCGATCGTATTGCTGTCGGTGTCTCCGTCAGCATCGGTGATTGTCATCTTGGCATAAATGCCTTCGATAAACTGCTGAACTGGGTTGGGGAATTGGTTGTCGGCTTGGTTGTCGCCGCTATTGAAACCGTTGTCGTTGGACTCGTTATAATCGTTTACGTCGTCGTGTTGAATCGAGCGGAACTGGGCAATGGTGACATCGCCGAAATTGTCGATTTCGAGCGCAAAACTTGGAGCGCCAGCCTGGTCATTGGAGCGCCCGACAACCAAATCGCCTTCAGTGAAGAGAAAAATTGTGTCGCCAGTTTCGGAATCCTTTAACCCGCTTTCGACGTTGTTTAACGGGTTGCCTTCGACATCCGTTAAAGAAAGAAAATAGTTGGCCGGTTCATCTGCACCGGCGGCCGAGTCGCCCAGGCTCGTAAGGTCATCTCGAGCGGCGCTCAAAATCATGAGGCTGTTCGTTGAGACAAAATCTCGGAGCTCGTTAGGTAGGTTACTATTGTTGGATCCAAGCGAGATATCATCCGCCCCGCCGTTGGTCTGCCGTCTGGCGGACTCGTCTACCGTGAGCCAAGCCCCAGTTGATTCCAACGCAGCTACTGGGACATCGTCACGGATCTCGATTGAGAAACGATCCGTCAGAGTAACGGTATCGCCATCGCCATCCGTAGCTTGGATGATGGAGCCGAAATCGATGGCATCGGCGCCACCTTGAAGATCGGTGTTTTCTTGATTGCCCTCAACATGATCGAGCTGATCAAATAGCTCAAATTCAAAGTCGCCATCTTCGTTCAACGTAAGACGAAACACCAAACGGTCGCCGCCGTTACCAAACGTGAAGCTGTTGCTTGATCCCGACCGCTCAATGTAGCCATAGACAACGCTGCCGTCTGATGTCGGATCGACATCAAAGCTCAACGATTGACCATTTGATTGCAGATTCAATGCGTCAAGCGCGGATCGAGCGGCTGCTTCTTCAATAATGGTGAAACCGACCTGGCCGTCGTCTGCGCCAAAGCTGACCTGCGATGCCAAAGAACCGCTTACATTCGCCGGCCCACGATCAACGAAACGAGGGTCGCCGGTAAAAGAGCCATCGTCATCATCGTCATTGGGGCTGGTGCCAGTTGAGCCGCTGTTCTGGCCGGGGAGGTCGATGCCTACAGTGCGGATGTCGTCCTCATCCACTGTCAGAGCGATTGGATCGGCGGCATCATCTATAATCGGGCTGTCATCAACAACGCGGACTTCAAAGTTGCCGGTTGTGACATCGCCATCGCCATCGCGAGCCGTGAAGTTAAAGGTGAAGTTGAGTGCGTCTTCGTCGCTGGGATCATCACCGACAATGGGGTGATCAATCGTGTCGAATAGATTGAAGGTGTACGATCCAGCTCCGATTATCGGTGCGCCAGGGTTGGCGTCATCGGACAGCTCAACAGTAAAAACTCTTTGCCCATCCGCATCGGCGATCAAGATGGTTCCATTGTTGGCAAGGCGGAAGGTTAACGCTTCGCCGTTTGATGATAGACTGGCCAGATCAACGTCGTCGCCATTGCCATCGGCAACTGAAATGAAGTCCGCTGCTGCTTCCGCGGTGATAGGACGGTTGCCGTCATCAGAGAACACAACAGACCGCTGACCAGAAATGGTAGGGTCATCCTGAACCAAAAATCCAGAACGTTCGCCGTCAATTGTATCGGTATCGTCGCCTCCCCAATAGATATTGAGAAGGCCAGTTGCCGATGCACCTAGTTCCAGACCGTCTAGGTTGCCTCCCGTCAGTGCCTCTTCCTCGACATAGCGAGGAAAAATCGTGCCAAGGGTAAACGGGCGGTCATCAATGACTGAGACGTCGAAACTGCTATCGACGGTATCGCCATCACTGTCTGTAGCGATGAAGGAAAACGTCAAGGCGAGGCTGTTTTCACTATCTTGAGCGTCAGTGGGATGGTCAAGCGTGTCGACAAGGGTGAATTCGTAAGAACCACTATCATCGTCAGACAGGGTGACTGTAAAAACTGTTCGAGTCGCGGCAGTGGAGTCGTCAGTGGCAATGGCCGTCAAAACGGTGCCATCAGATGACAATTCATAACGGATAGCGTCACCGCGAGATGTCAGTGCCGTCGATCCATCGAGTTCGGGGTCGAATGCCACCGAACGATCACCCAGCGCCCCGCCAGACGTTGGATTAGTATCGTCAGCGCCCCAATCAATGCCAAGTGTTCCTTCAGCTTTTTCCATTGTGCGATCATTGAAGCGCAAACCCAGAAAACCGCTACGAAAATCAGCATCTTCTGGGTTAGGTCCGGTGTCTTCGTTGCCAGCACCAACGACAGCGGCTTGTTCTTCTTCAACAACGCCATCCTGAACAGCATTCTCATCTATGCTTGGCTCATCATCGACAACTTCGACACGGAATGTACCGTCGGCAGTGTCGCCATCAGAATCGACCGCAGTGAAGGCAAAATCGATTTCGATATCGAGATCATCGATATCTTCGATGTGATCGATGTTGCCGAACAATTCGAATGAATAGGAGCCCGTGCCATCGTCGCTCAGTGTTACTGTGAAGACGAGCTCATCTGTTCCATCTTCAAACCCCTCGCCATCATCAGCGCTATCAATAAAGGCAAACAGCTGTGTCCCGTCGTCAGACACTGAGTAGCTGATGGTTTTCCCGCTGGAGGTGAGAGCAAAAGGTTCGCCTTCATCGTCAAGATATCGAACTGGAGAGCCGGTATTGTCAAAGTCACGGAACCGAACTTCTCGATCGCCGATGCCATCAGGAGTGTCCTGACCGTCAATTGTGTCTGGATCATCGAAGTTATCAGCGCCCCAGTCGATGTTTAGGTCGCCTTGCGATGCCGTGAAGGCTGCGCCACCGAAATCAAAAACAACCGTCGGTGCATCAACGGCCGATAGTGTTTCGGTCCCACCAGCGTTTTGCCAAGTGTCGCCGCCATCAATAGAGAAGACAGGTTGGAGAACAGTTCCAGGCGCAAGATCAGGCAATCCCGTAAGGAAAACTCTTGTGTTGGCCCCGACTGTTCCGGCAGCAACAGTTTCACCATTGGCGTTCCCAACACGAAACTCAAAAAGAACTTCAGTCTCACCGGTGTTGATGAATTGCAGGACCTGTTGGCCCGTCACGGGATCAATTTGCGCCGTGCGATTGCCATCACCAGTCGTCATAACCGAGGCATTGATCTTACCGTCAGAATTGTCCTCAGCAGTGCCGACCAAGCGACCTTTGGAAACTGAAGCGGAGCCAATGCCAGCTTCATCGACACGCGTGGTTTCTGGCGCTTCGTCGCCTTCTCCGATGCTTGGCACGTCATCAATAATACTGACTGTAAATGTACCCGACGCTGAATCATCGTCGGAGTCATTGGCCGTGAAGCCGAACGACAAGGCCAACGTATCGGCCGTGTTCTCTACTGGATGATCTAGCGATTGGAACAACGTGAATTGATAAGAGCCAGTGCCATCATCAAACAAACGGACCTCGAACACCGGTGTCCCATCGGCAAACGCCGTTAGAACCGTACCGCCTTGGCTTAGCACAAACGTAAGAGGCTCACCGCCGGACTCCAAAGGAATGCTGGCTGTTACATCGGCTGCATCGAAAACTATTGAGCGATTACCCGAGTTGATCCCGGTTGGAGCATCCTGAAATTCACCGTCCGCGCCGCTGTCCTCACCATTGGCGCCGAAGTCCACTCCAAGCCCACCGGTTACCGAAAGCGGGGTGTCGAACACACTGTCGCCATCAATATCCTCAGACGCAGCTTCATCTATTTCGCTGTTCTCGACGGGCGAGATTACACCAATGCTCGGCGTGGAATCTTCTGCGTCGGTTTGCTCGCTCAACTCGTTTGTTGTCGATGAAAGAAATGTGTTGCCCAGTAGCCCGATGCCATTGGGGTCATCGCCCAACGGTCCAAGGCTGGGATCGTCAAAGGAGGCACCGTTTTGCTGTGTTTCAGGCGCGCCTACGTCACCCTCAGCAAATTCATCAGGCAGATCATCGATAGTAAAAGCTGTTAGAAATTCTTCGCCGGTGAATGTCTCGCCATCAACGATAACCGACCGCGGCGTTCCATCGACCTCTTCGGTCCCACCTTCAAAATAACCTTCTACGACGATGATCGCGCCATCTTCAAAAACGATCCAGAGGTTCGAACCGGTTTGATAAAACTGTGCGTCAAGCGAGGCAATCGCTGAAATATCAATGCCTTGGTCAACACCAGGCGTTATGGTTATTTGCTCTCCGGCCTCTGGCTTGTCGACCGTAAGGGCAGCCAACTCGTCATTCCATCCCACCAAGCTATCCATAAGAACCAACTCTCACTTTACGCAGCCACTAGAAAAGCTACAGTTTTGTTTACATTTTCGTAACCATTTCTTGGGCCGATCAGCTTCTTGGTGCATCCCCCAGCTGGGTGAATTTCGGCTCTTGGTTAAAGGTGCGATAGAGCGCGGCCTATCAATCTGAGACTGCTGGAATTGCGCCTCTTGCATTCGGGACTGATGGCCCGGTTGCTATCTATTGGGTCTTGCATTCTGAGGTGGGCTTATGCGCCCATCAGCAACGCCAATTTAGGCCTTGTCGCAAACAGGTCCGACGGGCTAGCCCCGGCAACGTTTGGAACATTAATGGTGCCGTTCAGCGTGATATCGTCGGCTATGAGATAGGTGCAGATTTTGACGAAACTACCGTTCACCTTCTCAGAGACGAAGCCCCTGAGCTTCTGACTGTTAGCGGCGGCAAGGACGTTGTTGAGACCTAGAGTGCCGTTACCCCCCCAAAAAAAAGCAGCATCAAGCGTAACGACTGCACCCGCACTCCAGCAGTCTTCTTTTTGGTCGGTGCAGCGAGCGCATTGCCCATCTGAGAGCCAAGCTTTGAACCAACCAAGGTCTGAACCACTGCCAAATAAGTACGGACCTTGGATGTAATGATAAGAGTATCAGCGCCGTTGGTTTCGAAGTTTAGCGTGAACCGAACGGCGACAGCTGTGCTGGCGCCCAGCGCAATAGGCAAGGTCGATGCACTGGTAATGCAAAATATGCCAAATGCACCGTCAGATCGTACAGACGCGTTGACAGTGAAATCGTCGGCCCCAAGATTTCACATTGTGTAGGTCCGTGTGCTTGTGGTGCCGATATCGGTATCGGGAAACTGCGTGTGGTCGGACAGTTGAGCGGCAGAGAAACAGCAAGGCCACCACCATAGCTTTGGCGCTAGTTCCTAGCCCGCTATACCGTCCAGCAAGAGATGCAGAAACACCACCTGGCACGGCAGCATCCATCCTCTCATGCACAGTGGCATTCAAACCATCCAATTAGTCAGCGTGGGATCCAGCCGCCGGCGTACCGGCAACGGAAAATTCATAGTGCCAGCGTCGTTCAACCCAGGTCGCTACCCGCATGCCACCTCCAAGTGGCTGGTGAGCGTGTCGCGGCCATCCTTCCAACTATGCTCCAGACTGGCGATGGTGCGCGAGGCGATGCCCGATCCGCTTTCCAGGTTCTCGGCGGCGATGCCGGAC
>JBCCAF010000020.1:0-82181 GCA_039814945.1 Pseudomonadota bacterium
CGCGGTTCGGCAAACACACGTTAATCGCGTTGTTGGTGCGGGCGGAGGGACTTGAACCCCCACGGCTTGCGCCACTGGTACCTAAAACCAGCGTGTCTACCAATTTCACCACGCCCGCATGCACGAAGCGCGATGCCGTGGGCGGCTCTATAGCAAAGGCAGCGCACGCATCAAGGAAAATCCGAAGGTTGCCGTTTTTGCTGTGCGCCAAAGCCCTATTCGATGAAGAAACGGGCACATTTTTGTGGTGCGACATCATCCGCGCAATAAAATGCTCGCCAATCAGGCATTTGCATAATAATTAGGCGATATCATCGGCCTGTCATGACGCCTTACTGCACAACCAATGTGCAAAGGGACGAAAATTCCGCCTCAGAGTCATTGGCAGCCGCAAAATGCCCTTGGATCAAGTGGGTGCGACGAAGTTGGCACGGTACATGCTTGAGGGTTTGCCAGTGCGCGCACCGCGCACGCAGTATGTTGGATTGGGGAGTCGATGAAAAAAATCGAGGCCATCATTAAGCCGTTCAAACTGGACGAGGTTAAAGAAGCGCTGCAAGACGTTGGTTTGCAGGGCATCACCGTGACCGAGGCCAAAGGGTTTGGTCGGCAAAAAGGCCACACTGAGCTCTATCGCGGCGCAGAATATGTGGTCGATTTTCTTCCAAAAGTGAAAGTGGAAGTCGTCCTGCAGGACGAGTTGCTGGAAGGCGCGGTCAATGCGATCCGCGAGGCCGCACAGACCGGCCGGATCGGCGATGGCAAGATTTTTGTTTCTCCGGTGGAAGATGTTGTGCGCATCCGCACCGGCGAAACAGGAGCCGACGCCGTCTAGCTATTCGGCCCATTCGGCACACCATTCTGGTTTTCAAAACCCTCCTATCAATCCCAAAATCTCGCAATTCCCATTCGTACCCAAGACCTTAAGGAAAACAGTAAGCATGACCACAGCAGCAGATGTCTTGAAGTCCATCAGCGACAACGATGTGAAGTTCGTTGATGTTCGCTTCACCGATCCGCGCGGCAAGATGCAGCACGTCACCATGGATGTTAGCCAAGTTGACGAAGACATGTTCGCCGACGGCATCATGTTTGACGGCTCATCCATCGCCGGCTGGAAGGCGATCAACGAGTCCGACATGGTTCTCATGCCAGACACCGACACCGCCCACATGGACCCGTTTTTCGCACAGCCAACCATGGCGATCTTCTGCGACATTCTGGAGCCAGGTTCGGGCGAAGCTTACAGCCGCGATCCACGCATGACCGCGAAAAAAGCTGAAGCCTACATGAAGTCGACGGGCATCGGCGACACCATCATGTTTGGTCCAGAAGCTGAGTTCTTCATCTTTGATGATGTGCGCTTCCGCGCCGACCCATACAACACCGGCTTCATGCTCGACTCATCGGAACTGCCGGAAAACACCGACACCGAATATGAGATGGGCAACCTTGGTCACCGTCCACGCACCAAAGGTGGCTACTTCCCCGTGCCGCCAGTTGATTCTTGCCAGGACATTCGCTCCGAAATGCTGACCGTGATGGCGCAGATGGGCGTGACTGTTGAAAAGCACCACCACGAAGTGGCCGCCGCTCAGCACGAGCTTGGCATGAAGTTCAACGAACTGACGGTCTGTGCCGACCAGCTGCAAATCTACAAGTACGTTGTGCACCAGGTGGCGCATTCCTACGGCAAGTCGGCAACGTTTATGCCAAAACCTGTGTTTGGCGACAACGGCACCGGCATGCACTGCCACCAGTCGATCTGGAAAGACGGCCAGCCTGTGTTTGCAGGGTCTGAGTATGCTGACCTTTCGGAAAGCTGCTTGTTCTACATCGGCGGCATCTTGAAGCACGCCAAGGCGATCAACGCGTTCACCAACCCATCGACCAACTCTTACAAGCGCCTGGTCCCAGGTTATGAAGCACCAGTTCTGCTAGCGTATTCTGCACGCAACCGTTCTGCATCGTGCCGTATTCCTTACACGTCGTCTCCGAAAGCGAAGCGCATGGAAGTTCGCTTCCCTGATCCGATGGCCAACCCCTATTTGGCGTTCTCTGCCATGCTGATGGCTGGCCTTGATGGTATCAAGAACAAGATCCACCCAGGCGAAGCCATGGACAAGGATCTTTATGATCTGCCGCCAGAAGAGCTGAAAGACATCCCAACTGTTGCCGGTTCACTTCGTGAAGCGCTGGAAGCCCTCGGCGATGACCACGCCTTCCTGACGGCTGGTAACGTGTTCGACGAAGATCAGATCGAAGCCTATATCGACCTGAAAATGGAAGAGAACATGCGTTACGAAATGACGCCGCATCCAGTTGAATTCGACATGTACTACTCGTCGTAATACTGACCGCACCTTTTTGGTTCGACGAAAGGGCGCCCATTGGGCGCCCTTTTTTTATTGATCACTGCTCGGTTTCAAACTCTTATATAACTTACTTGCTATATAACATATATGCGATATAATGATCGCATGTCCCAGCTTGACGATACCTTTGCCGCCCTCGCCGACCCTACCCGCCGCGCCATCCTTGCCCGCCTGGCAGACGGTCAGGCCACGGTTGCCGAAATCATGGAACCTTTTGAGATGTCACAACCGGCCATTTCTCGGCACCTGAAAGTGCTGGAGAAGGCTGGGCTGGTCTCAACCAAAATCACTGGAAGCGCCCGCCCCCGCACGCTGGAAATTGCGCCGCTTGAAGAGCTGGATGATTGGCTGTCAGCCTATCGTGCACGCTGGGAAGCGCAGTTCCAGCGCCTGGATGCCGTGCTTGAAACATTGAAAAACAAAGAAAACTAGGAAGGATCGCGCCGATGGCACCCCTCACGCTAACAACACCCACCGATACGAGCGTTCAAATGGTGAGGCGCTTTGATGCGGCCCTGCCCTTGGTTTGGCGCGCCTTCACCGAAGCTGAGTTGGTGCAGCAATGGCTGACCGGCCCGGCAGGTCACACAATGCCCGAATGTGAGATAGATTTTCGCGTCGGTGGCGCCTGGCGCTATCTTTGGCAGATGCCGCAAGGGCAGATGGAAGGCAAAGGATTCTTTAAAAACATCACCGACCACGACCGCTATGTGCACTCGGAGAGCTTTGATATTGCACCAGAGATGGAGTCGCTGGTGGAAACAGCTTTTGTTGAAACCGATGGCACCACCACAGTGACCATCGTGGTGCACTATCAGTCCCAAGCTAACCGCGACATGAGCGTTGCGCACGGTATGGACAAGGGCATGGAAGCCAGCTTCGCCAATTTGGACCAGCTGCTTCCGGGCCACCTTTAGAGGTCTCCTACCGCACGTCACCTTTCTGTCACCCCTCCGTCATGGGGCCGTTACGCAGCGCGCACTAGAGTTTTGCGGCGGTGCTGGCCGGACCTGAATTCCAGCATTGCCTTTCAGAATTTTAAGAACGCTGGAGAGGCCCTCATGACGAAGCACCGTCTGGACCAGACACGTCTGGAACAAACTCATTTGGAACAATCACGTTTGCAAGACGACGGTTTTGACAACCGCGCTGAAGCATTTGAAGAGTTTGACAACACACCGCTGTCGCCGATCGACAAGGTCGATACCATTGGCGACATCATCAACAGGCGCTATGGCCGTCGCGATGTGATGAAGGGCATGTTGGGTGTGACCGCGACAACCGCTTTGTTCGGCTCCACCGCCCTCACAGCCGCTGACAAAGCGCTGGCCAATGGCCATGGCGCATCCTACGCTTTCACCGAACTGGAAAGCGGCAACGATGTGAACCATCACATTGCTGATGGCTATGATGCCGAAGTTTTGATCCGTTGGGGCGATAAGCTGTTCCCAGACGCACCAGACTTTGACCCGCAGAATCAGACGGTTGACGCCCAGTTGCGGCAGTTCGGCTACAACAATGACTATGTGGGCTTTGTGCCGCTGAACGCCGATGAAACCCGCGGCATTCTTTGCGTCAATCATGAGTACACCAACGAGGAAGTCATGTTCCCCGGCATTGGTCGCCAGGACCGTGATGGCTTCCATGCGATGACACGTGAACTGGTGGAAATCGAAATGGCCGCTCACGGCGGCTCGGTCTTTGAGATCGCCAAGAACGCAGACGGCAAATGGGAGGTCGTTCTCGACAGCCCGTACAATCGTCGTGTGAGCGCGCTCAACACGCTGATGAGCGTCTCCGGCCCAGCGGCTGGCCATGCCAAGCTTAAAACCAATGAAGACCCATCTGGCACTGCCATCATCGGCACCATCAACAATTGCGCCGGCGGCATCACGCCGTGGGGCACGTATCTGATGGCCGAGGAAAACTTCCACGGCTACTTCTGGACTGACAGTGTCGACGATGAAGGCAGCGTCGATGTTTCAGGTATGGAGCAGGAAGAAAGCTACCGCCGCTACGGTGTGCCGGGTCGCTGGTACGCCTGGGGCAACCATCATGACCGCTTCAATATCGACAAAGAGCCGAACAGCCCAAATCGCTATGGCTACATCGTCGAAGTTGACCCGATGGACCCAGAATCAACGCCTGTGAAACACACCGCGCTTGGCCGTTTCCGCCATGAGGGTGCTGAAAGCATCGTCAACAAGGATGGCCGTGTGGTGGTCTATTCGGGTGATGATGCGCGTTTTGACTATGTCTACAAGTTCATCTCGGATGGCGTTGTTGGCAACGACAAAGCCGCCAACATGCAGCTGCTGTCAGAAGGCACGCTTTATGTCGGCAAGTTCCACGATGATGGTCGCCTTGAGTGGTTGCCACTCACTTGGGGCCAAGGCCCGTTGACGGCCGAAAACGGCTTTGAAAGCCAAGCTGATGTCGTGATTGATGCGCGTTTGGCCGCCGATATGCTTGGTGCCACGCCGATGGATCGTCCTGAAGATGTTCAGCCAGGCCCTGACGGAAAAGTCTACATGATGCTGACCAACAACACGCGCCGCACCGAAGAGCAGCTTGATGCTGCCAACCCACGTGCGGACAACGCATTTGGCCACATCATGGAAATGATCGCGCCAGATGCCGATCACGCTGCCACCGAGTACACTTGGGAAATCCTGGTGAAATGCGGTGATCCGTCCATCACCGAAGTTGGTGCGCAGTGGGGCCCAGACACTACCGAGCATGGTTGGTTTGCATCGCCGGATAACTGCGCGTTCGATGCGGAAGGTCGCCTTTGGATTTCCACCGACCAAGGCGGCAATTGGGGACGCACCGGCAAGTCCGATGGCCTTTATTCGCTGGAAACCGACGGTGATCTGCGCGGTCAGTCACGGCTGTTCTTCCGCTGCCCTGTGGGCGGCGAGCTGTGCGGGCCCTATTTTGCGCAGAATGATGAAACGCTGTTCTTGGCTGTTCAACATCCTGGCACGGACGGCACCAGCGATTTTGCCGGTTTTGAGCGGGCATCGACCTTTGAAGATCCTGCAACGCGTTGGCCAGATTTCCAGGATGGCATCCCCCCTCGCCCATCCGTGGTCGTGGTCACCAAACAGGGTGGTGGTAAGATCGCTGTCTAGCGCAATCATCAGCCTTTCAAGCTAAGTTTGAAACCCGGGAGCGACCAGCTTCCGGGTTTTGCTTTTTGCCCGCAGGCCATGGCACTGTGATGCCAAGCGATTCGCCCTAAAATCTCTCGGTTCTTTGCCACGATGACAGACTTGTTCGGTGCCGCACCCGCGGCCACACCAGAAGCAGATACAGTTGCCAAACCGGTGCCCAAGCCCGTCAAGAAGACGGTGCCCAAACCGACCGTGGTTGGTGCGGAGGCTGACTATGATGCGTCTGCCATTGAGGTGCTTGAAGGCCTGGAACCGGTTCGCCGTCGCCCAGGCATGTACATTGGCGGCACCGATGAGCGCGCGCTGCACCATTTGTTTGCCGAAGTTATCGACAATTCCATGGATGAGGCCGTTGCCGGTCACGCCAGCCGCATCGAAGTGGAGCTGATGGCTGATGGCTCCTTGTCGGTCAGCGACAATGGACGCGGTATCCCCGTCGATCCGCACCCCAAAATGCCGGAAAAATCCGCGCTGGAAGTCATCATGACCACGCTGCATGCGGGCGGTAAGTTCGACAGCAAGGTCTATGAAACCTCCGGCGGCCTGCACGGCGTGGGTGTCTCGGTGGTCAATGCGCTTTCAGATCATTTGGAAGTGGAGGTTGCGCGCGACCGCAAACTCTACCGCCAGATTTTCTCGCGTGGCATTCCTCAAGGGCCTGTGGAGGTGATTGGCGAAACCATGAACCGGCGTGGCACAACTGTGCGCTTCCATCCCGACGCTGAGATTTTCGGCAAGAGCGCTCGGTTCAAGCCAGCCCGCCTGATGAAAATGGCGCGTTCTAAAGCCTATCTGTTTGCTGGTGTTGAAATCCGCTGGACCTGCGCCCCGGAACTTTTAGAGGGCGTCAAAGACGTTCCAGAAACGGCGGTCTTCTCCTTCCCCGGTGGTCTGCAGGATTATTTGGCCGAGTCGCTGGGCAATGAACGGCGGGTGACCGAGCAGATGTTTGCCGGGCGAACACCCAATGCAGGCAAGCATGGCGGCGTGGAATGGGCCGTTTGCTGGCACGTGGGTGATGCGTCGTTCGCTTCTTACTGCAACACCGTGCCGACACCAGAAGGCGGCACGCATGAAGCAGGTCTTCGCACGGCGCTGCTGAAAGGTTTGCGGGCCTATGCCGAGCTAACCGGTGTTAAGAAAGGTGCGCAGATCACCGCCGATGATGTGATGACATCGGCTGGCGCGATGCTTTCGGTGTTTGTGCGTGAGCCGGAGTTTGTTGGCCAAACCAAGGATCGGTTGGCGACGCAGGAAGCCACAAAGATCGTCGAGAACGCTGCACGCGATGCGTTTGACCATTGGCTAACCGGTTCGCCCAACCAGGCCAACAAGCTGCTTGAATGGACGATTGATCGCGCTGATGAGCGGCTGAAACGGCGCGCCGACAAGGAAACAGCGCGTAAAAGCGCAACGCGCAAGCTGCGCCTGCCGGGCAAGCTTGCTGACTGTGCCAAGGCGGGCACGGCTGGATCGGAAATCTTTATCGTTGAGGGCGATTCGGCTGGCGGATCGGCCAAGCAAGGTCGCCGTCGCGATACGCAAGCTGTGCTGCCGCTGCGCGGGAAAATCTTAAATGTGGCCAATGCGGGCCGTGAAAAAATCACATCCAACCAGCAGCTATCAGACCTGTTACAGGCCTTGGGCGTCGGCACTGGATCGGCCTACCGCGATGATGATCTGCGCTATGAGCGGGTGATCGTGATGACCGATGCGGACGTTGATGGCGCCCACATTGCCTCGCTGCTCATCACCTTCTTCTACCGTGAAATGCCCGAGCTTATTGAGAATCGGCATCTCTTTATTGCGGTGCCACCGCTCTACCGGCTCTCTGCAGGAAGCGTGGTGGAGTACGCGCGCGATGACGCCCACAAGGATGAGCTGATGCGCACGGCGTTCAAAGGCAAGCGCAACATTGATATCGGACGATTCAAGGGCCTGGGCGAAATGCTGCCAGCGCAGCTGAAAGAAACCACCATGGACCCCGACAAGCGCACGCTGCTTCGGGTGAAAGTGATCGACGGGGAAACAACGGGCGATACCGTGACCACGCTGATGGGCAACAAGCCCGAGGCTCGCTTTCAGTTCATCCAGGAAAACGCCAAGTTCACCGAAGAGCTGGATATATAAAAAGGGCCGAGCGTGCGCCCGGCCCCTCTATTGAAGTTGGTTTTTAATCTTACATCGCAGATGGCGGCAGAATCACCGCATCGATGACGTGAATGACGCCATTGGATGTTTCAATATCCGCAGTTACGACATTTGCGCTGTCGACCATCACACCGTCAGTGGCGTTCACCATGACCTCTGAGCCTTCGACCGTCGCGACCGAGAGTTCTTGGCCAGCGATGTCAGCCGACATCACTTTACCGGGCAGCACATGGTAGGTGAGAACGGCCTGAAGAGTTTCCAGGTTTTCTGGAAGAAGCAGGCTTTCCACCGTGCCTTCTGGCAAGGCTGCGAACGCTTCATCGGTTGGGGCGAAAACGGTGAACGGGCCTTCGCCACGCAGCGTGTCTTCCAAGCCTGCGGCCTGAACAGCAGCAACAAGCGCGGTGAACGATCCAGCTTCAACAGCTGTATCAACGATGTCCTTCGAATGGCCGTCAGCAAACGCTGAGCCTGCCATGCCGAGAGAAACGACGGCCGCTGCAGCGGTGGTGCCAAGGAAGTGAGTAAAACGCATTGGATAATCTCCATAGAGGGGTTGCTGTGAAAAATTCCAGCCGATGGAGAAACGTTTCAGATCATCCTTTGGTTTTGCGCCGTTGCGGCAACACATTGGCACTTTCTAAACCCTTGACGCAGACTTTTGCCGCAATTGGAGGCGTTCGCGCCGGTAAACACCCGCATTTCCTTGACTTTTGCTGCCCCACAGGCCATGTGCCGCGCATTGCTTCGTTGCAAACGCGCGCTCGTCACACAGTTGTGATCGCCAGCGCGCATTATGGCGCCCAGCCTTGTGTGGCCCGCGCCCGGCGGCATCCAATTGGGCCGCTGTTACGTAACCTGCCACTTCGCCGCGCCTTTTAGCCCTTCGCGCACTGATCCCATTCGACACGGATACCTATTTAACGCATGTCATTTTCGACCCTTGGTCTTTCAGAAAAAGTTCTCTCCGCCATTGATGCCGCTGGTTACAGCGAGCCGACGCCGATCCAGGCTCAGGCCATCCCGCACGTGCTGGAGCGCAAAGATGTTTTGGGCCTCGCCCAAACCGGCACCGGTAAAACCGCCGCCTTCTCCCTGCCAATCCTCACCTTGCTGGAACGCGGCCGTGCCCGAGCACGCATGCCGCGCTCGCTGGTGATCGCACCAACACGCGAACTGGCCGCCCAGGTTGCCGAGAGCTTTGAAACGTTTGGGGTAAACCACAAATACACGATGGCGCTGCTGATCGGCGGCGTGTCGTTCGATGAGCAGGAAAAGAAGCTCACCAAGGGCGCAGATATTCTGATCGCAACACCTGGCCGCCTGCTGGATCACTTCGAGCGCGGTAAGCTGCTGCTCACCGGCGTTGAGTTCATGGTGGTCGATGAGGCCGACCGGATGCTCGATATGGGCTTTATGCCTGATCTGGAGCGCATCTTTAAGCTTGTGCCATTTACCCGCCAAACGCTGTTTTTCTCGGCAACCATGCCGCCGGAGATTGAACGCTTCGTCAACACCTTCTTGCACGCGCCGGAGCGTGTGGAAGTGGCCCGCGCCTCCTCCACCAGCGAGACCATCACGCAAGTGCTACTTGATGCACCGGGCGTTGCTGCTGGAAAGCGTGAGACCCTGCGTGGCGCGATTGATAGCGCTGAAGAGCTGACCAACGGCATCATCTTCTGCAATCGAAAGCGCGATGTTTCAGTGGTTGAACGCTCGCTTAAACGCCACGGCTACAATGCGGGTTGTTTGCACGGCGACATGGATCAACGTTCGCGCATGCAGACGCTGGATGCGTTTCGCAACAATGAGCTGACGCTTTTGGTTGCCTCTGATGTCGCCGCGCGCGGCCTCGACATTCCCGCGGTAAGCCATGTGTTCAACTTCGATGTGCCAACGCATGCTGAAGATTATGTGCACCGCATCGGTCGTACCGGCCGTGCTGGGCGCACCGGCACCGCGATCACGCTGGCATCGAAAGCTGACGGCAAATATGTGGCCGCTATTGAGGCGATGATCGGCCAGCCGATACCTCGCGCTGATAAAGCGTCTGAAGAAAAGGCTGAGGCCACTGAGGCAGCGGCTCAAACTTTGGCTGAGGACGGCAGAGCTGACGCTGAAGAGAAACCAGCGCGCCGTCGCGGGCGCCGCGGTGGCCGCAAATCCAGTGAAAAGATCAGCGAAGCGCAGGCAACCAATGAGGCAACGGAGTCGGTTTCAGTAAAGACTGATGATGAGTCTTCTGAAGCATCCGACAAACCGAAAAGATCACGCCGAGGCGAGCGCTCTTCTCGCCAAGATGGTGATGATGCCAACCCGCCCAAGAGCGGTCGTGGACGTCGCAATCGCAACGACCAAGATGGTCCGGATGATCGTCGTCCTTTCGGTGAGACGGATTACGTGCCAGCCTTCTTGCTGCGCCCCATCCGACGGACAGCCGCCTAACCAAACCTTTTTTTTTGAAGCGTTGGCCAGTCTTGCTGGCGCTCGCGTTTAACTGAGGTGACGCCGAGCGCGTCACCGTGTGCCAACAGATTCGCTATCGACCAATTGGCCCCTCGCAATTACGTCGCACCTAGACGGAAAAGCGTTAGATCGCGTTGCGCGCCATGCTTGTACTTCGCCGTCTTTGCAATTTATCGGCTGATAAGTCCCACCACACCGGCTTTTCTTGCTTTGGGCAGCGTACACCGCTGTCGATTAACCGCTTGGAAACGGTGTTATGACAGAGTTTTGGGGAAACCATTTCACCCTTGGGGGACCCCGGCATGTCATTGCCTGAAGATGTTGCGCGCACTTACCAAATTGCCGAGCACGCACTCGCAAAAATCAAGACCAATGAACTTGGGGCTTTTCCTCCCAACTATGAAATTTGGTTCGCTTATGCTGCCGGGTTCAACCCGGCCCTGAATAAGCGGATCAACGAAATACTGCGTGCTGGCGAACATGTGGACCAGGACACGTTGGAAACGATCCGCGAAGAGTTTTTCGGCGCCGGTTCTTTTGAAGAACGTGTCGATGCAGTCGGCGGAAAGCTGTCCGGCAAAGTTTCGGAGATCATGGATTTGATCAATGAGGCGGCGGGCCAAACTAGTGGCTACTCCGATGAGTTGCAAGACGCCTCAAAGGATCTCGATGGCGTGGTGGACGAGGAAGTCGTTCAGGCCATTGTACAGAAACTCATCACCATGACCGATGAGGTGGAACGCAGCAGCCGATCCATGTCCACCAAACTTCTGGAAAGCGAGCAAGAGATTGCAACGCTCAAAGAGGCTTTGGAATCGGTGCGCTATGAGGCCATGACCGATCAGTTGACCGGCATCGGCAACCGCAAGCGTTTTGATCGCGCTATGGATGAGGCCATGCTCTCATCAGAGGCAACGGGCGAGCCATTCAGTCTTTTGGTGTGCGATATCGACCATTTCAAGAAATTCAACGACACGCACGGCCACCAGACGGGTGACCAAGTTCTGCGCCTTGTCGGCAGCACGGTGAAAAGCTCGGTTTCGAGCAAAGACATCGCCTGCCGCTATGGCGGTGAAGAATTCTGCGTGATCTTGCCGTCCACCAAGGTTGGACGCGCCACGGATATGGCAAATGTGATCCGCCAAGCGGTTATGGGCAAAGAGCTCGTCAAACGCTCAACAGGTGAAACACTGGGACGCGTGACGATTTCCATCGGTGTCGCCGAACTTCGCGCGGATGACAGCGTTCAGTCGATCATCGAACGAGCGGACAAGTGCCTGTACGCTGCCAAAGAAGCTGGCCGAAACCGCGTGATTGCCGAGGCTGAACTCGAAGCCAAAGAAAAAGCGGCTTAAGTCTCACCACATGCCATCAAACAAAAAGAGCGCGCAACGGCACCGGTCGCGCGCTTTTTGTTGTTCTAAGCAAGTTGTCTAGAGCGCTGGTTCAGCTTCGGCTGGTTTTAGCTCGACAGATTCGCCGCAGCCGCAGGCCGAAACTTCGTTGGGGTTCTTGAACACAAAGCCAGAGCGCATCTTGGTTTCTTCGTAATCCACCTGCATACCAAGAAGATAGAGCATGGCTGAGGGCTCGATGAACAGCCGCGCCGGACCATCCTCTACGGCGTCGTCGCCTGCCGGTTTCTCGTCCTCAATATCAAGCTTGTATTCCATACCCGCACAGCCGCCCTTTTTAAGGGTGAGGCGAAGCCCCGCCTCTGGCCCATGATCGGCCAAAAGCGCTGCAACGTGATCCTTCGCAGGATCGGTCAAGGTGATCATCGCAAAGCTCATCAAAGAACCTCTCTAAAACCAACCGACGGCAACTTGAGCCTCTTCTGACATCCGCTCAGGAGTCCATGGCGGGTCAAACACCATTTCTACCTGCACATCTTGCACGCCAGGGGCTGTCGCCACTGCATTTTCCACCCAGCCAGGCATCTCACCAGCCACCGGGCAACCCGGCGCCGTCAGCGTCATATGGATGGACACCTTACGGTTATCATCAATGTCGACTTTGTAGATCAGGCCTAGTTCGTAGATATCGACCGGAATCTCAGGGTCATACACAGTCTTAAGGGCGGCAACGATATCATCGGTCAGCCGTTCCAGCTCTTCGGCCGGAATGGCGGACACAGGTGCGCTCACCTCGGCCGCGTTGGGAGCTTGCGAATCTGTCGTTTGTGGCGCTGTGGCTGTCTCGGTCATCGATGCGTCCATTTCATGGGTCTCCATTTCATGGGTCAAACCCGACTGTAACAGTGATATGTCATGTGAAGAAGCTCTGGGCCTTTTTCAAGGCTTCGATAAAGGTATCGACCTCATCTCGCGTGTTGTAGACGCCGAAGGATGCGCGGCAAGAAGACGTCACACCATAGCGTTTGAGCAGCGGCTGCGCACAGTGTGTGCCCGCGCGCACGGCAACGCCAGAGCGATCAAGCAGCGTTGAAATATCATGGGCGTGAGCGCCTTCAACCTCAAAGGAGATGATAGCGCCTTTGTCTGGTGCTTCACCCATAATGCGCACCGCATTGATGTGACGTATCTGCTCCATCGCGTAGGCAAGCAAATCATGCTCATGGGCACTGATCGCATCACGGCCAATCGCTTCGATGTAGTCGAGCGCCAGACCTAAGCCGACAGCTTGGGCGATAGGCGGTGTACCAGCTTCAAAGCGTGCGGGTGGCGGCGCGTAGGTCATGCCGTCTTCGCGCACCTCATCAATCATTTCACCGCCGCCCATATAGGGAGGAAGATCAGCGAGCTTTTCAGTCTTGCCCCAAAGCGCACCAATGCCGGAGGGTCCGTAAAGCTTGTGGCCGGTGATGGCGTAGAAATCACATCCAAGCGCCTGAACATCAACGCTCATGTGAACCGCACCCTGGGCGCCATCGACAACCAGTGTGATGTCGTCACGCTCTGCGATCAGATCGGCAACAGCGCGAATGGGCGTGACAGTGCCAAGCACATTCGACATATGCGTCAGCGCGATGATTTTTGTGCGCTCTGACAGCATGCCTTCAAACGTATCAAAGTCGAAGCTGCCGTCTTCCAGCACCGGCACCCATTTGAGCACCGCACCTTTTTTTTCGCGCAGATAGTGCCAGGGCACGATGTTGGAGTGATGCTCCATCACCGAGAGGATGATTTCATCTCCCTCCTGGATGTTTTCACCCAGCCCGTGGGCAACCAGGTTCAACGCCTCGGTTACCGAGCGCGTGAAGACGATTTCCTGATCGCTCGCTGCACCCAAAAACTTGGCAACCTTCGCTCGCGCACCCTCATAGGCTTCGGTGGCCGCGGTTGAGAGGAGATGCAGCCCGCGATGCACATTGGCGTAGGAGGTGCGGTAAAAATCCGCTGTTCCATCAATCACTTGGGCAGGTTTTTGTGCGGACGCAGCATTGTCCAAATAGACCAACGGCTTGCCGTTCACTTGCGTGGAAAGCGCTGGAAAATCAGCACGTATGGCCGCAACATCAAAGCTCATAGAAAGACACTTTCCAACTAGCGCGCCGCGTGGGCTGCAAGCCAGGTTTCGATGGCATCAAATGCCAATTGCTCAAAAGGATGATCTTCAAAAATCTCTGCGCCTTCGGACAAGAAGGCCTGAAGCAGCAGCTTACGCGCCTCATTGGGCGCGATGCCACGGGCGAGCAGATAGAACATCAAGTCTTCATCGATATCGCCACAGGTTGCTCCATGGGCACAGCTGACGTCGTCGGCGAAAATCTCAAGCTCAGGCTTGGCCACCATGTCGGCGGATTCCGATAGCAGCAGCGAGTTGATGGCCATCTGCGCATCAACCTTCTGGGCATCCTGGGCGACAACAATTTTGCCCTGGAACACGGCCTTGGCAGCGTCATCGATTACAGCTTTGAAAGTTTCGGTGCTGTCGCAGTTGGGCACCAGATGATCGACATAGAGCGTGGTGTCGGAGTGCTGGCGATCAGCCACCATGGTGATGCCAGCCACATCAAGGCGAGCCTCTTCACCGGCGAAAACCGCGCGTGTCTCGCTACGCGCAAGCTTGGCGCCCGCCACCAAGTGCAATAGCTTTGTGTGTGTCTTTGCGGCAAGATCAAGCGTGATCTCACCGAGATGAATAGCCTCGTTACCTTCGTCTTGCGTGCGCAGAACAGAAAGCGATGCACCCTCGCCTACCGTGTAGTTGGTCACGGCGCTCGATTGGCTCGCCTGACCGTCCGGGCTGACATGGCGTTCGATGATGGTGACATAAGCGCCCTCGCCCAAGGTAACGTGAGCGCGCGCGTGGCTCATCGCAGTGCCGCCAGAGCGCATGAATACCAGCTCAATCGGGGGTTCAATTTTTGCGTCTTTGGCAACGGTAAGCGCCAGACCATCGCGAACGAACGCTGCGTTTAACGCATCAATAGCGCGTTCTGGTGTGTCGGCGCCCGCCAGAGAGGTGTTGCCTGAAACAAGGGCATCCATGAGCGGCGTCGCTGTGACACCAGCTGGAAGGTCGGCGCTGCCGGAGACCACAAAGCCATCAACCACAACGATCTGATGCGCGCCCTCAAGCAGTGCTGCTGGAACATCGGCTGTTCCGGCGTGCTCCGCCAACGGCGCAACGTCGCGCACCATTGTACGCAGATCGGTGTACTTCCACGGCTCCATGCGGCGATGCGGCAAGCCCTCGCGCTCAAAAAGCGCCATGCGGGTGCGGCGATCAGCGTGGGTGGCAGCGTTGCCGGGAAGTGTGTCCTCCACATCGGCAAAGCTCTCCAGCACGGCTGATTCAGCGGCAGTGCGAATGCGTTTCAGGTCGACGTTCATGGGTTATCTACCTTCAAGCAGCGTCAGCGATGATGTCGGCATAGCCCTTGGCTTCAAGCTCAAGGGCCAATTCTTTGTCACCGCTTTTAACGATTTTGCCGCCGGACAACACATGCACATAGTCCGGCACGATATGGTCCAGCAGGCGCTGATAGTGCGTGATGACCAGGAAGCCGCGATCTGGACCGCGCAGCGCATTCACGCCATCGGCGACCACTTTCAAGGCATCGATATCAAGGCCGGAATCGGTCTCATCCAAGATACCCATTTTTGGCTCAAGCAGCGCCATCTGCATGATTTCATTGCGCTTCTTCTCGCCGCCTGAGAAGCCGACATTGAGCGGACGTTTGAGCATATCTGAAGAGATGTTCAGCTCCGCAGCCTTCTCCTTCACCACGCGCATGAAGTCGGGGGTGGAAAGCTCTTCCAGGCCCTCGGCCTTGCGCTTGGCGTTAAGTGCGGTGCGCAAAAACGTCATCGTCGCAACGCCGGGGATTTCGATGGGGTATTGGAAGGCCAGGAACAGGCCAGCATTGGCGCGTTCGTGCGGGTCCATCTCCAAAATGTTCTCGCCGTCGAGCAGGATTTCACCCTCTGTGACCTCATACTCTTCCTTGCCAGCAATTACGTAGGAAAGCGTGGACTTGCCGGAGCCATTAGGACCCATAATCGCGTGCACTTCGCCCTTGGGGATCGAAAGATCGACGCCGCGCAAAATCTCGGTGCCATCGTCAGCGATGCGCGCGTGCAAGTTTTTAATCTGAAGCATTTTTTAGTCCTTATTGCAGCAGCGAGAGGGCGCTAGCACCAGCAGATGCGTCCGTTGCCATCATTGCGTTCAATCCCAAAAACAGCACTGCCCAGCCGAGCACCGCCACAAAAATGTAAGTCTGATTCCAGCCGCGATGGCGACCGAGCAAAACCACCAGAATGATCGGTCCGGCGAGCAGACCGACAAAGGCCACCTGGCGACCAATCAACATTGCCAACTCCATCAGCGGCGCCCCCTACAGACCTAAGGCCGCGCGAATGTTGGGCGCAAGCGTCGCGGCGATCACGCCAACCGCTGCGCCCAAAACCAAACGACGCATGAGCGTATTGAAACGCGGTGCAAGCGCTGCCAGCGCCCCACAAATTGCTGCGTAGTAGGCAATGGCGATGCCGTCGAAACTCACCCGACAGATCCTTCCAGCGATATGCCGATAAGCTTTTGGGATTCCACCATGAATTCCATCGGAAGCTTTTGCAGAACGTCTTTCACGAAGCCATTGACGATGAGCGCCACGGCTTCCTCTTCATTGAGTCCGCGTTGTAGGCAATAGAACATCTGATCGTCAGAGATCTTTGAGGTGGTCGCCTCATGCTCCAGCACAGCTTTTGCGTTTTTTGATTCAATGTAGGGGATCGTGTGCGCACCACAGCGATCGCCTATGAGCAGCGAGTCACACTGTGTGAAGTTGCGGGCGTCTTTAGCGCCGCGCGCAATCTGCACCAGGCCGCGATACGTGCTGTCGGACTTACCGGCGGCGATGCCCTTTGCAATGATTTTGGAGGACGTGTTCTTGCCCAGATGGATCATTTTGGTGCCAGAATCGACCTGCTGCATGCCATTCGAAATCGCGATGGAGTAGAACTCGCCCACCGAATTGTCGCCGCGCAGAATGCAGGACGGGTACTTCCACGTGATCGCCGAGCCGGTCTCGACCTGCGTCCAGGAAATCTTGGAATTGTCGCCGCGACAGTCGCCACGCTTGGTGACGAAATTGTAGATGCCGCCTTTGCCTTCCGCGTCGCCGGGATACCAATTCTGGACGGTGGAGTATTTGATCTCCGCATCATCAAGCGCGATCAGCTCCACGACAGCGGCGTGCAGCTGGTTCTCATCGCGCATCGGTGCCGTGCAGCCTTCCAGATAAGAGACATACGAGCCCTTGTCGGCAATGATCAGCGTGCGCTCAAACTGGCCCGTATTCTCCGCATTGATGCGGAAATAGGTCGACAGTTCCATCGGGCAGCGTACCCCTTCAGGAATGTAGACGAACGAGCCGTCGGAGAAGACCGCAGAGTTCAGCGTCGCGTAGTAATTGTCGGTCACGGGCACGACCGAGCCAAGATACTTTTTCACCAGCTCAGGGTGCGAGTGGACGGCTTCAGAGATCGAGCAGAAGATGATGCCGTGCTTGGCCAGCTCTTTCTTGAAAGTGGTTACCACCGAAACGCTGTCAAAAACGGCATCGACTGCAACCTTACCAGCGAGCGAGTCCAGGCTGTTATCAAGCTCTGACGGTTCATCATATTTACGCACGCCCGCCAGGATTTCCTGCTCTTTGAGCGGAATGCCAAGCTTTTCATAGGTGCGCAGAAGCTCCGGATCGACTTCATCCAGGCTTTTTGGCCCTTCGGTCGACTTGGGCGCGGCATAATAATAAAGATCCTGCAAATCGATTTCAGGATACTCAACGCGTGCCCATTTCGGGCTTTTCATCGTTTCAAAGCGCTTAAGCGCGTCCAAACGCCAATTGGTCAGCCACTCAGGCTCACCTTTTTTATCGGAGATGAAGCGCACAATGCCTTCGTTCAGGCCTTTGGGCGCGTACTCCATATCGATGTCGGTCTCAAAGCCATACTTGTACTTGTCGACGTCAATCTCACGGACCTGTTCAATGGTCTCTTGTACCGCTGGCATCGGGGACATGCTCCTTAGAAGCTGGGCGTTCGCGCGTAGGCCAAGGGGCGCTACATTAAAATCATTCCAAATTACATAGAACGTCTACGCGGATTCACCAATGGTGGATTGTACTAAATTTGCATTTTTATTGCTGATTTTATCCGGGGGCTTCGACTTTGGCGCAGACCACCGCTCGATAGAGGCCAAAACGCGGTCGATATCGCTGGATGTTGATTTGAATCCAAGACTCAAGCGCAGCGCGCCATCGGCCAGATCGGGCGCAACATTCATTGCCTTCAGGACATGGCTTGCTTTGACTTTTCCGCTGGAACAGGCCGAGCCGGAGGACAGAGCGATGCCGTCCAAATCAAACTGCATCAGTGCCAGAGCCGCCTGGGTGCCCGGCAGCGCAAAGCAGCTTGTGCCCGACAGTCGCGGTACATCTTTGCCGAAGACCACCGCGTCGGGGCGCATCTCCAAAAGTCGCGACTCAAAACCATCACGCAGTTCAGCCAACCGTTGCTGCTCGTCGTCCATCGCCTTGACCGCTGCATGCATAGCGGCGGCAAAGCCTGCGATCCCAATGGCGTTTTCGGTGCCTGCACGCACGCCCCTCTCCTGCCCGCCACCACGCACAAGTGGCTTGGCAATGTGGAGCCGCATCGGGTCATACATGATCGCACCAACGCCCGCAGGACCGCCAAGCTTATGGGCGGATAGAACAGTGGCGGCGGGTCGTGCATCGCCCAACGGCAATCGACCGGCCCACTGGACCAGATCGCACACAAACAAAGCCCGGTGCACGTCGCAGAGCGTTGCGATCTCTTCGATGGGCTGCAAAACGCCGGTCTCATTGTTCGCACCGTGAACGCACACAAGTGCTTGTGCATCATCGGGAAGCGACGACAGAGAAGCCGCAAACGCTTGCACATCCACACGTCCATGCGTGTCAACGGAAAAGACAGTGGTTGCGGCTTCGCCAAACCCATGACCTTGCAGCGCTGTCACATGCTCCGTTAGCGCAATGATGAGGCGCGTCGCCTGGCGTTTGGTAACCTGCGATTGCGTGGCGGGCGTTAGGACCGTCGCCAAGCCTTCGCTGGCCCCCGATGTGAACACCAAGCGATAGTCCGGCAATCCAATATCTTTAAGGATCGATGCCCGCGCCTCTTCAATGCGTTTGCGCGCGCCACGGCCAAAACCATGGATCGACGACGGGTTGCCGGTTTCCTCCATCGCCACCACCATGGCCTGCCGCGCGGCAGGGCGCAGCGGGCTGGTTGCGTTGTAGTCGCAATAGATTGGGGCGTTGGAGCTGTTCGCCATCATGCGTTGACCGGTGCAAAGAAACCAAAGTTTGCAGCACCTTAAGAGCGAAAGCCGACGGCAAGAGGTCGAAAAACCTTGTTTTTCGAGCAGCGCCTGGTGTTAAGTGCGGCGCAACAGCCCAGCCGCTACCAATGGCAGCGTCCACGCTTGAAAAGTCTTGCATCAGCCAACAGGTTCAAAGGCCTGCGGTTGAAGTTTAGAACCGTTCTAGGTTTTTTGCAGGCCGTGCGTCAAGGCGCCCGGCCTGATTTGTTGAAAATAGAAGGCAACAATTCGTATCATGCCCGAACTTATTTACCAAGGTCCCTCCGGTCGCCTGGAAGGGCGCTTGCATCCCGCCCCAGAACGCGGGGCGCCAACGGCCATCATCCTGCACCCGCACCCGCAGTTTGGCGGCACGATGAACAACCCCATCGTCTACCAACTCTACTACATGTTCGTGGAGCGCGGCTTCTCAGTGCTGCGGTTCAACTCACGTGGCGTGGGTCGAAGCCAGGGCTATTTTGACCATGGCGTGGGCGAACTTGCCGATGCGGCAGGCTCCTTGGACTGGTTGCAGGCGCAAAACCCTGATTCGCGCTTCACCTGGATCGCAGGCTTCTCGTTCGGCGCCTGGATCGGCATGCAGCTTTTGATGCGCCGACCAGAGGTGGCTGGCTTCATGTCTGTCGCTCCACCTGCCAACCTTCACGACTTCTCGTTCCTTGCCCCCTGCCCATCGTCAGGCCTCATCATTCATGGCGATGAAGACAAAGTGGTGCCAGAACCCGCAGTTCAAGCCTTGGTGGACAAGCTGATGACGCAAAAAGGCATCACCATCGACCACCAGACGGTTGAAGGCGCCAACCACTTCTTTGAAGGCAAGTTGGAAGACCTTGATCGCCGGTGCAGCGAGTATCTTGACTTCCGCCTCGCCAATCCTGGCATGCGCTAACCGGCAACGCCGGTTGGTGGAGTTGAGAGCGTCTTGGCTGCTACTGCGGGTGGATGAGTTTTCCACCCACAGTCGGCTCTAAAACACCGGTGGTGCTGGGATAGCTGGTGGGTGAGCCACGTATGTGACGCACCGCCAGATAGGCAAAGGCTTCGGCTTCCAGCATCGCGGCGCTCGCGCCGAGCGTATCCAACGGCGCAACGGTGCAAGGTAACTGGCGCGCCAACTCGCGCATGATGAAAATGTTGCGCACGCCACCACCGGCCACAAACAAAGCGTTTGGCGTTTCGGGCAAATCCGCAACCGCGCCCACCACACTGCGGATGGTGAGTTGGGCAAGGGTCGCCATCGCATCGGGCGTGGCGAGGTGCGAAAGATCAGGCGCTGAAAAGCTATAGCGATCCAGTGATTTTGGCCCATCCTGGCTGAAAAACGGGTCGGCGAAAAACGTCCGCACCACATCCAGGTCGGGCGTTCCGGATGCAGCCCGCATACCGTCCTCATCAAACGCAATGCCTTCGCGCTCCAGCATCAAATCATCCATGAAAACATTGGCCGGGCCGACATCGGCGGCGAGGAGGTTATCTGGATCGGTATCCTGAATGAGCGTGATGTTGGCGATGCCGCCAAGATTCAAGATCGCAGCTGGCAAAGCGGTGCGCGATGCGATCAGTGCCTGATGATAGAGCGGAGCCAAAGGCGCGCCCTGCCCGCCCGCTTCAACGTCCGCGCTGCGGAAGTCATAAACAACCGGCACGCCCAGCAGATTGGCAAGGCTTTGCGCATCACCCAGCTGAAGGGTAAACGCGCGCGAACGGTTTTCTGGGTTGGGTCGATGCAGAACCGTCTGACCGTGAAAGCCGATGGCATCGATCGGATTATCGAGCTTGTCCATCAGTTTGGCCAGGGCCTGCGCGTGCCGCGCGGTAACCAACGCTTCGGCGTCGCGGATCAGCGGATCGGCCAGTACGGCGAGGCTATCAATCTCCAGGGCTTTGGCGACGGCCCTAAACAACAGATCCCGTTCGTCACCGGTGTAGTCGAGCGTTAGAAAAGCACCGCTGGGCGCAAGAACGCGCGCCTCACCATCGCTCTCAACCAGCGCGACATCCACCCCATCCATGGATGTTCCGCTCATTGTGCCGATCGCGCGCATCATGCCAGTCGGCCTTCACGCGTTGCAAAGGACCGGTGGGCGTGGCAAGAGCCGGATCTCAAATTCCGAAAAAGCTCATTCCCCAAAACCATCAGCAGACCCATGACACAGTCCTTTCAATCCGACTTTTTGCGCGTGCTTTCTGAACGCGGCTTTATCCATCAGCTTTCCGACGCGGATGGCCTGGATGCCGCCCTGAAAGGAGGCCCACTGACGTGTTATATCGGATTCGATTGCACCGCGCCTTCGCTTCATGTCGGTTCACTGGTGCAAATTATGATGCTGCATTGGTTCCAACAAACCGGAAACAAGCCCATCGCTTTGATGGGTGGTGGGACCACGCGGATTGGCGACCCCACTGGCAAGGACGAAAGCCGACAGCTTCTCACCCCTGAGCGGATTGAGGAGAACAAAACTGGTATTCAGAAAGTCTTTGCTCAGTTCCTGACCTTTGGCGATGGTTCGCAGGATGCCCTGATGCTCGACAATGCCGACTGGTTGCTGGAGCTTGGCTATTTGGAGCTGCTTCGCGATGTTGGTCGCCATTTCTCGGTCAACCAAATGCTGCAACGCGATTCTGTGCGTCTGCGATTGGATCGCGAACAGCATCTCTCGCTGCTCGAGTTCAACTACATGGTTCTGCAAGCCTATGACTATGCTGAGCTTTACCGGCGAACCGGTTGCCGCCTGCAAATGGGCGGTTCGGACCAGTGGGGCAATATCCTTTCGGGCGTCGATCTGGGTCGCCGGATGGAAAATGCATCACTGTTTGCGCTGACCACTCCTTTGCTCGCTACAGCGTCCGGTGCGAAAATGGGCAAGACCGAAGCTGGCGCCGTATGGCTGAATGCTGATATGCGCAGCCCCTACGATTACTGGCAGTTTTGGCGCAATGCCGAGGATGCCGATGTCGGTCGGTTCCTGAAACTGTTCACCACGCTGCCAATGGACGAGATCGCCCGTTTGGAGGCGCTTGAAGGTGCTGAAATCAACGAAGCCAAGAAAGCGCTCGCCAACGCGGCAACAACGCTGTTGCACGGCGCCGATGAGGCCGCAAAAGCAGCTGATGCGGCTGAAAAAGTGTTCGAGCAAGGCGCCTTGTCCGCGGACATGCCGACCGTAGAGATCGCATCGGCGCGCCTGGACGAAGGCCTCGGCGTGCTTGCTGCCTATGTGGAAGCTGGGTTGGCAGGTTCAAACGGTGAAGTGCGTCGCCATATTAAAGGTGGTTCGGTGCGGATCAATGATGAGCAAAGCCCGGATGAGCGCCGCGTTCTAAGCGCGAGCGATGTGCGTGACGGCGCCATCAAGCTGTCTCTTGGCAAGAAGAAGCACGTACTCTTAAAGCCAGTCTGATCGTCGGTCTGGGCTAGCCGCCCTGCTGATACTCGAAGATGTTGCGGAAGACGCCCGGTGCCAAAATTGACATCGGGTTGACCTGCAACTGCGGGCTGTCAACGCTTCCCACCAACTGGAATGTGACCCCAAGAAGCCCTTCGGTATCGCGCCCGCCAAGTGCCTGACCAAGGATGGGAATACGGCTGAAAAT
Organism: Pseudomonadota bacterium; assembly: GCA_039814945.1. Lineage (GTDB taxonomy): Bacteria > Pseudomonadota > Alphaproteobacteria > Rhizobiales > MH13 > MH13. The sequence continues at coordinate 22,604 of JBCCAF010000020.1, forward strand.
GTTGTTGATCGTGAAGAACGGAACATACGTTCCAGCCAGCTGCACGCGGTCAGCTTCGTAGTCAATCACACCATCAATGTTCCCGCCAAGCGATGGCCCCCACCCTTCCGCGTTGTGAATGATAAGACGATCCGGCGTGCGATCGAAGGTGATGTTGGTGACTTCGATCTCAATGCGATCAGCGGTCTCAAACTCACCGGGCAGAACAACATCGCTGGCATTGCTTGCCTGATCGCGGCCACGGGTAAAAATGCTCTCCATCGCCGGTTCGTCGACAATCTCAAAATCGCTCAAAAGCAACTGACCCGCTACGCGACCACCGACCGATTGTGGATCAAGCACCAGCGTGGCACGGCCACCTTGCGCGCGCTCATAAAGCCCTAAAAACCGCAAAAAAGTGCCTGCGTTGCCTGATGAAATGACCAAATTGTTACCAGCACCGGCTGGTGCCAATGTGCCGACCAAATCGCTCCCATCGGTGTGACGGGCACGCAGATCAAAGGCGGTGATGCGTTCACCCGTTTGCGTATAATTCAACCGCACATCGGCCAGGCGTGCACCTTTCTGGGTGACCAGTTCCCCCACCTCAATATCGAGCGACAACGCACCTGCTGCCTCACGATCGCCGCGCAAAAGGTCGGGCGTGAGAACAAATCTGTCTCCGGTCAAACGCGCCGATGTGTTTTGGCTGTTGCGGGTAAGATCCAACGCAAAGCGACCGATGCCATCAATAGCAACGCTCTCAAACTCCGCCACACGCAGATCGCCATCTAAGAAGTCCAAACTGCCGCGCACGGCCAACCCATCAGCGGCCACCATAAGATCGCGAATCTGCCTTTGGTTCTCACGCTCACTCACCGTGAAACTGGCACGAGAGGAAACGCCGGCAGGTTTTCTGTACCCAAGCTCGGCTATCGTGATGGTGGCATCGGTGAGATCAATCACCATACGGCGTTCGCCGTCAGCATTTTCCTGACCAACATCAACGCCAATCGTGCCGGTCAGATACTCGCCGAAGTCCAGACCCATTTGGCGTCGATCATCGGCGTCCAAAATCATGGCGAGTTGCAGACCGTCAGCATTTTCCGGACTGAGATTCAGATCAGTCAAAACACCGTCTAACCGCGCCTGGCCAATCAAGGACGTTCCCATTTCGCCTGCAATAATCCTGAAATTGCCGTCTGACAGTTCGCGTCCTTCCACACGCTCGCTGCTGGCGAAATCGGTCACCAATGCCTCAGTGTTGGCGCGCACTGTGTCTCGATCGATTTCGTCGGCAAGCACAGCCTCGATGCGCGAGGAAAGCTCAACGCGACCTGTTACCGCTTCTGGATCGAAGGGGATAGCATCATCCAGCTCTAAGGGGTCCATCAAAGCCATATGGGCGAAGCCAGATGCGGGCCCGTCCAGATCCAACTCAAGCCAAGCCAACGGGTCGGGATCGGCATGATCAGCAATAAAAAACTCAGCCCTGGGCACGGCAATCGTTTCACCGGTTTCCAAACGCCCGACGCCACCGGTGCCGAGCATGCGAACGGTGCGCCCCGTCACTTCTATTGTTCCGTCGAGCCCAAACACAGGTGGTAGATCGCCAGCGGTGCGCATCACTAGGTTTTGGTAGGGCGCCGATAGGTGCAGCATGTCATCAATCAGGTAGGTGCGCCCATCTTGAACCTCGATATCCTCAAGGCGAGCAGCAAAGGAAAACGTGCTTTCTCCCAGCCTGCCTTCGGCTACATTTTCCAGAAACCAGCCTCGCGCCTGAGGCGAAATGGGAAGCGGCCACAAGGCTGCCAGATGTGGCACGCGCATGGGCGTCGACTGCCCCACAAAGGATACAAAGGTGCCGCGCTCGTTAAGCTCCATCAAACCGGCATAGGCCACGCGCACATCACCCATCGCGACCTGCATAAGTGGCAACTCAACAAGCCGGCCATTGTCATCGACAAACAGCTCAATCGAAACACTACCAAGGGCGCGCTGAAGAGATCGGCCAAGCTCTGGTTCTGGCGGAATAGCCAGCCGGTAGTTGGGCGCCTGCAAGTTGAGCGTCAATCCGCGCCGGTCGTTGCGCACTGCCGGTGCCAGCGTGCCGTTGAAAACACCGCCTGTCTCTTGAAACTGAACCTGCGCCGACACGATATCGAAACGCCCACTTTCGCGTGTGTAAATCATCGGCACAGATGCAAACTCAAGAATTGTGGCAGCGCGCTGGCTGGCTACCAGGTAGCCCGCATCGCTTTCAAACAGTGCGGCAATCTGGTTGACCGCCCCGTCATCATCATCGCGGGTCACCACGATTTCGGCGGCCAAATTGGATTCAAACGTGACGGGTCCGTCGCTGGTTAGAGCGTCGGTAAAGTCGCTGGTCGCCAGTCCACGCAAAAGCAGGTGCGAAAACGCTTGGTCCTCGGCGATCTCAGCACCAGCCACACGGGCAAGCACCGAAGGGCCTTCGGGCGCGCCACTTTCGGCATGACGCACGATAAGCGAAAGCGGCCGAACGCGATCAACAGTTGTCACGCGCGCAATCATCTCACGGGCGTTCTCGCGATCAATCGCGACTTGAAAATCGTCAGGATCGCGCAGAAAGGGAACGCCAGCATCCGGACGCGGCATAATCACCAGCTGATCAACTGTGATGCTCTCCAAACTCTGCCAGGTGTCGCCGACGGTGATATCTGTCAGCGCACGGTCAAGCGCGTCAAAAGCATTGACCAATCCGTCCAGCCGCAGACTTGCAAACAAGTCCGCTGTAGCAGTGTCCGCATCTTGTGTCGGTACATTGGGTGCAAGGGCTTCAAAATTGTCGATGCTTGCCACGTCGGGGCTGTCAAACGTTGAAGCCGAAGGCTCCTGCACACGGCGACTGAGCTCTCTCATCGGCTGAAGGTCGTTGACATCAAGCCAAGCTGTTTCAACGGTGATACGATCAGGCACAAGATTGCGTCGCAGCACGTCCATATAGCGCACCCGCACGCTCATCTCATCAAGCGTGAGCGAGAGGCCGGGCGCGGCAAGAACCGCCCCAACGAGGTCAACGCGAATGGTTGTCCCGCCAACACGGGTGCTTAGCTCATCCACTTTAAGCGTGAAGGGGGCTGGTGCTGAGGCTTCAAGCCGGGCAAGCAGCGGCGCTGCAATCGCACGCTCCACCAATCGTTGGCCTGGCGGCGTTCCAAGCGCCAAGATAGGCAAGACCAGTAGCACCACCAAAACCGCCAGCGCGGCCACAAACGCGTGCCGACGCCTTGACCAACGGCCCGATGCATCGGCCACGGCATCTGGACGGGTTACGCCTGCATCCGAATCTGCAACGTGCTCAGACTGTGATGGCGCTTCAACCTTCACCGATGGTCCATGCTCCCGAGGCAGTTGCTCGCGATCATCGCCGCTTCGCAACTCGTTTCGTCCCCACCACGCGTGCTGCATGCAGGGAATCCCTAACTGATGACCGTTCTGCCCGAACGGGAACGCTCGTGCAATGTCACATACGCTTCAGCTCATATGATGCACTATGCACAACAAACGGCAGGAGCATGGCACCCGGAGCCGATCTGCTGCTTGCTTGAACACGTAGGGTTTGTCAGACCGATCCTTTCCAGCAAAACCTAACGACACCATCCCGTTGGTGACGCTACCTTTTGGAGACACACCATGACTGCATCGACCGCTGACCGCGTTGCCGAAGGCGAAAAAGCCCCCGATTTCACATTGCCAACTGATGGCGGCGGCTCGGTGAGCCTAAGTGGCCTGCAAGGCAAGCCGGTGATCGTCTATTTCTACCCCAAAGACGATACGTCCGGCTGCACCAAGCAAGCGATTGGGTTTTCCGAATCCAAGAGCGAATTCGAAGCGGTTGGCGCAACCATCATCGGCATTTCGCCTGATTCGGCTGCCAAGCATGACAAATTCATCGCCAAATACGACCTCACCATCCAGCTTGCTGCTGATGAAGAGAAAAGCGTTGCAGAGGCCTATGGCGTCTGGGTGGAAAAATCGATGTACGGCAAAAAGTACATGGGCGTGGAACGCTCAACCTTCTTGGTCGCCGCCGATGGCACAATCGCCAAAGCGTGGCGCAAGGTCAAAGTGCCTGGGCACGTGGATGAGGTGCTGGCGGCCGCCCAAGCGCTTTAAGCGCCCCTGTGAAATCCCTTGCCCAAGAGGCCATTGCGGTCGTTCGCCTGTCTGATTTGGATGCCAAAGCTGACCATGCCTATGCACTTGCCAAGGCATGGTTTGCAGGAAAAATCGGCGTCGGTTCGGCAGATCGCAATGCGCTGCCTTCAAAGCCTGGGCGGCCAGACGCGCCAGACCTCATTGCACCCAGCCGCATGCCCCGACGCTCCAAAGGCGGTGTGAAAGGGCGGATCGCCCTGCTGCATTCGCTGGCTCACATCGAACTGAACGCGGTTGATCTGACCTGGGATATGATTGCCCGTTCAGCGGGGCATCGCCTACCGCGCTCTTACTACGACAATTGGGTTCAGGTTGGGCTTGAGGAAGCCAAACACTTCAAGCTTCTGGCCAATCGCCTGGGGGAGCTGGGTTCACATTATGGCGACCTGCCCGCCCATGCTGGCCTTTGGGACGCGGCACAATCAACTGGCCATGATCTCACTGCACGGTTGGCGATTATCCCGTTGGTGCTGGAGGCCCGCGGATTGGATGTCACGCCAGCGACAATCCGTTCGTTGGAAAGCACAGGCGACGAGGCGAGTGCCGCCATCCTGCGCACCATTTATCACGATGAGAAAAAGCACGTGGCGTTTGGCGCCAAATGGTTCCGCTATTTGTGCGACCGTGACAGACGCGCGCCAGAACCAACGTTTCAGGCACTGGTGCGCAAGTATTTCCGTGGCGCCATCAAACCGCCGACCAATGATAGGGCGCGTGCAGAAGCCGGTTTGACGCCCGGATTTTACAAGCCGTTGATGCCACTGACAGGTCACTAGTTTTTTGACTGCCCAATTGCTCGACTTCAGACCCGAGTAGACCGCTTCCTAAACCTCACATTAACCATGCTCAGGCCAGATAGGCGCACAGTTTGTGTGTGAGTGGTGGGTTCCCAATGGCCAGTGTTGCGCCGCAGTCTTCGTCCAGATCATCGGCGATGTCGTCATCCCAAGCGGATTTTCAAAAATCCGTCCAGGCCAAGCAGTTGAAGCGCACGCGCGCCGACCGCCGGATTATCTTTGCCCATGGCGATAGCGTGCAGGTTGTGCGCATAGCGCCATGGATCGGGGCACTGATGGTTCTGTTCGTTCTGACTGGGTCTGTCGGCATCATCGCCTCTGCAAGCTATTTGTTTTTTCGCGATGAGCTTTTTACCGCGTCCATCAAACGTCAGCATCAAATCCAGGTGGCGTATGAGGATCGTGTGTCGGATTTGCGCCGCGAGATTGATCGCATCACCTCGCGCCAACTGCTCAACCAACAAGCCTATGAGGCACGCGTTGAGCGCTTGCTAACCGAACATGTGCAGCTTTACGAGCAAGGCGCCCGGCTTAACGTGATCTTAGACCGTGCTGGCACGCTTGGCCTGGTGCCGCGGCCTGCACCGCCCTCCCCGGTGGTTCCACCAAATCAGGAAGCCAGCCTTAATGGCCGTTTGCAGCTGGGCACGATGGCGGTGGACACGACGGCCTTTGCTCCGATCCCTGCCGGTGAACTGATTACTGGCAGCATTCCACAGCTTCCGCCACAACGCGGCATGACGGTGATGCAACAGGCGGTTTCCGACCCAGCAGGCCTTCTGACCACGCTAGATGAAACACTTGAGGCGCGCGAGTACAACCAAATGATCGCGCTGGCTGGGCTATCTGCCGAAGCCAACGAAGAAGCTGATGCGATTGTCGATGAAGTGCGTGACCTTGGTGTCAGGGTTTCCTTGCCCAGCGCGTCCATGGACCCGCTTCCATCAGATCTAACCGGAGAGAATGCCGTCGGTGGGCCTTTGCTTGCGCCCATGTCAGGCACGGACCAATTTCAGCTCTATGCCGATGATGCCGAGCGTGCGCTGGCTGACCTGCGAGCGGCGCGGGCCGCTATTGATCTGGTGCCTGTCGCAACGCCAGCGCGCAATGCGCGGCTGAGTTCGCGCTTTGGCAACCGGCGTGATCCCTTCACACGCCGTTCAGCGTTTCACTCTGGCATTGATTACGCTGCGCCACGCGGCACACCTGTTTATGCACCCGCCGATGGTGTGGTGACACGCGCAGCCCGTCGCGGTGGCTACGGGCTGATGATCGAGATCGACCATCAGCACGGGCTTTCCACTCGCTTTGCCCATCTGTCCCGCATGCTGGTGTCACCAGGAGCGCAAGTGCGCCGTGGTGACGTGATCGGGCGCATTGGTTCGACAGGACGCAGCACCGGCCCGCACCTGCACTATGAAGTGCGCCGTGGCACACGCGCCATCGACCCCCTGCCCTTTGTGCGCGCTGGCCAGCGCATCAGCGATCTATAGATCAGTGCTCTAGGGTGAAGCCCTCGCCACGATCCAATCGATGATCATATCGAGAGAACCAGGCGCCCAAGCGTAGCGCCCTTCCATCATGAACCGCAGAACTGTGTGCCAAGGCCACGTGCTGACCAGCTGTGCGTTGTAACGTGATGCTTTCAACAGCCCGTGTGTGGCATCGGGCACGATAACAATTTGATTGCCCGGATGCCGGTCTAACAGGGTTGCCCGATAGATCGCAGCATCACCGGCAGCGTCTACATTGAGATCGTTCTCTCCCCATATTGCCAGTATTGGCGTCTGCAGCTCTCTAAGAAAATCCCGCGCATCCTCGTTTCGATTGCGCTGAATGAACGCCCAGCGCGCTTCATTCATATCATCGGAGAATTGGCCGGGGTCGAACCGCGCATCTGTACCGAACAGGCGTTCATTCTCAACCCGCGCACGGGCAAGTGCTTCCGCGATTTCAGTCTCGCTGGCACCCTCAAGTCGTAATCGTGTGGCGGTGTAGTAAGCGCCTTGATCGCGCCAAGAAACAGCAGGCCCTACAAGCACGATAAAATCAGCCTGATTTGGCGCCAAGCGCGGCAAAACCCATCCAGCCTGCGAGAACCCCAGCGCCCCAATAGGCGCGTCGTCGATCCGCAGTGCCAGCGCATCCAAAGCACTTGCCGTCTCAACGGCCCTATCTTCCATCGACTGGTTGAGCCAGTTGCCCTGCGAAGCGCCAATACCGGCCTTGTCCCAGGACGCGACGGCAATGCCCGCATCCAAAAGCGTGTTGATCAATGGCTGATACCCACCACCAGCAAAGCGATCCTGCGGGCCGTCTCCATGGGCGAGCACCACAGCGGCAATGATCGGCCTGTTCGGTAACCAAAGCGTCCCGCTTAACTGGACGCCATTGGCCTCAAAACCAAAACTTTCGCTCGATCGGTGTGCAAGGTCGTGGTCACTGAGACGCCAAAGCGCCAAGCCTGCCACGATCGACAGACCCACCGCGCAAACGACCAAAATCACCCACCATTTCATTTGTATTCTTTCTCCTGCGTGCCCATCTCGATAGGGCGTTCACGGAGACTTCTCAATGGTTGTTGCAACCACCGATCATCCCATCATAATTGAGCCCGGCTTGCGCGCTGCCCACCGTAAAGAGGCTGCCCTTGGCTATTGGGAGGCTTTTTCTCGCAAGCTACGTTATCCGCTTGGACCAGAGCACAAGGCGTTGGCCTTTATCGAGCGTGTTCTCGACCCGAACCACGCGATCAGCGCTATCTCCAGCGATGGTGTTTTTCTGGGTGTCGCAGGGTTCAAAACACCCGATGGCGCCTTCGTCGGAGGTGAACTCAGCGACATGACCCAGGTTTATGGTTCTATACGCGGGACGATGCGCGGACTGCTGATCAGTCTGCTCGAGCGTGAGAACGAGCCAGATACGCTGCTGATGGACGGTATCTTCGTTCTGCCTGCTGCCCGCAGCCGTGGCGTTGGCACGCTGTTGCTGGGTGCCATCGAAGAGCACGCCGCCCAGTGTGGTCTCAGCCAAGTTCGGCTCGACGTGATCGACACCAACCCTCGGGCCAAAGATCTCTACACGCAGCGTGGCTACATTGAGACCGCACAGATGTCTGTTTGGCCTTTTGGAGGCCTATTTGGGTTCCAACGCGCGACCACGATGACAAAGGCTGTGGGCTAGGTAGCCTAGAAGATGGTTGAAAGGACATATGTTCCAACAGCCACAAGCAGGCCACTTGGCGTGTTCGCCACTTAACTCAAGTATCGCTTTAGGCGCTGTACCTCTTCGCACGCACCGAAGAAAAGCGGTGTGAACCCGTGCAGGTCTCTGGGTATCAAGTCCAATATCGCTGTTGTGCCATCTGTTGCCAGTCCGCCAGCTTGCTCGACCAGATACGCAATCGGCATCGCCTCATAGATCAACCGCAAACGGCCACTTTGATAGCCTTCACGGCAATCGGCCGGATACAAAAACATTCCGCCTTTTGAAAGAACACGGTGTGCATCGCCGACCGCCGCCGCGTACCATCTCATATTCGCATCACGGCCTTGAGGGCCCGTTGCACCCAACCGCAAGTCTTCTGCCCAACGCGCCAGTCCAGGCGACCAGAAGCGCTCGTTTGCGGCGTTGTACGAAATCAAACCACCATCAGGCGGAATTGACACGGCAGACCTCACCAGATGGAAGGCGCCCGTTGGCCGGTGAAGCGTCGCCAAGCATACCCCATCACCAACGCTGAAGCCCATATCTGTGGAGTGTCCGTAAGAGATATAACCGGCGGCGACAATCGACCGTCCGGGACTGGTAAAGTGCCGACCTGTTGCCGGCAGAACTGAAAAGATCGTTCCCAATGGCAGTCCGGTGCCGATGCTACCGGAGCCATCGATCGGGTCCATGGCCACATCGTAAAGCGCATCTGCGTTAAGCAGTATCGGCTCAGCTGCCTCTTCTGAAAGAACCCAACGCACAGGGACATCGGCGAGTGTGGACAGCAGGTGATGGTGAGCGGCGAGGTCCAAGGCTTTCTGCGGATCGCCGCTTTCATTTTTACCGGTGACGCGGGCAGGATCACCATAAAGGCTTCCTGCGGCGAGCATATCCGCCAGCGCGGGGGCCGCGCCTGCGATGGCCAGCACAATAGCAGCGAGGTCCGGTTCGGCGTGCTTGCAACTTTCTTGGAGTGACAGTGCCTGCGGCGCAACATCGCCTTGGGGCTGGAACGTTACCATCGTGCGGCCCCTTTGCTGACGAGAGGCTTGATGATCATACCTCTAAAGCGTCGACCATCGCATCAAGCATGACCCACGCCGACGCAGCACCAGGGTCGACATGGCCAATCGACCGATCACCAAGTTTGGCTGATCGTCCTTTGCTGGACCGCATGTCAGCGGTCGCGTCCATACCAGCTTTTGCACCGTCGCGCGCAGCTTGCAAGCAAGCGGCGACATCGCCATTGGCCAACAGGGTCGTGCGCGCTGCCTGAGCCGCAGGTATCCAGGCATCGACCATTGTTTTCTGGCCCGGCTCAGCGCCGCCACGCTCGACGATACCATTGGATATCCCCTCAATCCAACCAACCAAGGCCTCGGCGTTGAGGTTGAGGCGATCAGACACGGCATCGCCGGCGCGCATAAGCGCTGTCGCATACAGGGGCCCGGAGGAGGCACCAACGGCATCGAGAAATGCATCGGCGGATCTGTGACACATCAAGGTGATGGTATCGTCATCGGTCTGGGCATCCAGCACGCCCTCGATGGCGCGCCATCCGATACCCATCGTGATCCCGTGGTCACCATCACCGATCACACCATCAAGCTTGGACAGCCAATCGCGATTGGCATCGATCCGTGCCGCGATAGAACGGAGCATGGTGTTGAACATTTCCGGCGTGATCGGCCCATCCACGGCGAGCGTCGACCGATCAACCGATGCGACATCGCGCGTCATACGTTTATGGGTGGTGTGCCGCCGCTGTGTGCTTGGGGCGGTCTGCGCAGTGCCGACCGTCAGCGCCGGCGTGCGGCAAGGGTGCGCCAGCAAACGGGCAAGATCATCATCAAGCCGCATGATGGTCAGCGATGCGCCGGCCATTTCCAGCGATGTCGCGTATTCCCCGACCCATCGATGGTCAATCGTGACCCCCATACGGCCCAGTTCAGCAGCCACACGCCGATACAGAATGAAAAGCTCCAGTTGGGAGGTCGCTCCAAGACCATTGAGCAGAACGGCAACTTTACTCGCGTGTGTTAGCGACAGCTCTTCGACGATTGGTGCCAGAAGGCGATCAATGACGTCATCTGCCGCCTCAACTGGCAGGCTGTGCATGCCGGGTTCACCATGCAGGCCCATGCCGACCTCCATCATCCCCGCAGCAACATCAAAGTTGGGGACTGCCGTTTGCGGCATGGAGCAGGCCGACAGCGCAACACCGAAAGAGCGGGTGGCGTCGTTGGCACGCCGGGCCATGGCCTCCACATGATTGAGGTCCATGCCTTCGTCAGCAGCGGCTCCAGCGATCTTAAAGACAAAAAAATCTCCGGCGATCCCACGCCTTTCGACGACCCGGTCCGCGGGCGCCGATGCGATATCATCGGTGACGGCAAAACAGCGCGCTGGAATGCCAGCTTGCAAGCAGCGCTGCGCCGCCATGGAGAAGTTCATCACGTCGCCAGTGTAATTGCCGAAAAGGAACAGCACGCCGCTCCCACCATCGGCGGCAATGGCAGCCTCTTCAATTTGGGATGGAGAAGGCGAGGCAAAAACGTTGCCAACCGCAGCTACATCGGCCAGCCCGCGACCAACATAGCCAGCAAATGCCGGTTCGTGGCCTGATCCCCCGCCTACAACGATCCCCACCTTACCATCGCGAGGCCCGTCCCGAGCGGTTATGGCGCGACCCGTCTCACCTTCCAAACACAAAAGGTCCGGGTACGCAGCCAGCATGCCCTCAACCATTTCAGGAATAAGGTCTTCCGGCGCGTTTATGAGCTTCTTCGTGCGCTCTGCTTGATCGGTGCCCGACATTGTTGACCCCCTCAGTTTTCACGGCGCAGATAGCGCCGGGCGAGTGAATCGAACGAGATGGCAAGAACGACGATCAAGCCGCTCACGACACCCTGCCAATAGGGCGATACGCCTGTCAGAACGATCACATTTTCGATGATGGCGATGATCCCAGCACCAAAGATGGCGCCAATGAGGGTTCCGACACCACCTGTCGTCGCAACACCGCCGATCACGGCCGCCGCAATGGGCCCGAGCACCCAACTGCCACCAATGGAGGGCTGAGCCGTTCCCAACCGGGCCACCATGATGACGCCAGCGACGGCTGCCAATGCACCAGCTGCTGTAAAGACCAGAACGCGAACCCGGTCGACCGGTATGCCCAACATCTTGGCCGCGTCCGCATTGTTGCCGATGGCATACATGTAGCGACCGAACTTGGTACGCATCGTGATGAAGATCGCCACGGCCAACAAAAGGATGGCGATGACAAAGGGCATGGGGACACCGAACAGGTCGCCGCGGCCCAAGAATTGAATGTCACGTGGAATGCCGGTGATGGCAACACCGCGAGTCAGCACCAGTATAGCGCCACCGTAAATTCCGGCTGTACCAATGGTCAGCACCAGAGAATGAAGGCGCAGGCGGGTGACAAGCATTCCGTTGATGAAGCCCAGGCACGCGCCAAGAAGCACTGCCAAGGGAATCGATACTGCAGGGTGCAAACCGGCCTGCACCATTAGCATGCCCGACACGACACCGGCGAGCCCGCCGATGGTGCCGAGCGACAGATCAAGTTCGCCAAGGATCATCAGCGAGGCCTGACCAATGGTGATCAGCGCCACAAATGCCAGTCCGCGCGCCACCACACTGAGATTGTATCCCGTCAAAAAGTAGGGTGAGAGGATTGAAGAGATCAAAAATATGACCAGCAAAACAGTCAACACACCGGTGACCTGGTTGCGCAGGAGCCGCATAAAACTGCCGCGTGCGAGCGGTGCTTGAACAGGCTGTGGCTGAGCTTGCACGTTAGTCATTTTGTTCCTCCGAACCGAAGATGGCCGAGACAATGCGGTCAGCACTTGCATCTTCAGCGCTGAACGTGCCGGTGATCCGGCCAGAGTGCATGGCGATAATGCGCGTCGAGCAGGCAAGAAGCTCTTCGACTTCGGATGAGACAAGCACAATGCCAACGCCATCTGCGGCGAGCTTGCGCATGATCGCGTAAATCTCGCTTTTGGTGCGTACGTCGATGCCTTTTGTCGGCTCATCGAAAATCAGAATGCGCGGCCGCGTGGCCATCGCGCGCCCGATGATCGCCTTTTGTTGATTGCCACCCGACAGCAAGGAGATGCGTTTCTCAATGGTGTCGGTTTGGATCTCATAGTCGGCGCGGATTTGTTCAACCTGTTGACGCTCAGCGCGCGCGTTTATGCCAAGCGGAGAGCGGGTAAGATCAAGGATCGAAAGGCCGACATTTTCCCGCAGCGAAAGATGCGAAAAGATGCCGTGATGCTTTCGTTCTTCAGAAAGGTAGAGCATGCCGCCGCGTACCGAAGCCGTGGTGTTACCGAGAGGCCAGTCTTCGCCATGCACATTCACAGCCCCTGATATAGCTTTTCGAAAGCCGAAGATCGTTTGCATGACCTCCGATCGACCTGCCCCCACCAGACCAGCGAACCCTAGGATTTCGCCCGGTTTAAGTTCAAACGAGATGTCGTGAAACATCGGCCCTGACAGGTTTTCCACCCGCAGGATCGGTTCACCCTGGCTAACGTCGGGCGCCATTTCAGAACCGCGTTCTTTCAGGTCACCACCAGACATCGCGCGGATCAAGCCATCGGCGTCTGTTTCGGCCAAACGACCGGTCTCGATCATCTCACCGTTGCGCAGGACCGTGTAGTCGTCGCCAATATCAAAAACTTCATCCAGTTTGTGACTGATAAAGACAACGGCAATGCCATCGGCCTTCAAGTCACGCACCACCTTGAAGACGCGTGCCACTTCAATTGGCGTCAATGAGGATGTTGGCTCATCAAGAATGAGAACCTGCATGTCCTTGTTGGTGCAAGCGCGCGCGATTTGCAGCAGTTGCTGATCGGGAACGGAAATGTTGCGAACGAGATCTGCTGGAGACGCTTCAATACCAAATTTCTCAAGGTATCCGCGCGCCTCTTTTTCAAGCGCTGATTGACTGACGATTGCGCTATGGCCCCGAAACGGTAGCAGCAGGTTCTCCGCCACTGACATGTGCGCAAACAAGCTCAGTTCTTGCGGAACATACGCAATCAGCTTGAACAGGTCGACGTGCTTTTCAGTGTCCTGGCCGTTGATCGAAATGGACCCAAAGGTTGGCGAGTCAGTCCCCGTCACCAATTTGACCAACGTCGATTTACCCGCGCCGTTCTCGCCAGCCAGAACGTGAACAGCGCCAGCGCGCACCTTTATCGAGGCGTCATGCAGAGCTCTGACACCGGGAAAATCGCGGCCAAGATTGTGTGTTTCAAGCAGGGGCATCACGCTCCGAGTCCACCATTGAGGGCGCCTACAGTTGGAAGCGCCCTCATGCGTGTCTTCTGCAAAGTATTGGCTATCGTTTAGACGACCGGCCTCAATCGTCCACGTTGTCGGCGTTGATGAACGCGTTGCCGGTGTCGATGAACAGCGGTACCGGCATATCGTTCGCTTGCGCCCAAAGCATCATGACCGAATACCAGCCTTGCAATTGTGGCTGTGATGCCGATGAGCTATCAGCAACGCCGTCGCGGATGAGATCGAGCATTTCTGCCAGATTGTCCAAACCGACCAACTGGACTTCCCCAACTTTGCCAGCTTCGATGATCGCTTGGCCGATACCGATGGGCCCAGCCGCATCGGTTGCAACCCAACCGTCTAGCTCTGGATTGGCCTGCATGATGGACGCCGCTTGCGACTGCGCAAGCTGAATGTCATCCATGTCGATCCCTTCGGCGACGACTTCGATGCCCGGATGCTCAGCAAATAACTCACGGTGGCATTCTGCACGGATCGCGTGGTTCGGCGCTGTTGGAACGCCCTGCATGATTGCCACCTGACCTTCGCCATCAAGTATCTCGACCAGCCTGCGTGCCGCAATTTTGGCCTGCTCGCAGAAATCAGAACCGATGTAGGTGATCTGCATGCCTTCAGGTGGGACAGAGTCAAACAGGACCAACGGAATGTCGCGCTCTTGTGCGTCTTCAAGCGATGCCCGGTTGCCTTCGGGGTCAAGAAGGTCAACCGCGATGCCATCAGGCCGCGTCGCAATGGCGCTTTCAACGATCTGGTTCTGCTGAACCAAATCGGCTGACGTGGGCGCAGAGTACACGATCTCGATATCTGATCCTGTCTGCGCTTCAAGTGCCGCAGCAGCTGCCTGTGCGCCATCATTGACGAGGTCAAACCATGGATGAACAACTTTCGGAACCACCACAAAACGGTAGCTGTCGTTGGCTTGGGCGTGGGCGGAACTGATGCCGGCCAACATCGTGCCAGCCAGCGCTGCGCCTAATATTACCTTTGCTGTTGTCGTGCTCATTCTAACGTCTCCCTAGAGTTAGGCGCAGTCCAGTTTGGTACAGCGCTCGTTGTATGACAGTTCAGTTGTCATATTTTTCATCCAACGCGTTCACTGCCGCCACATTGTCTTTGGACCTTCCCAAGGGATCAAAGCGTTGCGTCAGGAATGCTATGGTGATGCTTTTTGCGAGCTCCACGCCGATAACGCGGGCACCCATTGTTATGATTTGAGCATTGTTGGAGAGCGCAGCGCGCTCGGCCGAGTACGTGTCGTGACACTGGGCCGCACGGATACCGCGAACCTTGTTTGCCGACATCGCCACGCCGATGCCCGTGCCACAGACCAGAACAGCCTTGTTCCAGGTGCCTGCCAAAATCCCTGCTGAAACGCGCGCAGCCAGATCCGCGTAATAGGCATCGGGCCCATTGGAGGTGTGGTTTGCCAGCTCGGCCTGAAAACCCTCGGCGATCAGATGGTCCGCCAAGATTTGGGCCAACATCTCGCCGGCGCTGTCTCCGGCTACGGCGATCTTCATGACGCGCCTTCATTCTTGGCGTGGCTTGCCGCGACGTTGGCCAACGCCAAGAAACCATCTGCGCTCCACGCAGCACGGCCGACAAAAAGACCATCCACACTTGGGCAGGCAAGCAGGCCCGATGCGTTGCTTTGGCTAACGCTACCGCCGTAGAGAACCGGAACCGGCCGACCGATCATGTCAAGCGCGAGAGCTGCCAGTGTTGCTTGACGGGTTTCTACGTCTTGCGGTGTTGCCGCTGTTCCACCTTCACCGACGGCCCAGACTGGCTCGTAGGCGATCATGACATCGCCTCCTTGTGCGCCAGCCAGCGCGGTTCGCACCTGATGTTCGATTACCGCGTCGGCCCGCCCCTGCTCCAAGTCTTCGGCGGTCTCCCCAACACAGATCAGCGGGGTCAGACCGTGGCGCAAAGCTGCGTCGACACGGAGAGCGACCGTCTCACAGTTTTCGCCAAAATGGGCGCGCCTCTCCGAATGGCCGATTTCGACGAGCGTCGCCCCGCAATCGCGCAGCATTGGACCGGAAATTTCGCCGGTCCATGGGCCATGGTCTTCCCAATGGATGTTTTGCGCACCGACCTTGACGTGGGACTCGGCCAGACGTTCAGCTACGGCTGCCAAGCACGTAAACGGGGGGAGTACAAACGCATCAATGTTCTCAGGAACCGCATCAAAGATAGCATCGGCGTAGGCCAAGGCCTCTTGATGGGTCTTGTTCATTTTCCATCCGGCGCCGACCCAGACGCTCACGACGGTTGCCCCGCGATGATTACGGACTTGTTCGCTTTCTTCATCGCATCAACTGTTTGCGCTGGTGGGGTTTCAGCGACGATTAGGCCGGTAAACTCTGAAACGTCGGCCATGACGTGCAGCGCGGTGAGCCCAAACTTTTTTGGGTCGATGAGGAGATAAGCATCCGTGGCAGAAGCCAGCATCGCCCGCTTGGCTGCCACGTTCTGTTCTTCTTGATGATAGGCAACCGTACCAGCCAATGCTGAGCTTGATAGCAGCGCGATATCAGCGCGTAGCTGTTGCAGCTGAGAGACGGTGTTGGGGCCTTGAAATGCATCAAAGCGAGCCGAATAGGTTCCACCGGCGGCGATGGTGTTTATGCCAGGGGTGGAGCTGAGGACATTGACCACACCCACGCACGCTGTGATCACAGTCAACGGTGCGCGGGCAATCAGGTGGGGCAATACGGCGCCAACCGTCGATCCATCGTCGAGCATGACCGACATGCCAGGCTCAATCAGCGCCGCGGCCGCTTCTGCAATTGCCGCCTTTTCGCTTGCAGAAACCCTCTCACGATACCGCACATTGCTTTCAAAATGTGAGGACGCTTCGACCGTCGCGCCACCACGGACCTTACGAAGCAGGCCCGCATCATCAAGGGAATCCAGATCCCTGTGGATCGTCATTTGAGACACGCCGCACAACTCCGCGAGCGTGCTCAGATCGGCATGTCCCACCTGCATCAGGTGATCGAGGATAACGCCTTGGCGGATTTCGGGCTTCACTGAACTCATGACGAAAGGATCTTTGAACACTCAATATCACAATAATTTTCACATAATCATCATTATTTTTGAGATTTGTAAACATAATTTTGTGATATTTGGCGATTGTAGGTGTGAAAATCACCTGCCCGCCTGCCGGTTGGCTTTCCATCACATCGTTTCATCGCTCAAGCTGAGAGCCACAGATAGTGCCTCTTCGATCCAGAAAACGCACAGCAACAACGCGCTTGGATGAGCGCGTTTTCACCGCGTGGCGCGTTTGAATCTTGAGTGTTCCAGGCATCTGACAATTGCGGACCGTGGGCTGTGGCGACCGTGATCGATGTCTGAAGCGAGGACCGGTTTTGGGCGTGAAAGGGTGGCGAACCCTTCAGCGCTGGTTCATGGTTCTCACCCATTTCCGGCATAGCTTCAAAGGGTGAAGGCAAGCCCTCGCCGGGCTTATGTGAATGTTCTCAGCAACACTGGCACCGAGCAGTGGCTGTAAACTGGCAAAACCAACCACGCTCTTAAGTCAGAGAAGGATTTGGATTCTCAAACATCATTGAGCGATTGGGTCCGGACTTTGCATGGCTCCGTCATCAGATGCACAGCGTGTTTTTTTGATCCAATAAGCTGTTGCGCTGGACGCGAATGCTAGCCTTTGAGAATGTGGGTGGCAGCTTCACAATGACGTCCGGACATCCGCTTTGGGCCGCCTCAGAGCTTTGGCCAACGTGATGTGTGCGGAAAGCGGACTTTTGTTGCACCTGCCAAGCGCCCTGGAAATCAGGCCTGATCTACCTAAGGCCACGCAGAAGCGATCCCTTGCCAATTGCGCTTAGGCCGACCGCCGCCAAGATAATCGCGCCAACCAGGATTTCGCGGACATAACTGTCAACGCGCATTTGGGTCAGCCCGTTATCCAGCACGCCAAGCACCACCACCCCGGCCAAGGTGGCCAGGACACGTGGCTGGCCGTCGCGGGTTAAGGTCATGCCCAGAAACACAGCTGCAATCGCGGTGAGCATCAACCCATCACCCTGCGTTGGGTTCGCCGACGCGACGCGACTTGCATACATGAGGCCCGCAAAAGCCGCGCCAACACCAGTGAAGGCGAAGGCGGTGAGGCGAAGCTGGACCACCTTGATGCCGGCCAGCTTAGACGCCTCGCGGTTGCCGCCAATGGCGTAAAGGCGGCGACCATAGCTTGTCTGTTCCAGCACCACCCAGACGGCAAAGACAACCACAAACGCAACGATCACCAAATTGGGCAGAACCAAAGCTCGCTCTGCCACGGTGCCAATCTCAGGCCCCGATCGTGCGAAGTTTCCGAAAGCCTCCGGTATGTCGCGGCCAAATATAGTGCGTCCATCACTGATGAAAAACGCCAAGCCACTGAAAATCGTGAGCGTCGCCAGAGTGGCCACAAAGGGTAAGACCCCCAAAACGCTGACGATGAAGCCGTTGAACAGACCACCTGCCAACCCGACCATCAGCGCCATGGCCAGCGCACCGGCAATCGACCAATCTTGCAAGAACAGCGATGCAGCAACCACGCCAGCAAGCGAAGCCATCGACCCGACCGACAGGTCAAAGTCGCCCATAACCATGACGACCGTCATGGTTGCTGCCACCACCGTCAGCATGCTGATCTGCTGCGCAATGTTCAGCCAGTTGCGAACGGTCAAGAACGTGTCGGGCAGGCTGATCGCAAAAAACGCGATGACGGCTACCATGCCGATAAGCCCACCAAATCGCTGAATGAAGAATATCATGCGGCCACCTGCGGTGCGCTCTGGTGGTAAAAACGCGCCAGCAAATCGGCTTCGGTCAGGCCGTCCGTTTCGGTTATCTCGGCAAGCTCACCATCACGCATAATGGCGATGCGGTGCGAAAGGCCCAAAAGTTCGGGAAGGTCGGAGGAGGCTATGATGACGGCCAGTCCGTTGTCGCTCATTTCTTTGATCAAGCGATAGAGTTCAAATTTAGCGCCAATATCAACACCGCGGGTGGGCTCATCCAGCAGGAGCACTTTTGGTTGACCGGCAAGGGCTCGCCCAAACAGCACTTTCTGCTGGTTGCCTCCGGACAATTCATTGCATTGTTGCTTCACTGACGTCGCCTTGATCAGCACATCTTTGCCCATCTTATCAGCGAGCCCCCGCTGACGGTTCTGATCCAGGAAAATGCTGGCCCGCGCCAGATCGGTGAGGTGCGGAAGAGCGATGTTCTCTGAAATGGAGCGACGCAGCATCAGACCTTCGGTTCGTCTCTCCCGTGGCACATACGCAAATCCGTTTGCCCAACTCTCCGCCACGGTGTTTTCGGCAGGTTTATCGTCAAGCAATATCTGGCCGCCTTGGACGGGTATGGCCCCGATCAAGGCGCGCAGCAGCTCACCACGCCCTGATCCGGCAAGGCCTGCCACACCGAGAATTTCTCCGGCCTGAAGGTCGACGTTAGCGCGCCGGATTGGCCTAGCCTCCAGGTCACGTACCTTCAGAACTGCAGGCGCTGCTGGATCGATCGCACTTTTTGGTGGGAACAAATGGCGAAGGTCACGACCCGTCATGTCCTCGATAACTGTTCGCGCATTTGTGTCCGAAAGGTTGCGGCTTGATATGTGGTGGCCATCACGCAGGACGGTAACACAATCGGCCATGCGCATGACCTCAGGCATGCGGTGCGAGACATAAAGCACGCCAGCACCTTGCTTGGTGAGTTCGTGAATGACGGCAAACAGTCGGTCGGCTTCTTGTGCGGTAAGCGCTGCGGTCGGTTCATCCATGACATAAAGCCAAGGCTCGGCGCCCTCACTGCTAATCAGCGTGGCGGCGATCCGGACCAGCATCTGGTCTCCGAGGCCGAGGTCTGTCATCGTCGCACGTGGATTGAGATGTGCGAGGTCCAGACGCTCCAGTGCCTGAGAGGCAGCGTGGCTGAGTGCTTTCCAATCGACCAGTCCCAAGCGCGTTGGATAGGGATGATCCAGATGCATGTTCTCGGCAATCGAGA
The DNA here is from genome assembly GCA_039814945.1 of Pseudomonadota bacterium. Taxonomy (GTDB): domain Bacteria; phylum Pseudomonadota; class Alphaproteobacteria; order Rhizobiales; family MH13; genus MH13. Next base: position 42,178 of record JBCCAF010000020.1, read on the forward strand.
GCCCCGGAATGGAATGCAGTTCCTGATGAATGAACCGCAATCCTGCTTGGCGCATGACAGCTGGGTCAGCTTCCAACAGCGTATCGCCGTTGAGGCCAATCGACCCGTCATCGGGTCGCTCAAGGCCCGCAAGCAAACGAATGAGCGTGGATTTTCCAGCGCCATTTTCACCCATCAAGGCGTGCACCTGCCCAGCCTCGATGGTCAGTGAGACACCATCAAGGGCCTGAACCGTGCCGTAGCGGCGGCTCACCTTTTGAACGACGAGTTTTTTCATGCCTAAGGCCTGCAAGCGCCCAGGTTGGGGCATCCGGTCAGGGCGCTTGCTTGGGGCGCCTTTATTGCGCAGCGTTGGCCGACGTCACCAGGGTCGTTGGCACATAGATGACCGTCCGCACCAACTCCTCGCCAGCGATAATGCGGGCAACGGTGTTGGCGGTCGTCGAACCGATGCCGTCAAAGTCCTGCGCAACGGAAGCCTCAAAATTGCCGCCATCGGCGATCGCATCTCTTGCTTGCGGGTTTGCATCAATGCCGGTGATCACGATGCCCTCATTCTGACGTCCAGCCGCTTCAATGGCCTGGAGCGCCCCCAAGGCTGGCTGGTCCCAAGCAGCCCAGACGGCTGCAATGCTGCCGGGTTCGGGGTTGGCTGCAAGAATCGCTTCCATCTGCGCGCGACTGTCGGCGATGCCTCCGTCGCTGACATCAGGCGTGATCCGATCAATGACCTCAATGTCTGGAAAATTGGCGAAGATGGCATCAGCGATCACACCGCGAACCTGGACTGGGGGAAAGGGATCGAAGGTAAACATCACGACATTGCCTTCACCGGCGATGCGGTTGGCGACATAGACCGCCGTTTCGGTTGCCATAGCGTATCCGTTGGACGTGATGTTGGCGGCAACAAGCGGATCGTTGCCAGCGTCCATGCCAATGACGGGGATACCAGCATCTGCAGCCGTGCGGAGACCTGCACCAATCTGCGCAGGGTCGACATTGATGATGATTGCGTCGACGCCTTGGGTCACCACATCTTCGATGCGGCTGATGACAGCAGCAACGTCGCCTGCCGTATCAATCACATTGAGATCCCAGCCCAGCTCATCGGCTCGCGCTGAAAAGCCGTCCACGTAGAACTGGGTTCCCGGCTGAGCCAGGTAAGGTGTGATGACAGCGACGTCTTGCGCTGCCACAGGGGCAGAGAGTCCTGCGGCCGCGAGCGACGCGATAAGGGTGAGGCGAAAATTCATGTGGGTTTGCTCCCGGTCGTTTTCTTTAATAGGTGAGCTTATCTTTGGCACCCGCACCGGTTGTCGTCCACGGCTTTGTTGCTCAGGGAAAATTCATGTCGCAGCGCGATCCCGTCTTTATCGGAATTGATGTGGGCACAAGCTCAGTCAAAGCCGTAATCGGTAGTTCGGGTGGTGATCTGATCGATGACTACACGAGCACGCATGCAACGACGCGGCCCAAGCCGGGCGCTGCCGAGCAAGACCCCAACATCTGGATGCGCCATGTTGGCGAAGCCCTCGCCCAGTTTGTGAGTCATCCAAGAGCGGCTGATGTCGTTGCGATCGGAGTCACCTCACAAGTCAACACGCACGTGTTTTGCGATGAGAGATTCCAGCCGCTACGCCTTGCGATCACCTGGCAGGACACACGTCCGGGAGAGCATGCGTCGGCGTTGGATGGCTCGATTGCTGAGCAGGCAAAAATTGAGGCGCTCGGAGCGCCTATTCCAATTGATGCCAGCCATGCATTGTCCCGCATGGCCTGGTTGGCGGACACCGATGATGCTGTTTGGAAGGCGACGCGCCATGTCTTGTTGCCGAAGGATTACATCATCGCTCAACTCACCGGTGTTGTGAGCGCTGACCCAATCTCAGCCATCGGGCTGGTCGGCGAGGACCACACCTATGCCTCACCGATCCTCGATTTGGTATCGCGCGCTGCCGATCTTCTGCCACCACTCAGCGATCCGTTGTCGATTGTTGGAAATGTCGCCCCCGGCCACCCTTTTGCAGGCACACCTGTTTGCTGCGGCACGATGGATGCCTGGGCCAGCATGTTTGGCCTGGGTGTCGCCGCGGAGGGGCAGGCTATGTATCTTTCGGGGACCAGTGAAGTTCTGGGTCTGATATCCAACCAGGGTGCTGGCTATCCTGGGGTCATCACCTTTCCAACCTGGCGCGGGATTCGACTTCATGTCGGGCCAACCCAGTCCGGCGGCGCGTCGCTTACCTGGCTTTCGCGCCTCCTTGGCCAGGATGTCTCGGCGCTGGCCATGCAAGCGGGCGAGGTTGCAATCACCTCGGACAGTCCGTTGTTTCTGCCCCATCTGGAGGGTGAAAGGGCGCCGCTATGGGATCCAGTCTCGCGAGCCTCTTTCGCCGGTCTTACAAGTGCTCATGGACCCAATGACGTTGCCGCTGCCGTGATGGAGGGGGTAGCATTTTCGGCCCGCTTGGCGATTGAAGCGATTGAGAAAGGTGGCGACCAAGACATCCAAAAGCTACGCCATGGCGGTGGGGGATCTGCCTCTGATGCTTGGTGTCAGATCCGAGCAAATGCGCTTGGCAGACAGTTGGAGCGCGTCGCAAGCAGACAAGCAGGAGCTATGGGCGCCTTGGTCATGGCTGGTGCCGCTTCGGGAGAACTTAGTAGTCTTGGAGAGGCGACATCGTCTCTTGTCAGCACAGAAACGATGTTTGAACCCGACTCGAACCACCGCATCATCGCTGATGAACGATTTGACCGTTTTCGCCAGCTCTATGAGCAGTTGAAACCAATAAACGTGACGAGCTCGGCGGCAACGTGATTGAGCCGACGAGATCGGGAGCAAGGGCGGGTTGCGAATTAACATCAGCTATGGCCGCGAGCGGCACAAGCTCATGAACCCCCGCGTACACCAAATCATCTCCCCTGCCCTCGCGCTCATACGTGGCAGTCTTACAACGTCGCCATGGTGCACTGATGATGATGGTACAACGCATGTTGGCGGCTTCCCTAGGCTACAAAGCGCTACCGGCAGGCGTGGGGTCATTGGTTGATAGCAAAGCTCGCTTTTCGTCTTTCAACCGCTTTGATGCCATCCCAGGCTCTGCGCCCCAGACCGTAACCCAGCGGTAGAACAGTGGCGTTAAGAAAAGCGTGAACACCGTTGCAAAGCCCAAGCCGCCAACGATAACCCAGCCCACCGCAATCCGCGCCTCAGCACCGGCACCTGACGTGAGAACCAGAGGTAGTCCGCCAAACACTGTGGACACCATGGTCATCATGACGGGGCGAATGCGCAGCCTCAGTGAATTGCGAATGGCACTGTCGATATCTTGTCCGGCTTCGCGCAATTGGTTGGCAAATTCAACAATCAGAATGCCGTTCTTGGCCATGACGCCGATGAGCATAACCAAGCCGATCTGACTGTAATAATTCAGCGATCCACCCGTCAGAGTGATCGCCAGCAGGGCGGCCGCCAGGCCAAAGGGAACGGTGAGCATGATCACGACCGCGCTGGCAAGGCTTTCAAATTGCGCAGCGAGCACCAGCAAAACAATGACAAAGGCGACACCAAAGACCAAATATGTGCCTGTTTGACTGTCCGATAGGGTGGCGGCCTCACCGGTGAAGACGATGCTCATGCCGTCTGGAAGGGACTCGTCGGCCAGTTCGCTCAACCGAGCCATCGAGGTGCCAAGATCGACCCCATCGCCAAGGTTTGCCTGCATGGAAACAGCCAGTGCTGCGCCTTGGCGGCCAATTTCAGAGAGGCTGACCACGGGTTCCAGCGTGGCCGCTGCTGAAAGGGGAACAAAGGCTCCGTCGGTCAGCTGCAAATAGATCGACTCCAAATCCCTGGGATCGTTGATGGGCCGTCCACCAGGCACAACCAAGACATCGGTTTCTGTACCATCCTGAAAGACGCTGACAGCCGTCTCGCCCTGGACGATGGCGCTGACCAGCTCGGTGATTTCTTCCTCATCCAGTTCAAAAATGCTGATCATGTCATTGTCGATGACCAACTCATACTGCGCCTCGACCGATGCGCCGGAGAGCTGCGGGTTCAAGAACGTCTCGTCTTGCGCCATGAGCGCCACGAGATCATCTGCGGCTTCGGTCATGTCATCGACGTTGGTACCGGTAATGGCGAATTGCAGACCACGCCCTGCGCCACGAATGTTCAAACTGTTGGTGGAGCGCGCTGCAACTTGAACGCCGGCAACGGAGCTTAGCTGGCGGCTCACGTCGTTGACGATCTCCTGTTGGCTGCGCGCTCTGTTGTCCCAGTCATCAAGGCGGACAATGGCGAAGGACCTGTTGGTGCTGCCCGCGCCCACAATGCTCAAAACGGCATCCACCTCGCCGCTTTCACGGTAGGGGGTGAGAATTTCTTCAATCTGGAGCGCTTGGCTCTCCATGTAGGATAGAGTGGCGTCTTCGGCTCCGGTCGCAACAACAAGGAAAAAGCCGCGATCTTCATCCGGTGTGACGGCAGAGGATAGTGTGCTGGACGCACCGATAGCTATCATCGCAAAACCAATGGCGACTGCGAGCACCAGAAGGGGTGTGCGGATCGCAAAATCCATCACTTTGTCAAATGTGCGTAAGAGCAGCCCTGGCTTGGTTGCTGGCTTGGCGGCTGATGCTTTGCCAGGATCTAGAAACGCCGCCAAAACGGGCGCTAATGTCAGCGCGGTGATGGATGAGAGGGTGACGGCAAAGGCCAACACAAAGCCAAATTCGCTGAAAACACCGCCGGCCTGTCCCGGCAAGAACGAGATGGGGATGAACACAGCTGCTAGCGTTGCCGTGGTTGAAATGACCGCGAAGAAGACTTCATTGGCACCGGCTGCCGCCGCCGCGAACGCGCCCATTCCCTCTTTGCGTTTGCGCACAATGTTTTCGATAACGACGATGGCATCATCGACCACCATGCCCGTGGCAAGCACCAGTGCTAGCAGGCTTATGGTGTTGACTGAAAAGCCTGTGAGCCAGATCGCTGCGATCGTGCCGACCAGAGCAACGGGAATTGTGATCGCAGGGATAAGCGTCGCGCGGGCCGAACGCAGGAAGCTGAAGATGACCGCAATCACGATGACCGTGGCAAGACCGATGGATTTGACCACCTCGTCGATCGATCCTTCGATGAACACACCATCATCGGACGTGATGACCAGTTCTACACCGTCGGGCAGGTCACCTCGGATCTCCTCAACGGCGGCGCTGACAGCCCGCGAAATCGTTAGCGTGTTGGCAACCGATTGCCGCGTGATATCGATCCCGATGGCCACCTGACCATTAACGCGCGCTACGGTATCGCGCTCCTCGGGCAGAAGCTGCACGAAAGCGACATCAGAGATACGTGTGGTCTCGTTGATGAACATGTCGCCGACGATTTGCGCGGTGACCTCTTCATTGCCGACACGCAGGGACAAGGTCTGCGACGTGGTTTCGAGCGACCCCAGCGGGGTGTCGTTGCGCAAGGCGGACAGTGTGTCCGATACATCCAACACCGTCAGCCCGCGGCTCAACAAGGATGGCATATCAAGCGTCACGCGGAACTCATTGGATTGGTCACCGCGAATGGTGACTTCAGCAATGCCATCGATCAGTGACAGCCGATCATAAACGGTGGTTTCAGCCACCTCTGTTAGTTCTGCCAACGTCACATCGCCTGAAATCGCAATGCGGATGATAGCATCGGCGTTGCTATCGCTTTTTGTGACAGTCGGGTCCTCAATATCGTCCGGCAGCTGGCGGACGGTTTCGGAGACGATTTCGCGCGCCTCATTGGCGGCAACATCGACGTCCGTTCCCTCGGACAGATCAATGGTGATGCGACTGCTGCCACTGGAGGACGTAGATTCCATGTAGGACAGGCCGTCCAGGCCGCTCAGCGCATCTTCAAGCACCTGGGTGACTTCCTGATCAACGGTTTCAGGCACTGCACCATCATACGCTGTGCGCACGGACAGGACGGGCTGGTCCACATTGGGCATTTCGCGCACATCAACACTTGAAAGCGCGGCCAGGCCAGCAATCAGAATGAGCAGGTTGATGACGATGGCAAAGATAGGCCGGGAGACGAAAAGATTTGCTATGCCAGTTTTCTGGGATTGCTCGTGTTTTTGGGGGTGCGACGCCATCGTTAGGCCTCCCGATCCAACACGAGGCTGTTCTGATCGGGGCCATCGGGCTGGCCAGGCGTATCGGATGGGCGAGGACTATCGGGTCGGTCAGGATTGGCAGGTTGATCACCGCCAGCTGCTGTGATGTGTGAGCCTTCACGCAATTTCTGAGCACCTTCGCTCACGACCATGGTGCCTGCTGCTATATCGGCCTCGATCCAAATCGTGTCGTTACGCCGAAACAGGATCGTGACCGGCACTTCCAGGGCGCGGCCCTCCTGCGCGACCCAGATGCTGGACCCATCGCGTGACCAGGTCAGCGCCGTTGATGGGACCGCCGGAAGCGGGTCGCTTTCCTCGATCATGCGTACAGAAAAGGTCATGCCTGGCCACAGCGTGCCATCGGGGTTTTCAATGGTCGCCCGCACAGTCACACTGCGCGTGGTGTCATCCAAACGGCTGTCGAACGAGGTGACCTGCCCCTCAAACACTCGACCGGTAAAGGCCGGGGTGCTGAGCAGGACTGAGCGTTGCTCGGACAACATGCCGATTGTGCGCTCTGGCAACTCAAATTCGACGATAAGAGACTGGGCATTGTCGATGGTGACAATCGTATCGCCGGAAAACAAAGTATCGCCGATTTCAACATCGCTAAGACCCAAGCGCCCGGAGATGGGGCTGCGAATGGTTTGATCTTCCAGAGCAAGCTCAGCTAGGCCCACATTGGCTTCCGCCATTTGCTTAGCGGCCTGCGCTTCCAACAGAGAGGCACGTGTGATTGAGGAATTCCCGGTCGCTTCCAGTGCTTCGTAGCGAGCAAACGTATCGGTGGCTTGCTCCAACTCCGCCTCAGCGATCTGCAGGTTGAACGCTTCGGTCCGATCATCAAAGCGAACCAGCACATCACCGGTTTCAACCATCCGGTTGGCGGACAGATTTGCCTCAATCACCTCGCCTGTGATGTTCGTAACGATATCCACGCTGCGCAAAGCTCTGGCACTGCCCACAGCGGCGAAGACATCTGTGTAGGGCAGTTCTTCCAGCGATGTCATCACAACCGTTGTTGCGGTTGCGCCGCCGCGACCGCCTGGGCGCGCACCATCAGGTCTTGCTCTGGACTCAGATGAACCACGGTCCGCTGTGCTGGATGCATCTGTTCGCGAAGCGTCGGCGTCAGGTGGCTGGCTTAAAATGTCTGATGTGGCCAGATCAGAGTCACGTTCGATGAAGCTCGGCAGACCAAAAGCGTAGAGATAGGCGCCGGCCAGAATGCCGATTGAAGCAATTGTGGTGAGAAATGAGCGCATGAGAGTTATCCGTCGGTGAGCATCAACGTCGCGTTTGCTCCGTCGGACGTGCACAGAATTGTTGGTGAGCGACAAATTAAATATAGTTTATGAAGCGGTCGGTAGGGACGTTTAGAAAACAACACCCCTTCTATAAACCACTGTTTTTTCTGAAAAATTAGTGACCTTCATTTTTCACCAATTGCCGCATGAAAGTTTGGTAATGGTCTTGATGACAGAAAATCTGTGGCTTCGTTCTGCTTTGACAGATGGTCGACTACCGCACCGCCGATACCTTGCTTCAGCCCAACACTTCATTTCAGAGAACGGCGCGAGAAAATCTCTGTTGATCTAGCACCCGACATCGCCATACGGACCAATCCTCACAGCTCTATGACCCTGGTTGGCGCAAGCGAATTCAGGAATGCCTCATCGTGGCTGACCACCAACACCGCGCCATCATAGGCGGCCAAGGCGGCCTCCAGGGACTCGATGCCATCCAGATCAAGATGGTTGGTTGGCTCGTCAAGGATCAGAAGTTTGGGCGGGGGCGTTGATCCCAGGACGCAGGCCAAGCCAGCACGCAGACACTCACCCCCACTCAGATCACCTGCGTTACGCAACGCATCGCCCGCTCGAAAGCCAAACCGCGCAAGCGCGGCATGGGCGCTGTGGGTATCTTCGGACGGATTGAGGCGAAGGAAATTCTGAAGCAGGCTCTCCGCCAAATCCAGCAGGCTCATGTGCTGACCAAGCATTGCAAAGGGCACCATCACGTCCACCTCGCCACGCTGCGGCACTATCTGAGCGGTGATGAGCTTCAAAAGTGTGGTTTTTCCGCAGCCGTTCGGGCCAGCAATGACGAGGCGCTCAGGCCCCGTGATGGTGATTGAAAAATCGCGAATAACTTGGTGCTCGGGATCGTACCCACCCGTCACACTTTCCAGGCGCAGGACCCGCTTGTTGGCCGACAAACCCGTTGTTGGCATCTCCATATGAATGGGTTGCAGAACCTCAACCTGATGACGCGCGGCAGACAGGGCGTCATCGGCATGTTGGCGTTTGGCATCGCGAAGGCGGGCGCCTGCGCCACCTGATGCTTCAGCGCGCTCCTTGGCTGCGTCCATTACTATTTTTGGCTGATCGCCTTTTGCCCGCGCTTTTCGTCCAACGCTGTCCTTGCGTGCTTTGCGCTCGGCAGCCTGTTGAGCCCGCCGCGCCGTTTCAGCGCGACGTTTTTCGGCATGGGCAAGGTCGCGCTTGGCAGCCTCCAGCTCAGCGGCCTTCTGCTCCAAAAAAGCATTGTAATTGCCGCCATACCGGGTTGCGCCAAGCGACGTTAGCTCCACGATGGCGTCCATTTCGTTCAACAGTTCACGATCATGACTGGCGATGATCGCCCCGCCTTTCCAGCCGCGCATAAGATCGATAACCGCCCTACGCCCAGCCCGGTCGAGATTGTTTGTCGGCTCGTCTAGAAGCAGAAAATCCGGCTCACTGAAAAGAAGAGCTGCAAGGGCCGCGCGGCTGCGCTGCCCGCCGGAAAGCGTGGTGAGTGGCGTGGTTGAGTGAGCAGAAAGATCACACCGCAAAAGCGTAGTCTCAACCCGTGTTGGCAGCGTCCAGTCTGCACCTGCCAGATCATCGGCGTTGGCCAAGCCTGCCTCAGCGCGATCAAGGAGAGCGAGAGCGGGGCGCACATTGAACAGATCAGCAATCGTGTCGCCAGGATGCCCCATCACATCCTGCCGTATCATGGCCTGCGTGCCGGTTATTTTTACCTGGCCTGATAAAGGGTGCAGATCGCCCGCGATCAGACGCAGAAGCGTGCTTTTGCCAGTCCCATTGCGACCGACAAGGCCAACACTTTCGCAGCCAAAGGTTAGGTTGAGATTGGTGAAAAGTGGGGTGCCGTCAGGCGTGGACCATGATAGGTCGGATAGAGAAACAGATGCCAACATGGGAAGAAACGTCTCGCAGCAAAACCAAGGGTTTGGTGGTGGCGAGGTTCATGTCCATGTTGAAAGTTTCTCCTATCGTTACTGTCTTTAAAGATAGGATCGGCCATGCGGATTCACAAGGTCGGCCGGCTGGCTTTACGTTGCCGCCAATCCAAATGCGCGCCGATTTGCGACCTGGCCTAAAACACCCTTACTTGCGCGAAAAAACCATCTTCTGATCTGCAAGTTTATCTTTGGGTCCAACCCAGGCGTACGCCATGAGCGCGGGCTCGCGATTGGACACCGTGATGCGATGGCGCTGACCTGGTGGATTGAAGATCATGGAGCCAGGCGCGTAAACGCCCTGGTGGTTCTCTGACACCGCCCCCGACAGGCAAACATAGCTTTCGGTGATGCCATCATGAGCATGCGCTGGATAGGTGCAGTTGGGAGCGAACAGCACCAGCCCCAAAATCACTTCCTCGGATATGACAGGGCCAAACGGCCCGCATAATTCAGCATACGCGTATTTGTCTTTTAGCCCGCGCGGCACTTTCTCGTAGCCGTACTGCCAATCGAAGGCATCGCGCACAGCCTGCAACGCGCGGATCATCGTGGCGTGGCGCTCTGGCATGCCTTCATCCAAGGCGCGCTGAAAGTGAGCCGTCACTGGCTTGGTTAGCCCTCGTCCAGGCGTGATACGCGCATTGGACGCCATCACCCGGCTGATAGCCTCGCGCACGGCGCGCTGGTGGGCACGGATCTGATTGCTGCCACCTGAGGAGAGGTAACGATAAATCTCGTAGAACTCGCGCAGCAGATAAACCCAGTTGGGCTCATCTTTGAGGCGCGTTTCGGGCGTCGATGCTGCATCGGCCAAGGCATCTTGGCTGGCATCCATGGTCTCGTCAGTTTCGGTCATAACCACCCTTCACGGACACTCTTCCGGCGATGCTTTTGCGCTAATCCAAATCCGCCACTTCTGCGGTGCCGCCATAGGCGCGTTGAGCAAGGGTGGCTTCCATGAAGCCATCCAGTTTGCCATCAAGCACATCGGATGGTGCCGTGCTTTCGTGGCCAGTGCGCAGGTCTTTGACCAACTGATAGGGCTGAAGCACGTAGGAGCGGATCTGATGCCCCCAACCGATGTCGGTTTTCGCTGAGGCTTCGGCGTTGGCTTTTTCCTCGCGCTTTTGCAGCTCCAGCTCATAAAGACGCGCGCGCAGCATGTTCCAGGCCGTTGCCCGGTTCTTGTGCTGGGAGCGCTCGTTCTGACACTGCACCACAATGCCAGTCGGGTTGTGGGTGATGCGCACCGCTGAGTCGGTGGTGTTGACGTGCTGACCGCCTGCGCCAGACGCGCGGTAGGTATCGATGCGGCAGTCGCTCTCATTGATCTCGATGTTGATCGTGTCGTCGATCAACGGATAAATCCAAACGCTGGCAAACGAGGTATGGCGGCGCGCGTTGGAATCATAAGGCGAGATGCGCACCAGGCGGTGGACACCAGCTTCGGTTTTCAGCCAGCCATAGGCATCGCTGCCTTTGACCAAAATGGTGGCAGACTTGATGCCGGCTTCTTCGCCCGATTGCTCTTCGAGCAACTCCACCTTGCGGCCTGAGCCTTCAGCCCAGCGGGAATACATGCGCAGCAGCATGTTCGCCCAGTCCTGGCTTTCAGTGCCCCCTGCCCCGGAGTGGATCTCCACATAGCTGTCATTGCCATCGGCCTCACCGGACAGCAGCGCCTCCACTTGCAAGCGTCGGGCTTTAGCAGACAGTTCCTGGAGGGCTGCAACGCCTTCCTGCGCCATCTCATCATCGCCCTCGGCTTCGCCAAGCTCGATAAGTTCGCTGGTGTCTGCAAGATCGGTACGCATGGCATTCATGCCGTTGATGGCATCATCCAGCTTCTGGCGCTCGCGCATCAGCACTTGAGCTTCCTGCGGATCGTCCCAGAGGCGCGGGTCTTCAGCCAGCGCGTTCAGTTCATCCAGGCGTTTGAGGGCAGCATCCCAGTCAAAGATGCCTCCTTAGCAGGGTGAGTGCCTGCTCAATGTCATCTACGAGCCGTTGGGCTTCCGCGCGCATGGGTTGGTCCTAAGGTCAGTCAAACAAAATGGGCGCGTACCGTTCAGCACGCGCCCGATGCATCTGGGTGATCATGTGAAATAAGTCAGGCGGTTAGTAAAGCCCACCCGTACCGGAAACCACGGCACGGTCTGCCTGTGGGTCCACTGTCAGCTCACGGCCCATATCATCCGTGAAGCCGATGATGGAGTAGGATGATGGCGGTGAGGTTCCTGGGCGGAATGCTTCCAGGATCGATCCATCCGTCCCAGCAGCCACTTGCAGGCCGGTGCGGCGATCAATTGGGATCAGCGAAATACCGCGTGGCACCTGGAATTCGGTGCGAGGCTGGCCTTCTAGCGCCGCCTGCATGAAATCGGCAAAGATCGGGGCGGCCAAGCCACCGCCCGTTGCCGAACGACCCATATCGCGCGGGTTATCATAGCCGATATAGACGCCAACAGCGATGTCGTGGGAGTAGCCGACAAACCAGGCGTCGCGGTTGTCATTGGTGGTGCCGGTCTTGCCAGCGATGGCCCAATTTGACAGCTCACTGGAGATGCCGGCGGCTGTACCGCGACGCACCACGCCTTCCAGCATAGAGGTCACCTGATAGGCGGTCATCGGATCGAGCACCTGTTCGCGCTCATCGATCAGATTGGGTTCATCCTGATCTTGCCAGGCTTCCACCCGGCAGCCTTCGCACAAGCGCTCATCGTGACGGAAAATCGTGTTGCCATAGCGGTCCTGCACGCGGTCAATCAGCGTTGGCTGAATGGCCCGGCCACCATTGGCAATCACAGCATAGGCGCCGGTCATGCGCATGACAGTCGTTTCGCCGGAACCTAGCGACATGGCGAGCAATGGGTCCAGATCATCATAGACGCCAAAGCGGCGCGCATATTCAGACACAAGCGGCATGCCCATATCGCGGGCAAGACGCACGGTCATCACGTTTCGCGAGCGCTCAATACCGACACGCAGGGTCTGCGGGCCATAGAACTCGTTGGAATAATTGTCCGGTCGCCAGATACCCAGCCCCGGCCCCTGATCGATCTCAATCGGCGCGTCCATCACCACGCTTGAAGGCGTATAGCCGTTATCCAGCGCAGCAGCGTAAACAAACGGTTTGAACGAGGAACCAGGTTGGCGGCGTGCTTGCGTGGCGCGGTTGAACTGGCTCTGATCAAAGGAAAAACCGCCGACCATGGCCAACACGCGGCCTGTATAGGGGTCCATGGCCACCATGCCACCAGACACTTCAGGCACTTGGCGTAGGGAATAATTGACATCACCGGATTCGGTAGGCTCAGCGCGCGCATACACAACATCGCCAGCCGACACGATTTCAGACGGCGTTGAACCGGCCCAGCTCATCCCAGAAGCAGGCATAAAGCCGGTTGGACGCTCATCGGACAGGGCGCGCGAGGCCAAACGCGGTGGCATCAAACCAAGCTGGGCGCCATCTTCGCCGACGGCCAAAACAACAGCCAACGTCCATTCTTCAATGTCGGAGAGCCCTTCAACTTCGCTCAGCGCGACACCCCAATCCTGGGTTATGTCGATGGATGCTACGGGCTCACGCCAGCCGCGGTTGCGGTCAAACTCTTCCAGGCCGCTGCGCATGGCGCGGCGAGCATGGCTTTGCAGCAACGGATCAAGTGTGGTGCGAACCGATAGACCGCCTTCGTACAGCCCATCATCACCATAGCGGTCAGCGATCTCGCGGCGCACCTCTTCGGCGAAAAAGTCAGACGCTTCCAGGAACGTGCCTGTGTCACGCGGCAGAACGTTGAGCGGCTCAGCCTGGGCAGCGGCGCGCTGCTCGTCTGTGATGTAGCCGTTTTCGAACATGCGTGTGAGCACCCAATCGCGGCGTTCGATAGCGCGTTCGGTCTGGCGGAAAGGATGGTAGTTGTTCGGCGCCTTTGGCAGCGCGGCAAGGTACGCCGCTTCAGCCAAGGTCAGCTCGTGCACGGATTTATCGAAATACACCAGCGAGGCCGCAGCGATACCGTAGGCCCCCAACCCAAGATAAATCTCGTTGAGGTACAGCTCCAGGATCTCGTCTTTGGTGAAGGTTCGCTCGATGCGCAGGGCCAGGATCGCTTCACGGATTTTGCGTTCAATGGCCACATCGCTGGTCAAAAGGAAGTTCTTTGCAACCTGCTGGGTGATCGTCGACGCGCCCACCGGGCGGCGATCAGACCCTAGATTTTCAATGTTCACAACGATGGCGCGGGCGATACCGGTGAAATCAAGCCCACCATGGTCGTAGAAATTCTTGTCCTCGGCTGACAAGAACGCGGCTTTCAACACATCGGGCATTGACTGGATTGGCAAAAACAGGCGCCGCTCGGTTGCGTATTCTGCAATCAAAGCGCCATCGGAGGCGTGCACGCGCGTCATCACCGGCGGCTCATAGTCGCTGAGCACCGTGTAATCGGGCAAATCCTGAGAATAATAATGGATGCCGTAGGCAACGCCACCGGCCGCCAAAAGGAAGCCAAGAACGCCTATGCCAAAAAGGTAACCCAGAAACTTCGCGAACATCCGTTCATCCGTTCGTAATCGTCAGTGTGCGCCCGCCACCTAAGTGTCACTGAAGCGCAGTATGGTAAATGCACCGTTAGCTTTTGCTTTCGCAACGCCACTATTCGCATTGGGAACCGGTATCTGGCCCCAACAGTTTCACCGTAGGCGTTGGCGATGCGGCGGAAATAGGGCGCTAGACGCTGCTACACCATTCAGAGTGATATGGGCGCGGTGTTTGCCCGGCGCTATGGCGCACTTGCAACACGCTGCTCAAAAAACCGCTCAACGGCTGTGGAAAGCGAGGCAATGGTGCGTTCTCGCCAAGCTGCATCGGACAGAAGGCGCACATCATCCTCGTTCGATAGAAAGCCAAGCTCAAGCAGAACGGAGGGAATCTCGGGCGCTTTGAGCACCCGGAAGCCCGCCGAACGATGGGGATTGTTGACCATACGGGTGGCGGTGGTGATCTCACTGACCAGATCTTCAGCAAAAGCCAGCGAAAAGCGCGTGGTCTCGCGGCGCGTCAAATCGATCAAAATGTCGGCAACCTCGCTCGTTGCCGTTTCTGTGACATCCATACCAGCCAGCATTTCTGAGCGCCGTTCATTGTCCACCAATTGCTGGGCGATCTCATCCGATGCACGGTCAGACAGGGTGTAAACGGTCGCGCCGCGCATATCACGATGACGCACCAGAGAATCAGCGTGCACTGAAATAAACAAATCCGCGTGGTGGTTCTGCGCAAAGCGCACACGGCCAGCAAGCGGGATGAACACATCATCATCGCGGGTCATGTAAACGTCAAAATGACCGGTCGCACGCAAGTCAGCAGCAAATTCACGGGCAAACCGCAGCACAACTTCTTTTTCCAGCACCCCGGACCGGCTCACGGCACCAGAATCGATACCACCATGGCCAGGATCGATCACCACAATAGGGCGACCGCTGGTGTTGGCGATATCAAGTCGGTTTTCCTTCGGCGCTTCAACACTGGCCAAAAAACTTTCGCGCGTGCGCTCCACTTCCGCCAGAAAACCGGCTTCATCGCTGCGCACCAGATCCAGCACCAAGCGCGAGGGTTGATCATCAAGCGCTGCCAACATGAGGATTTCGTCGATCACCACATGGTTAGCAAGATCAACCACGATCCGTCCGCGCCCGGGGGCGAAAGGACCGTAGCGAAAGGCTGAGATAAGGCCGCGGGCCTCAACCTGCGCATCGCCCATCGGTTCAAACGAGAGCCCTGGAAGATCAAGAATCAAACGGTTGGGCTCGGGAAGCAGGTAGACCGAAGGCGCCACCTCCCCGGCAAGATCAATGACAATGCGGGTACGCGCTTCATCGCCTGCAATGCGTGCTGCCAGCGCCGTTGCCTCCTCGGCAGGCTCAAAAGAAGCCTCCAAAGGCACCCCAGAAGACAGGTCTTCGGTGGCTAACGCCGACCACGGCCACAACAGCCCCATAATGAATGCCAGACACAGTGTCATTTTCAGCGCGCCAAGCCACCGCACAACGTTATCGCTTTGCAGCGTGCGGGCTGACGTCTCATCAAGGCTGGCCGGGGATGCTCTCATCGCCTGTAAACTGTCTCAATGCCTGCATGTTGCCCATCGAGGCTGGACCATTCCAGCCGTCGGAGCGCAACGGTTACCACATCCTAAAGCACGGTGGTAAACCAAACTGAAACACGCTGACAGCGATCTGCCAATGCGCTGCACGTCCATGCCAGACGCATGGAAATGCAGGCAAACACGTTGAGTACGCTTGCAAAACCATGATTGGAAGCGTACATCCGAAGAACTTGCAAGGTGTGGAATGTGCCGTGATTTGGCCATCCGCAGGGACTTGTGGGCGATATGCGGCATGAATCTGATCGGCACCAACATCTCTGTTGGATGACGCCCATCCGAACCTGAATGCAGAGCGCAGACCCTAGCGAAAGCGGGTCGTGATCTGAGATTGTTCAAGGCTCCGGTTATGGCCCCGAAAGGGCGGATCAGCCGAAATTGCGCATAGCAGCTCGCACCCAAGACCGTTGCAAGACAATAGCTTTTTAAGCGGCGCGAACGTATTTCGGCTGCTTTTTAGACCGGAACATAAATGGTGCTGCGCCTGTTACCTTGTGTATCGAACACCGCTCTTCAGCGGGCACGTTCGTATGGGTACGCGCCCGCTGCCGATGCTGTAGAAAACAGCACGCTGCGGAGATTTGCGCCGGTTCCACCCACTTTCGCTCGTCCTGTTGTTGCTGAGCCGCATGCGGCCACCACACCAGGCAGCGCATCTTTCTCTACAGAACCGTTGGCGATCGCCGCTGAGCTTGTTCCTCTTGCTCGGCCTGCGCGCCCCAAGGAACCCTTCAATGTCATCCAAAATGTTAATCGATGCCACCCACCGGGAAGAGACCCGTGTGGTGGTGAAGCGTGTCAATCGCGTCGAGGAGTTTGATTTCGAGACGCTCGCGAAGAAACAACTTCGCGGCAATATCTATCTGGCCAAAGTAACCCGCGTTGAACCTTCGCTGCAGGCGGCGTTTGTCGATTATGGCGGCAACCGCCATGGTTTTCTGGCCTTCTCAGAAATCCACCCTGACTATTACCAAATCCCGCAAGCGGATCGCGATGCGCTGTTGGCCGACGAGCGCGGCCATGATGGTGAAGCCGATGACGACAGTGACAAGAACGCTGACGCGCCGAAGGCTGAAAAAGAAGCAGACAACCAAGCGTCGCCAGATGAGGGGAATGGCGACGGCCTGACCGTCAAAGCGGCTGTCTCTGCTGGGCTGTTTGCCAGCGATGATGAGGCTGGCGACGATGATGAGGCCGACAATGTCGATGAAAGCGGATCGGACGATGCGCTGGAAGAAGCCCGTCCGCGTCGCCGCCCCAGCCGTCGTCATTACAAAATTCAAGAAGTGATCAAACGCCGCCAGATCATTCTGGTGCAGGTGGTGAAAGAAGAGCGCGGCAACAAAGGCGCAGCGCTGACCACATATCTTTCATTGGCTGGCCGCTATGCAGTACTGATGCCTAACACCCCACGTGGTGGCGGTATCTCGCGCAAGATCACGTCCGCTGCCGACCGCAAGCGCCTGAAAGAAGTCGTCAGCGATATGGACGTGCCGGACGGAATGGGCGTTATTTTGCGCACCGCCGGTGCAAATCGGACGAAAGTCGAGATCAAACGCGACTTTGAATATATGATGCGGCTTTGGGAGACGGTGCGCGATGTGACGCTGAAGTCCGCCGCCCCTGCCCTGGTCTATGAAGAAGGTAGCCTGATTAAGCGCTCGATCCGCGATCTCTATTCGCGTGACATCGACGAGGTCATGGTCGCTGGTGATGCGGGCTACCGCGAGGCCAAGGACTTTATGCGCATGCTCATGCCGAGCCATGCCCGCAATGTGAAGCCCTATCGCGATTCAACGCCGCTTTTCACCGCGCAAGGCGTGGAAGAGCAGCTGGATTCCATGTTCGAGCCGACGGTGAAGCTGAAATCCGGCGGGTATCTGGTGATCAACCAGACGGAGGCGTTGGTCGCCATTGATGTGAACTCCGGTAAGTCGACCAAAGAGCACAACATCGAGGACACGGCTGTTTCCACCAATTTGGAAGCTGCCGATGAGATTGCGCGCCAACTGCGCCTGCGCGATCTGGCTGGCCTGGTGGTCTGCGACTTCATCGACATGGAGGAAAAGCGCAACAATCGAGCCGTCGAAAAGCGTATGAAAGATGCGCTGAAGAGCGACCGTGCGCGCATTCAAGTTGGTCGGATTTCGCATTTCGGCCTTTTGGAAATGTCGCGTCAGCGCATTCGCACCTCGCTGCTTGAAAGCACGATGGAGCCCTGCCCGCACTGCGCTGGAACGGGGTTTGTTCGTGCATCATCCTCGGTTGCGTTGCAGATTTTGCGGCAGTCTGAGGCCCAACTTTTGCGCCACCAGGGTCACCACGCCAATGTGACGCTGCGATCAGAAACCGCGCTCTATATCCTCAACAATAAGCGCACAATGCTGGCTGATCTTGAGGCACGTTACGGTCGCCGCGTGGTGTTCACGATTGATGGCAGCCTTGCCGCTGATGCGTTTTCCATCAGCCGTGGTGAGGCAGCTGATCCACGCGATGTTGTGCCGGTGGTCGCTGTTACGCAGTCGATGAGCGTTGATCTGGAAGCTGAAGAACGCGCCGACCAAGCCGCTGCGGAGGCCGCAGAAGCTGCCGAAGCCGAAGAGCAGGCATTGGCCGCTGACAATGATGACACGCGCTCCTCAGACGATGGGGAGAACGGTGAAGGCCGCAAGCGTCGCCGCCGTCGCCGTCGTCGCAGAGGCGGTGGCGATGATGAGGCTGAGCGCAGTTCAGAGGAAAGCTCTGAGGAGGAAGCCTCGGTAGCGAAGTCTTCTGAAGGGAAATCGTCAGACGATGAAACCTCAGATGAAGATGGCGAGCCGAAAAAGCGCCGCCGCTCGCGCCGTGGAGGCCGTCGTCGTCGCGGTGGACGCGGTAATGGCGAAGGCACTGCGGAGAGTAACGGCGAGAATAGCGCCGATGCAGACGCAAGTACCGAGCAAAGCACTGAAAAATCTGATGATACTGGGGTAGAGGCAACCGCCACATCTGAAGAACCAGTTGCCGAGAAAACGGTGCCAGAAGAGGCTGTGGCTGAAGAGACTTCGGTTGAAGAAGCTCCAGCTGCGGCGGTGGAACCAGAACCGGCTCCCGAGCCAGAACCTGCCAAAGAACCGGTGGTGGAAAGCTCTACCCCTGACACGGGCCCGAAAAAGCAGGGCTGGTGGCAGAAACGCTCGTTTTTCTAGGGATTTCAATGCCTTCTCTACCCGACAACACAGGCCCGCGCCTCGCAGCGCGGGCCTTAATCGTTGAGGACAACAAACTCCTGCTGGTGAACGCCTATCCGGGCGGCACGTCCGATCTTTGGTGCGCACCGGGCGGTGGCGTGGAAAAGCACCAATCGATCCCCGACAATGTGAAACGCGAAGTTTTTGAAGAAACGGGGCTCACCATATCCGTTGGTGGTCTGGCGGGGGTCAACGAATTTCATGAGCCAGGGTCTGACTTCCACCAGGTCGATCTCTTTTTTCGCGCGACGATCCTCTCAGGTACTCTCGACCCGAATTGGAAGGATCCAGATGGGGTTGTGAGCGGGCATTGTTTCATGTCCCGCGAAGAGATGATGGAAGTTCGCTTCAAACCAGACGTTTTGCTTGATTTCGCGTTTGGAGACTATGAAGCCGGCTACGATCCGCTGGAAACTCTGGTTCGGTAGCGGACGGTCCGCAAAAACAGGCGGACTACATGCAGACTAACGGCTGACTAAGGCGGACTGGATGCAGACCGTCCGCTTGATAAGCGGACCAGTCTGCCTCCTTAGAGGCGATTGGAGCGCCTTTTGGCCCACTGCTCGAAAAGCTCAGCCGCCTTCGCAATCGTCTCTTGGCTTCCTGCGAATGACACCCGCACAAAGGTGTCTCCATGCACCGGATCGAAATCATTGCCCGGTGTCATCGCGATGCCGGTTTCGGCCAGTAGGGTGTCGCACAGCGCGGCTGAATTTTCGCCAGGGCGCAGCAATCTGTCGATGGGCCAGTACATGTAAAAAGCGCCATCAGGCGGTGGGCCGCCAGCCAGCCCAAGGGTCTCCTGGGTTTGCAACAGTCGCCGACGATTGGCGGCGTAGCCCGCCTTGATGGTTTCCAGTTCATCGGTGGCATTAAAGGCGGCTAGAGCAGCAGTTTGCGAAAGGCTCGGCGCGCAAATGAACAGGTTTTGCGCCAGCGCTTCAGCGCCGCGCACCAGGCGTTCGGGCAAGATCATCCAGCCGATGCGCCAGCCGGTCATGCAATAGTATTTTGAAAACGAGTTGATGATGATCGCATCATCATCAAAGCCGAGTGCGCAGCACTCCTCACCATCAAAAACCAGCCCGTGATAGATCTCATCGGAGATGTACCAGATGCCAGCTTGTTTGCAGTATGTGGTAAGCTTTTCAACCGCTTGCGGCGGCATCACCGTGCCTGTGGGGTTGTTGGGCGAAGCGATCAGCACCGCGCGGATCGGCACATCCTCATGATGCTTGGCAAGCGCCTGCGGCGTCAGCACCCAGCCCTCGTCTGGATCGAGATCGATCTCCACCGGTTCCAGCCCCAGCGCGCGCACAATGTTGCGATAGGCAGGGTAGCCTGGGCGCGGCAAAGCGATGCGGTCACCTGGATCGCAAAGCAGCAGGAACGCAAGCGAGAAGCTGGCCGAGGACCCGGTTGTGACCATCACCCGTGCTGGATCAACAGCTTGCCCATAATGGTCGGCGTAGTGGCGTGCGATCCGCGCACGCAAGGCCATGGTGCCAGCCGCTTCGGTGTAACCAATGCGTCCATCAGCGAGCGTTGCGGTAAGTGTATCGCGCACGCTTTGCGGCGTCGGCGCTCCTGGTTGCCCCACTTCCAAATGGTAGGTGGCCGCACCAGCCGCCTCACGGGCGTTGGCGGCCGCCAATATGTCCATGGCCAAGAACGAATCCACTTTGCGCGCCTGCGCGATGTGACGCATCGCCGCCTGGTGGTGGCGTGTTTGTGCTGTGTGTTTTTCCACCGCGGCCATGGGGGATTACGCCTTTTTAGGGTGTCGGGTTGCAAAGGTGATACGCAACTCTTTGCCCCCGGACAATGACGCTTTGCAAACCCGCCCACCCGTGGCGAAGCGTTGACCAAAAAAGATCGGATGCTAGGTTCACGGCGACAGAAAAAATGCCCTATGCATCACTCTTGATGCCCCAATCTTGCCGTTTCACCGATGGAGTGTCGGCCTTATGATCCTATCCGCCTCTTTTGCCCGTATCTGGCTTCTCAGCGCTGTCCTTATTGTCTCGCAGCTTGTTGTCTCGACGGCGCAAGCGCAGCGGCAGATTTCTGTATTCCGTGATGCTGAAGTTGAGGCGCTGGTCACCGATTATGTCGCGCCAATCCTGCGTGCGGCTGGGATTCGCGGAAGCTCAATCCAGATTGTTCTGATCAATGAGCGCGACTTCAACGCGTTCGTGGCTGACGGCAGGCGTATTTTCATCAATCTGGGTGTGATGTTGGAATCCGACACACCCAATGAGGTGATTGGCGTTTTGGCCCATGAAACCGGGCATTTGGCGGGTGCGCACCTTACGCGCTTGCGCCAGGAAATATCGCGTGCGCAAATTATTTCGGCCATCACCATGCTGGCCGGTGCCGCAGCCATGGCGGCGGCGGCGGGTTCGGGCAATGGCCAGGCAGCGGCGGCAGGTGCCGGTATCGCTCTTGGTGGCCAGAGCGCGGCGCAACGCTCGTTGCTTGCCTATCAGCGCGGCGAAGAACTCGCAGCAGACCGGGCCGCCATCACCTACCTCAATGCCACCCGCCAGTCCGCCCAAGGTATGCTGGAAGTGTTCAGCCGCTTTGCGGACCAAACCATGTTCACAGGTCGCTTCGTTGACCCTTACGTGCGCTCACACCCAATGGCGCGTGATCGCATCAACCAGATCGAACGGTTGGCGCGACAAAGCGAGCATTTTGGCCGCAGCGATCCGCCGGAATTGCAGCTGCGCCACGATATGGCGATTGCGCGCCTGACTGCGCTTCTGGATGGTCAACGCACGGTGCTGCGCCGCTACCCTAACAGCGATACCTCCCTGCCCGCGCGTTATGCGCGCGCAATTGTAGAAGGTAAGTCAGGTTCAGCGCGAAGCGCCATCCAACAGTTTGATCAGCTGATCGCTATCCAGCCTTCCAACCCGTTTTTCTGGGAGATGCGCGGCACCATTCTTTTCGAAAACGGCAACCCCCGTGAAGCTGCCCAAAGCTGGGCGCGTTCGCTGGAACTGGCACCCAACAACACCATGATCCGCGTTTTTTACGGCGCGGCGCTGGTGGAGAGTGGCGACAACAATGTCCTGCCGACGGCCATAGGCGAGCTGGAACGCGGTCTTGCCAACGACCAATCACTGGCCTTTGGTTTTCGGTTCTTGGGCCAGGCCTATGCCCGCAGCGGTAACACCGCGATGGCGCAACTGGCCTCTGGCTTGGAAGCCTTCGCACGCGGTGACATCCAAGGCGCCAAAGGTTTTGCTGCGCGCGCGCAGCAAAATTTGCCACGCGGTTCGACGGGCTGGTTGCGCGCTCAAGACATCTTGACCTACGACGAGTAGTGATACCCCTTTTCTCCTGCTGGCCCGCGAAGGTGGGCGCTAACTTAGGATTGTTTCATGTCTCGCGCTGTTGTTGCCGTGGCCGCCCTTGCGGGCATCACCTTGCCCATTGCTCTGGGCGCTTATGCGCTTTCCAACAGCGCAACCGACACAGAGATGTCCGCTCTTGATACGCAGATTTTGGAGCAGGCGGTTGAAGCTGAAACGGCTCCACTCGATCTTATGCCGCAAACTGCCTCATCAGCAGCAAGCCTAACCGACATGGCGGCAGCCGACCCTGAAGGCGCTGTTGCTTTGGTGCGTCAGGCGCTGCTTGATAATCCACTGATGCTTGATGAAGCCATTGAAGCGCTGGAGGCGGCCCGCGAGGAACAGCAGGAAAGCCTGGTTTCTCAGGTGATCGCAGAAAATGCGGACCTTTTGTTCGGCGACGCGAATGCCAGCGTTATGGGCAACCCCAATGGTGCAATCACACTGGTGGAATTTCTCGATTACAATTGTGGGTTCTGCAAACGCGCGCACGGCGATGTAATGCGCCTCATCGCCGAGCAGACTGATGTGCGGGTGTTGGTGAAAGACTTCCCTGTGCTTGGCCCAGGCTCGCTGGAAGCTGCGCAAGTTGCTATCGCTTTTCGCGTTACTGGCGGCGACATGCAGGCTTTCATCCACGCTATGATGAACGAGTCGGTCCAAGCTGATGAGGCGTTGGCGCGCTCTATTGCCCTGGACCTTGGCGCGGATGAAACCGCGCTTGATCTGGCGCTGGATAGCCCGGCGATCATGGAGCCGATTGGTGAGGCCTACAATCTTGCTGAGCAGCTCAACATTCGCGGCACACCAGCTTTCATTGTGGGCGATCAACGGCTGATGGGCGCGGTTGGATTTGACCGCCTTGCCGAGGCCATTCAAGCTGAGCGCGACCGGTTGTCGTCGCTGTAGACGATTCGCCAGAAACGCAACGCACCACACACTTTCCATTGGGCTGGAACCATCATGGCCACTGTCTTCATTCTTAATGGCCCCAATCTCAACTTGTTGGGGCAGCGCGAGCCACAGCTTTACGGGCACGAGACGCTGGATGATATCGAGGCCATGTGCCGCGATCATGCTGCGGATCTCGACCTGGAGATTGACCTGCGCCAATCCAACCATGAAGGCGTGCTGGTCGACTGGGTGCATGAGGCGCGCCGGCTCGCCGATGGGCTGATCTGTAATTTTGGCGCCTACAGCCACACATCCATTGCGTTGCACGACGCTCTGAAGGCCTGCGATCTACCAGTGATTGAAGTGCATTTGAGCAACATTCACGCCCGTGAAGCCTTTCGCCACACCAGCTACACCGCACAGGCATCCAAGGGCATGATCGCTGGTTTGGGGCCCATGGGTTACCGGCTGGCACTGACCGCTCTTGCCGATCTGATTGACGTTTAATCACGTCATGAAGTGGTTGTGGACGGCCAGCACGCGAGCGGTTATACCGCGCCGATCAAGTCTCCCACGTTTCTTGTTTGCGTGCGCACGCCCGTCAGGTCTCAACCTAGGCTTCCTTCTCGGGGTGCGATGATGAGTGAAAGAGTTTCTATGTCGAAGTCCAAGGCCACCATCGATCAGGATTTTATCCGTCAGCTTGCCCTGCTGCTTAATGAGACGGACCTGACCGAAATTGAGGTTGAGCAAGACGATACCCGGGTGCGTATTGCCCGCACACCCGCTCCGGTTACCCATACTGCCCAAGTGTCCGCCCCTGCGGCTGCGGCACCTGCCGCCGCTGCACCAGCACCCGCTCCGGCAGCAACAGCTGCGCCAGCGCCTGCTGAAAGCGCGCAGGGCGAGGCAGTGCGCTCGCCGATGGTTGGCACGGCCTATTTGTCAGCTGAACCTGGGGCGGCAGCTTACATCAAGGTTGGCGACACGGTGCGCGAAGGACAGACATTGTTGATCGTAGAAGCGATGAAAACAATGAACCAAATTCCGGCCACCGCCTCTGGCGTGGTGCAGGAGATTTTGGTGACCGACAAGCAGCCGGTTGAGTATGGTGAGCCGCTGGTGATTATCGCCTGAGGGGTCAGACATGTTCAAGAAAGTCCTGATCGCCAACCGAGGTGAGATCGCACTACGGGTGCTGCGCGCCTGCAAAGAGCTCGGTATTGGCACCGTTGCCGTTCACTCGACAGCCGATGCGCATGCCATGCATGTGCGCCTTGCGGATGAAAGCGTGTGTATCGGCCCGCCAGATGCAAGCGAAAGCTATCTCAATATTCCGCAGATTCTGGCCGCCTGTGAAATCACTGGCGCCGATGCGGTGCACCCGGGCTATGGCTTCTTGTCAGAGAATGCCAAGTTTTCTGAGATTCTGGCCGCCCATAACGTGACTTTTATCGGCCCGAAGGCTGAGCACATCGAGGTGATGGGCGATAAGATCGCGGCCAAAACAACGGTCAAACGCCTCGGCATTCCGGTTGTTCCAGGTTCTGAAGGCGAACTTCGGTCTGTGGAGGAAGCACGCAAAGTTGCCGACGAGATGGGCTATCCGGTGATCGTCAAAGCCTCCGCTGGCGGCGGTGGTCGTGGCATGAAGGTTGCCAAGAATTCCGAAGAGCTGGCCGATGCGGTGAACACCGCCCGCGCTGAAGCGCGCGCCGCCTTTGGCGACGATGCGCTTTACATGGAGAAATACCTGCAAAACCCTCGTCATATCGAGGTGCAGGTGTTTGGCGACGGTATGGGCAAAGCGATCCATCTGGGCGAGCGCGATTGCTCGCTGCAGCGCCGTCACCAAAAAGTTTGGGAAGAAGCGCTGTCGCCGGTGATCACGCCAGAGCAGCGCGAAGAAATTGGCTCAGTCTCTGCCAAGGCGATTGCCGACCTTGGCTATTCCGGTGCTGGCACCATTGAGTTCCTTTATGAGGATGGCGCGTTCTATTTCATCGAGATGAACACCCGCTTACAGGTGGAGCATCCGGTAACAGAGGCGATCACCGGGCTGGACCTTGTAGCCGAACAACTGCGTGTTGCCGCTGGTCAAGGCCTGTCGGTGGGCCAAGAGGACATCACCTTCAAAGGCCATGCTATTGAGGTGCGCATCAATGCTGAGCATCCGGAGACCTTCCGGCCCTCACCGGGCATGATTGAAGCGTTTCACCCATCCGGTGGTCTAGGCGTGCGCGTGGATTCAGCGGTCTATCAGGGCTATCGCATTCCGCCCTACTACGACAGTTTGATTGGCAAGCTGATCGTCCATGCTGACACTCGCGAGATGTGCATCAACCGGATGGCGCGCGCACTGGATGAGTTCGTGATCACTGGCGTTGACAGCACCCTGCCCCTGTTCAGTCGGCTAGTGAATGAGCCAGATATTCGCAGCGGCAACTATTCCATCCACTGGCTGGAACGCTGGCTGGCTGAGCAAGGCCAATGATGGGCCGGTCATGGCCAAAACGACAAAGCAGACGATAACACCTGACCTTTTGCTCCAGGCCTATGAAGTCGGTTTCTTTCCGATGGCCGAGGACGCCCAGGACACGTCGGTTTTCTGGGTTAACCCGCCGATGCGTGGGGTTATTCCGCTCGATCAGTTCCATGTGCCGCGACGGCTTGGGCGCACCGTGCGCCAAGATGTGTATCAGGTGCGCGTCGACAGCGATTTTGATGCTGTGATCGAAGGCTGCTCGGCCAGCGCTCCGGGTCGCGCCTCGACCTGGATCAATGCCGATATTCGATATCTCTACGGTGAGCTTTTCAAACGCGGCAACTGCCACACGGTGGAGACGTGGCGCGACGGTGCGTTGGTCGGTGGGCTTTACGGCGTGGCCATCGGCGGCGCGTTTTTTGGTGAGAGCATGTTTTCGCGCGAGCGCGATGCCTCAAAAGTCGCGCTGGTGCATTTGGTCGGGCGTTTGATCGCTGGCGGCTACACACTGCTTGATACGCAGTTCATCACCGAGCATCTGCGCCAGTTTGGTGCCTGCGAAATTTCTGCTGATATCTATCGCGAAGCTTTGCGTGAGGCTGTCACAGTGGACGCAGACTTTTACTGCTGGCCAGCCGCCGGTGTTTCAGGCGCAGCATCGCTGCAACCGGTCAGCCAAACATCATAGACCGGGTGGTCGATGGCGTTGAGGCCGGGGCTTTCAGCAATCATCCAGCCGGTGAAGACCCGGCGAATGCGGCGATCAAGCGTTAGCTCATCCACTTCCAAAAACACAGTCGTGCGCTCTGGCTCTGAAGGCGGGCGGTCATAGCAAACCCGTGGCGTGAGCTGCAGCGCGCCGAACTGCACCGTTTCATCGACGAACACGTAGAAGGTGTGCAGTTCGCCGGTGATTTTATCGAGACCAGCAAACAGCGCCACAGAATGCTCATTGCGCAGCACCGGGGCAGATGTTTGCGCGGTGGCCTGACCAACAGCGCCGAAAAACACGGCAAAGGTCAAAACAGCGGAGAGGAAGGACGGCAAACGCATAGAGATCTCGGATATGATTCGGGGCGTACGTGCTACAAAGCAGGGCTGGCGAAAGCCCTGTTGGCACATTGTGGCGATTCGATGCTGTTTTCCTAGGGATAAAGCTTGCGCGCCATCCTGGCGATATCAGTCGCCAGGTGACCAGGCTTCATAGTCGCCGGTGGCGGCGGGGCGCTTGGCGGGTGAGAGAATCGAACCATCAGGGCGATACGCGCCCGGCATGCCGGTGCGGTTTGGCTTGTGCGGCAATTCCCACTCTTTGGCGACATAGCCATCTTCGGTGGGCGGCACATCGGTCTTTTTGTGCATCCAGCCGTGCCAACCTGGCGGAATGGCGGAGGCATCGGCTTCGCCATTGTAAATCACCCAACGGCGCTCACCCAAGGGCGGCACGTCGGCGCGATAATATACATTGCCCAACTCATCCTCGCCCACACGCTGCCCTTTGCGGGCGGTGAAGAGCATGGTGCCGAAGGTTTGGTCCTGCCACCAGGTGAAGAAGCGCAAGAAAAACTGTTTCATGTTTGGTCCGCAAACAGGCGTGAAAACTGTTGGCGTGGTTGTGCCTTGAATGATGGGCGCTGTCCAGCGCACCCTTCGCTTAAGCCAACGCCTCACTTGCCCCTGTTTGAGATCAATTTCGAGCGTGTTTTTTTGCAGGCGCTGTGTTGCCCACAGGGGCTAGAGAAATTGTCCACACTCGTCCCGTGGACAAAAATCTTTGTCGCAGTTTCCCGTAGACGAAGGTTGACGTGCACGTGCGAGTCGGGCCTTCTGGTGTGCGTTGTCGCGAACGCCCTGCAATTCTGGGCTGGACGACACATTATCAGAGTAAGCGTTTTTGCAATAAGTTTGGCCCCTCTGCCGCGCGTCGCGGCGGACGATTTTTTTGCGCCAAAAACATCCACATATGGTGTTAATTTTTTGTTTACACACCATATCTAGTGTGGTGTGGCTATTGCACGAACGGAATCGACACCGACCCGATATGGGTCATGCTTAAGGGGCCTGCGCAGTGTTGCAGCAGGTTGGGGCAAGCATCTGTGTGTCGGCTATAATGGGCTAGAGGAGCACTACAACGATGCATGTCGCACGGCATTTTACCAAAGACGGTCAATCAGCATATGCGGACCTTACCTTCCGCAATGGCTTGAGCGAGATTCGCAATCCTGACGGATCGATCGTCTTCCAGTTGAAGGACATTCAGGTTCCTGAGACGTGGAGCCAGGTGGCCTGCGACATCATTGCCCAAAAGTACTTCCGCAAAGCTGGCGTGCCCGCTCGGCTGAAGAAAGTCGAAGAAAACTCGGTTCCATCGTGGCTATGGCGTTCGGTTGCCGATGAAGAGGCGCTTGCTGAGCTTCCTGAAGATGAGCGCTATGGCCCAGAACGCGATTCCCGCCAGGTTTTTGACCGCTTGTCCGGCACCTGGACCTATTGGGGATGGAAGGGTGGCTACTTCGACGGCGAAGAAGACGCGCTGGCTTTCCGCGATGAACTTGCTTTCATGCTTGCCACCCAACGCGTCGCACCGAACTCACCGCAATGGTTCAACACCGGCTTGCACTGGGCTTATGGCATTGATGGCCCAGGCCAGGGCCACTATTATGTGGACCCAGAAACCGGCGAACTGACAAAATCGGCCTCGTCCTACGAGCACCCACAGCCACACGCTTGCTTCATTCAAGGCGTTGGCGATGATCTGGTGAACGAAGGCGGCATTATGGACCTTTGGGTGCGTGAAGCGCGCCTGTTCAAATATGGCTCTGGCACCGGCTCCAACTTCTCCATGTTGCGCGGTGCAGGCGAAAAACTCTCCGGCGGTGGCAAATCCTCTGGCCTTATGAGCTTCCTAAAAATTGGTGACCGCGCAGCTGGCGCTATCAAATCGGGCGGCACAACGCGCCGCGCCGCCAAGATGGTGGTTGTGGATGTCGATCACCCCGACATTGAGACCTACATCGACTGGAAGGTGAAGGAAGAGCAGAAGGTTGCGGCCCTCGTCACCGGTTCCAAGATCGTCAAAAAGCACCTGACCGCCATCATGAAGGCGTGCGTCAACTGCGAAGGTGAAGATGGCGACTGCTTTGAGGTCTCCAAGAACCCTGCCCTGAAGCGCGAAGTGCGCGCAGCCAAAAAAGCGCTGGTGCCGGAGAACTATGTAGCTCGCGTCATTCAGTTTGCGCGCCAAGGCTACAAAGAGATTGAGTTCTCCACATACGACACAGATTGGGATTCAGAGGCCTACAACACGGTTGCTGGCCAAAACTCCAACAACTCGGTTTCGATCACCGATGATTTCCTGCGCTCCGTCGAGCAGGATGGCGATTGGGATTTGATTGAGCGGACCACCGGCAAAGTCCACAAGACGGTGAAGAGCCAGGATCTTTGGGAAAAGATCGGCCATGCCGCCTGGGCGTCTGCTGATCCCGGCCTGCACTTCAACACGACCATGAACGACTGGCACACCTCGCCAGCGGGCGGCCGCATTCGTGCGTCCAACCCGTGTTCGGAATACATGTTCCTGGACGATACGGCCTGTAACTTGGCCTCGCTGAACCTGCTTCAGTTCAATGAAGCTGGCGAGAGCGGCGCGCAAAAAGTCTTCGACATCGCTGCCTATGAGCATGGTGTGCGGCTCTGGACGATGGTGCTGGAAATCTCCGTCGCCATGGCGCAGTTCCCCTCCAAGCAGATCGCTCAACTGTCCTACGAGTATCGCACGCTGGGTCTCGGCTATGCCAACATTGGCGGCCTGCTGATGACATCCGGCATTCCCTACGATTCCGATGAAGGCCGGGCCATTGGCGGCGCGCTGACAGCGATCATGACCGGTGTTGCCTATGCAACGTCAGCAGAGATGGCCAAAGAGTTGGGGCCTTTCCCCGGCTATGAAGCCAACGCTGAGAACATGCTGCGTGTTATGCGCAACCACCGGCAGGCAGCCCTTGGCATGGCCGATGGCTATCAAGGCCTGTCAGTGAACCCGGTGCCGCTGGACCATGAGAACTGCCCAGACCACCGCCTGATCATGCACGCAACGCAGGCTTGGGACAAAGCTGTCTCGCTCGGCGCGCAGCACGGCTATCGCAACGCACAGGCCACAGTGATCGCGCCAACCGGCACCATTGGTTTGGTGATGGACTGTGACACCACAGGCATTGAACCAGACTTCGCGCTGGTGAAGTTCAAGAAACTTGCCGGTGGCGGCTACTTCAAGATCATCAACCGTGCGGTGCCCGAAGCGCTTCGCGTGCTTGGTTACACCGAGGCTGAGATCGCTGAGATTGAAGCCTACGCCGTGGGTCACGGTTCGTTGGCACAGGCACCAGGCGTCAACCACACCTCGCTCAAAGCGCGCGGCTTCTCTGACGCTGCGATCGCTAAGATCGAAGGCGCGCTCGGCTCAGCGTTCGATATCAAGTTCGTGTTCAACCGTTGGACCCTTGGTGACGATATTGCCATCGATGAGCTTGGCTTTACCGACGAACAGTTGAGCGATCCTGCTTTCGATATGCTCTCAGCGCTCGGTTTTGAGGCTGACGAAATCAGCATGGCCAACGAGCATGTGTGCGGAACGATGACGCTGGAGGATGCGCCGCACCTGAAGGAAGAGCATTACGCGGTGTTTGATTGCGCCAACCCATGCGGCAAGAAGGGCAAGCGCTTCCTGTCGGTGGAAAGCCACATCCACATGATGGCAGCAGCGCAGCCGTTCATTTCCGGCGCGATCTCCAAAACGATCAACATGCCGAACGCAGCAACGGTTGAGGACTGCAAGAGCGCCTACATGCTCTCTTGGAAACTCGCGCTCAAAGCCAATGCGCTTTACCGCGATGGCTCCAAGCTCTCGCAACCGCTGAACTCGCAGCTGCTTGCTGACAATGATGATGACGATGAGGCTGAAGATACAACAGAAGCCATCATCGCTGCCCCGCAGGGTATGCGTGCCCAGAAGGTCGCTGAGAAAATCGTTGAGCGCATCATCGAAAAAGAAGTGCGCATGCGCGAGAAAATGCCAGACCGCCGCAAGGGTTACACCCAGAAGGCGCGTGTTGGCGGCCATAAAGTGTATCTGACCACCGGTGAGTATGAAGATGGTCGTCTAGGTGAAGTGTTCATCGACATGCACAAAGAAGGCGCTGCCTTCCGTGCGATGATGAACAATTTCGCCATAGCGATTTCTCTTGGCCTGCAATATGGCGTGCCGCTGGAAGAGTATGTCGATGCGTTCACCTTCACCCGGTTTGAACCGGCGGGCATGGTGCAGGGCAATGAGACGATCAAGAATGCGACGTCTATTCTCGACTACATCTTCCGTGAGTTGGCTGTGTCGTACCTCAGTCGTTACGACCTGGCGCATGTCCAGCCTGATGAAGCCGGTGCCACGACGCTTGGCAAAGGCGAAGATGCTGAAAAACCATCGGCCAACTCCATCGTTTCGGCTGGTCTGGTGCGCGGCAAGGTGGCTGAGCGTTTGCAGGTTGTTGGTGGCTCTGCTGTCAGCAACTCCAATGCCCCTGCCCCAAGCACGGTGACAGCATCATTGTCATCTGCGGCTGTGGCCACATCGGCCGCCTTGCAGATGGCGCCAGAGGCGGAGATTGCCGCTGCGGTTGCGACCAAGCCATTGGAAAGCGTCGCTGAGCAGCGCTCGATCGCCCGCATGAAAGGCTATGAGGGCGAGAACTGCGCTGAGTGCGGTAACTTCACCATGGTGCGCAACGGCACCTGCCTGAAATGCGACACCTGCGGATCAACCAGCGGGTGTTCGTAAGACCTAATTCCACGCCATTCGTCTCCTCCCTGAGAGTATGACTGCGTGTACTGAGCTGAGACATCTGTCTGTTGCTCCAAGCCCGGCTCCTTCAGCCGGGCTTTTTCTTTGCCGTGACAAGGCTTACATCGGTGCCATGAGTTTGTTGCCCTACGATCCTAAAACGCGACGCCTATCGATTGATCCGCGTGAGGATGCCTTCGTTCAGAACCCCTACCCGGCCTACGCCGCGCTCCACGAGGCCAGCGGGGACGATGGACCTGTCGTGTATTGGGAGGCGTATGGCCACTGGGTGTTTGGCGGTCTGAATGCGGTGAATGCGCTGTTTCGTGACAAGCGTTTGGGGCGACAGATCCTTCATCGCACCACGCGCGAAGCGCTCGGCTGGGATGAGCCGAAACCTCACACCGCCGACTTTGATGCCATCGATGCACGCTCGTTGCTGGAGCTTGAGCCGCCCGATCACACCCGTTTGCGGGGCTTGATCAACCGTGCCTTTGTCTCACGCCATGTGGAGGCGCTGGGGCCTGAGATTGCGGCCGAAACCACCAAAGCGATGGACGCTTTTGGCGATGCACCTGACCTCTTGGCCGATTTTTCAGAACTGATAGCAGGCAACACAATTGCCCGCATGCTTGGCATCGATTTGGTTCACGTGCCGCAGCTGCTCGCCTGGTCGCATGCCATGGTGCAAATGTACGCCTTTGGCCGCGACCGCACTGTGGAAGAGGCCGCCAACGCTACCGCGCGCGATTTCACAAGATTTGTGCGCGAGGAAATCGCCAAGCGCCGTCAAAACTCTGGGCCCGATCTGCTCACCCATCTCATTGCCGCGCATGAAGCGCAGGACAGGCTCACCGAAGATGAGATCATCTCCACGACGATCTTGCTGCTCAACGCCGGTCACGAGGCCACGGTCCACGCGATGGGCAATGGGTTGCGCACGCTGTTTTTGGCAACGCCTGAAGACCGCGCGCGCTGGCTCGCTGAGCCCGAAGCGATGACCGAGGAGATTCTGCGCCACACGCCGCCTCTGCACATGTTCATGCGCTATGTGCAGGAGGATTGTGAGCTTTACGGCGTGCCCTTCCAACAAGGCGATGTGATCGGCTTGCATCTGGGACTTGCCAACCATGATCCTTGCGTAATGCCGGAGCCTCAGCGCTTTGATCCGTCACGAGCACCAGTCAAAAACGTTGCGTTTGGGGCGGGCATTCATTTCTGCATTGGGCACACGTTGGCGCGGCTGGAAATGGCGACGGCGATCCCGATGCTGTTTGCGCGTTTCCCAGAGATCAAGATGGCCGCCACGCCGCGCTTCAAAAATGCCTACCATTTTCATGGCCTTGAGCGGCTCAGCGTGTCGTTGTGAGTCGGCACAAGGTCTTTGACGGCCACAATGATCTGCTGGCCAGGCTCTATCTGGCAGGCGGTGTGCAGGCGGCAGGTCAGTTTAAAGCCGGGCGACCTAGCGGGCATCTGGATGCGCAGAAAGCCCGCGATGGCGGCTTTGGCGGCGGATTTTTCGCCATTTGGGTGCCGGGGCCACAGCGGCCACGAACAGATGGGCGTCGTCGGCACGGCAATCCCAGCGATGCCATGCGGGCATTGCACTATGACATCCCCCTGCCCCCCATGGTTCCCGCTGCCGATGCATTGCACGGTGCCCGCGTGGAACTGGATACGCTGAAAGCTCTGGAAGCGGAGGGTTCGCTCACCATTTGCACCAGCGCCGATGAGATCGAAAGCGTGATGGCATCAGACGGCATCGCCGCCTTTGTGCACATGGAAGGCGCGGAGGCCATTGATCCAGACTTTGAAATTCTGGATGAATTTTACGCGCTTGGCCTGCGCTCGCTCGGCCCTGTATGGAGCCGCCCGACGATCTATGGCGAAGGCGTGCCGTTTCGCTTTCCAGGGTCACCAGACATTGGCAGCGGACTGACCGAGCACGGCAAGCGATTGGTCGCCAAATGCAATGCGCTGAAGGTTTTGGTCGATCTGGCCCACCTCAACGAGGCAGGCTTTTGGGATGTGGCCAACCTTACCGATGCCCCACTGGTTGCCACACACTCCAACGTCCATGCGCTTTGCCCGCACGCCCGCAACCTCACGGACAAGCAGTTGGGCGCAATCGCAGAATCAGGCGGAGTGGTGGGGCTGAATTTCGCAGCGGCGTTCCTGCGCGCCGACGGGCGCATGCTCAGCGACACGCCCGTTTCCCTGATGATCGAGCACCTTGATTACATGATCAAACGCATGGGCGAGGATCATGTGGCGCTGGGCTCGGACTTCGACGGAGCCGTGGTGCCCGCCGCGATTGGCTCGGTGGCAGGTTTGCCGGTGCTCACTGCAGCCATGGAAGCGCACGGCTACGGCCAGGCGCTCATCGCCAAAATCTGCCACGGAAACTGGATGCGCGTTATACGCCTCACCCAGGGGGCTTAGCTTTTACGAGTCGCAATTTCGCGAGCGCAAAAGTCTACAACTTTTGCTGAAATTGCTTTTAACCACCCATAATCGCGCGCATCTGCTCGCACAGAAATTCGTCCGTTGGATCGGATTCCCCTGCGACCACAACAAGGTCGTAGCGCGCATTCAAACCCTGCTCGCGGATCGGACCTTCTTCCAGCACGCGCTCCCACTCATCAACCGTATAAGCCGCAATGGTCAGCATGCTTGGTGGGCGATCTGTGCGGTCGATAAGGTAGGGAATGGCCCGATCCATGCGCACATGGCCTTTGCCGCCGAAATAGAGCGTGGAGGGCCCACGGCCACGACCGGCAATCAACCGCCCTGCCATGATTTGATCGCGCTCCATCTGTTCAAGCGCCATGCGCGTGGCAGCCTCTTCATCGATCAAACCGCAATGGCCAGCGATCATGTCCGGTATCCAAGCGTCGACAATCTCAGCCGTTTGCAGACCATAGGCGGGCGCCACTTCCAGCAGCGCGTCGAAAGATGGTCCACCGGCGCCCAGTTGCGGACGGTCGGTGGCAACCACATGGGCGCGGGCATTGCCTGCGGTTTCAATCAGCGGGCGATAAATGTTGAAGTCCGGCCAGCCCAGGCTCTCCCAATCGACAATGTCGGCGAAAAGATCGGTGTCGAACGCACTGTCACGCCGCCAATCATCTAAATCGCGTTGTGCACTGGCGGGCACATGCTCCAACGCCAGCACTGGCGGGCGGCTGCCAGTTTTGGCATCCAAGATACAGGACGCCAACGCCACATGCTCCGGTGTGCCGTGGCGCTCGCCCAAGAACACCAGCTGTGTGTTTGCAGCTTCGCCTAAAAGCCTTTGCGCTGTGGTTGGTACGCCGGTGCGCAAATCAATCACGGTGTCGAAGGCGCAGACATCAGCTTCCCCTTCACTCTGTGCTTGAGCAGGCGCCGTCAGCACCCCAAATGTTGCGATAAGAGCTACGGATTTCGCCAACAAAGCAAAGGGATGGGCAAAGCGCATGGTGAACCTTTCAAGGTTTCGGTGTTTGGACCCTAATGTAGGGCGAAACGGCGCGGACGCTATCCTCCAAAGTCATCTTTTCATTGCCCTACACAGGGGTTAGGACAAGGCATGGCAGACGCTTCCCCCTCGATCACCCTTCGCCTGTGCGGCCCGCGCGGCTTTTGCGCCGGTGTTGACCGCGCCATTCAAATGGTCGTGATGGCGTTGAAGCGCTATGGCGCGCCTGTCTATGTGCGCCATGAGATCGTGCATAACCGCTATGTCGTGGATGGATTGCGCGAGAAGGGTGCGATTTTTGTCAAAGAGCTGGATGATATTCCCCAAGGCTCGCAGGCGCCTGTGATTTTCTCCGCCCATGGCGTGCCCAAATCCGTGCCCGCCCATGCTGAAGCGCTGAACCTCATGTATTTCGATGCCACCTGCCCGCTGGTTTCCAAAGTGCACAAGCAGGCAGCACGACACATGAAGCTTGGCCGTCAGGTCGTGCTGGTTGGCCATACTGGCCACCCTGAGGTGGTCGGCACCATGGGCCAGTTGCCCGAAGGTGCGGTGGATCTCATCGAAACGCCAAACGATGTGAAGGCCTACACCCCGCCAGATCCGACCATGCTTGGTTATGTCACACAAACAACCCTGTCAGTGGACGACACGATGGAGGTGATCGAAGCGCTGAAAGCCAAGTTCCCCCAAATTGCTGACCCGGCGGGCGAG
The DNA here is from genome assembly GCA_039814945.1 of Pseudomonadota bacterium. Classification (GTDB taxonomy): domain Bacteria; phylum Pseudomonadota; class Alphaproteobacteria; order Rhizobiales; family MH13; genus MH13. Next base: position 77,746 of record JBCCAF010000020.1, read on the forward strand.
TCCATTTGCTACGCCACCACCAACCGGCAGGAGGCGGTAAAGGCCGCAGCGCCTGGCACAGACTTGTTCTTGGTGGTTGGGGCGCAGAATTCCTCCAATTCCAAACGGTTGGTGGAAGTGGCTGAACGCGCTGGCGCAACGCGAGGCCTCTTGATCGCCGGGCCGGAAGATATCGACTTGGATGCGGTGTCGGGCGGTGATGTTGTCGCGCTTTCAGCGGGGGCATCAGCGCCAGAAATTTTGGTGGATGGCGTTATCAATCGCTTCAAAGATCGATTCCAGGTATCGCTCGATCTTGTTGAAACCGCTCAAGAAAATGAGTTGTTTCCCGTTCAGCGTGCACTGCGTGATGTTGAACTGACGCGCGATGATATGCGCTTTGTGAACGGCTGACTTTTCTCTATGGCCGTCTACACAGATGTCAGTGATGCCGATCTGGACGCTTTTCTTGCCGACTATGATCTCGGCGAGGTGTTGGCGTTTAAAGGCATTGCCGAGGGCGTTGAAAACTCAAACTTTTTGCTGCGCACCTCAGCGGGCACTTACATTCTCACTCTGTTTGAAAAGCGGGTGAAGGCAGGCGACCTGCCGTTCTTCCTCGATCTGATGAAGCATTTGGTGGATCGCGGGTTGAACTGCCCCCTGCCCATCGCGCGCCGTGATGGTGCGGTGCTGGGAGAGCTTTGTGGGCGGCCTGCGACGATCATTTCGTTTCTGGACGGTGTGGCCATCCGGCGACCGCGCGCCGAGCACTGCCGCAAGCTGGGCGAAGTGCTTGCCAAGTTTCATTTGGCGACAGCTGACTTTCCCACCCATCGACTCAACGATCTTTCACTTGATGGGTGGCGACAGGTCTATGAGGGCATACCGATCAAAGAGGCCGATGCGGCCTTTCCAGGCCTGCGCGCGCGCATGGGTCGCGAGCTTGACCAGATGGATAAGCTTTGGCCGCGTGACCTGCCTGCTGGCGTCATTCACGCGGACCTTTTCACCGATAATGTGTTCTTCCTGCACAATGACGTGTCGGGGATCATCGACTTTTATTTCGCCTGCACCGATGCCTACGCCTACGATCTGGTGATCTGCTTGAACGCCTGGTGCTTTGAGCCAGATATGGCCTTCAACGTCACCAAAGCGCGCGCGCTGGTGGCTGGGTATCAAAGCGAGCGGCCGTTGGAGCGCCAAGAGATTGAAGCGCTTCCTCTTTTGGCGCGCGGTGCCTCTATTCGGTTCCTGGTGACCCGCCTCAACGATTGGTTGAGCGTGCCTGAGGGTGCGTTGGTGGTGCCGAAGAACCCGCAGGAATACGCGACCAAACTTGCCTTCCACCAGGGCGTTTATGATGCCCGCTTTTATGGACTCGATTTTGACTGAGAAGCTCGTAGAAATCTGGACTGACGGCGCCTGTTCCGGCAACCCTGGACCTGGCGGCTGGGGCGCGATCCTCACCTTCAATGGCCACGAGAAAGAGCTGAAGGGTGGCGAAACTGAGACCACCAACAACCGCATGGAACTGACGGCAGCCATTGAATCTTTGGCTGCTTTGAAGCGTCGCTCCAACGTCGCGGTGCACACGGATTCGTCCTATGTGAAAGACGGCATCACCAAATGGATGGTGAACTGGAAAGCCCGTGGCTGGAAGACTGCGGACAAAAAGCCTGTCAAAAACAAAGATTTATGGGAACGTCTTGATGCTCAGATTCTGAATCATGACGTTGCGTGGCATTGGGTTAAGGGCCATGCGGGCAATGAGATGAATGAGCGCGCGGACGAGCTTGCCCGCGCGGGCATGGCGCCGTTTAAGCCCGGGTATGACCCGGACGCCTAAGCTCAATTAGGGGAAGAGCGCGATCTGCTCCAGGCCCAGCGTCTCTTCAAAGCCGAACGCGATGTTGACGTTTTGCAGCGCCTGCCCTGCCGATCCCTTCACCAGATTATCAAGCGCGGCGATGATGATCGCGCGGCCTGGCAGCCGGTCCTTGAAGACACCGATGTGAACCATGTTGGAACCGCGCACGTTCTGCGTTTTCGGGATCTGGCCTTCTTCCAGCACCAGCACGAATGGTTCGTCGGCGTAGCGCGCCACCAGCCCGGCCCGCACATCGTCAACCGACACTTTGTTGGCCAGCTTGACGTGACATGTGAGCAGTTCGCCCCGCGCCATCGGCACCAGGTGCGGCGTAAAGCCGACCGTAATTGCTCGTCCGGACGCTTTGGAAAGCTCCTGCTCGATTTCCGGCATGTGACGGTGATGGCCCACCCCGTAAGGAGACGTGCCCTCGCCTGCTTCAGAGAACAGCATGCCCTGCTTCAGTCCGCGCCCCGCACCTGACATGCCAGTTTTGGCATCGATGATGATATCGTCCGGCAGAATATGGTTGTCTGCCAGCGGCGGGATGAGTGCGGTGAGCGCCGCTGTTGGGAAGCACCCTGGGCACGCCACGATCTTGGCGCCTGCGATGGCCTCGCGATTGTGCTCCGACAGACCATAGGCCGCCTCACCCTGAAGCTCCGGCGCGCCATGGGGAATACCGTACCATTGCGAGTAGGTTTGAGGATCGCGCAGCCGGAAATCAGCTGACATATCAACCACAACGCACTCCGGGTTGGTGGCGCGGATTGTTTTTGTCGTTGCCTGCGTTGTGCCGTGGGGCAATGCGCAGATGACAAGATCAACGCCGTTCCAATCCACATCATCAAGCGTGACCAACGCTGGCAGATCTAGCCCGCGCAGGTGCTCAAACACATCACCTACGGGCTTGCCCGCGTGAGTATTGGCGGTGAGCGCAACCAGCTCGATATGGGGATGGCGCAGCGCCAGCCGCATAGCGTCAGCGCCGGTGTAACCGGACGCGCCCAGGATGGCAGTTCTGATGGTTTTGGTCATGAGATCAAACCTTTAAACAAAAAAGGCGGGGTGTCGAAACACCCCGCCCCAATACCCCAAGATGGTATGAGATGTTTAGCGCTTGGAACGTCCACGCGCATGATGTTGCGCCTTAAACGGTGAGTGCGCAGGTGTTTTTCGTTGGTAAACCACTTGTCGCTTTCTTAGCAATGCACTGGGGCTACGCGATACGCAGTTTCGTGGCGGGGGCAAGCTATCATCCAACACGGCCCACAACATCCGTTTTCGAACGATTTCAGGCGCTTTGCGCTCATACGCACGTCACCGACGAAACCGGCATGTCTCTGGATGTCAACCACGAGCACAAGACAACCGCATTGGTGCTGCAAGTGCCAGTTGCCGTCTTGGTAAGATAAAACTGCCGCCGAATGCGGCGACTACGTCTAGTGCGCCAATTGCCCCGAATTGTTGAGGAACCAAAAAGCTAGGCAAAAAACGTCAACTGGCATTGGTAAACAAGGTAATTTTAGGCCTGTGGGTGTTCATCGCCTGTTCGACCGATGCCAATCAGGCCAGCGAAATCGTTGCCTATCAATAGTGGCTTGGGAGCTCGACACGCAGGCCAATATTAAGGGTGTGTGTTTCAAGATCCCCAACATCAAAGGTTCCAAAGGCCGGTGAAACAACACCGTCGAGGCCGCCATAGTTGGTATAGCGATACAGGCCCTCCAGTGTAACACCTTCGCCAAGATCATAACCGGCACCGGCAGCAACGCTCCACGTAAGATTGTATTGGACCTCTTCAAACTCGGATGTCTCGGTCACGACAGTTTCCCCGATAGCACGGCCATTACAGGCTTCCTCAGGCACCGGATCAGGCACACAACGAATCTGTCCGTAGTCCTCGCGCCAAGTCACTTGGCTTATTCCGATACCGGCTCCAATAAACGGTCGCAGGCCCCAAGCGCCAGGAAGATCGACGTAGGCGTTTGCCATTGCGCTGATAGCACCGAGTTCAAAGACATCGATTTGGTCACAGTTATCGATGAAGACCGGCGTCGTCACCGCCGGGTCGCCCACCTGTGCGGTACCATCACATGGGTGCCCCGCCGGCACAGCCGTCAACCTGATGGTGCGCTCATAAGCCGATAAGTCTGCTTGGCCTGCGGTGACATCGGCTCGAAAGTAGTCATTGATGCGCTTACCAACACCGACGTTGAAGCTGACGCTTTCAAACAACGAGTCGTCGGTTGCCACAGAACCAATTTGATCATAGCGCTCGGTATTGTTGTATGTCAGATTTGGCCCGATTTCACCACGTAGGTACCAGCCCTCTCCAATAGAGTGTGCGCTCACCAACGAACGATCGTTGCTGGAGCCATAGCTGTAGGGGAAGGAATAGTCAGAGGCCACAGCAGAAGTCGACAATACTGCAATTGACGTTGACGTCATTGCTTTAATCAATAATGCTGATACCTTCGTTTTAGGAAGAGCCATTTTGATTGCCTTTTTATTAAAAATACTTCCATTTATGTTTAACAATATCTCCTTAATGCGAAGTTAAGTATAAAAATTAAATTTATTTATC
>JBCCAF010000001.1:0-496403 GCA_039814945.1 Pseudomonadota bacterium
GCTGCTGGTCTGACCGCAGCGACAACCGCTCCAACCTCTGAGGTCAACACAGAGCGCGCAGAGTTTGTGACACAGTACAATGAGTTGATGGGTCAGATCGATGAACTGGCTGAAGACTCCGGCTTCAACGGTGTGAACCTGCTTGATGGCGATGACCTGTCGGTGATCTTCAACGAAGATGGTTCGTCCACTCTGTCCATCACCGGCGTGTCATTCGACGCAACTGGTCTTGGCCTGAGCGAATTGGCATCCACCGGTTTGGACACCGACGCCAGCATCAACAGCACCTTGGATACCCTGGACACAGCCGTTAGTTCATTGCGCTCGCAGGCTTCTGAGTTCGGTTCCAACCTCTCCATCGTTGAGACTCGCGAGAATTTCACCAAGTCGATGATCAACACGCTAGAAACTGGTGCCGCCAACCTGACCCTGGCCGACACCAACGAAGAGGGTGCAAACCTTCTGGCCCTGCAGACCCGCCAGCAGCTGTCCTCGACCGCTCTGTCGCTCGCTTCGCAGGCCGACCAGAACGTGCTGCGTCTCTTCTAAGACGAGCTTTCCTAACAAGCCTTTTGAGAAGGGCGGTGCGTATGCGCCGCCCTTTTTCCTTGCGCGTTCGCATCCTTACTCAACCACTAAGCCAACCGTTCGATTAAGAACGCCGATCCCTACCCATCTTTCAGCAGTACCGGCGTACCCTTCACGCTCAGATCTGCCCACGATAGCCTGCATACCGGCAAAGCGTGGTAGGTTACAGCGCCGTAGAATCACTGGCGATGGAGTTGGCTAGAATGGCCTTGAAAGTTGAACTGAAGCCCGGCGAACGCATTATCCTGGGCGATTGCGTCATCACCAATGACAATCAGCGCACCAGGCTGTTTATCGAAGGCGATGCACCCATTCTGCGGGAAAAAGACATCCTCACCGCAGAGACCGCCGACACACCGGCTAAACGCGTCTATTTTGCTGTTCAACTGATGTATCTGGACGGCAACATCGACAACCATGCCGATGATTTTTTGGCTCTGAGCCAAGACTTTATGAACGCCGCCCCCACCAGTGCAGGCATCATTGAGCGCATCAATAACAAAATATTAACGGGTGACCTCTACAAAGCGTTAAGAGAAGCTAAGGCTTTGATTTCGCACGAAGAGGAGCGATTGCAGGATGCAACAGTCAGCGGCAGCGGCCTACGGACGGACGACACAGGCGACAGTTCAACCACGTGACCTGGAAGCGCATTTGCTGATGAAATCAGCCGCGCAGTTGCAAACCATCTTTGACAATTGGGATGACCTTCAAGAAACGCTCAACGATGCCCTGCTCTACAACAGGCGCCTCTGGGCTGTTTTCCTCGATGCGGTAACCGCCGAGGATAGCCCACTGCCCAAACCGGTCGCGCAAAACGTCGCCAATCTGGGTTTCTTCGTTTTCAATCACACGCTGAAAATTCAGATGAAACCCGAAGCCGCCAAGCTTCGCAGCCTCATCTCTATCAACAAAGAGATCGCCGCAGGTCTTCGTGGAGTTAACGAGGGTGATGATGCAGGCGTTGAAAGCGCTGAGACCCAGCCGCCGTCAGCTGCCTAAACAAAACAATCCCCATCTCTTCAAAGAAAAACCCGGCATTTCGCCGGGTTTTTTGTGTCTTGGCTTAGAAGTTGAGCCTGGCCTATCTCAGGAAGTTCACCAGGGAAAGCTCGCTTAGCATCGCTGTCACCGAATAGGAGGCTTCCAGCCGCGTTTGGATGTTGAGCAGCTTGGCAGCCACCTCCTCCTGGGTGATCCCGTCTGTTCCAGCTAAAATGTCGTTGAAGACAGCGCGGGTGGCGATGTGACGCTCTTTCGTCGCCTCCACCAAGGTTGATGCGGTACCAACCTCAAGAGCAACAGAACGCGGTAGATTGCCCCCTGAAGGGTCGTCCAGATTTTCGCGCGTGCGGCCAGAAACTTGGGTGTAGCGGTCGGCCGCCGATGGATCGTCAACGTCAAAGCTCTGCGCAGAAAACACTGCCAGTTCACGAAGTGTCGTGCGCAAGGCATCTTCATTGGCGCGGGCGCCATAGGCAACCTGCACACCGTCATCTACTCGTGTGGTGTTGGTAAGCCGCGCGTCCAGCGGGCCATCTTCGCCCTGGTACCAAATCACCGTATTGGTGTCGTCAGCAACGGTGCTGGTTGCGCCCGCGATACCATTCAACGCATCTGGCACAACACGCAGCGGCGGATTGTTGTCAAAGAAGTCTTGCCCAGCCCGCACCGCTGAGGACGCAGCCAAGTCAGTGCGCGCCAAATCATCAATCGCGTTGCTGATCGCAACGCCAAGGTTTGCCGCTGTTGCCGCTGGATTGGCATCGACGAGGAAGACGTTCTCGCCATCATCCCAGCTATCGGCAGCGGTCAGCGTGATATCTTCGCGTGTGCCATCGGGCATTGTGACCGCGAACCGCACCGTCTCGCCGGCGTCAACAGCACCTGTGACATCAAAGCTAAGCGCCTCAGGCGCACCGGCAGGACCGGTTGTCGTGATTGAAGCAGATGAGGACGACGCACCAGCCGCAGTGTCAAGCTGGAAGCCAAAGACGTCGCCGCCAGCCTCCGTAAGCGATGTCGTGGTGCCCACCGTGGCCAGATCAAGCCGCCCAGTGAGCAACGGATCAGAAAGACTACCGCCCAGATCAGCTTCTTGGCGCTCATCGAGCACCTGTTTAAAACCATCGCGCGCACCAGCACCTTCCATGATGTCCGCAGCGGGCGCCACAGGCTCGGTGTCGGTGGAAAGCCCGGAGAACATGTACTGCCCTTCAACATCGGAGTTGAGCAGCGTCACAGTCTCATAAAAGCGGAACTCCGCTGAAACCTGAGCTGTCGTGCGGTCTCCATTTTGAATGACAAACGATGTTGGGATCGCATCGCCCTTCATGTCACTGGCGATCTCGTCCAGCCGCTCCAGCGTCTTCGACATCAGCGAAAACGTCACCTCAGTGCGCCCAATCGCCTCTTGGAAGCCGTCCAAGGCCGCGCGCTCAGCGCGAAAGGCAAGCGATGTGGAACGCGATGAACCCAGATCAGCATAGTTATCAGCACGCATGCCTGTGCCGAGCTGACGCTGAAGATTATCAAGCTGCGAACGCAGCGAGAGCATACGATCTGTGTTGATGGAGGTCTGCGTGACGGAATTGACGGTCATTGCGATACGCTCCTTTAAATGTTGAGCAGCAGGTCCATCATCTCGCGCGCCACACTCATCACTTGAGCGTTGGCGGCGTAGACAGCCTGCAATTCGGTGAGACGGGCCATTTCCTCGTCAATATTGACGCCAGACTCCGCGCTTTGACGGGCCAGTAGGCCATTGGTGACGATATCTTGGCCTTCCTGGGCACGTTGGGCTGAAGCCGCATCAAAGGCCGTCTTGTTGACGATCTCCCGGCCAAAGGATGCCAAGCTTATATCCAGCGGATTGGCTTCCGATCCAATCCCGGTATTCGCATCCACACCAAACTGGGTGGAGGTGAACTGCTCGTAGAGATACGTCGCGCGCGTCGCATCGCCTGACGCTGTGGTCGGCGTCATTTTAGAAAGCACCGACGGATCGCTCAAAATCTCATTGTTGAGCTGAATGCGGGCGGAAAAGCCCACTTTCTGATCATAGCCGTTCTGGCTGTTGGTATAAAAGCCATTGTTCTCAATGCCATCATTGAACATCGGCAACTGTGCGGACCCGCTTTGCAGATCGGTGACGGATACACGTGCTGAAAGCGAGTTGATGTCGTACTGGCCGCCCGCGCCATCGTCGATGAACTGCAATTCACCGCCAGTGCCAGTTCCCGTTGACAGGTTCACACCATTGGCCGCCAGCGCAGCTTCCACGGCGGCTGGATCGGTGAGATCAATGCCGATGACCAGATCATTAGGATTTGTCGTCAGGCTGTTGTCGAGCGGCAAGGACGCCGGATCCGTTACATGCACCAGCGTGATCTGCTGCGTGGATGACGCCACATTGTCGGTTACATTCAGTGCAACCTGATTACCCGGCTGAATGTTTGTCAGATCAACCTGCAACCCATCAAAAGCTGAGCCGCCGGTCTCGCTACCATTGGCAAGGGTAGTAGTGCCAGCCAGGTTGGCTTCGGTATAGGAAGCAACCGCAATGTTCGAGCCAGCACCGGTCGTGCCAGACCGCAGATCAATGGCGGTGCCGTCAGCGACAGCGTAGTTCACGCCAACGGTTGAGAACGCGGTGTTGGCTTCCTGGTTGATCAAGCTTACCAACTCGGCCTGCGTAACAGCAGCAGGGTCGGCCGCACCGGCAGCAGCCTCAGCATAGGTGATGTCGATCGTCTGGGTCACACCATCAACGGTCAAATCAAAGGAGATCAGGCCGTCATTGGCACCAGCATTGGTGAAATCAATGGGCGCGAACGTGCCCGTCCCGCCAAAATCAGCGATGGTATCACCAGGAATAGGATCAAGCGCTGCGCTCTCCTGCGTCACCGTCGACATAGAAAGCGCCAAATGGTGCGCAAACTCATCCAGCCGGTTCTGCATCTCAACCAGCGTATCGTCACGCAGCTCAACAAACCCAGCCAACCGACCGGACCGGATATTGTTGCCGGCCAGCAAATCGATGGAGTCGCTGCCCAGCGAACCTATGGTCACCGTGCCAACCGAACGCTCACTTTCAACGGTGGAATATTGCGACAGCGGGTTGAGCTTGGCCACTTGGTCAAACTCTAACGTCTGTGCCTCACCAGTGAACAGCGAAATGCCGGAGTTCGTGAAAATCGAAACCGAACCATTTTGCTGCTCGATCACCTGAATATCGATTTCTTTGGCCAGAGCATCAATGTGGCGGTCACGCTCATCGAGAAGATCAGCAGGAACCTTGGAGTCGCCAGCAACGCCCAGAATGGTGTTGTTGACGTCTTCAATCCGCTGCAGCGAGTCATTGATGTTCCGCACGCTTTCAGCGATGCCCTGCTCGGCTTCTGTGCGCAACTGCTGGACATCGGCACTCATGGAATTGAGCGTTTGCGCCAGCACCTGCGCATCGCCAATCACTGCCTGCTGCGCGGTGAAGGAGGACGGGTTGTCGCTCAGCGTGGAAAGGCTGGTAGAAAAGTTGCTGATCAGCGTATCAAAAGCACTGGCCGAGCCAGGCTCGCCCATCATCGCACCCAAACGGTCGTGATAGCTCGCCGTGGTTTGCACATAACCAGAGGCACCGAGCTCAGAGCGAATTTGCTTCTGAAGCAGCACATCAAGCTGGCGGTCGAGGGATTCAGTGCGAACCCCAATGACCTGGGTTCCAGCAATCGTGGTCGATTGCGAAATGGTTTTGCGGGTGTAGCCAGGCGTGTCCGCATTGGAGATGTTGACCGCCAAGACATCAAGCTGTGCCTTGGTGACCGACAATCCTGAAAGTGAAGCGCCAAGCGCGCCGTATACACCCATTGTACTGCCCTTACTCTATACCCGCGAAACCAAGTTCGAGTGGCCCTATCGGACCATGCTCAGAACCTCCTGCATCATCTCGTCGGAAACCGAGACGATGCGGGTGGAAGCCGAGTAGGCCTGCTGCGTGACGATCAGTTTGGTGAATTCATCGGAGATATCGACGTTCGACATCTCCAAAGCGCTGCCCACCACATCACTGGCGTCAACCAGGATCGGATCACCGGATTCTCGAGTGGCCAGAAAGCCCCCGCCCTCAAGCTTGCGCAGCTGCGAATCGCCGTTGAATGTGGCGATAGCCACTTCAGCGATGTCGGTTACTTGACCGTTCGAATAGGCAGCCACAACACGCCCAGCTTCGGAGATCGATACGCCAATCAACTCGCCAGCAGCATAGCCATTCTGGCTGAGGCTGGTCAGCTGCGCGTTGCCGCTTGGATCAGAGAACTGCGTCACACCATCAGTGTCATGCCGCATGCGCACACTGCTCAGCGTCGAGCCGTTGATTTGGAAATCAACCACCGGATCGGTTGCTGGCGCCGTCATGGTGCCGTCTGTAGCGAAGGTGTAGTCGGTGCCCGTGTTGCGCCACGCTGGATCGGTGCCGGTGGCCGTGGAGTCACTGAGATAATAGAGCTGCCATTGGTCGGCAGGATCACCGTTGCCGACGGAGGCCGTTTTCGCCCAACGGAACTGAATGTTCACAGGAGCACCAGACTCGTCATAAACGGTCGTCGCGCCACCGGCCACTGAGTTCTGCAAGAAGACCGGGGAGTCAGCAGCCTGGATAAAACCATCCGTTGCTGTTGCTGGAATCACCGTCGGGTCGTTGGTGAAATCGGTCGGATCAAGAAGCTCCGAGCCGGTCACATCAGGATCAGCGTCCGCCGTCAGCGGGAAGCGCGCCAAGTTGACACGATAGTCGATCTGAGTGGTTGGCAGAGCCGCCAAAAAGTCGCTTTGAACCTGAACCGTCTGCGGCGCTGAACCGGATGGGTTGCCCGTGTTGATATCAATCGGCAGGCCCTGCAGGAAGTACCCTGCCCCGTTCACCAGATAGCCTGATCGATCGATCTGAAAATCGCCGCGACGGGTGTAGGCGTCGGTGTCATCAAACACCGGGCGGTTGTCCACCTCACCAATTTGCTGGGCAACGACGAAGTAGCCATCACCCTGGATGGCCATGAATGTTTCCACGTCACTGCGCTGAACGGAGCCTTGCACATCGTTTGTGGCGCGGGTCGAAGCCGTCACACCGCCCGGAGATTGCCGTGATGGCGCCGCATCGGCCACCATATCAGCAAAGCTTGTCTCAGCACGTTTGTAGCCAACCGTCTGTGAGTTGGCGATGTTGCCGGAAATTTGCTCCAGTGCGTAGGCTTGCGACTGCAAACCAGAAACCGCGCTGTTGAGTGCGCCAAAGATACCCATAACTCTGCCCTAGCCTTTATCATCTGTGGTGTTGCCCCTGGCACGCAGGGACGCGTCTACTGCCAGGGTAGATGCAGCTTCTGTGCCAGAGTTTTTTATGCAATTTTTTCAATGAATTACGATAATCAAGGGACGTCACCGAACCGCGTCGATCCGGCAAAACTCGCCCTGCCCGGCAAGTTTTTCCCTGCTAACAGCATTCACCACGAGCTTCCCAACCCACCCCCTCTGCGCTAAGCCACAGCCATGGATGAGATCGACCCAACCACGCCGACTGGCCGCAAAACCCTGCTCTTGATGCGCCATGCAAAATCGTCCTGGGACGACTCTGGACTGGCCGATTTTGAGCGCCCGCTGAACAAACGCGGCAAGCAGGCAGCGCGTGCCGTCGCGCCGCTCATCGCTGCCTGGCAGCCACATTGGATCGGCTGTTCAACCGCCAAGCGCACACGCCAAACGCTGATGCCCATTTTGGAAGAACTACCAACACCCACGGAAATTTCACTGTTGCCTGCTCTCTATGAAAGCAATGAAGCGGCTTATCTGCGCATGCTGCGCGCTCTACCAAGCGCCATCGATCGCGCTCTTGTCATCGGGCACAATCCGGTGATGGAGGATTTGACGAGCCTGCTGATCGGATCTGCGGAACCACGAGCGCTTGAGCGCATCTCTGAGAAGTTCCCAACCGGCACATTGGTCGTCTTGGAATGCGCCATCAGTCGCTGGTCAGATTTGGCACCACATTGCGCCAATCTGCTTGATACCATCCGCCCACGCGACCTGATGGAACCAAGCTAAAGCTTGCAATCAGCGGCATGCGGGCAAATATGAGGGTCCCGCTCCAAGGGTCAGTCACTGGCCCTGACATGTTGCCTGGACTGTCTTCATTTGCCCAATCTCACCGTTCTTGATGATGTTCGCCTTGGTACGCAAAGCCTTGTCAGCAGCGCCGCTGATCTGGCAACGCCCAGCCTGCGCATCGGGGTTACGGGCCTATCGCGCGCCGGCAAAACAGTGTTCCTCACCTCCCTAGTCCATGCCCTATTGCATGGCGGCCACTTGCCTGCCCTTCAAGCTTCACGATCAGGGCGTTTGATCGGCGCAGACCTCACCCAGCAACCCGATGATGATGTCGCTCGCTTTGCTCTGGAAGATCATGTCCACGATCTGTTGCACAACCGTACCTGGCCAAGTTCCACGCGTCAGATCTCCGAGCTGCGCCTAACCCTACGCTTTGAGCCAACCTCCACGCTCGCGCGCACGCTGGGGCGCACCACGCTGCACCTTGATCTGGTGGACTATCCCGGGGAATGGCTGTTGGATCTACCACTGCTCGACCAAGACTATGAGACCTTTTCAAAAGAAGCGCTAACCCGCGCCCGTGACCCAGAGCGCAAAGCCCTTGCCCAACCCCTCCTGGACGCTATGCGACGGGCTGATGGCGCAAAGATGCTCGATGAGCCGCAAGCAACGCGTTTGGCCGAGCTCTACACACAGTATCTACGCGCCTGCAAAGAAAGCGAAAACGCGCTTTCCATGCTGCCACCAGGGCGGTTTCTTATGCCGGGGGAGCTAGAAGGCTCGCCAGCGCTTACCTTTGTGCCGCTCGATGCGCCCATTGATGGAAAGCCGGATAAGAACAGTCTCTATGCGGCGATGGAGCATCGCTTTGAGGCCTACAAACGGGTGGTCGTCAAACCCTTCTTCATCAACCACTTCGCCCGCTTAGACCGACAAATCGTGTTGGTGGATACGTTAGCTGCCATCAACGCTGGGCCAAACGCTTTGAAAGATTTGCGCGATGCGCTCTCAGCCATCCTCTCTTGCTTTAAAGCAGGCGAGAATTCGATCCTTTCCAAACTGTTCGGCCCGCGCATCGACAAGATCGCTTTTGCAGCCACCAAAGCCGATCATATGCATCACACCCAGCACGATCAGCTGGAAGCCATCCTCGATCACCTGGTCAATGATGCACGCAAGAAAGCGCTCTTTTCCGGCGCCAAGGTCGAAACCATGGCCATCGCGTCGGTGCGCGCAACACGTGAAGCCAGCGCCAAAACCGGCAGCGACACCATAGGCGCGGTGGCAGGCGTTCCGATGAAGGGTGAGACCATCAACGGCCAAACCTTTGATGGCGAGCGCGAAGTGGCAATCTTCCCCGGTGACCTGCCTGCTGACCCGTCGAAATTGATGGGGCCAACCGCCAAAACCTATCCCTTGCGCTTCGTGCGTTTCCGACCGCCCAAGCTCGATACTCGCCCGACAGCCAAACTTGGCCTGCCACACATCAGGCTGGACCGGCTGTTGCAGTTCCTTCTCGGCGATAAGTTAGCTTAGGCCAAACACGATGACCAAAACCCGAAAACCCCAAGTTCTTGAACTCACCTCTGTTGAGATGGAGAGCGAAGCGCTTGAGTTCACTGACCTTCCCAGCGCATCCGAAACCCAAGGCGCGCCAACATCACGTGGGTTCAAATGGCTAGCGCTGTTCGGCTCCGGCATAGCCGGGTTGGCGGTGCTTGGCGTCACGCTGTGGGCAGAAAACCTGGTGCGCACATTACTGGAGCGCCAACCAGCGCTCGGATGGACGGCCCTAGGCTTGCTCGCTCTGGCAGCGCTTGGATTGATTGGCTTCATTGCCAAGGAAACGCGCGCCATCATGCGTCTGGAAAAGCTCGATGATCTGCGTGAGAGCTTCCAAAAAGCCTATGACGAGGAAGACACACCAGCAGCGCGCAAGGCGCTTGATCAGGTCTCGGCCATCTATCGCGGCCATCCGAACACGGCGCATGGCCGCGCAACCTTTGAACAGCAGCGCGTCGGGGTATTGGACGCACAAGACTTGATCGTCATTGCCGAAGAAACGCTAATGGACCCGCTTGATAAGGAAGCGGTGCGCCTTGTTTCCACCTCAGCGCGGCGGGTGTCGCTCGTGACAGCTTTGTCCCCTCGCGCGCTGGTCGACATCGCGATGGTCGCCTTTCAATGCGTCACCCTCACCCGGCAGATCGCCCAGCTCTATGGTGCGCGGCCCGGCCTTCTTGGAGCGTTGAAACTTGGTCGCCACATGATAGCGCATCTGGCGATCACCGGCGGCATTGCCGCCACCGAAGGGCTGGTTTCACAGGTGCTTGGTCATTCGCTGGCAGCGCGTCTCTCTACGCGATTGGGTGAAGGCGTCATCAATGGGCTGCTCACGGCGCGTGTCGGCATCGCAGCCATCGCTGTCACCAGGCCCATGCCGCACATTGCAGGCAACGGACCAACGTTAAGTGAAGTCACAAAAGGGATCGCTGGGCTTGGCGGAGCAGCTGAGAAGAAAACCGAAGACGGTTAGAGCGTTTTGCTTGAGACACAGAGCGCCACATAACACGTTGAAGTCTTTGATTTCAGGCAGCGTCATATGCTTCGGTTTTAACGCGAAACGCTTTAGCCAGCACGGGCCAATGGCAAATCAAACACCGTGATGTTGGCGCCATCGACAATGGTGGTCACCAAAAGCCGAACTTGGTTCGCCCCCTGAGCCACGAACAACAACCGGCCTTCTGAGCCATCGTCGGCTGAAAGCCGCAAAAACAAGTCACCGCGCGACAAACGCCCGTTCAACCCGCCGCTGATGTAATCCAGCGGGCTGGTCAACTCACCATGAAATTGCTGCGTCATGTCGCTAAAATAGAGCGACATGCCAATGTTGCCTGACTGGCCTTGCGTACTGCAATTCGCCCGCAACGAAATCCGCGCTGCAGCCTGCATTTCGCTCTCCACCTCACACAGCACCGGCGTTTCGCCTTGCGTTGTTGCGGCACGCCCCTGTCCGGTCCACCGACCTTCCAGGGTTTGCAAAAAGCTCACCTCGGCAGGACCGGCATAGCCTGGAGCACCAATCCACAACCCAAGGTGCAGCGCCGCCAAAAAGGCGGCGCAACGGAAAAAACCCGACGTGGGAGGGACAACAATCAAAGAACACCCAGCTTCTTTTGCAGGCTCGACGAGGAGGTCGTGTACTGAAAAACGATACGTTTATCGGGGAACACAATGCGCCCAACCGCCTGCGCCATCAAGGCGGCTTCATGAAAACCCGACAGGATCAGCTTCAGCTTGCCAGGATACCAGTTGATATCCCCGATGGCGAAAATGCCCTGTTCGGAGGTTTCAAACTTTTCCGTATCCACGGTAATCAAGTTCTCGTGCAGGTTGAGGCCCCATTCGGCAACCGGCCCTAATTTCATGGTGAGGCCAAAAAACGGCAACAAGCGCGAGCACGCGATCTCGCTCTGGCTTTCTTTGTTTTTCACCACAACTGACGTCAGTCGACCGTCCGCGCCATTAAGCTGCGAAACCTGCCCAAGCTCAAAGCGCATCGCGCCCTGCTCCACCAACGCACGCATCTTGTTGACACTGTCTGGCGCTGCACGAAATTCGTCGCGGCGATGCACTAAGGTAAGAGACTTGGCGAGCGGTTGCAGATTGATTGTCCAGTCCAGAGCGGAGTCACCCCCGCCCACAATCACAAGATCGTGGTCGCGAAACGCTTCCATCTGGCGCACTGAATATGCCACAGACGCGCCCTCGTAGGCTTCAATGCCAGCAATGGGCGGGCGCTTGGGCTGGAATGATCCGCCACCGGCAGCCACAACCACCGCCTTGCACAGGAACCGCTGGCCAACATCCGTTTCCAGAGCAAACCGGCCGTCTTCTTGGCGTTCGAGCGCGGTGACCATCTGGCTGAAGTGAAATTCTGGCTCAAACGGCTTGATCTGCTCCATCAACCGATCAACCAGACCTTGCCCTGAAACCTCAGGCAAAGCTGGAATGTCGTAGATCGGCTTTTCTGGATAAAGCTCTGCACATTGGCCACCCGGGCGATCCAGAATATCGATCAGATGCGCTTTGACATCCAAAAGACCCAGCTCAAACACCGCAAAAAGGCCCACCGGGCCTGCACCGATGATCACAGCATCGGTTTCGATAGTCTCGCCAAGGGTCAAAGAAGCATCGCTCAAAGCGCTTACGCTTGGAATTCCGGCACCCGCACAACCAGGCCGTTGAAAGCAGGCGTTACGCGCAACTGGCAGGACAAACGGCTCTCATCACGGATTTCATAGGCAAGGTCCAACATGTCCTCTTCCATAACCTCAGGGCTGCCGGTCGTCTCTGTCCAAGCGGGGTCAACATACACATGGCAGGTCGCGCAAGCACAGGCGCCGCCGCAGCTGGCCTCAATGCCTGGCACACCGTTCATCACGGCAGCCTCCATCACCGTTGAGCCTTCTTGAGCCTCAACCTCGTGCTGCGTTCCATTGTGTTCGATGAATGTAATCTTGATCATAAACCTGCCTGTCCGTGGGCGCCGCGCCGATCTAGCTCGCTGTCCGGCGCAAAGATATGGCGCGTCCTAGCAAAGGGCACCTTGCCTTGTGAAGCGCAACAATAGCTTCAACAGCAGGTTCACTTAGGTTGCAATGTCACAGACCAAGAACGTTAGGAAGCCAGAAGCTCGCTGACACGGGTAGAAACAGCATCAATGGCGCTTAGCGTTCCGGCAAGATTGGTATCATCATGCGGCTCGTCTTCACCCGCTTGCGCTAAGGCCGCCAGTTGAAAAGCACCCACACCACGCGCACTTCCCTTCACCAGATGATAAAGGCGGCCACGCTCAACGGCATTCGATGTTGCACGCAATGCTCTGCCGGTGCTTTCGGCTTGATCAAGAAACAGGAGCAAGACGTCACGCTCCAAGTCTGCATCGCCAAAGGTTTGGCAGCTCAAGTGGACCAGATCGAGAAGCTTGGGTTTTTGGCCCAAAATCCCACCCATAGTGTTTTCGCCATACCCAGTTGGCTGCGGCACCTGCTGTGCGCCCATCATCTTATCCCCTGTCTGACATGCTTTGCCTGCCAGCCCGTACCCAATACCGATGAAAGGCTAGCGCCATCACAGTTTCATCGGCGTTAACAGGCGCAGAGGTTCGTGTCCCATATCTGCCGACATTAACTATGATGAACAAATTGCTAACAAAGCGACGCAAGTGTCTTCAATTTGAACGGTCAAAGGAATAGTTTGTCCGCTCAATTGTGGGCAAGTGTGGCTGTCCGTGCGCCCAGTGTTGGGTGCCAGCGGGCAAAAGAATGCCCAAAAAGCGTGAGGCGTATCAATGGCGAAGAAACCATCCGAAGCGAACAAAGCAGCGCTCGATGCAGTCGAAGAGGCCCTGGCCATCGACTTTGCAGACGACGGCTTTGAAGGCTCTGCGGACGACAAGGGCCAAGCATCGGCCAAAACATCATCTTCAAAGGGCGCGGCTGTGATGCCGCGTGCTGATGATGTTCTGGGCGATCCTCTGGCTGCGCCTGCCGCCCAGGAAGAAGCGCCGTCCGCGCGGGAGCGCGCTGAAGACCAGCGTCTGCGCGAACGTCGCCCACCAGCCAACGATGATCGCCGCGCCACCAGCGCCTTGGTGTATGAGTTGCAGCGTCGCCCTGCCAACACGCCCTACCTTTTCGCCGCCATCGCCAGCGCTTTGTGGGTGGGCATCGCCGCCCTGCTCGCCCCTGCTGTGTTCAACACAAGCTTTGCTGGCCTGTTTTCGGACTCATCAATACTGACCTCACCAGGCTTCATCGCCTACAGTGTTGCGGCGCTTGCCCCGGTTCTGCTGTTCTTCACCATTGCCTTCCTGGTGTATCGCGCTGCCGAAATGCGCATCGTTGCCAAATCCATGGCCAACGTCACCATGCGCATCGCTCAGCCTGATGAACTGGCCAAAGAGCAGGTGATGTCTGTCAGCCAGGCGATCCGCCGCGAAGTGGCTGCCATGGGTGACGGCGTGGAACGCGCCCTTGCTCGCGCAGGCGAGCTTGAATCCATGGTCCAAGGCGAAGTTTCCAATCTGGAACGCGCCTATTCGGACAATGAAACCAAACTGCGCACCCTGTTGGGTCAGCTAACCAGCGAGCGTCAGGATATTCTTCTCAACGCTGAGAAAGTGCGTGAAGCGATCTCTTCCTCACATGATCGTTTGAACGCTGATCTCCTGACAGCATCCGATGCCCTCACCCAGTCGCTAGCTGAAACCGGCTCCACCGTGGCGCACAGCCTCGCTGACAAAGCCTCGCAGATCACCAATGCCTTGTCACAAGCTGGCGAGACGATGAGTGATACCTTGCAGTCGCACGGCGACCGCCTGGTCGAACAGCTGTCCTCTACCGGCCTTGATGTTAGTGACAAGCTGGCCATCATCGGTGGCGACATTGTTCGCGAAATCACTGAAAAATCAGCAGAAGTTGACACCGTCCTGAAAGATCGTTCAGCCACAATCTCCGCTGATCTGGCCTCGACAACCAACTCCATTGTCAGCGAATTTGAGCAGCGCGGCAGCAATGTGACACGTGAGCTGGAAGAAACCAGCCACTCGGTCACCGAGAACTTTGCCGCCCGTGCAGAAGATGTCACCACGACGCTGAAAACCACCGCGGACTCACTGCTCATCGATATGGAACTGCGTGGCACGGCCATCACAGCCAAGCTTGATGATGCGGGCACACAGATTTCCGACAGCATCACCGAACAGGGCGGCGCCCTCGCCCAGCGCATGGAAGCATCTGCGGAGCGTTTGCATGACGCTGTTGTGGAACGTGGCGTTGAGCTGCGCGACGGATTTGAGCTTTCCGCTCAGTCTCTTATCTCCTCAGTTGATGCCAAACTGGAAGAGCTGCGCAAAACCGCCGACGACACCAGCGCGACGATCCAGTCTAGCATCATGCGCGACCTTGATCTGGTTGACATGCGCATGGCCCAGGGCCGTGACGCCGTGGAAGACCTTATCAAAACCGGCACCGGCAACCTCACAGACAATGTGCAAGCCGTTGGTGAGCGCGTTGTGCAGATCGTGCTGGAACAAGGCGAAAACCTTGGTCTGGCGTTCACGCAGCGTGCTGAAGAGTATGCCAACATTCTAAAATCAGACAGCGATGCGCTGGTCTCTGCTCTTGATGATCGCACTGTTGCGCTTGATGAGCAGATGCAAACGCGTGCCCACGCCATCCGCGCGCTTCTGGACGACAAGACCCAGTCCATCGATCTGGCGCTTGCAGATCGCTCCGGCGCCATCGAAGCCTCATTCCTCAACCAGCGCACCGCCCTTAAGGAAAGCATTGACCGCGCGGCCGCTGAAGCCAGCGCCGTGCTGGGCGAGCGCTCAGCCGTCATTTCAGAGCACATCAACACGTCCACCCGTGAGTATCTGGAAACACTCAACGACCGAACACAGCGCTTCATGAGCGTGCTCACCGAAGCCAATTCGGGCGTTGAAAGCCGGATGACGGCGCTTTCCGACACATTGGTTGAGCGTATCAGCACCGATACCACCGGCTATCTGGATGCTATGGACAGCCGCACGACCGGCCTCATCGATGCGCTGAACGAGCGTTCCGACACGCTGATGCAGTCGCTTCAGGAAGTGACCGGCAACACCGAAGAGCGGATCGTTGGTGTTGCCAACGAGCTCAACAACCGTGTGGTCGATACCGCTGACGGCTTCGTTGAACAGCTTGAGAAAACCGCGACCGGCCTTGTGAACCGCGTTGACCAGACCGCCATCGGCCTTGTCATCCGCGTTGATGAGAGCACAACCAACCTCACCAACCAGGTTGAGGAAACATCAAGCAGCATCACTGGTCGTATCGATCAGGCTGCCACCAGCCTGGCGAGCCATGTCAACGAGACAACCACCAACCTTGTGAACCGCGTTGAGGGCACAACCTCAAGCCTTGCAAGCCAGGTGGATCAGGCGACATCGAACCTCGTCAGCACCATCGACAACCGCACGCAGGGCCTCACTGATGCCATGAGCGCCGTTGGCGGTGATCTGACAACACGCGCTGAAGCCATCGACAACCAACTGCGCGAGCAGATTGAAAGCCTGTCGAGCGCCCTTCAGATGCGCACCGTACAGCTTGAAACCACTGTGGATGAGCGCCTGTCGGCCTTCGACGTGCGCGTCAACCAGCGCATTGAAGACGCCACGACCACATTCGTGGAGCGTGCCGATCAGCTTGACGGCGCTCTCTCCAACCGTGGCCGTGAAATCTCCGAAACGCTTATCGAACGCACACGCGAAGTGGCGCAGGCCTTTGTCGGCGGTCGCGATGACATCGAGCGTGCCATCACCGCGCGCATTGAAGCTGTCGGTGAGACCGTCAACGAGCAGACCAACAATCTCACAGATCTGATGGCTGACCGTGTCGCCGACATCAATCAGCTGCTCGGCGACCGCGTCGTAGAAGTTTCTGAAACCATCAAAGCGCAGGGCGATGCCCTTGAAGCAATGGTCACAGATCGCGCCAACAGCTTTGGAGAAACACTCTCCGGCGAAGCGACAACCGCCCTTCAGGGCTTTGAAAGTCAGGTTGGATCGGCCACCAACGCACTGGTGGCTGCCGCGGCCAATGTGCGCTCAGCGGCGCACGATGAAACCATCGTCGCTAGCCAGCAACTGGCCGAACGTGCCGATGCGCTGCGCGAAGCTCTCGCCGGTCAAACAGGGGCAATGGAATCCATTCTGGATGATCGTGGCCAAGCATTGGTTGGTGCTCTGGAAACGCGCACAAGCGAGTTCGCACGCTCCATTCATTCGGCAACGCAGTCCTTGCAGACCAATGTTGCTGAGCGTGAGCGCGAGATGGTCGACACGCTTGCTGGCCAGACAGATACGCTGGCGCAAAGCCTGCAATCGGCCACCAATCAACTCGGTACCGTTCTCGACAGCCGCTCCAAAGAGCTGTCGGGCGTTCTAGACGACCGTGCGTCGACACTGAGCGCAAGCATCACAGCGGCCACTGAGTCCATCGAAACAGTGCTCAACAGCCGCGGTCATTCGCTGCTTGGTGCCCTGGATACCCGCACCAGCGCCTTCAATCAGTCGGTCGAAGCCGCAACGCAACTAATGGATACAACGCTGGAAGAGCGCACACGCGATGCCTCCTCCAACCTTGCCCGTGCCCGTAACCTGTTGAACCAGGATTTGCAGGAACTGACCGGTCAGATTGGCTCGGTGAATAGCTCCATTGAAGAACTCCTCAGCAATTCTGCCGTCACGCTTGGTTCCATGGGCGAAGTCCTGCAGGAGAAAATCGCACGGTTCAGCACCTCCGTTCAGTCGATCAGCAATGATACGGCGACAACGTCAGAGGCGCTCGAGAAACAGCTTGAGGCTCTCAGCGGCATCTCAACTGAGGTTTTGAGCTCGATCGTTGATCTCTCTGATCGCTTCGACGTGCATGGCCGTTCCCTGTCGGGTGCCTCGCAGGCCATCCTGCGCACGACCGAGAAACTGGAAGGCTCCGTGGGAACGCAGGTCAGCCAGATGGACACGATCAGCGAAACCATCGCTGACCGCACCAACCGTGCTGAGCAGGCTCTCCAACTGACCTCAGAGCGCTTGGCGTCGACACTCATCGACGCTGAAGAGCGGGCAGCAGCCCTCGCTTCGGCTCTATCCCTGGCTGCCGATGATGCAGCAAAAGGCGTGATAGCCCAGTTCAACAATCTGCGCGAAACCGCCAGCAGCGAAAGCGCTAAGGCCAGCGACATCGTGCGCACAACCCAGGAAGAGGTTGCCCGCGAACTTCAAGGTGGTTTGGAAACCGCTGTCTCAGCGTTCCATTCTTCGATTGAAGATATGCGCCGCATGACGAGCGATCTCAGCTCCGAACTGGCAACCACCCGCGCCGACATCCGTCGCGGTGTGTTTGAACTGCCCGAAGAAGCGCGCGAGAGCGCATCCGCGCTGCGTCAGGTCGTCAACGAGCAGGTTGCAGCCCTCAAAGAGCTCTCCAGCCTGGTGTCTGATGAAGGCAATGCACGCGATGCATCCTCCCGTCAGCTTCAGGCCCCTGCTCCAGCGCCGGCCATCGCCTCATCACGTGGTGGTGCCCAGCTTGCGGAAGCCAGCGCCTTAAGCTTGGAAGATCAGCGCGTGGATGATGATATCGCCCGCAGCATGGAAGATGTCCGTCAAGCGGTCGCTCCGGCGGTGACACCCGCTCCAGCATCCAACAACAATGCCGATGCACCATCAGGTGGCTGGATCAGCGATCTGTTGCGCCGCGCCTCCAGCGATGAGGGCAAAGATGGTCCGCTGGAAGATATCCACGGTCAGCTTGCCGATGCATTGGACGAGCGTGCATACGCCCAACAGTGGGACAGCTATCTGTCGGGCAACAAAGCAAGCTTCTCGCGTCGCATCTATACGCTGAACGGACAGCAGGTCTTTGACGATATCCGTCGCCAGATTGGCCGTGATACGGATCTGCGCAACGCGGCACAGGAACACCTGACATCATTTGAAGCAACATTGCGTGAAATGGCATCCCGCCGCGCAAGCCGGTCGGAAACCCGCACGCTGTTGATGTCCGATCAGGGCCGCCTCTACACGGTGCTTGGTCAGGCTCTGGGCCGCTTCGGCAGCTAAGACAGCAATAACACAACACAAAAAAGCCGCCGATCAGGTTTTTTGATCGGCGGCTTTTTCTATTGTCCTAGAATAGCTTAGATGGGTAAGGCGCCTAGCGCGTTTTGCGTATGGCGTGAATCGCAATTCGCTGCCTCTCCCGTCGGTCGAACGCGATTTGCGATGGAACTTTTTCAGCGAACACGCAAAACGCGTTAGACAGCGTCGAGAACGAACACCACCATCTCGCGCAGCAAGGCATCAAGCGCAGCATTCAGCGCTTCGACACCATCCTCCACACCATCACTGGCAGCGGGCACGGTGGCCGCAAAGGTCTGGCTCGCGAGGATGCGGCCATTGGCATCGTTCATAACCTTCAGCGCGATATCGATCACGGCATTGGCTTGACCACCATCGGTGATCGCAATCTCGAACGAACGGATTTCAGGAACCAAGCGAATATCGATCAGCAGCCCCTGCCCTGGACGGCCCACGGCACGCGCGCGGCCTGTGCGCTCGATGGCCTCGGCAAAGCGAGCTTGAAGCAGATCAGGCAAAGCATCCGACCAGGACGCGCCTGGGAAGTAAGCGAGCGTCGCCGCGCTGTCGCGAACCACAATGCGATCCGTGGCGTAGAAGCGAACCGCAGCCGGTTCAGCAACCAAAAGCTGGCGACTGGTGCGGCTGTTGCCAACATCAATGGAAGCGGGAGCGCGCAGATCGTAGATGCGCGGCGCGACTTCCAGGCCAAGTGTGGAACACCCCGCCAACAAAAACGCGGCGCATATACCGCCAATCAATGGCAGACGCTTGCCCCTGTTTTTTTGCCCAACATCGCTCATAGCACTCTACTCACACATCCCTGCTCAGCGAACCAGTCTACGACAGCGTTGATTTCATGATCAATCATGACCTCATCGCCTCTGTGGCGAGTATTCGGGGGCACGATCACCACCAAAGATAAACTGCTGCGGGTTGCGCTCAATCGAGGTCACCACCCGCTCCAAACGGTTCAGCACACGCCGTCCGTCACCAATCAAAGCCTCAGCATCGCGCAGACCCGGACCAGTGAAGCGCGCCAAACCAGCAGCGATTTCATCGGAACGGCCTTCAAACGAAACAGCAACATTGCGCAGGGCCCGTGCCGCTTCGCGCGCATCAGCAATCAACCCCTGGGTTTCATCCTCGCCAAGCAAACCATCGACAGACGCCAAAAGCCCGTCGATCCGCCGCGAGGCAACTTCCAACCGGTCAGCGATCACCACAGCGTCTGCGAAGATCGCGTCCACCTGCTCGGCATTGTCTTCCAAGCTGGCTGTGAAGGTCGTGATGTTGTTGGTCGCCTCTTGCGCACCGGTAAGCACCTCATCGACGCGCGCACCGGCATCGGGAAGCTGGGTGGTGAAGGCGCTAACATCAGCAACCGCCTGGGAAACAACCGCTGGATCAACGGCCTCAACGACAGCCTGAACGGTATCCAGCGTTTCAACCAGCGTGCCGGACGAGGCTTCCAGATTGTCGAAAACGACCTCACCGCGCGCGATCAAAGTGCGGGCATCCTCGCCAATGCCGCGAAACTCGGTGGAGGCAACGCGCACATTTTCCACCACTTCGCTGACGCTTTCGGGGTCCACGGCAGCGATCAACTGTTCGGAACCCGCGATGATGCCTTCGAGGCGCCCAGAAAGCCCGGAAATCTCACTCGCGATAGACCCGACACCTTCCATCAGCAGTTCGATATTGTCCGACTGCGAAGCCACGGCGCTCGTCACCTCGTTGATATCGGCAATGGTCTGGGTGATGAACGGCTCATTGACGAGCAAAAAGTTCTCAATCGTCTGCATGGCATCGTCAGCACGGCCAAGCACGTTGCGTGCACCGTCGATTAAGTCCTGGACCGCCGAAACTTGCGCTTCGATGATCACGGGCGTGTCAGGGTCTAGAACCGCTGGCTCATCCATCGATCCACCGCGCAGCGCCACAAATGCCGTGCCGGTGATCCCGGTGATGCCCAAGGACGCGTCGGTGTCCGTGCGAATGGGCGTATCGCCTTCCACCACCGCCAGCGCCAGCGCTTCCTGCGGGTTGTTCGGGTTCAACGACAGGGTACGGACCTCACCAACTTGAATGCCGTTGAACAGCACTGGGCTGCCAGCACTAAGGCCGTTGACGGGCCCGTTGAACTGGAAAATCACCTCAGCGGTGTTCTCCTGACCACCGATTTCGGCAACCCAATAGATGAACGCCATGCCCGCAGCGATAACCGCCAGGGCAAACAGACCGATCACAATATGGTTGGCGCGTGTTTCCATGCCTCAGGGCCTTACCGTGGCAACCATGACGCGCAAAGCATCATGAGCGCGCGCGCACAACAAATGCTGCACTTTTCGACCAACCGTTGCATTTTGACTGCGCATTGCCGTCCTATTCTCGCGTTGCGCTAGAGGCAGGGCCCCTGCCCAGCGCACGACCGGTGTTGAAGTAATCCTGCACCCAAGGGTGATCGAACCGCCGAACCTCTTCGACAGGCCCGACTGTCAGCACCTTTTGATTGCCCAAAACAGCCACCCGATCACACACCGAAAAAAGGCTATCAAGATCGTGCGTGACCAT
Organism: Pseudomonadota bacterium; assembly: GCA_039814945.1. GTDB lineage: Bacteria > Pseudomonadota > Alphaproteobacteria > Rhizobiales > MH13 > MH13. The sequence continues at coordinate 20,948 of JBCCAF010000001.1, forward strand.
GAAAACGGTAAGCCCAAGCGCTGAGCGCAAATCGGCGATCAACTCGTCAAACGCAGCGGCGCCAAGCGGATCAAGGCCCGATGTCGGCTCGTCGAGAAACACAACATCCGGGTCAAGCGCGAGCGCCCGTGCCAAAGCCGCACGCTTGATCATGCCGCCCGACAGTTCTGATGGCGCTTTGAGCGCAGCATCTTCCGGCAGACCGACCATCGAGAGTTTGACGGCAGCCAGCCGGTCCATCATCGGTTTGTCCAAACGCCAATGCTCACGCATCGGCACTTGCACGTTCTGGATGACGTTCAGCGCCGAAAACAATGCACCGTGCTGAAACAGAACGCCCAGCCGTTCATCGACATGCACCCGCTCACGCTCGTCCATCTGCGAATAGGGTTCGCCCAGCACATCAATGGTGCCAGCGCGCTTCTGGGTGAGCCCCAAAATCGCCCGCAAAAGCACCGATTTGCCAGTGCCTGATGCGCCCACAAAACCCAAAATTTCACCGCGATAAACCGTCAGATCAAGATCTTTGAGAACGGTGACATCGCCAAAACCAACCTCAAGCCCGCGCACTTCGATCACGGGTTTGCTCTGGTCTTGATCAGCCTCTGTTTCTTGCACAGCCATAAGCGCCTCTAATAGTCGATCGAGGCGAAGAAGATGGCAAAAACACCATCCATGACGATAACGGCAAAGATCGATTTCACCACAGCTGCCGTCACGCGTTGACCCAGCGACTCGGTGCTTCCGGTCACACGGAAACCCTCCATGCAGGCGATGCAACCAATGGCAAGCGCCATAAAGGGCGCTTTGATGAGGCCAACCATGACCGTCTCAACCAAAACGCTGTCATGCATCCGGTCGATAAACACCACCGGGCTGATGCCAGAATACGCCCAGAGCGTTAGCATACCGCCAAGCAACGCTGCACCATTGGCAACAATCGTAAGCAGCGGCAACGCCACCACCAAGCCTATGATCCGCGGCACGACCAACACGTCCACCGGATCAAGACCGATAACACGCATGGCGTCGACCTCCTCACGCATGCGCATCGCGCCGATCTCAGCGGTGTAAGCCGACCCGGTACGACCGGCGACCATGATGGCCGATATCAACACGCCCATCTCTCGCAGCACCAAAATGGCGACCAAATTAACGGTAAAAATCTCTGCGCCAAAGAACCGCAATTGATAAGCGCTTTGCTGGGCGACAATCCCGCCGATCACGAACTGAATAAGCAAGATAATCGGCACAGCACGAAAGGCGCTCTTATCAAGCTGCGTCACAAAAGCATTGAACCGCCAGCGGGACGGATTGATCAACGTCAGACCCACAGAGGTGAGCACCAACCCCAGCATGCCAACAACGCCCAAAAGATCATCCCACGTTGCCGCGACGCCACGGCCAAAAGCAGCCACAACGGCATCAAGACCAAAACGCGGGCGATCAGGTCGGCGAACATTGGCCCGCTCACGCACAGCTTCATAAAGATCGCGTTTGTCGGTGGGCAGATTGATCAGTTCAACAGTCCTGCCGGAGGCTCCCAGCTCTTTTTCAAGGTCTGCTAGCGCCAGGCATCCAAGCGTGTCCAACTGGCCAAGACCCGATGCATCCACCCGCACCGGTGTGTCAGCAGACTGTGCATCGGCCCAGGTAGAAGCCTCGGCAAAGCCGTCCTGCATCAGCACCGTGCGCACACAGGGGCGAATCCAATCGCCATGAACTGACAGTTCATCACCATCGCGCAGCACTTCAGCTGCACGCGGTGCTGCACCACCACGCTTGGCAAAAGGAACATCTGTTGGGGGACCAGACCAAAGGGCGTCAGTCGCTGTCACGCAAAGGCTGCCAGATCACTCAAAACAAGATCCTATAAGTGCCACGCAGAACCGCCATGCGCAAAGCCCATTTCGCTGCTTGGCAAAATATGCGACGTCAAGACGTCCTCCACTTTTTGTAACACTTGTACGGGCGCAACTTTATGGCTGAACTGCAAAAACCCTATCTTCTCTTTCTCGGTGATGTGCCCGACGCCCTAGCAGCCAAGACAGCGACCGGTATTGTCGATTGGCGCCGCGATTGGTGCGTTGGCCAAGTGCGCCTTGAAGGGTGCCAGGCTGACACAGGCTTGCCAGACATGAGCATCGCTCAAGGTGTTGAAAAAGGGGCGAAAACAATGGTGGTGGGCGCGGTTAACGCTGGCGGCGTTCTGCCCGATCATTGGGTGACCAGCATCGTTGAGGCCACCAACGCAGGGTTGGATATTGCCAGCGGCCTGCATGCCCGTCTTCAAGATGTTCCAGCGATCGCAGAGGCAGCCGCCGCAAAAGGCGCAACGCTGCACAATGTGCGCCATGTGGAGCAAAAACTTGAAACCGGAAAAGGCAGCAAACGCCCTGGCATGCGCGTCCTGGCCGTCGGTACCGATTGCTCGGTGGGCAAAAAATACACCGCATTGGCGCTGGAACAAGGCATGAGCGCGCAGGGCATGAAGGCAAGTTTCCGCGCCACTGGCCAAACAGGTGTGCTGATCTCCGGACGCGGATTGGCCATTGATTCGGTGGTGGCCGACTTCATCTCCGGCGCGGCTGAATGGATTTCACCAGCCAACGACGCAGATCATTGGGACGTTGTTGAGGGCCAAGGCTCTCTGTTTCATCCCTCTTTCGCCGGTGTGTCGCTTGGTTTGCTGCACGGCTCGCAGCCCGATGCGTTCATCGTCTGCCATGAGCCCACGCGCACAACCATGCGTGGGGTGAAAACACCGCTTCCGAGCATCCAAGAGGTGATCGACGCAAACATCGCCATGGGCAAACTGACCAACCCAGCCATCCGCTGCACCGGCCTGGCCGTAAACACCGCAGCGCTTGATGAGGCAACAGCCAAAGCACTCCTTGGCGATCTGACCGATGCCCACGGTTTGCCAGCCACCGACCCGGTGCGCTTCGGCGTTGAGAGCCTCGTCAAGCCACTTGCGGAAATGACCCCAACACCATGATTTCGCTTGCTGTTTCAGATGACGCCTTTCGCATTCGCGGGCTCTTTTCCATCGCCCGTGGATCACGCACCCACGCGCATGTCGTGGCCGTTACGCTGCGAGATGGCGAGCATATTGGGCGCGGTGAGTGCACGCCTTATGCCCGTTATGACGAGAGCGTAGAAAGCGTCACAGCACAGATTGAAACCGTTCGCGATGCCCTGACATCCGGCCTTGATCGCCAAGCACTGCAAGGGTTGCTTCCCGCCGGTGCTGCCCGCAACGCGGTGGACTGCGCTTTTTGGGACTTGGAAGCCAAGCGCACCGGCAAACCCGCATCCGAATTGGCTGGTGTGCCCCCAGTTGGGCAACTTGAAACCACCTACACCATCAGCCTTGATACGCCCGAAGACATGGCGCGCGTGGCCTACCAGCACCGCGACCGGCCTTTGCTCAAGGTGAAACTTGGCGGCGACGGCGACCCTGATCGTATGCGCGCCGTCTGCGGTCATGCTGGCGATGCCAAGGTGATTGTCGATGCCAACGAGGCCTGGGCACCGGAAAACCTTTGGGCCTGGATGGACCTGGCAGCCGAGCTCGGCATCGCGCTGGTTGAGCAGCCCCTACCCGCGGGCCACGACGTTATCCTTGCCGACCGACCGCACGTTGTACCCATCTGCGCGGATGAAAGCGCGCATGATCGAGAAGGCCTGACGGACTTGGCGCGGCTTTATGATGTCATCAACATCAAACTCGACAAAACCGGTGGCCTCACCGAAGCCTTGGCTCTGAAAACTGAAGCGAAGGCTGCTGGGCTCGGCATTTTTGTTGGCTGTATGATGGGGTCATCACTCGCCATGGCGCCAGGCACGCTGCTCGCCTACGACGCCGACTATGTTGACCTGGATGCGCCACTTCTGTTGGCTGAAGATCGCGATCCAGCCCTGGAGTTTGAAGGCAGCATTCTACAACCGCCTAGCCGCGCCTTGTGGGGCTAAACAGCCTCTAGCATTTAGGTTGGGGAACGAACCCACCAGGTATGCGCCATCGGTTGATGAAAATGATCACAACGCCAAGAGCAGTCATCGCCGCCATGGCAAGATAGGCCATAGCCCCAAAAGCCTCGTAAAGCGGGCCAGCCGACAAGGTCGCCACCGCCATCACACCACCGGACACCACGCCATAGACGCCTTGCGCTGCCCGTAGCTCGCGTGGGCGCGCACGTTTCTGGACGTAGCTGATCAGTGCCAGATGGGTCATGCCGAACGAAAACCCGTGCAAAATCTGCAGCGCAGCCGTGAATGCCAAATCGGGTGAAAAGGCAAAGATCACCCACCGCAGCGTTGCACCAACACCACCCAGGATTAGCAATCCACGCGCGCCCAGTTTGGCAATGATCGGTGCAGACACCGCGAACAGAACAATCTCGCAAAGCACGCTGAACGCCCAAAGCAAACCAATGGCTGTCTCTGAAAAGCCCTGCGAGGCCCATGACAGGCTGCCAAATCCATAGAGCAGCGCATGGCTGGCCTGCATGAGCCCTGCGCCGATGAAAACGCTCATCGCGCCCTTGCGCCGCAAGAAAAAGACCCATCCAGAGCGCAGTTTCGGAGTCTTTGCCGCACCTTTAATGTCAATTCTTTCTATTTTAGGTTGTACAAAACTGCGCGGCAAAGAGGCACAAACCAACACAATGGCGGCAAAGGTTGCCAGCACCATCCATGGGATTGTCCCGTTGCCGTAACGCTCAATAATCGCTCCAGCGGCAAAGCTTGCGACGACGAAAGCAATCGAGCCCCAAACGCGCACACGGCCATAATCAACCCCTGATTGTCGCGACAGCTGAATGCCCAAAGCATCACTCAGCGGCAGCAGTGCGTTCCACCCAATGGCCATCAAAGCGATGACGGCCAAGATCACCCAAGGCGTTGAGAACAGTCCGGAAAGCGTAGGGAAAAGCGTCGCCAGTGGCAGGATCGCGAATACCAGCATGGCGGCAATCGACAGCCCAAGAAGGGGTTTACGCGGATCATCGAATCGCTCCGCACGGTCGGTCACAGCACTAATTGTCAAAACCCGCACAATCAGCGGCACCGCCACCAAAACGGCAATCCAGCCTGCCGAGAGGCCGAGCCAATCCAGCCAAACGGGAAAAAACGGCAAAAATACACCGAATCCAGCGAAATAAGCTGCGAACAAAGCCGCGACGGTAACCCTTTGGTGACCAGCTTGGGTTGCAATGGGGGCTAGTGGCTGCACGAAGTGAGACCTTACACTGTGAGGGCAAGGCTCCGATTCGCTGTTTCAGGCGAGGAACCTTGGTAGGTTTGGGCAGACAGAGGGAACGCGAACCGCCGCCATGAGTGCTCATAGCGGCGATTGAATAGGGTTAGAGCCTGCAGAGCTGCTTCAAGCTGCAACGCAGGGTCTTTTGGGGCCGCAGGACAGACCATGAGCGAAACGCCGCTGGCGACCATGAGTCAAGTTGGTGATGAAGGCGACGCACGCGCGGCCTCCGCCGATGGTACGTCTGATACGACCCCAAGCACAACGCCTTCCGTGCAAACAAACACAGCAATAAGCGAATCCGATTATGAAGCCATCGCCGATGCGGTGATGGAAACCGAGCGAGGCCGCTGGTTCCTCAAAGAATACGCCCGTCGCAACCGCAACACCGACACGCAAACTGTTCTTGACGCTTTGGAGCGCCTTGAGGATCGTATCACGAGCGATGCGCCCAGCGGTGGCGATACATCTGTTGCACTGATCAGCCACAATGTGATCGATCTGGCCGAAGCCATCACCCAGGTGAAGCGCGAAGTTCAAGATCTCGGCGGTCAGGGTGACGACAAAGACCATTTCGTCTCCGCCACCGTCGAGCTTGAGGCCATTGTCACTCAAACCGAGACAGCGACCGGTGAAATTCTTGAAGCGGCCGAAAAGATCCAGGAAGTGCTTTGGACCCTGCGCGAAGAGGGTGCCAACGAAACGCAGTGCGACATCATCGAGAGCAAGATCATCGATGTGTACACGGCGTGCTCGTTCCAGGATCTAACAGGCCAACGCTCTAGCAAAGTGGTGCGTCTGGTTGGCTACGTCGAAAAACGTGTTTCGGCGATGATGGATATATTGGGGCTCGGTTCACAAGAATCTGGCGCCGAAAGCCCCTCCAAAGCCGAGCCATCCTCTGAGCAGAGCGATGGACCCGCCGCGTCAGAAGCCTATCAGGAGGGCGATGAGCGCTCCGATGCGCACCTGTTGCACGGCCCCGGTCTTGATGGTGAAGCCATCGAGCAGGACGATGTGGACGCCCTCTTTGGCGGCGGTGAAGCCCTTGCAGCCGACGATGCGCCAGCCACTGATGTGTCTGAGGCCGAAACGTTTGATGCCCCGCTGGAAGACGATCCTCTGGGCGAAGGCGGTCTGATTGAAGACGCTCTGGTTGAAGACACGCCAGAAGAGGTTGAGCCAGAAGCTGCAACACCTGACCTTGCTGAGATGCACGACGAGCCTGAGGCGCAAGTTGAGCCAGAACCACTGGCTGAACCGGAACCACTGACTGAGCCAGAGCTTATCAATTCTGACGCTATCGCTGAGGACGCCAAGGACGAGGATACCAACGCTAGCGATCCGCAGGCATCTGATGATGTTGATATCATCACCGACGAAATCGTCGTGGAACTTCACGACGCAGAAATCCTAAAGCAGCCATCAGAAGATGTGTTGATCAACGACGCGTTGAGCAAATCCTCAGCGCCACCAGATATCTTCGATGTCGAAGCGCTCGACTTTGATGGCCCTGATATGGGCCAGCGCGGACCGTGGGATGAGGCGAACGAAACGGCCTCAGAGGTCCAATCGCCTCGCGATGACCGCAAAGTTTTGGTCGACATGCCAGACGATTTCGTGGTCGACGCCGGGGCTGCGGACATGTTCGTCGATACCGCCTCCAGCGAAAGCGATGAGCCGCCTGCCGTGGCAAACGAAACCGAAGCCAGCGCTGCGGCCCAAGATATTTTTGATGTCGATGAGTTTGGCTTCGATGATCTTGACGTTGGCAATGAGGCAGAGGCCTTTGACGAAGTCGCCGAACCCGAAGCAATCAGCGATGCCGACACTGTGTCGATCGACCCGGTAAAAGCCGAACCGGATGAAGCAGTGCTCGACAATGCCTTGAATGAGCTGGAAACCGCCGTTGCCGAAGAACAAGCTGCCGAGCAGGATGCAAAAGGCGAGACCGTGGCAGCCGATAATGCCAACACGGTTGAAGAAGAGGCAGAACCGGTGCCCTACACCGATGAAGAGCGGATCGCGCTTTTCTCTTAAAACTGGCTTGTCTCTAGCGCTGCAACGCCCTGGCAAGGATCGCTGGATCGGCGTTGCCGCCTGACAGCACGGCAAGCACCACCTGCCCGCCCAGATCGACCTTGCCCGCAAGCAACGCCGCCAGGCAAACTGCTCCCCCGGCCTCAACAACCAGCTTCAGTTCACGCAGAGCAAACGCCACTGCGTCCAACACCTCGTCATCACTGACGGCAAGGCCGCGCACTTTGTTAGAAACATTGACGGGGAACGTCAGCGCCCCCGGCCGGTCTGTCATGATCGCGTCGCAAATGGTGGTCGCGCCCGGCGCATTGGTTTCACGCTGACCGCTCACCAACGAACGCACCGTATCGTCATACCCGTCCGGCTCAACAGCCACGATATCCATGGCGGGAAACGCATCGCGCCAAACGGTTGAGATGCCGGCGCACAGGCCACCACCGCCGGTGCAGATAAGCCCAATATCGGCCTCTAGGCCAAGCGCTTCCAACTGCTCAACCGTTTCCAAGCCCACGGTTCCTTGCCCGGCCATCACGCGCAAATCATCATAGGGCGGCACAAATTCAGCACCAGTCTCTTCAACCAGGTCACGAGCAAAGCTGTCGCGATCATCAACCGCCCGATCATAGGGGACAACCTCGGCGCCGAGACGACGGACACGCTCCGTTTTGATCGCTGGCGCACTGGACGGCATGATGATGGTGGCAGGCACACCAAACATCCGCGCGGCTTCAGCAATACCCTGAGCGTGATTGCCCGAAGACACGGCAACGATGCCGTTGGCGCGCTCTTCGGCACTCATTGAGGCAAGCGCGTTGTAAGCCCCACGAAACTTGAACGAGCCCGTGCGTTGAAGATTCTCGCATTTCAGAAAAACACGTCCGCCAACGACCTCATCAAGATGCGCGTTGTTGATCAGCGGCGTGACAACGGCTTCACCCGCAATCCGCACCTGCGCTGCTTTGATGTCGTCGAGCGACAATTTGGGGTGATCAGTGGTCATAGTCCGGCACACTCCAATCGGCCTTTAGCGGATAGAGGTGCTTAAAGAACGCTTTGGCGCTCTCATGCCAACTGTAATTTTGCGCAAACGCTGCACAATCATCCCGATTGAGCGTCAAAGCCGCCAAACAGGCCTCGCGCAGATCATTGGAAAGCACGCCCACTTTTGGGTCGGTGATCACATCAATCGGCCCGGTGATCGGAAACGCCGCCACAGGAAGTCCAGAGGCCAGCGCCTCCAAGAGCACAATACCAAAGGTATCGGTGAGACTTGGAAACACGAACACATCGCTACCGGCGTAATATTGCGCCAGCTCCTCGCCAAGTTTGGGGCCGACAAAAACGGAGTCAGGATACTGCGCTTTGAGTGTCTCAAGCGCAGGCCCACCGCCAACGATCAGCTTGGTGCCAGGCAGATCAAGATCGAGAAAAGCCTCCAAGTTCTTTTCCACTGCGACGCGCCCGACATAGACAAAGATCGGTCCAGGATAAGGCAGTTTCACCGCCGGGCGCGGATAGTAGCGATCAAGATCAACACCGCGCGACCAACGCACCAGATTGTTAAACCCGCGGCCACGCAGCTCATCTTCTAAGCTCGGCGTTGCCACCATCACTCCCGTTGCTGCGTTGTGGAACCGGCGCATATAGGCGTAGCTCCAGCTTTCCGGGATGGGCAGGCGCGCAGCCACATATTCGGGAAAGCGCGTGTGGTAGCTGGTGGTAAAACCAAGCCCATGTTTGATGCAAAAGCGCCGCGCCACCGTGCCAAGAGGTCCCTCGGTCGCAATGTGGATCGCGCGCGGCTCCTCAGCCCGAATGGCCCGGCGAATAGACCGTGGATGGGCGAGTGTCAGCCGTATTTCTGGATAGCTGGGCATCGCCATGGTGCGAAAGCGCGCCGGGCCAAGCACCTGCAAATCCACACCGAACTTCGGCGCTTCTTTGACCATCCACTCGATGGTGCGCACCACACCGTTGATTTGCGGATGCCAAGCATCCGACACGATCAAAGCGCGCGCGGGATTGGAAGCGTTGAACTCAAACATCGTGAAGCAAAGGTGAGACCAGAAGCCTAGGCAGCCGCTGAGCGGTCATCATCGTCGCGCGATGATGCCTGCGGATCAAAGGCAAGAACCTGCGCCGGATCATCGGCCACGTTTTCAGGCTTCGCCTTCGCCGCGCGAAGTTCAGCTTCACCAGCCGCGCTGAGCCGGGTCCATTTGATCAGTTCAAAAGAACCGTCTTCGTTTTCGCCGACGGCCGTGCAGCTTTCCACCCAATCGCCGGTGTTAACATAGCTGATCCCGCCAACATCCTGCATCGTCGCGTGATGGATGTGGCCACAAATCACACCGTCCACCTCGGCCTTGCCAGCTTCATGGCTGAGCGTCTCTTCATAGCGACCGATAAAGGACACGGCGTTCTTCACCTTGTTCTTTGCCCAGGCCGACAGCGACCAATAGTCAAAGCCCATCCGGCGACGCACAAGATTGACGTAAATGTTGGTCCAAAGCGCTAAATTGTAAGCCCAGTCACCTAAGAAGGCGAGCCATTTGGCATGCCGTACGACCACATCATACTGGTCGCCATGAACGACCAAAAAGCGACGACCATCGGCAGCCTCATGAATGGCTGTATCAACAATCTCGATACCACCCATCTGCATGCCGAGATAATCACGCAGAAACTCATCGTGATTGCCCGGCAGATAGACAATGCGAGACCCTTTGCGACCCTTGCGCAGAAGCTTCTGCACCACATCATTGTGGGCTTGCGGCCAATGCCAGCGCTTTTTCAAACGCCATCCATCAACAATGTCACCGACCAGATAGATGGTATCAGCATCATGAAAGCGCATGAAATCAAGCAGCAAATGCGCCTGGCACCCGCGTGATCCAAGGTGAACATCGGAAAGAAAAAGGGTGCGAAATGTCCGTGTCTCGACGGCATCATCTGGCCCTTTGGAGCCAGCTTCAACATCAGCGGTGAGTTCCGGCATGCCGGCTTGATTGCTCATTGTGCAATCCCTTCTTGCCCGACGGGCTGTCGACACGCGCGCCCCAACGCTTTCAGGGCATCGCTGGCCTGTACATAGGACGTTCCCCGGGCCAAGGCCAGTAGGCACTCTACGTGGCACGTCATATTGGGATTCTGTTGTCACTTTTGTGACAGCGCCACCACACAGTGTCTTGACCTGACAGCGCAAAACCCGCCATCAAAGCCCACCATTCCAACACGAAAGACGCAAAGCTTATGGACCTTCACATCGCCGGAAAATGGGCCATCGTCGGTGCGTCCAGTCGCGGATTGGGGCTTGGCTGCGCCCAACATCTTGCCAAGGCAGGCTGCAATCTGGTCATCAATGGCCGCGACACCGCCAAACTGGACGCTGAGGCACAAGCTCTAAAATCTCTGGGGGCCCCAGAAGTAAAGGTAGTTGCCAAGGATATTGGCACGCAAGACGGTCAGGATGCGCTGTTTGCTACCTGTCCCAACCCGGACATTTTGGTCAACAACAATGGCGGCCCGCCACTCAAACCCTTTGAAGATTTGGACAGCGCCGCCATCTTAGCCGGAGTTGAGCAGAACATGATCACCCCGATCATGCTGATTCAGCGCGCCCTACCCGGCATGAAGGCGCGCGGCTTTGGCCGCATCGTCAACATCACATCATCCTCGGTGCTTGCGCCCATTCCGGGTCTTGATGTGTCATCCGGAGCACGCGCTGGCCTCACCGCCTTTGTCGCTGGTGTTGCCAAAAACGCCGCTGAACACAATGTGACGATCAACAACATCTTGCCCGGCAAAATGGACACAGATCGGCTGCGTGGAAACATTGAAGCGCAAGCCAAACGTACCGGCAAAAGCGTGGATGAAGCCAAGGCAGGGTCAATCGCTGCCATTCCAGCCAAGCGTTTTGGCACAGCGGACGAGTTCGGCGCTGCGTGCGCGTTCCTCTGCTCAAGCCATGCTGGTTACATCACCGGTCAAAACATGCTGATCGATGGCGGGCTACTGGGGCGGGCGTTTTAGTTCGTTTACGTTTTATCTGAAACAGACTTGTCACAAAGAGCGTTCGACCGAAGGAAGAGGCAGCGAATTGCGATTCAGTTCAAACGCAAAACGCATTTGCGCTTCAGTGGCCAAACAACCCCGCGAGCCCATCTTCCAGCGCGACATTCACGCCCACGGTGAAGATGTGCACATCGGCATCTGCCGTTGCGCTGACGCCACCGTTGCTGGCGAACGTGCTTGGAATGCTTGTTTCACCAACATGGATGTAAGTGTAACCGGCATCCAGGCGAATATGGTCGCGTGGCGTGTAGGACAGACCAGCCGATAGCCAAAGCCGATCATCATCGGGCAAGCGAAGGCTGCGTACCGCATCACCAACTGGCGAGAGTTCATAGCCAATGCCAGCTCGCAGTGTAAGGTCATCAGAATAGTCGTATTCGCCACCAAGAGCGAAGTACCAGCTGTCGCCATACTCAAGGGCCACGGCCACAGGCGTGGCGCCACCGCCGGCAGGCGTAATGGTGAGAACACTGCCCGTTGATGCATTGATCACAGGAAACGTGCCTGCACGGCTCCAATTGGCCCACTCAACTGTACCCGACAAACGGAACGCGTTGCTTATCCGCTGTTCAACGCTGAAAGTTACCGTCTCAGGTGTGTTGAAATCATCGATGCGGATTGGTGTTACCGCTCCAGCTGTTGTTGAGATGGAACCCCCAACACCACTGCCTTCAAGCGTGTGGCCAACGCTGGATCGAAAGCCCAACCCTACCGTGGTCCCAGACATGGGTTCCCAAAGAAGCCCAGCCGTGAAGCCGAACCCAATATCATCCCCGGACAAGGCAATAAGATTGTTGGTGTAGCGCACGTCCATGTACTGAATTTGCGCGCCCAACGCGACCGTGAACCCATCAGCGATTTGATACGCTACCGTCGGCGCGACATTCAGCGAGAAAACCTCGCTTGTCCCAGCCACGTTGCGGATTGGGTCGCCCATCGGAAACTTGGTTGCCAGCCCAAAGGGAGCGTTGACGGAGAACCCAAGTGCCAAGCGCTCATTGACACGATAGGCGCCATAGGAGCCGGGAACAAAAGCATCCAAGCCTATGTCACCGCGCGAGCCTGGCGTGATGCCTAGCAACGGAACCGAATTGGTAACCGTCACATCGCTTGTCGGCACCACAAAACTGAACACCGCTTCGTTGGTGAAACCATCGCCGACTGTGCCCAAAGCTGCCGGATTCCAAAACATGGAAGAGAGCGTTGCGCCAGCAGCGGCGCCTGCAAATGACATTCCTTGATAGAAGGATGATTGCTCGCGCAGAGCAAACCCACCAGCTTGGGCGTGTGTCGCCAGCCCTGAAACACAAAAGAATAGCGCGTACGCTAAAGCAAACGCTCGAGACGTCGTTCCCATAGTCCACCCCATCTTACTGCGCCAGTTTCTTTTTTGGCGCTTATAGCAAGCAGAGTGACAGTGCTTTTGCTGAGCAGCAAGACAAGTGTTGTAACAAATGAAGCGGTGATGTTGCCTATTCCATCACAGCTGCTTTGAGGATGCACACCATGGTGGCGCGGCCTTTTGCGCCATCGGCACCAGCTTGCAGGCAGCGCACCGTATGCGGCCGGTCACATCGATAGCGCACGGTACCGCCGGATTCCACACGCCGCGTTTCCTGGCCTGCCATCACCTCAAATGTGCCCGAAAGCACCGAAAGGCACTCAATGGACCCGCGTTGATGGCCTTCAGATTCCAGCACTGCGCCAGCTTGCGCGGCAACATCATACCATTGAAGCCACTCCACCGTTTTCGACCACCCGATAATGGTGAGCTGCATCTTGCCATCTTCAGACGTCAGAACCGGCATGTCGTTGGGTGGAATGTCTTCAACGAAATCAGCGTCATGCGCCGCCGAAAGCACCCGATCAATCGAGACATCTAGGGCCTGCGACAACCGCCAAATGGTGGCAAGCGTCGGGTTGGTCTCATTGCGCTCAATTTGGCTGATGATCGACTTGGCAACGCCCGACTGCTCGGAAAGCTCTGACAGCGATAGATTGTAAGCCTTGCGCAGACGCTGGATCGTCTTGCCAAGCTGCCCGGAAAAGGCCAGCGCCTCGGCTTCGCTTTGGGCATTGCGCGGAGATTTATCGGCCATTACGGGTCCCACCGGATCAAAAACAAAGGATCAGCTGGGCGTGCGTGCTTTCAAGGCCGCTTCGCGCGAAATGCCGATCTGGTGTTCGCGGTAGATCACAAACAGCCCTGCCCCGACAACCAGCACCGAACCGGCAAGCACAGCAAGACCTGGAACTTCATCAAACAGGAAGTAGCCGACAATGAGCGCAAAGATCATGGCGGTATAATCAAACGGCGCGACCACAGAAGCCGGTGCCAAGCGGAAACTGTGGGTCAGCAGGATCTGCCCGATGCCGCCAAGAAGGCCCAGACCGATGAGCAAGGCCCATGTCGTTGCGTCGGGCATCACCCAGCCAAAGGGCAAGGTGACCAGAGCGAGCACGCTTGTGATGGCAGAGAAATAGAACACCACCGCCGTGGTCGATTCTGATTTGATCAATTGGCGGACATACACCTGCGCCAGCGCCATGAACCCCGCCGATGCCAGGGCAAGCATGGCGCCAAGCGAGCGCGTTTCATCATCCAGGGCGCCCACAAGTCCAAGGTTGGGCGACAAGATCACCAACACGCCCAAGAACCCAACCACAACCGCAGACCAGCGGTAAAGGCGCACAACCTCACCCAAAATGATCACAGCTAGCGCCGTTGTAATAAGCGGCTGGGCGAAGCTGATGGCTGTCGCATCGGGCAAAGGAAGCCGAGATAGCGCCATAAACCACAGCGTCATGGCCGTGCCGCCGATAAGCGCGCGCCCGATATGACCAATGGGCCGTTTGGTCGCCAAAGCAGATGACCAGGTGTGTTGGTACTGGATCATGATCGCCAGCGGAATCAGCCCAAAAAAAGCCCGCGCGAACACGATCTGCCCAACAGGCACGCTGTCGCCTAGCACTTTCACCCCTGTTATCATGAACGTGAAGGCAAGCACTGAAAGCAGCTTAAAACCAATACCGGCGAGTGGCACGAAAACGTCCCGAAGAAATCAAACGTGTGATGAGGTTAGTCTTCTGGCAGGATTCCGTAACGTGCACCACCACCGCAGCCGCATGCCTGACATGCAGGCGCTCCAAACGCGGGTTCGCTCGCGATTGCCAAAACTTTGCACTGGCAGCGCGTGCGCCACCTCTCTAGGTTGAACCCAGGCGAGAACCCAATGCCTCGCCAAACCCATGCAGCGCACAAAGGCTTTTCATGTCCCTGCTTGCTTCGCTCACGCACACCACGCGCTACACATACGACCGCCCGGTCACCCTCGGCCCGCAACTCATTCGTTTGCGCCCTGCCCCGCATACACGCTCACGCATCCCTTCCTATGCGCTGACCATCAAACCGGAAGGGCACTTCATCAACTGGCAGCAAGATCCACATGGCAACTGGGCTGCACGGGTCGTTTTTCCCGAACCAGTGATGGAGTTTTCCATTGAAGTTGATCTGCTCGCCGATATGGCGATCATCAACCCGTTTGATTTCTTCATCGAACCGGAAAGCGAAGAGCTGCCCGTGGTCTACAGCGATCGCTTGAATCGCGATCTGATGGCCTACACGCAAGTTGAATCACAAGGCGAACTGTTTGACTCATTTTTGCAGGAGATCGATGCAAGCCCCCAAAATACAACGGATTTTCTTGTTGGCCTGAATCAAAAGGTGAGCAATGCGGTTGAATACATCATCCGTATGGAACCAGGGGTTCAGGCACCGGAAGAAACGCTGCAAAACGGTCGTGGTTCGTGCCGCGACAGCGCCTGGCTGATGGTGCATTTGCTGCGCCATCTGGGCTTTGCGGCGCGCTTCACGTCGGGCTATCTCATTCAGCTGAAACCCGATGAAAAAGCACTCGACGGCCCTGCGGGTACAGATCATGATTTCACCGATTTGCACGCCTGGACTGAGGTTTACATTCCAGGCGCTGGTTGGATTGGCCTCGACCCAACATCCGGTCTGCTCTGCGGCGAAAGCCACATCCCCCTGGCTGGCACACCGCACTTTGAAAACGCCGCCCCCATTGAAGGCGTAGCGAGCGCTGCCAATGTCGAGTTCCATTTCGATATGCGCGTTGGCCGCGTTGATGAACGCCCGCGCGTTACAGCGCCCATAGCCGATGAGGCGTGGGAAACGCTGCTGGCGGTTGGCGACAAGGTCGATGAAGCGCTGATCACCGAAGATGTGCGCCTGACCATGGGCGGTGAGCCCACCTTCATCTCTATCGACGATTTGGAGGGCGAGGAATGGAACACTTCCGCCGTTGGCCCGACAAAACGCAAACTGGCCGACGAACTGACACACCGGCTTGCCGACAAATTCGCGCCGGGCGGGTTCCTGCACTACGGCCAAGGCAAATGGTATCCCGGTGAAAGCCTGCCGCGATGGAACTTCGCCATCTATTGGCGCTCCGACGACAAACCGATCTGGGAAGATCGCGCACTCTTCGCCCGCGAGCCACTTGAGGGCGAAGAAATCGAAAATGCCATTGCCAAGGAAGACGGGCCAGAGGCTGCAGAAAGCTTGGCATTGGCCATCGCACAGCGTCTTGGCGCCGATCCATCGCACCTCATGGCAGCCTATGAGGACACCGCAGCCTGGCTCTCCAAAGAAGCAGCGCTTCCAGACAATGTCACGCCGGAAAACGCCAAACTTACCAGCGCTGAGGATCGCGCGCGCATCGCCCGCGTGTTTGATCGCGGCCTCAACGCACCAACTGGCTACGTGCTGCCCATCGCCCGCCATGATGATCTGGAGTCGGACCAACGCTGGGTGTCGGAAGCTTGGACGCTGCGCCGCGATCACCTGTTCTTGGTGCCAGGGGATTCACCCGTCGGCTATCGCCTGCCGCTCGACTCACTGCCTCACCTTGAGGAGGACGAGTTTCCCTTTATCGAGCCGGAAGACCCGCTGGACGACAAGCCATCACTCTCTGAACCAAATGACATTCGCGCCCGCGTGAGCGCGCCAAAGACAGGCACACCCGCGCCAACGCAGCAGCACGTGCGCACCGCGCTGACCATTGAGCCACGAGAAGGCAAGCTCTGCGCCTTCATGCCGCCGACCAAGACGGTGGAAGATTATCTGGAACTGGTCACAGCCATCGAGGAGGCGGCCAAACAAACCGGCTATCCGATCCAGATTGAGGGCTATCACCCGCCTGCCGACCCACGCATCAGCGTGATTAAGGTCGCGCCCGATCCTGGTGTGATCGAGGTAAACGTGCACCCGGCATCGTCTTGGCGCGACAGCGTTGCGATCACAGAGACCGTCTATGACGAGGCCCGCCAAACCCGCCTTGGTACCAACAAGTATATGGTCGATGGCCGCCACACCGGTTCAGGCGGCGGCAACCATGTGGTTGTTGGCGCGTCCAAGGCGCCCGACAGCCCGTTCCTGCGCCGCCCTGATCTGCTCAAAAGCATCATCACCTATTGGCAGCGCCACCCCTCGCTTTCTTACCTCTTCTCTGGCCTGTTCATCGGCCCGACCAGTCAGGCACCACGCGTTGATGAAGCCCGGCACGATACGCTTTACGAGCTTGAGATTGCCATGGCGCAGGTGCCGCATCCTGATGAGGATGAACCACCGTCACCCTGGTTGGTCGACCGGCTGTTCCGTGATCTCCTCACAGACGTCACCGGCAACACGCATCGTGCGGAAATTTGCATCGACAAGCTCTACTCGCCCGATGGCCCGACAGGCCGCCTAGGATTGGTGGAGTTTCGCTCGTTCGAAATGCCGCCATCAGCGCGCATGAGCCTTGCGCAGCAGCTTCTTATCCGCGCGATCATCGTGATGTGCTGGCGCGAACCCAAAACCCCGCCGCTCGCCCGATGGGGCACGGCGTTGCATGACAGGTTCATGCTCGGCGCTTTCCTTTGGGAAGATTTTCAGTCCGTGATCAGCGACCTGCAACAGGCAGGGTTCGCGTTCGATCCGGACTGGTATCGCGCCCAGTATGAGTTCCGCTTTCCGCATTTTGGCGCCATCGATCACAATGGCGTCTCCATGGCGGTGCGTGGTGCTTTGGAGCCGTGGCATGTGCTGGGCGAAGATGGCGTTGCCGGGGGCATGTCGCGCTATGTCGACAGCTCCGTTGAGCGCATCCAAGTGGAAGTAACCGGCTACAACCCGGCCCGCCACGCCATCACCTGCAACGGCCGTCAGGTGCCGATGCACGCGACCGGTTCTGGCACCCACGCCGGTGGGGTTCGCTACAAAGCCTGGCAGCCTTCACGCGGCCTCCATCCATCCATTCCGGTGCATGCACCACTCACTTTCGATATTGTGGATCGCTGGAACAGCCGTGCTCTGGGCGGCTGCCGCTACCATGTCGGCCACCCTGGCGGGCGCAACTATGAGACCCCGCCGATCAACGCCTATGAGGCCGAAGCACGCCGTCTGGCGCGTTTTGAAGCCATGGGCCACACGCCCGGTGCGGTCACGGTGAAGGAAGAAAAGCCAAACCCGTTCTTCCCCTACACGCTTGATCTGCGCACGCCTGGCCCAGATGAAACCCGATAGATAAAAGGGCTAAATGACTGGCGAGGCGTGGACCACGTGCAGATCAACCCGCGCGCTGCACAAAGCCGTTTGAATGACAAAGATTGGCGCGGGAGACCCATTGTCACCAAAATGGCCAGCCACCGCCTCCACAACGGTCAGCATGGTCGGTGCTTTGGTCTTAAACAGGCCGCACTCGCGATCATCGGCAAGCCGCGCTGACACCGTGGTGGCGGTCGGTTGGAACCGGTCGTAGCCATAGGACGCCAGGGCCAATTGCAGCGAGCCTGCCTTCCGCAGAACATCAATGAAGTGCGGAAATGTATCGCGCGCGAGCCTGATGGTCGCCAAGGCCAAAGGTACATCATCGGCAGTCAGGCGCAGCTCCACTTCGTGAAGCCCATGGATGGAGGGCAAAGCGAGCTTGGCGCCCATCTTCACGCCCGCCTCCACCTTACGGTCACGCACCAGTGCACTGGAAAGTGTCGTGAGCCCAGGCCAAACAGCATCCGAGATCGGATCCTGACCATCAAGGTGATAGCGCACCTTTTCCCCGGCTGTGATGAAAGTCCCCCGCCCCTGCATGGTGGCAATCAGACCATCGCGGGCAAGATCAGCAAGGGCGCGCCGCACTGTATGGCGGTTCACCCGGAAATGGGCCGCAAGCTCCAGCTCGATAGGCAGACGTGCACCAGGCTGCCACTCACCGCGCTGAATGGGGCCTCGCAAAGCCGCCGCGATCTGGCGCCACACCGCTCCTTCGCCGCGCGCTTTACCACCGCTGCCCTGTTGCACGTGATCCAAGGGCGGCAGTGGAACACTGGCCTCCACCGCAGGCGGTGCAGGAGGTCTGAGAAGAGGAAGGTTTTTGCCGGGCATGCCTGTCCGAGGTTGACGAGTGACTGTGTCACAAACTTTAGGGGGCACCAGCAGGAATGCCAAAAGAAAACGGACCGAACAGCCAAAGCCGCCCGGTCCGCATAGGTCAGTGTCTCGTTGGTCTGTCTACAAGATCAGACCAAGAAAGGTTTAGTGGCCGTTGGCATCTGGAATGAGCACGGAATCAATCACGTGGATCACACCATTGTCGGCATGGATGTCGGCGGACACCACATTGGCGCCATCCACAGTCACCGAGCCGTGAGATTTGGTGACGCGCAGCGTATCAGCGGTGTTGAGCGTGCGCACTGGAATGGTGCGGCCCGGCAGATCAGTTGAGCGCAATTCGCGCGGCAGCACATGGTAGGTGAGGATCGCAACCAGCTGATCGCGGTTTTCTTCCAGAAGAAGCGAGTCGACCGTGCCTGCTGGCAACGCGGCAAAGGCTTCGTCCGTTGGTGCGAACACGGTGATGTTGTCCGTAGTGGCCAGTGCATCGGCAAGGCCAGCGGCGGTGGCAGCGGCAAGAAGCGTGTTGAAAATACCGGCTTCAGAGGCTGTTTCAACAACGTTGGAAGCCTGTGCGCCGGTGGCAATCATGGTGGTGCCAGCAAGGGCGAGGATCAGTTTACGCATGGGTATGTCTCCCTGGACATTCGTTTTGGTAAGCTCGGACATGGGCGGATATCGCCGGGCATGGTGAGCGGGTCATGTCGTCAGCACCCCCGAATGTCCCGCACCTCAATTGAAGCGCGATGCTGCTGTTGACGGACCTCCTACGACGAGATTTTCCAAACGGTTTGCGCGATAACGCGTCTGTGAATACGCGTGATCAGCGTGCAGCCGAACACGTGTGCGCACTTGTCCGCGCCAATGCCAAACGATACTCCTGACGCGACGGCACACATCGCCAAGACAATTGGGTAAGACAATTGCGCGAGATACCGGGCAAGACATTGGGGACCAAGACGTGCCAACTGAAACCGCGACGACCACTTTGCTTCATGAAGACCGCCTGTTTCCGACCGATCCGTTGGTACGCACCATCACACGGCGCCTTTATAACGCGATCAAAGATCTGCCGCTGATCTCGCCGCACGGGCACACCGATCCTGCCTGGTACGCACGCAATGAACCCTTTCCGGATCCAGCGCAGCTGTTCGTTGTGCCCGACCACTACGTCTTCCGCATGCTCTATTCGCAGAGCGTTCCTTTGGAAAAACTCGGCGTACCCAGCGCCGATGGCACACCGGTTGAGACCGATGGCCGCGCCATCTGGCGGCTATTTGCCGAGCACTATCATTTGTTTCGCGGCACGCCGACGCGCATGTGGCTGGACCACGCGTTCTCTGACCTGTTTGGACTTGAAGAGCGCCTGTCACCATCCAACGCCGATGCCGCTTACGACCGCATCGCTGACTGCCTGACCCAAGATGCCTATCGTCCCCGCGCGCTGTTTGAGCGGTTCAATCTTGAAGTCATTGCCACCACCGAAAGCGCGCTTGATACGCTGGACCATCACAAAGCCATTCAGGCATCCGATTGGCATGGGCGGATCGTTTCCGCTTACCGGCCAGATACTGTAGTCGACCCGGACATACCGGACTTTCTTGCCAATCTGAAAGCCTTGTCAGAGCTGACAGGTGAAGACTGTTTATCTTGGGATGGGTATTTGCAGGCCCATCGCAAGCGCCGTGCTGCCTTCAAACAGGTCGGCACGACGTCAACCGATCACGGCCACCCAACCGCAAGAACCGCCGACCTTTCAGACGGTGACAAACGCGTGCTCTTCGCCCGGGTCACAACAAGTCCAGCAACCCCAGAGGACGCTGAACTGTTCCGCGCCCAGATGCTGACCGAAATGGCGCTCATGAGCTTGGACGACGGGCTGGTGATGCAAATCCATGCCGGCTCGCATCGCAATCACAACGGCCCGCTTTTCCAGACGTTCGGCCGCGACAAGGGCGCTGACATTCCCTCGCCCACCAACTATGTGGATGGCCTGAAACCGCTGCTTTCCAAGGTGGGCAACGACCCCGATCTTAAAGTCATCGTCTTCACCTTGGATGAAACAGCCTATGCGCGCGAGCTTGCCCCCCTCGCCGGCCACTACCCCTGCCTCTATCTTGGTCCAGCCTGGTGGTTCTACGATGCCCCAGACGGTATGAAGCGTTACCGTGATCTGGTCACCGAAACCGCTGGTTTTTACAACACCGTTGGCTTCAACGACGACACCCGCGCGTTCCCATCCATTCCGGCCCGCCACGATGTGGCCCGCCGTATCGATTGTGGGTTTCTGGCCGAGCGCGTTGCCGACCACCGGCTGGATGAAGATGAGGCGCATGAGATCGCCCATGAGCTAACCTATGGTCTTGCAAAAAAGGCCTACAAGCTATGACCCACCTGTCTGTCGCGACCCTCAACCAAGCGTCGTCATCGGTCCAAACGCCAGCCTATGATCGCAATGGCGTGACCGTGGGCATTGTGCATCTTGGCATTGGCGCTTTTCATCGCGCCCATCTGGCCGCCTATGTGGACGATGGACTGGCCGATGATCCGAGCTGGGGCATTTGCGGCGTTAGCCTGCGCTCCGCGACCACCAAAACAGCGCTGGCCCCGCAAGACGGCCTTTACACGTTGGGCGTTCAATCCAGCGATGGTTTGAGCCCACGTATCCTTGCGGCGGTGAGCGAGCTGTTGGTGGCGCCAGATGAGCCGAAAACTCTCGATCAACGCCTGGCAGACCCCAATGTGCGCATCGTGTCGCTAACAGTAACGGAGAAAGGCTATTGCCATGATCCAGCAACCGGGCGGCTCAACGCTGATCACCCTGACATCCAGCATGATCTGACTGGCGATGGGTATCCCAAGTCTGCCATAGGGTGGCTGGTGCGCGGCGTACTGGCGCGCAAGGCAGCGGGCGTGCCGCCTTTCACCATTCTGTCTTGCGACAACCTCCCCTCCAACGGCGCGACCCTCAAACAGGTGCTGGCCGACTTCGTTGCACTGAAGGCACCTACGGATGCCACGTGGTTTGAAGCAGAAGTCGCCTGCCCTTCCTCGATGGTGGATCGCATTGTGCCAGCCACGTCGGATGAAGATCGCACAGCCATCAACCAGGCACTGGGTCTGGACGATGCTTGGCCTGTGATGAGCGAGCCGTTCAGCCAATTCGTCGTTGAGGACCATTTCCCGCTGGGCCGACCAAACTGGGAAAAGCGCGGCGTGACCATGGCGAGCGACGTTGAACCGTTTGAACGGATGAAGCTGCGCATGCTCAACGGCAGCCACTCCACGCTGGCCTATTTGGGGTATCTGGCTGGTGATGAGACCGTGGCCGACACAATGGCTGATCCCGCCTTCAAGAGCCTTATCGGCGCCATGATGAGCGAAGAAATCATGCCAACGCTGGCAATGCCGGATGGTGTTGATCTGCTGGCCTATCGCGATGCGCTGCTGGAGCGGTTTTCCAACACGGCCCTGAAACATCGCACTTGGCAAATCGCCATGGACGGCTCGCAAAAACTGCCGCAACGACTGCTTGGCGCCATCAGTGATCGGCTGGCAGACGGCAAACCGTTTGACCGTCTGGCGCTCGGTGTGGCGGCCTGGATGCGCTACGCGTTAGGCGAAGATGAGCAAGGCGCGCCAATCGATGTGCGTGACCCAATGGCCGACGCGTTCAAACAGATCGATGCTGGTACAGCGGACAGCACCGTGCGCCAGTTCCTCGCGTTGGAACCGGTCTTTGGAACGGCGCTTCCAACCAACGCCACCTTTGTGGACACGGTGCGCGCTAAACTGGATCAACTGCAGAGCCTTGGCGCGCGCGGAACCATCAAGGCCAACGCCTAAAAAGCGCCTCCAGGCGCCCTTTTTCAGATGGAAAGCGCTTCTTTGGCCAATGGCTTGCCGTCCAAGAACGCGCGGGTGGTGACATAGATGCGCATGGCATGCTCCACCACTTTGCTTTCAGCAACATTAGGGTCGGCCGTCTCCAAGGCCGCCAAGATGGCACGGTGATCGGACAAGCTTTCAGCAATCGAGCCTGGCTCCGCCACAATGCGGCGCCGGTGATCAAGAAGATGATTGTAGAGCGACATCGCAACGTCGAAGAACACATCATTGCCAGCGGCCCGGTAAAGCGCAGCGTGAAACTCACGGTCACACAGAAGAAAACGCACAGGATCATCACCACACTCTTCCTGCGCACCGATGGAAGCGCGCAGTGTGGCCAGCCCCTCTTTGCCAATGCGCCGCGCGGCATCAGCGGCGATACGGCGTTCAACCAAAAGCCGAGCCTCATGCACGCTTTCCAGATCGTAGGGACCATCAAAACCGGCGGCTCGAGGGCCACGAACGAACGAGCGGGTGTCGGCGGTCGCAACGGTGGTGCGCGCGCCATGCGCGACACGCAAAATGCCATGTGAGGCAAGAATGCCGATCGCACCGCGCACCGTTTCGCGGCTCACCGAAAGAGATGCCGCCAGCTCACGTTCACCGGGGAGCTCGTCGCCAACAGCAAGAACCCCTGATGAGACAAGGGCCGCAAGTTTTTCAGCAATCGTTTCACGAACCGAACGGCGCGAGACATCACCCATAAGGGCTTTTGTTTGCTCAAGCGGCATCCGTTTTACTTGGTCCATGATGTCATTCGTCCTCAATTACATGCGAGAAAAGCAGATAGCAGGTCCGTGCTGCAGGCGATAGCGCCCCAGGCAAAGGCGCTGTGAAAACGCCGCCGACACAAAGACCTCAACTGGATATTGACAGCATAAGGTCAATGGTACAGTGTCCAGACCAGTGGTCCAAAAACGGTGCACCATCGCGCCGAAAAAATAGAGCGATCTACCATCTGATTGGCAGAGGCGTTCTGAACAGCCGAAACGGCTTTTACTGGGAGGAATCCAAACATGATAAACCGCAGAACTTTTGGAAAAACGCTGACTGCCGCGCTTGCGACTGGCATGCTTGCGATGAGTGCGCCAGCACAAGCGCAGAACAATGGCGAACTGGTCTATATGACGCCCGGCCTTGATTTGGCGTTCTGGCGCTATGTCTCTGAAGGCGTGCGTTCAATTGCCGAAGAGAACGGCTACGGATTTTCCGCGCTCGACTCCACCAACGATCCACAAGCACAGCTGCAAAATGCGCAAGATGCTATCGCGCGCGGCGTTTCAGGCATTGTGTTGTCACCAACCGACAGCTCCACGGCACCGGCTGTTCTTCAGCTGGCACAGGATGCTGGCATTCCGGTGGTGATCGCAGACATCGGAACGGATTCAGGTGAATTTGTTTCCGTCATTGGCTCCAACAATTACGAAGGCGCCAACGGCGTTGGCCAGGCTCTCGCAGCCGCCATGCAAGACGCAGGTACCGCTGAATCAACCGTTGGCATCATCGGCATCAGCCAGGCCCGTTTGAACGGGCAAGCGCGCACCCAAGGCTTCTTGGACGCGATGGCTGATGGCGGCGTAACCGGTGATGCTGGCTTGCAGCAGATGCAGGCCTACACCGCCGATGAAACCTTCCGCTTTACCCAGGATATGATCACCGCCAACCCAGATCTCGGCGGTATGTTCGTTCAGACCGATGGTCCAACACTTGGCGCACTGCGCGCCATCAGGGCAGCACGGATGACCGGCGATGTGCTGGTTGCGGCGTTCGATGGTATCCCTGAGTTTGTGCCACTGCTGCAGTCCGGCGACTTGGTCGTCTCCGGCATGCAGCAGCCTTATCTGATGGGTGTGCGTTCTGCCGAAGCGATGCTTGAGCATCTGGGCGGCGGCACGCCGGACAAAGAGATCACTGTCCCGATTTTGATCGTCACATCGGACAACATTGATGAGATGTTGCCCACGATTACCGAAACGGTTTTCGCGAACGAAATCGAATGAATTGGGTCGGTTCTGCTGGGTAGAGGCGCGTCCTCCCCCCGGCAGGATCGGTCTTTCTGCTATGGTAGAAGTCCAGTCTTCACATGACATCACGGCGCGCGCTGAGCCATTGCTCACCGCCCGTGGTGTTTCCAAGCACTTTGGTAAAACCCATGCCCTTGTCGATGCGGCTCTAACGCTTCGCCCTGGTGAGGTCACCGGGTTGCTGGGCGCCAACGGCGCTGGCAAATCCACCCTATCGCGGATCGCCTCAGGCCATATTCAGCCAACAGATGGCGAACTAACCTTTGATGGCGCACCGCTAGAACTTTCTTCAACGCGCGATGCACTGCGACAGGGCATCGCTCTGGTTGCGCAAGAAACCTCGCTCGCGCCTGATCTTTCTGTTCTGGAAAATGTGTTCCTGCCCGATCTGGCGAATCCAGGTCACCTCTCTTTTCGCGCTATGCGCGCCCGTGCCACGGATCTTTTGGCGGACCTCGGCCACGAACATGCCCTGCCTCTGGATGCTGAGGTGCGCACCCTTTCGGCGGCGCAGCGCCAGCTGGTGGAAATCGCCAAGGCCCTCGCCTTGGACGCACGGTTGGTGATTTTCGATGAACCCACCGCATCGCTGTCGGCAACTGAGGTCGATAGACTGTTTGATATTGTCGATCGTTTGCGCGCCGGTGGCCGCGCGCTGGCCTTTGTCTCGCATCGTCTGGAAGAGGTTTTTGCCATCACCGACCGCGTGACCATTTTGCGCGAAGGCCAGGCGGTCTGTGAGGACGTGGCGACATCCAGCCTGACCCAGGGCGATATTATCCAGCACATGGTGGGCCGCGA
Organism: Pseudomonadota bacterium; assembly: GCA_039814945.1. Classification (GTDB taxonomy): domain Bacteria; phylum Pseudomonadota; class Alphaproteobacteria; order Rhizobiales; family MH13; genus MH13. The sequence continues at coordinate 46,491 of JBCCAF010000001.1, forward strand.
TCTTGGCGCCATCTACACAAAACGAGACGTCGCGCCAGACGCTGCTGGCGACACCGTGTTTGAAGTGCGTGGTCTGAAAGCAACCCCCTGGGTGCGTGATATGAGCTTCTCGGTTCGCGCTGGCGAGATTATGGGCCTTGGCGGCTTGGTTGGGGCCGGACGCTCTGAAGCCATGGAAGCGATATGGGGCCTGCGCGGCCGACAGGCAGGCGACATTCTGATTCATGGCAAGCCGGTCAACCTGCGCAAGCCCGCTGACGCCGTACGCGCAGGCATTGGCTTTGTGCCCGAAGACCGCCGCGCGCAGAACATCGTTCCTGACCTTTCAGTGCGTGAGAATCTGCTGATCGCCCAAATGGGCCAGCACAAAGGCTTCTTGCGCGGATATGGCCGCAAAGCAGAAGAAACCGCTGCGCTGCTTGCTGACCTGGGGCTGCCAGCAGACCGGCTAGACACCAGCCTTCTGAACTATTCCGGCGGCATGCAGCAGAAGATCATCATTGCCCGCTGGCTGCTCACAGCGCCAGAAATCTTGATTCTGGATGAGCCAACCAAAGGCGTGGATATCGGCACGCGTTCATCAATCTACCGCCTCTTGCAAGACGCTGCTGATGCAGGGCTGGCTGTCATCGTCATATCCTCGGACTTTGAGGAACTACTCGGCCTTGCTGAACGCATTGTGGTTGTTTCCGATGGCGTTACCATCGCTGACTTGCCTGCCGAGCTTCTGACCGAAGAAAAGCTCACACTACTTGCCGCACCGCGCACCTCCACCGAGCGCAACCAGGCTGTGCTGAGTGATATCTCAGCGGCGCATGGTGGTGATGCATTTTGGATCTTGCTCGACAAGGAAGAGACGATTTGCCTTGCGCAGGCTGGTGAGCAACTGTCGGGCCTGGTGCCAGGTCAAGCTGCCGCAGCGCACGAGACGCGTATCCCGCAAGCAATCAGCGCTCTTGGCGCCGACTTCATTGCAGAAGACAATGGTCATCGCACCCTGATGACCCAGATGACCGACCGACGCGGCCACGATCTTGGCTGGATCGGTCTAACGCTGCCTGAAAATGCCGACGTGCCGGAGCCAGCAGATATCCGCGCCCGCGTCCATAACCTTACCCATCTGGAGACCTGATATGGCGGAACCCACAAGCGCGGCGAATGGCTCAGCTCTCGCAGCAAAGGTTTTTCGCAGCCTAGAATTCAGGATGCTCTGCCTTGCCTTGCTGCTGGCCGTGGTGTTGTCATTTGCGTCGCCATTCTTTCTAACCGAACGCAACATCTTCAACATCCTCGATCAGTCGGTCGTCATCGGCATTGTGGCTGTTGGCATGACGTTTGTGATCCTCACCGGCGGCATCGATCTGTCGGTTGGGGCGGTGTTTGGCCTCACCGGCATCATCCTCGCCCAAGCGCTGCAAATCATGCCGATTCCGATTGCAATACCGCTGGCCATTCTATCCGGTGCTGGCATCGGACTATTCTCGGGCATCTTGATCGCCGTCTTTGGCTTGGCACCCTTTGTGGTGACGCTCGGCGTCATGGCCATTGGGCGCAGCTTATCGTTCATTTTCTCCGGCCAGCGCAGCATCTCAGGTCTGCCACCGGAGCTGGACTCTATCGTTTACTCAACCTTTTTGGGTATCCCCGCCAACGTGCTCTTCCTCATAGGGCTCTACCTCTTAGCCTGGGGCTACCTGACCTACACCAAGGGCGGGCGTACCATTTACGCTATCGGGTCGAACCATGAGGCCGCGCGGGCTGCCGGGCTGTCCACGCTGTTCTATTCGATCATGCCCTATGTGGTCTCAGGCGCCCTGGCTGCTGTCGCCGTCACGTTCAGTCTGGCACAAATCATGTCGGCGGACCCGCTTGCCGGTAACCAGCTGGAACTGGATGCCATCGCCGCCGTCGTCATCGGTGGCGCGAGCCTCTATGGCGGGCGCGGATCGATCATCGGAACGCTTTTAGGCGTGCTGATCATGGTCATGATCCGAAATGGTCTGAACCTGATGGGCGTATCGCCCTTCTGGCAGGGCACCGCCATCGGATCGATCATCATTCTTGCGCTCTTGGCAGAACGCCTCATCAACTGGCGCTCTGCGCGCGCCTAGAGGGAAACCAGTATGCAAAACCCGTCTCGCGCCATTGCACTCTACGGCACTGAAGAGAGTGTTCCGCCGCCCCGCATCCTGCGTGCTGGCAAGCTCTCTACTGAACTGGAAGCAGGCAATCTGCGCTACATTCGCTGGGATGGCGAAGAGGTATTACGCGCTGTCTCTTTCATCGTCCGCGACCGTGATTGGGGCACCTATGCCCCTGAGATTTCCAATCTCACCGTTGAAGAAAACGCAGAGACTTTCAAAGTCTCGCTCAACGCCATTGCCCAAGGCGAAGGCGAGAGCTTTGCCTATGATGCACAGATCGAAGGCCGCGCGGACGGCACACTGATCTTCCATGGCCGTGGCACGACCCAAACCGGTTTTGAAACCAACCGCACTGGCTTTGTGATCCTGCACCCCATCGACGGCGTTGCCGGTGCACCTGTCACCATCGAGCACACCGATGGCAGCATCGTTGAAGACCATTTCCCAAGCTTCATTGATCCCATCCAGCCGATGATGGACTTACGCGCCCTCTCCCATCACACACCAGGTGGATTGGCGGTGAAGGTTCTGATGGAGGGCGACACCTATGAGATGGAGGACCAGCGCAACTGGACCGACGCCTCTTACAAAACCTATGTCCGTCCGCTGGCTCGGCCCTGGCCTTACCAGATCGCGCGTGACGAGATCATCGATCAAACCATCACCGTCTCAGTCAGTGGTCAGAGCAGTGAACGTGTTGAGCTTGGGGCGGTCGCGTTGGTTCCTGGCGCAACCGCTGGGGCCGTGCCGCCCATCGGCATCGGCCTACGACCGGAGAACACCGCCACAGCGGCGGCCGCAACCGATGCACTGAAGGCTCTTGGGTCCCATTACATGGTGCTGCATCACGATCCGCGCACCGGGCATGATCAAGCATCGCTGCAAGCTATGGTGAATGTGGCTCACTCGGTCGGGGCTGAGCCATGGCTTGAAGCGGTAATTGAAAACACCAGAGACGACGGCGCCCATGCTGAAGTTGCAGCTCTGGGCCAGATCGCAGCGAATTTGGGCAACCCGTTTGCCACGGTTCTCGTTTCCCCAGCACCTGATCTGAAATGCACGCTTCCAGGCTCGGTCTGGCCAGACGCACCGGATGCGCGCGCGCTTTATGATGCAACCCGCAGCGCCTTCCCTGAGGCGCGCATTGGCGGCGGCATGTTCAGCTATTTCACGGAGTTGAACCGCAAGCGGCCACCGTCAGATGCGTTGGACCTCGTCTCTTTCACAACCTCGCCCATGGTTCATGCAGGCGATGATCGCTCTGTGATGGAAACCCGCGAAGCTCACGGCGCCATTGCAGCATCCGTATCTGGCATCGCAGGCGACACCCCATGGGCGGTTGGCCCCTCGGCCATCGGCATCCGCGACAATCCCTACGGAGCGTCCGCCAAGGACAATCCAGGCAACATTCGCCAGGCAATGAACCGCAACGATCCACGGCAGCGCGGCCTTATGGGAGCCGCCTGGACCTTAGGCTATGTGTCTGACTTCGCTGCGGGTGGGGCCTCAGCCATCGCCATGGGCGCAGCAACAGGTCCCTTCGGCGTGTTCTCTGCGCCCGGTGACGACCCCGACCCGTGGTACGATGGAAATGGCGGTCTCTACCCGATGTTCCATGTCCTTCGTGGCCTCGCCCGTTTGAACGGCATGCAGAGGCTTACGCTCGACCTTCCAGCCTCAGGCCCTGTTGCTGCCATTGCGGCGCGCACCCAGGAAGGCACCGAGATATGGGCAGCCAACACTGGGCCTGAGAAAGCGGAGATCGCTTTGCCCACAGTTGCGCGCATCGCAGTGCTAGACGCAAACAGCTTTGCGGTTGCGGCCCAAAACCCCAACCACTTTGACACCCTTGCTGACCATCAGAGCACGCTTGCTCTGGACGGTTTCGCCATCGCTCGCATTCTCCTGAAAGGCTAATTCATGCACGTTGCAATCATAGGCGCTGCGGGCATGATTGGCCGCAAACTGGCTGAACGCATCGCCGACACCGGCAAGATTGGCGGTGCATCTGTCAACGCTTTGACGCTGCTTGATGTTCACACGCCCACTGTGGCGGAGCATTTTGCCGGCACCCGAACGGCTTTGGCCGCCGACCTCTCCAATCCCGACACTGCGACCCAATTGGTCGCGCAAAGGCCAGACGTGATCGTGCATCTGGCCGCGATTGTTTCCAGCGAAGCTGAAGCCGAGCTGGAGAAGGGTTACAGAGTAAACTTGGATGGAACACGCGCGCTGTTCGAGGCGCTGCGTCATGCCGAAGGCTATACGCCACGCCTCATATATGCCTCGTCGCTGGCCGTATTTGGCGCCCCCTTCCCCGTCCGCATCCCCGATGATTTTCAGCTCACGCCTCAGTCGAGCTATGGCACGCAAAAAGCGATGGGCGAGCTGCTGCTCGACGACTATTCGCGGCGCGGTTTCCTCGATGGTGTCGGCATCAGGTTTCCCACCATTTGCATCCGGCCAGGCAAGCCCAACAAAGCAGCATCCAGCTTCTATTCAAGCATTTTGCGCGAGCCATTGAACGGCCAGCCAGCGATTTTGCCTGTCGGCGAGGATGTGCGCCACTGGTTTGCCAGCCCCCGCGCTGCTGTCGGCTTTATCGAGCATGGCGCGACACTGGATACCGCGCAGCTTGGTGCACGCAGAAGCATGACGATGCCTGGTGTGTCGGCCACCGTTGCTGATCAGATAGAAGCTCTGCGCGTGGTTGCAGGCGACAATGCCGTCGCCCTCATCCGCCGCGAGCACGACCCTGTAATAGCCAGGATCGTCGAAAGCTGGCCACGTGATTTTGACACCGCACGCGCGAACCAAATGGGCTTTCGCGCTGAAACATCCTTTCGCGAGATCATCGAGGTCTACCTGGAGGATGAGATGGGTGGGCAAGGCGAGCACGATAAGACAGCAAGCCTGCAATAGAAAACACGTTGAAATGGCATAACGCCACCTCGGGGAGACTTACATGCTGCTGGGATGCATAGGCGATGATTTCACAGGATCATCGGATCTTGGAAACACGCTGACCAAGCACGGCATGCGCTGCGCGCAATATGTTGGCGTGCCGCACACGCCTGCGGCGCCAGATGTGGATGCCGGTATCGTAGCGCTGAAATCGCGCTCGATCCCCGTCGATGAGGCCGTTCGCTTGTCACTGGAAGCGCTGGAATGGTTGAAGGCACAGGGATGCCAGCAGTTTCTCTTCAAATACTGCTCAACCTTCGATTCCACGCGTGAGGGCAATATTGGCCCAGTGTCCGAAGCGCTTGCCGATGCGTTAGACGCCCGCAAAGTGCTTGTTTGCCCAGCTTTCCCCGCGACAGGGCGTTCGGTTTATCAGGGCCACCTCTTCGTTGGCGACAAGCTGCTCAGCCAAAGCGGTATGGAGAACCACCCCCTCACCCCGATGAGCGATCCCGACATCCGCCGATGGCTTGGCCATCAGATCAGCGGCACGGTCGGTCATGTTCCTTCCATCACGGTCTCTAAGGGCGCTGATGCGGTGCGCATGGCGTTGGATGAACAAGATGCAGCGGGCCATCGCCTGATTGTCGCTGATGCGATCCATGATGCTGATCTTGCAACGCTTGGGCAGGCTGCTGCCCGTTTGCCCCTGCTGACCGGAGGATCAGGCATCGCGATTGGTTTGCCAGAGGTCTTTCGGCGTGCAGGCGCCTTGTCTGGCGAGCCAGGAACCTGGACCGGGATGCAAGGTCCCGGCGCCATTCTCTCAGGCTCGTGCTCCATCGCGACGCGCAAACAGGTCGCCCTGCATGCGCAGTCCAATCCAGCGCGTGAGGTCACAGCCGACGATGTGCTATCGGGGGCCGTCACGGCCAAGGACCTGGCAGATTGGGCCCTTTCCCAAGATGGTTTTCCGTTGGTTTACACCTCCGCTGATCCTGATGTGGTCCGCGCAGCGCAGGACAAACATGGCCGCGAGGCAACCGCAACAGCCATCGAAAACCTGTTTGCCGAAACAGCGCGTCTTCTGGTCGCTGGCGGTGTGACACGCCTGGTCACCGCCGGCGGTGAAACATCGGGCGCCGTGGTTGAAGGCTTATCGCTCACCACCCTTGAAATCGGACCTGAAATCGACCCTGGTGTGCCGGTGATGCGGGCAAGTCCGAGCCTTGTTGTGGCGCTGAAGTCAGGCAATTTCGGCGTCCCAGACTTCTTCACTAAGGCCTTTGCGACGCTGGAGAGCGGAACATGAGTGAGAACAAACTGCGCGAGGACGTTTGTTACTGGGCAGGCTCGCTGTTTGACCGTGGGCTGACCGGCGGTGCCTCCGGCAACATATCGGTCCGCACTGAAGACGGCGGCCTGTTGGTAACGCCGACTGGGGTCAGTCTTGGCCGCCTTGATCCGGCGCGCCTGTCACGGTTCGATGCGCAAGGCCGTCATATCGATGGCGATGCGCCCACAAAAGAGATGCCGCTGCATTCAGCCTTCTATGAAACGCGCACGGGCGCGGGCGCAGTGGTGCATCTGCACTCCACCCATTCGGTCGCGCTCTCAATGCTGCCGGAAACCGATCCCGACGATGTGATCCCACCGCTGACAGCCTACGCCGTGATGCGTGTCGGCAAGGTGGCGCTGCTGCCCTTCTTTGTACCCGGAGACCCGGCCATGGCCGATGCGGTGCGCAGCCTGGGCGGTCGTCGCTCAGCCGTGCTGCTCGCCAACCACGGCCCAGTCGTCGCCTCAAAAGACTTAGAGGCCGCGATATTCGCCATGGAAGAGCTGGAAGAGACGGCCAAGCTTGCCATGATCCTTCGTGGAACGGGCGCTGTGCCTCTGAAAGCCGATCAGATCGACGCTGTCGTTCGCAAATTCAAGCTGGAATGGGACTGATGCGCTTTTCTGCCAATCTGGGTTTTCTCTACACCGAACTTTCGCTGCCCGACGCGATCCGCACGGCCAAGGCCGATGGTTTTGACGCGCTGGAATGCCACTTTCCCTACGACACACCGCCGGTCCTCATGCGCGACGCCTTGGATGAAACAGGCTTGCAGATGTTGGCACTCAACACCTGGCCTGGTGACCGCGATGCCGGTGACTTCGGCCTAGCAGCCTTGCCAGATCGAGCCGACGAGGCTCGCACCGAGATTGCCCGCGCCATCGACTATGCCGCCGCAACCGGCATGAACGCCGTGCACGTGATGGCTGGCCGCACCGATGGCGGCAGCGCGGCGGAAGATGCGTTTCGTGACAATCTCAATCATGCCTGCAATCTCGCCGCCGAGCGTGGTTTACGTATTCTGATCGAGCCGATCAACACCCGTGATGTACCCGGCTATCACCTCTCTGGCACCGATCATGCAGAACGCATCTTGGAGGCGTTGGGGCGGCCTGAACTGAAGATCATGTTTGACTGTTATCACATGCAGATCATGCAAGGTGATTTGGCGGCCTCACTGGACCGGCTAATGCCAAAAATCGGTCATATCCAGATCGCCGCCCCGCACGATCGTGGGGAGCCTGACGAGGGCGAAATCAACTACCCATGGCTCATGAAACACCTAGAAAAGCTAGACTATGAGGGTCATATCGGCGCTGAATACAAGCCACGCAATAGCACCACCGCTGGGCTCGGTTGGCTGAAAGCAATGCGCGGTTAGTCGATCCCGCTAAACACGAAGGCGCGGGAGAGACCCCCACGCCTAAAACTCAAGATAAAAATCAGCTGGCCTGGAGCACATCCACTGGCGGACGCTCGCGGCGCATGGCCAGCTTATTGAGCGCAGACACATAGGCCTTCGCCGAGGCGACCAGCGTGTCCGCATCGGCTGATCGACCGGTGACAATGCTGCCAGCCTCTTCCAGCCGCACGGATACTTCAGCCTGCGCATCGGTGCCTTCGGTGACCGCGTGAACCTGGTAGAGCGACAGGCTTGCTTCATGCGGCATCAACAGCTTGATGGCGTTGAAGACCGCATCCACAGGACCGGTGCCCGTTGCCTCTCGTGTATCGTGCACACCATCAATGTCCATGGTCAAAATGGCTTTCTGCGGCCCACCGGTGCCAGCGATCACTGTGAGTGCCAGCACATGGTTGCGCTCGCGCCGTTCGGTGATTTCGGTTTCCACCAGCGCTTCAATGTCTTCATCGTACACGTGCTTTTTGCGGTCAGCGAGCTCTTTGAAGCGGTTGAACGCATCTTCAAAGGCATTGTCGCCCAGCTCAAAGCCCAAGCTAACCAACTTCTCTTTGAACGCGTGACGGCCAGAATGCTTGCCCATCACCAGGCTGGTTTCACGCACGCCCACATCTTCAGGACGCATGATTTCATAGGTCTCAGCGTTCTTCAGCATACCGTCCTGGTGAATACCGGACTCGTGGGCGAACGCGTTCTTGCCAACAATGGCCTTGTTATACTGCACAGGGAAACCGGAGACCGCTGCCACCAGTTTGGAAGCACGGGTGAGGAAACCGGGGTCAACGGCGGACGCATAGGGCAAGGCATCACCGCGGGTGCGGATCGCCATCACGATCTCTTCCAGAGCCGCATTGCCCGCGCGCTCGCCAAGACCATTGATGGTGCATTCCACTTGGCGCGCGCCACCAGCAACGCCAGCCAGCGAGTTGGCGACCGCCATGCCCAGATCATCATGACAATGAACGGAGAAAATCGCTTTATCGGAATCCGGCACACGCGCTCGGATGTCCTCGAACATCTTTTTGTACTCTTCCGGCGTCGCATAGCCCACGGTGTCGGGCAGGTTGATGGTGGTCGCGCCGTTCTTGATGGCCTCGTCCACGCATTTGGCCAAAAACTCAATCGGTGTGCGGGTGGCGTCCATCGCCGACCATTCCACATCGTCAATCAGGTTGCGCGCCCGCGCCACAGTGGACTGAACAATTTCCAAAACCTGATCTTCGTTCTTGCGCATCTGGTGGGCCAGATGGATCGGCGAGGTGGATACGAAAGTGTGGATGCGGCCACGTTTGGCCAGCTTCACAGCTTCCCCTGCCCGGTCGATGTCCGCGTTGATAGCGCGCGCCAGACCGGCAATGATTGCCCCATCGGAGCGCTTAGCGATCTCGCTGACCGCTTCAAAATCACCGTTGGAGGCAATCGGAAAACCGGCCTCAATAATGTCGACGCCCATCTCTTCGAGCAGTTCGGCAACCTGCAGCTTTTCTTCCAGGGTCATGGATGCGCCGGGCGATTGCTCGCCGTCGCGCAATGTTGTGTCGAAGATGCGAACATAGTCGCGTGAGGTCGGGTCGGGATGGGATGGATCGATGGCTGACATCGTTGGTTCTCCTTGTGCGCTGAATCATGAGCGCAATCTCAAAATGCGGGTTAGCAGCTTTTGAAATCCCCTAGAAGCCCGGCTCGCGAAACGAACCGCCGGCGCCTAGGGGCAGATAAGGAGGAGGCTAGCCTCGTTGAGGCGTGCGTCTAGGAGCGGGCCGCGGCCAGCCAGCAATTCTAGAGTCTGAAAAGGGGATGTGCGCTTACGCATCCGTCAGGTCGCCATGTCTCGTTCGTTGCACACCAAAGTGCGCTCTGACCGTTACCCAGTCCTTAACGCGCATGCAAGGGCCACGGGTATGAGGATGACGTCAAAGCAACAGTGTGCCTTGCGCAACACACACCGCATCACCGCCAAGCCGGGCCATGCCTAGCGCGCCACTGGCATCAACCTCAAGTTCCAGCGTGATGAGAGACGGGCGGCCCATCGCAAACCCCTGTTCAATCACCAGCCGGTGGCGCCCTTCCATAGGCGCATCAAACTTCATGATGGCACCAGCGAGCGACGCAACGCCGGACCCTGTTGCCGGGTCTTCACGCACAGACCCACCAACCGGCCACATCATACGAGCAGCAAAGGAACTTTCCGCGCCAACGGTTTCGCGGGTGTACATATAAACGCTATCGTGGCCCCTGCCCCCGGCAAAAAGCTCGGCAAACAATGGCGCATTGGGTGTAACGTTTTCCAGCGCGTCTAGGTCGTGTAGCGGCACGCAAAAATACGGCATGCCGCCATCAAAGTCGGTCGGCACATGGTTCTCAAAGCCAATCTGGTGCGGCGACAAACCCAATGCCAGCGCCACATCATCCTTGTTGGGTTCCCAGAGCTTTTCTTCCGGCGTTGTCACCAGATCAAACTCGGCAAAACCGCCAGTGCGTGCATCCTGATCGTCGTCGACCTTCACCGCAGCGCGGATAAGGCCGATCTTTTCTTCCATCAGCACCAGGCCGGTGGAAAGCCCATCGGCAACGCTGTCCCGCGCCAAAGCCACAGCTGCCCCAATCGTCGGGTGACCGGCAAAGGGAAGTTCACGATCAGGGGTGTAGATACGCAGCCGTGCGGAATGCACCGGGTTCATGGAATTGAGCAGAAACACCGTCTCCGACAGGTTGAACTCTTTGGCGAGCTTTTGCTGGTCCTCATCTGAAAGGTCGTTCTCACGCAGATCAACAACCGCCAACGGATTGCCCGCCAGCGGCGTGTCGGTGAAAACATCATAAATGCGATAAGGAATGGGCATGGGCAGGGACCTTAAAAGACGAAGGCCCCTGCCCTAATTGGCGTCAAGGCGCCTGGCAACCGCTTAGCGAATCCAGGGTGACCGGCAATGCCGGTGATGCCCCGAATAGGCTAGGAACAGATTGGTGTGGTGGTTGTAGGACCGGTAGCGCCCGTAACAATATTGCACGTGCTGCTGCCAGACCTGGCCGTGGCCAAAGCGAACCTGCCGACCCTGATAGCGATAATATTGCGGCTGATGGTACTGCCGGTGCACTTGGCTCGACAGAATGGTCGCCGTCACGCCGCCAATGATAAGGCCAGCGATCAACGCACCACGCCGTCCATTGTGCGCATCCGCCGTGTCCACTGACACCGCAAACATAGAACCAGCCAGCAGCGTTATCGCCGCTAGCGAAAGAAAACGTTTCATGCCTAAGCTCTCCTCAAAGCCTGATGAAAAAAGCCCTCCGAGAAAAGGTTAACACATCACTAACCTTTTGGCGCCCCGTGAAACGCCTTACGCACTGCCCACCAGAGCCGCACCGTTACGAACGATCAAAGAAACGCCAAGAATTGCGATCCCCGCCAGGAAGAGTTTGCGAAACATCTCTTCAGACAGACGGTTGCGCAGCCGCTCGCCAATCGCCAGCCCCACCAGAGCTGGCGGGATGCAAAGCGCTGAGAGAACCAGCAAAGACGGGGTCATGATGGATTTCACCCCAAAAACGATCCCAATCATGGCCGTTGAGAGCATGAACAAGAGGCCGAGAGCCTGCACCAGCTCATCGCGCTTCAAGCCAAGCGACTGCAAAAACAGCCCACCGGGAATGATGAAAATGCCGGTGACGCCGGTGATCAGCCCGTTGAGGATGCCAAGCATGAAGCCGAATGGCTTTTCCCGCGCGGGCGTCACGCGGATTTCATAGCGCAGCGCACTGATCGCTGCGAAAGACACCGCCAGAACACCGAGCATGAGGCCAGGATAGGCCTCATTCACCTGTAGCTGGATGGCAATGCCAAACCAAATGAGCCCAATCGCCGGGATCAGAAACGGCCACAGCCGTTTGATTATCGCCACCAGATAAGGCCCACGAAACGCCTGGCGCACATTGGTGATGAGCGAAGGGCCGACGTTGGCGGCAATAGCCGTTGTCAGCGGCATGGTGAGCGCCAAAAGCGTGATCGCAAACAGCGGCATGCCGAACCCGACAACGCCTTTGATGATGCCGGCAAGGAAAAAGATTATCACCGCCAGCGCAATGGTTTCAGGGTCAAGCGCAGCGAAAGCGGACGTTATGAGATCAATCATGAACCGTCCCATACGCCGCACCCAGATGGAACGCCAGCCACACCCTTGACCAAGCTCAAGCACAAGCGCATCACTCGCCCGCCTTGTAATTGGAGCACGCTCATGACCACCCAGCTTTCGGTCAACGTCAACGCCATCGCCCATCTGCGCAACCGGCGCGATCTGCCTTGGCCGTCCGTGACAGATCTAGCACGCATCTGCCTGGATGCTGGCGCTGTCGGCATTACCGTGCACCCGCGCCCAGATGAGCGGCACATCCGCACAACTGACGTCCACGATTTGAACGCGCTTTTACAAGAAGCGGCCTATCAGAATGCTGAGTTCAACATGGAAGGTTTTCCAGACGAGCGGTTTTTGACCCTTTGTGAAGAGATCAAACCTGATCAGGTAACGCTGGTGCCCGATGACCCGGCCCAGTCCACATCCGACCATGGCTGGGACATTCCTGCCCATGCTGAGCTGCTGATACAGATGTGCGAACGCATCCATGCTTTCGGCGCGCGTGTGTCGCTGTTTGTTGATGGCGACCCATCAGTCGCCAACCATGCCAAAGCGGTGGGCGCCGACCGGGTGGAGCTTTACACCGGCCCCTATGGCCACACGTTCGATCCGGTTGCCAAAGCAGAAGAACTGGCAAAAATGAAGGCCACGGCAGAAGCGGCGCACGCCGCAGGTCTCGGCATCAATGCCGGGCATGATCTGACCATCGACAATCTGCCCCCGCTGATCGATGCCGCACCAATGATTGCCGAGGTTTCCATCGGCCACGCACTCACCGCCGACGCCCTCACCCATGGGTATGCGCAGGCGGTGAAGCTCTACCGGCAGGCGTGCGGGCAAACTCTTTAAGAGCCACTAAGCCCCGGAACCCATGGGGTATCCGGGGCCTCGCGCCCACTCGCAGGCGTCATGGCCGGGCTTGACCCGGCCATCCAGCTTCTAAAAGGCTTATACCACAGACTTTCGGAAGCTATGACTGGATCCTCGGGTCAAGCCCGAGGATGACGCGCGGTGGATTTGGACACCGAACCCCCTTGACCCACCCATCATTTTCCTATTCAAAGCCGTACCGAACCGTACAGTACGGCATCCCAAGGAACCTTCCGTGGCCATCGCGAACGACAACCAATCCGCAGACACAGACGCTCAGCCACATGAAAGCTCCGAGTTTTCACCGCGCCAAAATGCCGTACTCGCTGTAGCGCTGACTATGCTGGTGGAAGGCGGGGAAAAAGCGCTCACCACCGCGGGCCTCGCCAAGGCAGCCAACTGCTCCAAGGAAAGCCTCTACAAATGGTTCGGCGACCGCGACGGCATCCTGGCCGCCATCGTCATCTACCAGGCCTCCAAAGTGCGTGGCGTGGACGAACGCGCGACGCCCGCCACGCCAGAAGCCTTTAAAACTGCCCTCACCGCCTTTGCCGAGGATCTGTTGGCGGTGCTGCTCTCCAATACCTCGCTGGCGCTCAACCGGCTCTCTATCGGTCACATCCGTGGGGAAACGACGCGTGGCGACAATCCGGGCCTGGGCGCCGTGCTCGTGGATAAAGGCAAGCGCCGCATCGAAGCGCGCGCCATCCACTTGCTCACCCATGGCAAACGGCAGCGCTTCATCGCCTTTGATGACGCGGCCACCACCTATTCCACTCTCTACGGGCTCATCATCGGCGATGCGCACATACGCGCGCTTCTCGGCGATGATCCGCAGATCGACGAGGACGGCCAGAAGGCGCATGCCGCCCGCGCCGTCGATCAATTTCTAACCCTTCACACCCAATCCGACTTTTAATCGCACGCTTCCAACAGGAGACTTCCATGCGCGTTTATTACGACCGCGATGCGGACATTAATCTGATCAAGGACAAGGGCGTCCTGATCGTGGGCTACGGCTCACAGGGCCACGCCCATGCCCTCAATTTGCGCGATTCCGGCGTCAAAGACCTGCGCATTGCCCTGCGCGAAGGCTCGGCCACGGCCAAGAAAGCAGAAGAAGCTGGCTTCACCGTTATGACACCATCCGAAGGCGCAAAATGGGCCGACGTGGTCATGATGCTGACGCCAGATGAGCTGCAAGGCGACATCTACGCTGACAGCCTGGCTGGCAACATGAAAGACGGCGCATCGCTCGTCTTCGCCCATGGCCTCAACGTGCACTTCAACCTGATCGAGCCACGCGCTGATCTGGATGTGTTCATGGTCGCACCAAAAGGCCCAGGCCACACGGTGCGCTCAGAATATCTGCGTGGCGGCGGCGTACCGACGCTCATCGCCATCCATCAGGACGCGACCGGCAACGCCCACGACATCGCCCTCTCCTACGCATCAGCCAATGGCGGCGGACGCGCCGGCATCATCGAAACGACCTTCCAGGAAGAGTGCGAAACCGATCTGTTTGGTGAGCAGGTTGTGCTCTGTGGCGGCATGGTGGAACTCATCCGCGCTGGCTTTGAAACGCTGGTGGAAGCAGGTTATGCGCCGGAAATGGCGTATTTCGAGTGCCTGCACGAAACCAAGCTAATCGTGGATTTGATCTATGAAGGCGGCATCGCCAACATGAACTATTCCATCTCCAACACGGCTGAATATGGCGAGTATGTCACCGGCCCACGCATCATCACGCCAGAGACCAAGGCAGAGATGAAGCGCGTTTTGGAAGACATTCAGTCTGGTAAATTCACCCGCGATTGGATGCTGGAAAACAAGGTCTCCCAGACCTCTTTCAAAGCAACCCGCGCCCGCAATGCTGCTCACCCGATTGAAGAAGTCGGTGAAAAACTGCGTGGCATGATGCCTTGGATCAGCGAAAAAGCGCTGGTTGACAAAGAGAAGAACTAGCGGTTGGGCCGCAGGCCCAGAGCAGAGAGAAACTGACCTCCAACGGAGGTCATCCCGGGCGCAGACTTGCGGTTGTTCCGAAGGAACAGAGCCACGAGAGTGCTGACCCGGGATCTGCCACTTTCACATCACTATCAGATCCCGGACAAGCCTACGGCTTTCCGGGATGACAATGTCATACCAACACCCAAGCCCCGGTTCGCTTTCAGCGCCCGGGGCTTTTTGTTGGCTCGCAAAAGGCAGCAATGCAGACAAAGCGTGAATTCGACGCGCTTATGCCAAGGTCCGCTTCTAAAGATGCGCAATGTGCTGTAGATTCAAGCGCATGGCAGCCTGGTCCATTAACTACAGGTTGATCGGAATACTTGGGGACCAAAATACGTTAGTCTGGGAGCTTCTTTATGTCATTGCGAACCTATGCATATCGGGTCGGTCGGCACGCGGAGCTCTTGGACGATAATGAATGGGGCGTGATTGCCCCGCTGCTCGAGAAGCGGATCAAGTGGATGCAAAAATATCGCAAAGAAAACGGTTGCTCCATTGAAGAAGCAGAAAAGAATGAACCGGTCGGGCAATGGGCGCTGGACAAGTATGAGGAACTCACCGGCTTAAGACTAGATCACCCTGACCAGCTTTGGGGCCTGCGTATCCGTGACTATGGATCTCTGTGCCCCAAATGTTCTCGTCCATTTCGAACACCTCGGGCAAAGATGTGTGCAGAATGTGGGTTCGAGCTTCCCGACGGAACTCAAGCGGGCAGCTTGGGTGAAGTCGCCAACTGAAAGCTGACCTTGGTTCGGGACGCAACATCGGTCAAAGTGGGCTCAAAGCCGACCTCCAAATGACCCCTCACCGCACAATCGTCAGCTTTTCCGCAGCCCTTGTGATGGCAGTGTAAAGCCAGCGCTCGCGATAGTCTTTAAACGCCCAGCTCTCATCGAAGAGCACAATATGATCCCACTGCGAGCCCTGCGCTTTGTGGACCGTGAGTGCGTAGCCGAAATCAAACGCATCCATGGAGCGCGGCACCGGCGGTGCGTTCTCTGGGTCTTCAAACGCCATCGCCGACAGCCGCACCTTTTGGCTGACGCCTTCATCTTCGGCACGCACCAAAGCCTGCAGCGTGTTGCCCTTGCGCCGACCTATAGAGGCAACATGCCAAAGCGAGCCATTCAGCAACCCTTTTTCTGAGCGGTTGCGCAGACACACCAGCTTATCGCCTTGGCTTGGCAACAGCCCGGCATAGCCTTTCAGTTCGCGCAGACGGCGATTGTATTTCCGGCGGGTTTTGTTGGTGCCAACAAGCACCTGATCGGCGTCCAGCACCTCACCCTGATCCACGTCTGACCGGCTGATGACTTTGCTTTCCCCGTAGGATCCATGCTCAAGCCGCCCGCCCATACGCACGATATCGGCCATCTCGATGATCGGGTTCTCGCGCGCCTGGCGATGGATTTCGGTAAGCAGAACATCCGGCTCGTGATCGGTGAAAAACCCACCGCCCGAAACTGGCGGCAACTGGCCCGGATCACCCAGCACCAAAATCGGCGTGCCAAAGGAAAGCAGATCACGGCCAAGCTCTTCGTCCACCATCGAGCATTCATCGATGATCACCAGATCAGCTTTTGACACCGGACTGGAGCGGTTCAGCGAGAAAAGCGGCGAGGACTCACCGGTTTCATCATCGGCCTCTTCGCCCTTGGGCCGATAGATCAGCGAGTGGATGGTGCGGGCATTCTCCGCGCCCTTGGAGCGCAGCACCTGCGCGGCCTTGCCAGTGAAGGCAGCAAACTGCACGTCGCCAGAAACATCTTCAGCGATCAGGCGGGCCAGCGTCGTCTTGCCTGTACCTGCAAAACCAAACAGGCGAAAAACCGGCCTGTCTGGCGCGCGAAACCAGGCACGCACCGCCTTGATGGCATCTTCTTGTTGGGGGGAAAGATTCATGGGCAAAGCACTAGCTGATTCAGCCCATCACAAACCACCCCCAACAACCATCAACGTCGCAGAATCTTACCCCAGCGCCGCTGTGGCTTTTTGAACCTTCTGCGCAGAGCTATCGACAAGCTGCGTGGCTTCGGCAATTTCGCGAACACCATCATTGATCGACCGCACGCCATCAGCGGCGACCTGCATGGCCGAGGACATCTCTCCGGTGGCCGCCGATTGTTCTTCGACAGCTGATGAGATGGTGACAGTGATCTCATTGATTTTGACAACCGTGTCGGAGATCAGCTGGATCGCATCCACGGCTTCACCGGTCGAGGCTTGCACACGGCTGATCCGCTCGCCGATTTCTTCAGTCGCCTTGCTGGTTTGCGTTGCAAGGCTCTTCACTTCACTGGCGACAACCGCAAAGCCCTTACCAGCCTCCCCAGCCCGGGCCGCCTCAATGGTAGCGTTGAGCGCAAGCAGATTGGTCTGCTCAGCGATGTCAGAGATCAGCTTGACCACATTCTCAATTTCGCTGGCAGCTTCAGCCAAGCTGGTCACAATCTCGGTGCTGTTATGGGCTTCTTTTTCCGCCTGCTGCGAAATGGTGCTTGCTTCAACGACTTGACGGCTGATTTCGTTGACAGATGCCAAAAACTCTTCAATGCCAGCGGCAATAGACTGCACATTCTGCGATGCTGTGTCAGATGCATCGGCCACCGTGCCTGCCTGCGCATTGGCTGTGGAGATCGCGCCAGAGATCAGACCAAATTCTTCGCTGATCTCGTCTTGGGCCCGCTGTCGTCGTTCGCGCGCCAGCACCTCGTCGGTGATATCGCTGGCGAATTTGACAACCTTGTAGATCTCACCAGCTTGATTGAGCAGCGGCGTGTACGACGCCTGGATCCATAGGTCGCTGCCATCCTTACGGATACGCCTATAAGCGTTGCTCTGGAATTCCCCTCTAGACAACGCCTTCCAAAACTCTCTGTAAGCCTCGGTGTCACGTTCCGCAGTGTCCATAAACATGCGGTGGTGCTCACCAACAATCTCATCGAGACGGTAGCCCGTGGCAGCACAAAAATTCTCGTTGGCATCCAAGATCGTGCCGTCGGGTAGGAAGGAGATAACGGCCTGCGTGCGACCCACAGCCTCCATCTGCGCTTGCGCATCCTCGCGGGCGATACGGTTGGCCGCATTGCGCCATTCAACCGCAGTGCCGACGCGCGTCTTCCCATCCATGATCGGCCGCGCCATCAGGTCAAACTTCACACCACCCACCTGGATCATTGTCTGAAAGGTATCAGACATCTGGGCGATCATTTTTTTCTGGTGGTCCGGTCTTTTGTGGAAGACATCAATGTTCTTTCCGACAAGACCCTGGACCGAAAATCCAGGCAAGTCTTTTTGGATATCTGCTTCTGACTCCGTCAAAAAAGAGCAAAGAGATTTGTTGATATAAACAATGTTGCGATCATTGTCGGCGACCATAACGCTCGCCGACAAGTCATCAAGCACCCGCAGAAGCCGCCCTGACTTCTTACCGCCTTCGAATAGTTTCATCATAATTGCCCCAATCCTCGGTTTGGGGCAATTATGATCAATCGAAATTAAGTAAGACTTGATGAATACTACGTACGCATTTAAACAACTTTTGATATATTGTTCAATACATACAACTTATACGAGTATTACTATTTAGCCTACGAAATACCTTCTGCACCACGCGTCACAGCTGCAATGCCGGTGCGGGACACTTCAACAAGACCGATTTCAGCCATCAAATCGATGAACCGTTCGATCTCACGCGGGCGACCGGCAAGCTGAAACACAAAGCTTTCCAGCGTTGCATCTTCGGTCGTCGCACCAAAAGCCTGCGCCAGCCGCAGCGCTTCCAAACGCGCTTCACCAGTGCCAGCCACTTTCACCAAGGCCAACTCGCGCTCCAGCGGATCGGCGCCTTCCACCGTTAGATCGGAAACCTGGTGTACCGGCACCAAACGGTCGAGCTGATGACGGATCTGCTCCAGGATTGCCGGAAGACCCGTTGTCACGATGGTGATGCGCGAAAGGTGCTTTTCGTGCTGCGTTTCCGAAACGGTGAGCGATTCAATGTTGTAACCGCGCCCGGAAAACAGGCCGATCACGCGGGCAAGCACGCCCGGTTCGTTGGTCACCACAATGGCGAGCGTGTGCGTTTCAACTTCGGTGCCGAGATCCGTTAGGAAGTAGGCAGAGCCTGTTGGCTGATGCTGTGCATTCATGTCTTTGTCTCCAAGCTCGCGTTACACGAGCATTTTGCCTTCTTCGTCGATGGCGGTACCAATGTCTTGATCAGGCACTTCCTCATCGAGCAGCATTTCATTGTGCGCTTTGCCCGATGGGATCATCGGGAAGCAGTTGGTGAGGTTGGCCACCACGCAATCAAAGATCACCGGTCGCTTCACATCGATCATCTCTTGGATGGCATCGTCCAGCTCGTCGGGTTTTTCCGCCCGAATACCCACCGCGCCATAAGCTTCGGCCAGCTTCACGAAGTCCGGCAGCGCTTCTGAATACGAGTTCGACAAGCGGTTGCCATGCAGCAATTGCTGCCACTGGCGCACCATGCCCATGTAGGAGTTGTTCAAAATGAACACCTTCATCGGCAGATCGTACTGAACCGCCGTGGATATCTCCTGCATCGTCATCTGCACCGACGCATCCCCGGCGATATCGATCACCAGCGCATCACGGTGCGCGACCTGCACGCCCATAGCCGCCGGCAAGCCGTAGCCCATCGTGCCCAGGCCGCCGGATGTCATCCAGCGATTGGGCTCTTCAAAGCCATAATACTGCGCCGCCCACATCTGGTGCTGACCCACCTCGGTGGTGATGTAGGTCTCTTGATCCTTGGTTTTTTCATAAAGCCGCTGGATCGCATATTGCGGCATGATCACCTTATCATTGGGCTTGTAGCGCAAGGAGTCGCGGCTGCGCCAATGATCGATCTCGCCCCACCAGCTCTTCAGCGCGGGTTTATCGACTTGGTGAGAAACCGAGGGCCACAAGCGCACCATCTCTTCAAGCACATGACCAACATCACCAATGATCGGCACATCAACGCGGATCACCTTGTTGATGGACGAGGGATCGATATCGATGTGGATTTTCTTCGAACCCGGTGAGAACGCATCGGTACGCCCAGTAATCCGGTCATCAAACCGCGCGCCGATGTTCACCATCACGTCGCAATCGTGCATGGCGAGGTTCGCTTCATAGGTGCCGTGCATACCCAGCATGCCCAGCCATTGCGGATCGGACGCAGGAAACGCGCCCAGACCCATCAACGTAGAGGTGATCGGCATGCCGGTGGCACGTACCAACTCGCGCAACAACTGACAGGCCGCCGTGCCGGAGTTGATCACCCCACCACCGGTGTAAAACACCGGTTTTTTGGCATTCGCGATCAAATCCATCGCCTCACGAATGGCATCGCGGTCGCCCTTCAGTTTTGGGCGATAGCCTTCATAGCCGGTGCGGGCGCGACCGTTCTGCGGGCCTTCATAGGTGCCGACAGCGAACTGCACATCTTTTGGAATATCGACGACAACCGGGCCAGGCCGACCGGTGGTGGCGATATAAAAGGCTTCGTGCAAAATACGCGGCAGATCGTTCACGTCGCGCACCAGCCAATTGTATTTGGTGCAGGGGCGCGTGATGCCGACCGTGTCGCACTCTTGAAAGGCATCATTGCCGATGAGGTGCGTGGGCACCTGGCCGGTGATACAGACCATGGGGATGGAATCCATCATCGCATCGGTCAGCGGGGTCACCATGTTGGTGGCGCCGGGGCCGGAGGTGGCGAGCGCCACGCCGCATTTGCCAGTGGAGCGGGCATAGCCTTCAGCTGCATGGCCTGCGCCCTGCTCGTGACGGACAAGAATGTGCTCGATATCGTCCTGCTGGAAGATTTCGTCATAGATCGGCAGGACCGCACCCCCCGGATACCCGAAAATATGCTCCACGCCTTGATCTCTCAGGGCTTGGATCACCATCTCTGCCCCAGTCATTTCCCGTGCTGTGTTTCGTGTCACTGGCCTGTCCATCCACGCATTGGTTTCATCGTCATTGTTCTGGCTTGCGCCGTTTCATGATGGCCAAGCAGCTTTTTTCAGTGTCGTTCTTGCAGGCAATAAAAAAGGCCCTTCGAAGAGGGCCTTTGCGCACACCGGATTGTTCACGAAACCTATCTGGTTCCGCACCCGATGTGCCTACCTACAAGTACAATACTAGCTGCTTGTGTCATCATGGACGCGTTGGTAGCCGATGATGGGTGGATGGTCAAGGATGGGACGAAGGCGCTATACGCAAAACAAATCAACGGCCGACCGATATCCGCTTTGCAGACCAAGAAAGTCGACCAATAGGCCCCATTATCACCCGCTTTTGTATCGCACCAAAAACGACGTTTTTTGGAGCGTTCATCTGTCCGATTCGGAGTTTGTGGACAGAGAAAAGGGTGACACCCATCGCACGTCCAATAGTCTTGGCTGATTGACCGGTAAAGCACGCCGCACGGCTTTCCACCCCTAACGGCAACGGGTCCCGATGCACTCGCCGGTTTCTTCGATAACCACAGTGCTGTGCCCCGGGCTGCCAGCGGGAAATGGCACACCGGTGCGCACCACAAATCTCACGGAGTGCGCCCCATTTAACCCGGCCGGAAACCGGACAATTGGTTGATCGATCGAGAAGAAACCATCCGATGTTCGGCTGATCGCACCGCTTCTCAAAAGCTGAAGGAGGCCAGCCTGCGCCGGCAGCACATCGTAGGCCTGCGCCGGAGTGCCGGTTGTCACCACGGCTGATGGATCAACGCGGACGACGCCAAGCGGGAAAAACCGAAGCAGTTCGGCTCTCACGGACTCAGCATCGCCGCTCTCAGAGATTTGACGCACCCCATCGGCGCTGATCTCAAATTCCGTGCCGTCGCTTACTATGACGATGTCTCCGGACCGCCGGCCGGTGGAGCCCGTCTCGGTAATCCCATCATTAGCTAGCAAAAGTTGGCCGAGCTCGTAGCTGCCGTAAAGATGATCGATGACACGACCCAACTCAAACGTCAAACGGCCACGTGCCTGGGCTGCATGCCCGCCGTCACTGTCAGTGAAATAGCGCAGCGCGCATTGGCGATCGCCCGGAAATGCAACTCTTGCTGCATCGACTCCGGTGAACCCGCTGGGCCGGCTGGCAGACAACGAAACGACTTGCTCAATCCGTTCAGTCGCCCCGGTCAGATTCCAAACCGTTGGACGGAAGTTGGTAACCGCAAGATAGACCGGCTCATCGCCTGGCGTAACGTCCAGAGAGACAACGGTCGTGATCTCATCGAGATCGCCCACGGCAACGGATGAAATGGCCGAGCCTTCATAGCCACCAATGACGACGATTTGCGCATTGCTACTGGGAGCTGGCAGTTCGCAACCCTGAGCGCTAGCCGGTTCCGACGGCGAAGTGGGCTGGGCTCCGGGTGCTCCCGTGGCGGACGCCTGCGCATTGATCAAATCAACGAAGAACTGGTCGAGCTCAGCACGTTCGACCTGCTTGTCGGCGTTAAGATCGAACAGCATCAGGTAACGAGCCCATTCGCCACTCGGTAGGCGCTGGTCGTTCACCTCAGCATCGACCTGTTCGGCAACGAAAGCGTCAATCTCAGCCTGTGTGGCGGTTCCATCGCCGTCGACGTCAGTTGCATCCATGAAAGCACGCATCGAACCTTCCGAAAAACTTCGGTTCGGAATGACGGTCTCTATTTCATCGGGAGAAAGAGCGTAGTCGGCGTTGAGATCAACGACCAATAAACGGCGGAGAAGGCTGGCTCGGATCTGAGCCCCACGGCGCAAGAGATGGGTGTTAATCTGTGCTTGAGTAACCGGCGCGTCTGGATTAACGGCGTTAAGCGCCTCGGTCAGGCGGCCAAGCGCCTGCCTTGGAAAGCGCTCAATATAGATCCGAAGTTCCGGCGGTAAATCAGCCAGGGTAGTTTGCGCGACGGCTGATGGCGGCGTGGCGATCGCCCCTGCGAGCAGCATAGCTGATACGAACCGCAACATGGCGCACTGTCTCCGATGAATATTCTGGTTGATTTTTATATTAAGATCATCAGTTTAATCAAAGATTATGCTTGGCGTGGGTGGTAGTTCTTGGTTTGAGCATGGTAAATCCGAAATGTTTTTTTGTTTTCATTGTGCGGAGAATCTGGCCAGTATACCATCAGCGCCCTAAGTCATCGCTGCAAGGACGCGGCACTCAAGTTAGTCTTGAAGACCGATCCTCAGCATCGCAAAAGCGTGACTTCAGCCGCAAGGCCGCGCTGCTTTTAGGCAAGCCACCGGCCCAAATGGTCAAAAAGCGAACGTCTTGGACAATGGCATTGTTCTCCAAAAGAGATAGCGGACATTGCTTTCGTCAGAAACAGTGTCCGCGTTATCCGCAGGGTCGCCGTTCAAAGCTTCTCAAAAACCCTTACCAAAAACTTCCGCGCCAAAAATGACCGTTTTTGGAAGGCTCCTCCTACTGCCGGGAAACCGGGTGTTCACATCTTCCATAAACGCACTCCAAAACCATGGGGTGATTTGAACGTCTTTGGCAACAGAAGCTGCCATTGAGGGCTATCCACCCGCCCAAAAACCAACTAGCGCAGAAGGAACCGCGAATTCCCGAAAGCGTTTTTAATGACCACCGCAACCCCTACGCTCACCACACCCTCCTCGTTCATCCGCCATCGCGTGGCGGTTTCCATCATGTTTTTGATGAACGGTCTGCTGGTCGGGGGTTGGGCCCCGGCGATCCCGGTCTTCAAAGACACTCACGCCCTGGCCGAAAGCGAGCTGGGCCTCATGATCCTTCTCATCGGCATCGGGTCGCTGCTTACTATGCCGATCACCGGCGCCATCATCGCGCGGCGCGGCTCCACCGGCATTTTGATCGTCGCGGCATGGCTCTGCGTGCCGGTCTTGCCGCTCGTTTTGTTTGCGCCGAACCTATGGCTGGCCGGCATCGCGCTTCTTGTGTTTGGCGGCGGTCTTGGCTCCATGGATGTGGCGATGAACGCCAACGCCGCCCGCATCGAGGAGCATCACGGCAAAGCCATCATGTCGTCCTGTCACGGGTTCTGGTCGCTGGGCGCGCTGATCGGCTCCGGCATCGGCGGCACGCTGCTCGGGTTCTTTGGTTTGGGAACGCAGGCGCTGAGCGTCGCAACCCTCATCCTCATCGGCACCATCATCGCCATGTCCAGGCTGATGCGCGATGAGGTGGAGCGCGGCGAAGGCATCGAAAAGCCAAAACTCGCTTTGCCCCGCACGCTCACCATCTATCTGGTCGCGATCATCGCCTTTGCCGGCTTCACCGCCGAGGGCACGGTGCTGGATTGGGCAGCGCTCTTCCTGCGCGAAGACCGAAACGTGCCCGAATGGATGGCCGGTTACGCCTTTGCCGCCTTTGCCGCAACCATGGCGCTGGTGCGCTTTGTCGGCGATCCGGTGCGCAATCGGTTGGGTGACCTGCGCACCATGCAGATTTCCGCATCGCTATCATTGGTTGGTTTTTTGATGGCGGGCCTGGCGCCCAACCTCACCGGCACCCTTCTTGGCTTTGCCATTGCCGGGCTTGGCCTTGCCAATGTGGTGCCCATCGCCTTTGCCGCTGCTGACAGGGTGCCCGGCATCCCGCGCGGCATCGGCATTTCAGTGGCCACTTTCTGTGGCTATGCGGGGATTTTGGTGGCGCCGCCGCTCATCGGCTTTGCCGCCGAGATTGTGGACTACGCCGTGATTTTCACCTGCGTGGCGGTGCTACCGCTCTATTGCCTGCTAGCCGCCAGGACTGTGAAGCAGCGTTAGGGCGAAGTCCTAGGGTTCTAAGATTTCCACATCCATGCGCGTGGCATAAACCGTCACGCGCAACAACGGCGTGCCATTGATGATAGCGCGGGCGGTATCCGGGCGAACGACGCCGCGGGACATCAACCGTTCAAACCGGCCGCGTTCGTGGCGATCATCAAACACATCATCGCCCTCATCTTCAGCGTCAGGCTGATCGAAACGGTGATAGTTCGCCCGGTCCTGGCGCAGAATGGCCGCAGCGGTCTCCAGCCGGTCACCAACCGAATTCACCTTATCCTGTGCGCTAATCCGGGTGGTGTAGTCGGCAAGCACCCTGCCCTGTGCCAACACGCTTGCTGGCATCAACACAGCCAGCACAACAATCAAAAATCTCATCCATCACCCTCGTTCAAAATCTGGTCGGCCATCGCATCCACGGACATGACCGATGGATCGAGCCTTGGCCAATCACCCATCTGACCGCGAAACCAGGTTGATTGCCGCTTGGCATAGCGACGGGTTTCAATGGTCAACGCGTCCAGCGCCGCGTCGCGCGACATGTCTCCGTCCAGATAGGCACTGATCAGCGAAACGCCAATGGCGCGCATCACCGGAAGCTCCGACGAAAGGTCGCGGGCGCGCAACGCTCGCACCTCCTCAAGCGCCGCATCGCACAGCATGGTCTCGGCGCGCTGGCGGATACGCGCTTCCAACCAATCGCGCGGCGGCGCCAGAACCACATGGCGGGTATCCGCCACATTCAGCAGCGCCCCTTCCGGCGGTAGCGCCTGCCAGTCAGCCAGTGATTTGCCCGTCGCCAACAAAACTTCCAGCGCGCGCGCCACCCGCTGACTGTCGGTGGGCGAAAGCTGGTCAGCCATCGCTTTGTCCAACTCGGCATGAAGCGCCGGAGCGCCCTCGTCGATCATCCGATCACGAACGGTTCGGCGCACTTTTTCGGGGATATCCGGTATCGGAGAAATGCCCTGCGTCAGCGCACGAAAATAGAGACCCGTTCCACCGACAAAAATCAGCGATTGGTCCGCATTTTGAGGCAGACCGTCCGCATCAGTCCACTCACAGTCCGCCTTAGTCTGCTTGTCGTCTGCATCTTTTAGCGGACCGTCCGCCTGGTTTTGCAGACGGTCTGCCACCGCATCGCGCCAAAGCGCCAAGCTGAAGACGTTCGCGCCATCCTGCGTTCCGTAGAGAACATGATCAAAACGCGCCTCTTCCTGCGCGCTTGGACGGGCTGTCACAATGCGCAAATCGCGATAAATCTGCATGGAATCGGTGTTGATAATCACCGTATTGCCCAACCGCTCGGCAAGCCGCATCGCTAAGGCGGACTTGCCGCTGGCCGTCGGCCCTGCGATAAGCAGCACCCGCCCCATTTTCCCAGTTTTTTGAGCTCTTTGCATGACGCACCTATGCACGTTGATCGCCGACCGCACCACCCGCATCCTCACACCGGCAGTAAGCGAGAAAGCTTCCCAGGTGATCACCGAAACGCTGGGCGCTGAGGTCGCTGTCACCGAGCTTTCCGATCATGCGGCGTACGATTTGGCGTTCACGGTGGGTGACGTCAACGCCTTGAAACATTTACAGGAAAACGTGCGCCATGCGCTCGATCCTCTGCCGATTGATGTCGCAGTTCTGCCAGCCGAGGGGCGGCGCAAAAAACTGTTCCTGGCCGACATGGACTCCACCATGATTGAGCAAGAGTGCATCGACGAACTGGCTGATCAGCTGGGCATCAAAGCCCATATCGCCGACATCACCGAGCGAGCGATGCGCGGAGAAATCGACTTTGAACCAGCGCTGCGCGAGCGCGTCTCCATGCTCAAGGGGCTGTCGGAAAGCATCATCGATACGGTGTTTGCTGAGCGCATCACCTTCACGCCAGGCGGCGACGAGCTTCTGGCCACCATGAACGCCCATGGCACCACTTGCGTCCTGGTGTCTGGGGGCTTCACCCATTTTACCGCCAAAGTGTCTGAAAAGCTTGGCTTTTCCGCCAACCACGCCAACCAACTCTTGGTCGAAGACGGCTTGCTCACCGGCACCGTGTCAGAGCCAATCCAGGGCCGCGAAGCAAAAAAGACCCATCTGGAAAACTATGCCAGTCAACTTGGCATTGATCTGCGTGAGACGCTGGCCATCGGCGATGGCGCCAATGATCTGGGCATGATTGAAACGGCAGGCCTTGGTGTGGCGTTCTGTGCCAAACCGGCGGTGGTCGAGCGCGCTGACGCTGCCCTTGGCGCAGCGGATTTGACCGGCGCGCTGTATTTGCAAGGCTACGCGGATACGGACTTCGCAAAAACCTAAAACAGACCGTCATAGCCGGGCTTGACCCGGCCATTCAGGGTCCTATGGGAGTGCAGGTCATGTGCTGATAGCCGGGTCAAGCCCGGCTATGACGACTACGTTCAAAAAGCACCCATCACGGCCTAGTCAGCAGGCAGCGCCACAAACTGGCTTTGGCCTTCATTGTCCTGAATGAGCATCAAGATCTGGCTGCGGCCTTCCGCACGCAGGGCATCAACACGGTCAGCAACCTCCTGCGGTGTTTCCACCACTTGCTGGCCAACTTCCAAAATTAGCGTACCCGGCTGAATGTCTTTGGCAGCCGCTGGCCCATCGCTGAAGATCACCGTCACAACGGCGCCGGTTGCGCCTTCATCCATCTCGAAACCAAGCTCATAGGCCTCTTCCACGGTGGAAAGCTCCATGCCGAGCAGTGACACCGGCTCTGGACCAGCCTCAATCACCACAGCTTCACCGCCCTCACCATCGCGTAGCGCCAGCACCACGGTCAGTGATAGACTTTCACCGCGTCGGATAACCTCCACTGGCACCTCTGTGCCAGGTGCAATCTGCGCCACACGAGCCGGCAAATCGCTGTACATGTTGATCGCCCGGTTGTTGAACCGCACGATCACATCGCCACGCTCAATGCCAGCATCATCGGCAGGTCCGCCCTCATTGACCACGGAGACCAGCGCCCCACGCGGCCTATCGAGTTGAAGGCCATCCACCAAATCAGGCGTGACCTCTTGGATGTTTACGCCAAGCAAGCCACGACGCGTTTCGCCAAAATCCACCAGCTGGGTGACGATGGTTTCCACGGTGGCCGCTGGGATCGCAAAGCCAACCCCAACGGAGCGTCCATTGGGCGACAGGATCGCGGTGTTCACACCAACCACATCCCCGTTGAGATCGAACAACGGGCCACCGGAATTGCCCCGGTTGATGGCGGCATCGGTCTGGATAAACGAGTCGTAGGGCCCGGCACCAATGTTGCGATTCATCGCCGAGACAATGCCCAGCGAGACGGAACCGCCAAGGCCAAACGGGTTGCCGATGGCAAGCACCCAGTCGCCGATGCGCAAATTATCGGAGTTGCCGAACGAAACGGCAGGCAATGGCGCATCTGGTACGATGCGCAAAACCGCAAGATCGGTGGCTTCATCGCGGCCAATCACTTCGGCCGGAAACGAGCGACCATCGGTCATGATCACGTCGATATCGTCTGCACCGGAAATCACGTGATTGTTGGTGACGACGATGCCAGCCGGATCAATCACAAAGCCTGAACCCAGCGAGTTCTCACGGCTTGGCCCGTCGCGTTCGCTGTCGTCGTTGAAAAAATCCTCAAAAAACTCCTCAAATGGCGAACCTTCCGGCAGGTTGGGGAGCGGTGTTGGCCTACGGCCAGAAACCCGTTGCGACGTGGAAATATTGACCACCGCATCCAGCAGCTCTTCAGCCAAATCCGCAACAGGAACAGGCCCTTGTGCCCTTGTGGTCGGTTGACTTTGTGACCAGGCGTTGGGTGCGGACACCAGCAAGGCCACAGCGCACAAAAGGCTTAGCAGCGCAGCTTTGAGCCTAGGCGAAGGGGCCTCAAGGGCGACGGTGCGGGAACGAGCGGCTGACCGGATGACACCAGACGTGGCGACCATGAAACAAAAACCTTGAACATAAGAGCGACCAGAGGATTCTGGCGGGAGCGAACCCCACCAACCTGTCGCCCAACGGTGATGAGATCAAGGCGCTGAAGGTTATCGATTCACAGATGAGGGTGGGCGCCACCTAAATCCACCGGATGCCCACACCAACCCTCAGTCGTCATTCCTGTGCTTGTCACAGGAATCCATGACCACGCGCAATATGGCGCCCTGATGATGTCAGATCATTTTTTGGAATGGATCTCTGTGACAAGCACAGAGATGGGGCCTCTTTATTGTGGCTCGGTTTTTCACGCGCCAAACGTGCGTGCCAACCAAAACAGCAAAACACCCAACGCCAGCGCGCCGACGCCGCCCACACGCAGCATCTCAGGCGTCATCTGCCCCACCATTTCCACCATGCGGCGGGCTTGATCAGGAAACAGAGCATAAAAAAGGCCCTCGGCGACAAGTGCGCCGCCGAGGACCAAGAGGATGACTTCAACGATCGCCATCTGCGTTTAAGGTTTCAACTACTGCTGCGTTGTAGCTGTTGCTGGAACCGCTGCCCGCGTGCCGACAGTTGGGTTCAGCGTGGTAGAGCTTGTCGCATCTCCGCCCTGCTGATCGCCGAAATAGCGGAAGAAGTCGGAGTCCGGTGAAATCACCAGGCTCGCACCGTTGGAGAAGCCAGCTTCATAGGCCTGCATGGAACGGTAGAAGGAGAAGAACTCCGGATCTGCACCAAACGCCGTTGCGAAGATGTTTGTCCGCTCCGCATCGCCTTCACCGCGAATTTGCTCGCCTTCACGCGTGGCATCAGCAACAAGCACTGTTACCTCACGGTCAGCACGCGAACGAATACGCTGCGCGGCTTCTTCACCTTGCGCGCGGATCTCAGTGGCTTCACGCTCACGTTCGGTCTGCATGCGTTGGAAGATGGCCTGCGAGTTGGCTTCAGGAAGATCGGCACGACGAATGCGCACATCGACGATTTCCATACCGAAATCATCAGCTTCGCGGTTCACTTGGTCGCGAATGCGGTTCATCAGCGAGGCACGATCATCGCGAACGATGGTCAGGTAGCTCACCTCGCCGAGCACACGACGTGTTGCCGAGTTCAAGACCGTGGAAAGCCGCGACTGCGCACCAGCGATGCTGCCAACTGTTTGGAAGAAGGCAAGCGGATCTTCAATCTGATACCGGGCAAACGTGTCGACAACCAAACGCTCTTGGTCAGCAGCGATGATTTCCTGAGCCGGACTATCAAGATCAAGCACGCGGCGATCAAAGTACGACACGTTCTGCACGAAAGGCAGCTTGAAGTTGAGGCCAGGTTCGCGAACCACATTCACTGGCTCACCGAACTGAAGCACAAGCGCCTGCTCAGTTTCATCAACGATGAAGAGCGATGAGTAGATCGCTGCGCCCAGAATGACGAGGATAAAGAGGCCGACGCCTCCAAAGAGACTTTTCATCATTGGGTAGCCCCCCGACGGTTAAGTTCATTGAGTGGCAAATAAGGCACGATGCCTTGGCCACCATCGTTGGTGTCCAGAACGATCTTGTCGTTGTCGCGGAAGATACGCTCCAGCGTTTCGAGATAGAGCCGCTGACGCGTCACTTCTGGTGCCTGCACATACTCTTGATAGACAGCGGTAAAGCGATCGGCTTGACCGCGTGCTTCAGCAACCGTCTGTTCACGATAAGCGTTTGCCGCTTCCAAAACACGTGCTGATTCACCACGCGCTTCTGGGATCACCCGGTTGGCATAGGCCTGCGCCTGGTTCTGCACACGCTCGTTATCAGCGCGCGCTGCCTGAACGTCACGGAAGGCATCAATAACTTGGCTGGGAGGATCAACCGTCAACAGTTGAACCTGCGTGATCTCAACACCCGAACCATAGCTATCCAGCGCATCCTGCATCAGCTCTTGCACAGCCGTCTCGGTAATCTGACGCCCTTGGGTCAAAAGCGGCTGAATTTCAGAGCGACCAACAACTTCGCGCATTGCACTTTCAGCAACCGCGCGCACAGAGCCTTCAGGGTTCTGAATGTTGAACAGGAAGAGCGGCGCATCAGAAATACGCCAGAAGACAGCAAAATCGATGTCCACGATGTTACCGTCGCCGGTCAGCATCAAGCTTTCCTCAGGCACGTCGCGGGCACCTGACCGGCGCGGGTCATCGGCACGTGTGCCGATATCGGCGCGATTGATGGTCGTCACCGATGGCGTGAACACCTGCTCGAATGGTGGTGGCAGACGGAAGTTCAAACCAGGCTGGGCCTGGCGATCAAACTCACCAAACTGCAAAACCACACCCTGTTGATCGGGCTGCACGCGGAACGTGAAGAAGTTGTAGCCAACAAACACCAGCGCGATCAGCACGACCAGAACGATCAAGCCTTTGCTTGCGCCTGCTCCGCCGCCGGAACCGCCACCAGGCAGAATGGTTTTAAGCCGATCCTGGCCCTTGCGGATCATTTCCTCAAGATCGGGTGGCTGGCCTCCGCCGCCTCCCTGTCCAGAGCCATTGTTGCCACGACCAGGGCCGCTGCCCCCGCCGGAACCCCATGGGCCGCCACCGCCGCCCCAAGGGCCGCCACTGCCACCCGATTGGTTATTCCAAGGCATGTGTTTCCTTTCTCACACCACAACGCTGCTTAGCACTTTGAAAAAAGCACCAGGCGCATCGCACACATTTATCCGCGATTGTGCGTACGGACATGGTCTGCAAACGCACATCTTTCAAGCGCCAACCGCCGTTTGTTGCCGCTTTTTCGACACCTTAGGTTAAGTTTGCACCATTTGGTCGCAGGCTGGCCTGTTTGCCACTAAGCTGAACGATAGGTGGTGAATACCATATCGGCCTCATCTTTGGGCCCAGCAGATACAGATTCGCTGGCTGTAACCGTCCATTTTTTTGGATCAATCAGCGGGAATGTCGTCGTTCCATCGGCATCCATCTCAACATGGGTGATTTCAAGCCGATCAGCATCATCGATGGTCTGCGCATAGACCTGCCCGCCACCAAGAATGAACAAGGCGGACTTGCCCAATCCATCGGCCAGCATTTTGCCGCGCTCAATGGCTGTATCAAGGTCCTGATAAACCTCGCAGCCTTCGGCACGAAAGTCCGGGTCACCTGAGACCACAAGGTTAGGCCTTCCAGGCAACGGCCTGCCAATGCTTTCATAGGTCGCGCGCCCCATCAGCACCGGATGACCAAGGGTCAGCGCTTTGAAATGTTTGAGGTCAGTCGGCAGGCGAAATGGCAGATCATTGTCGCGCCCGATCACACCATTGCGCGCAACAGCGGCAATCAAAACAAGCTCGCTCATCAGCTAACCTTGTCCACGCAAACGACGGGCAATAGGGCGATCCATACGCGCGGAATAGGCGTCTAAAACTTCACTGGCAGGCAGCAGATCACGCACAAAGTTCAGCGCACCAGCCAGAAAAAAATCCGGGATCGTCGGCGCATCACCCATCAGATAATCGTGCGAGGCGAGCTGCGTCTCCACCAAAGTGCTGACCCGCTCATACATGCGTTTCTTGCCGGGATCGGTCTCGATGACGCCATCGAATTTGGCGATCAAAGCATGCTCGAAGGTCGCCGCATACCAGCTAATCCAGGATAGAAACGGCCCACGCTCAGGATGTCCAGGCGCACGCACCAGCGGCGAGTCCGGGTAAAGCTCCGACAAATAGATCGCGATGGCCGACTGCTCCCAGATCACAGCGTCCTTGTGGATCAAGGCTGGCACTTGTTTGTGTGGGTGTGGGTTGTTGGCGTCCTCGCCACCGGAACCGTCGCGGCGATAGACCGTGACCTCGCGAATGTCATACTCCGCGCCGATCTCCTCCAGAATGACGCGCATCATGTCAGAGCGCGACATGGGGGCGTGCACAAGCGTCAGCATAAGGGGCTCCTAAACCGCAATGGGTGCCTTGATGGCAGGATGCGGATCATAGCCCTCGATTGCGATGTGATCATAGCGGAAGTCGAAAAGACTGCTGACAGCTAGGTCAAGTTTCAGCGTCGGCAGCGCACGCGGCGCACGCGACAGCTGAAGTTCCGCCTGCTCGATATGATTGAGATAGAGATGCGCATCACCAAAGGTGTGCACGAAATCGCCTGGCTTCAGCCCAACGACCTGCGCGATCATGTGGGTGAGCAGCGCATAAGACGCGATGTTGAACGGCACGCCCAAAAAGATGTCCGCCGAACGCTGGTAAAGCTGGCAAGAAAGCTTGCCCTCAGCCACGTAAAACTGAAACAGGCAGTGGCAGGGCGGCAGCGCCATGTCGTCCACATCAGCCGGGTTCCAGGCCGACACGATGTGACGACGTGAATCGGGATTTTTGGTCAAGCTCTCCAGCAGCTTGGCAATCTGGTCGATGCTTTCGCCGGACGGCGCAGCCCAACTGCGCCACTGCTTGCCATAGACTGGGCCAAGCTCGCCGTTCTCATCCGCCCACTCATCCCAGATACGAACCTTGTTGTCTTTCAGATACCCAATGTTCGTATCGCCGGCCAAAAACCACAAAAGCTCGTGAATGATAGAGCGCAGATGCAGCTTCTTCGTCGTGACCATCGGAAAACCGTCGGCCAGATCAAAGCGCATCTGATAGCCGAACACAGAGCGTGTGCCGGTGCCAGTGCGATCCATGCGGGTAACGCCGGTATTCAGCACATGGTCGAGCAGATCGTGATAGGCGCGCATCAAAGCATCTCCAAAGAGAAAGGGTGCGAAGCTTTAAGCTGATTCCAGCCTGCACCGCACCCTTCCAACCTTAAGGCAATTGCCCCGCTAACAGGGCGCAGCCACGATCACTTTTTGTGGAAAAGCTCCAGCCTCTCGTAATGCTCGGCCAGCAGATAATAGAAGGTCACGCGCGCTTTGCTGGTGTCGGCCTTCATCACCGTGCAAACCGACTGAATGGCGCCATCTACCGCATCATCGGGGTCATCGAGACGCAATTTCTTGCGGCAAAACCCATCACGGATGCGTGCCAGCTCGCTCGGGTCGGTGCAGGCGACCATCGACGCATCGCGGCTGCGCAGTGCGATACCCAGATGCCGCACGATGCCGGCCACAGCCGCTTCATCGACATTGGACGCGAACTTTTTCACGTCAGTTACATAGTCGGCCATCGACCGTTCTCCCTTACCATCAAGGCGCCAATCTGACCGGCGCCTTGATGGCATGATAAGAAAACGTGGCGATTATGCGCCTATTTCAGGCCTGGCCAGTTGGCATCCGCCTCAACAATAAACCCATCAACATTGCGCAACCAACGCCGGTTCACGCCCTCTGTGGCATTCAGGAACAGGCGGCCATCAAAGATGCGCCAGATTTCCGGGTCGCCTTGCGCCAGATAGCCCTGAGCGGTCGCCCACGCACAATGCCCACCATATTCTGGAGCATAGGCATCGGGGTTTACCTGGAATGCGGACCGGTTCTCTTCGCTGGAAAAGCGCCACGTCGCGCCCTCATGCGATAGCGTGATGGTTGGGTCACCCGGCACAGCCTCGCCCTGCGTGTGATAGGCCACCGCATCATAGCCGCCAACGGCGGTGCCCTCGATGAAGCCTGTAAAAATGCGCGCGCGGGCTGTGCGTGCACTGATCATGGTGGCGGTTGCTGCGGCAAAGCCCAGCGTGAGGATGCGCAAGGCGCCGCGCCGTGTCGGTTCGGCCAAGTCTTGGCTAGCCACCTCTTGGCCAAATGTGTCTGTCTGAAACATGGATGCTCTCCAAAAGCGAAAAAATGTGTTGCACCCAAGCTGCCAGCAACCCGCCGAGCCGTCCAATCACCAAGCCTGAAGCATCCATCACAAACCCGTGCACCGGGCGACAGACGCCCTCACAAGAACTTTTGATCTCAACACATAGGCCACGAACAGATAAGCCCGCGCGTTTCGGCTGAGTTGCTCTCCGACGACAGCTTTGAGCCGAAGTTGGACATCAGAAAGAATGGACTGAACGACAGCTTTTTTGCTCCAAAAACTTCTCAGAACCTAAGAGGTTTTGGCAGGGGTATTAGGAGTGCTTAGACGCCGGGCTCTCCGCAAACCGAAGAGGCGTGCCAAAAACGGTCGTTTTTGGCACGGTAGTTTTGGGTAGGGGCTTGTGGAACTCTACGGGGTTCTGCAAGTCGGGCCGAACTATCGACAGCCGAACGTCAGTTGCAACGCTCAGGCGAAGGAGGGCGTTCGATTGAATCAAAAATTGCTAGATGATCCAGGTTCTGCGCCGTCAAATGATCACGAAACGCAATATCGCTCTGCATTCTCAATAAAGTGCGGCCAACGAGCAAAGTGTCGAGCCGTCTCGGACGCGGCCCAATATATTCGTTGTAATATCTCGTTAGAAGTTCATCATGATGAGAGGCTGTGGTTCCGAGCAAGCACAGCGCACGAATAGCGAGCCGCGCCTGACGGCTATATTCATCTTGTTCCCAAATGAAGAAGGGGCGTTGCCCACCGCTATCCAGTACCTCTCGAAGTAAGCCAGCAAAAAAATCCGCACTATTGGGTTCAGTTTCCGCTAGCCTCAGAATGCTCTCGGCCGCGACACCCTGCAAATCCGCGTTCTCAGCCATTTGATATAGCTGACCAGCAACTGCGCGGATGTGATCGTCTCCCATCCGCTTGAGCAACTCATTCAATTCAGCATTGTTGTCTTCGTCTTCAGGATTGCGAAGCAAACGAGCGGCTACAGCTTCAGTCAAATCGCGCGCAAGAGATGGGTCGACCGGCAACACCAGAGATGCCAACCGACCACGCCTTGATGGCCCGCCATACACCCGCGAAACCCGCGGATCACGAAGCGCCTCAATAACCCAGCGCGTATTGGAGTTTGGCTCTGACAGATTGCTCCGCTGTCCCTCGTATAGTGCATCAAACAATAAATTGTGCGTAGCTGAAGCTTCTATTTGAGGATCACGAAGCGCGTTGATCGCTACCTGCATAGCATTCGGTGGAGCTGTAGGGCCTGCGACTGCATCACCAAAAAGGCGGTCGTCCAAACGTCGACGATCGAAATCCGTCCCCGTGAAACGAGAGATGCGGCCTAGCAGCTCCCTACGCCCAGATTTGATGTCGGCAATCATGCCGATAGCTATCGGGACAATTATGTGGTTTGCCCTGACGCTCGTTTCGCGGAAGAGTGCTGTTTCCCTGCTTTCATCAAAGCGTACGACCTCCGTCAGGTAGGTGGTTACAACAATTTTCGAGCCGAGGTGGTTGAGATCCTCAGTACTTTCGCGCTCAAAGCTGTATTTGAGCGTCAGTTCAGGATCAGCGATGACTTCGCTGACAAGGCATTCCCCAACTCCGTTGCGCATTGCGGCAGGTCCATACAGACCAACTACTGGGTCGCAGTGCGACCGTGTTTCTAGTTCAAATCGCCAAAAGGTTGCGCTGCCATTCTCCGACGTCGGCAGCAAGACGGCTTGAACGCCGCCGCTGTATAGCAGGTTTTGGCAAAGAATGGCGCAGGGCGTGTGATCTGGCGTTTGGCGCGCTCTGTAAGAGTCAAACCAGTCAAGGAGGATAATGTCGCTGCCCGTCAATTGTAGTGGCGCACTGCCAGCCAATGGAACGTTATCGCTCCGTATGTTCCCGACGGCTGCGTTGAGCGGATGGTTTAGAGCGAGCGGCAATAAGGTTGCCACCAGAAGCAACGTTCCTAGCCGCAGCCACCACCTTTTTCGACCAAATCGACTGGCGGGAAAAACAAGAACAAAGAACAGAAGTAGAAATAAATATGATAAAATAGGGTACGTTGACAAAAAAAATAAGATTGAATTTGCAATTATTGATTCCATGCAATGATTCTAAAATAGACCGTTTTTGAATTCGTAAATAAATATTACCAACTTTTTGTTATCAGCACTGATTGCGAACCACCTTCGCTCCATTCAAGCGCCATGATGTTCATAGAATATCGAGGAGTAGGTGAGTAGCTTGGCTTCCAAAACCCGACGTTTTTGGCACAAACCCCAAATGCGGACATTGATCGACTTCTGGAAGAAGGCAACTCTGTCCACACAGCGGACAACCAAACATACGTCGACATGGTCTCTTCCAGCGGCACGTCACTGGCCCCGATATCCAAGCATCTGAAGAGGGCGGTATCCTCATTCTTGCGCGCTGTTGCGGCTGCCTAATACCCGCCCAATGAACGCGCAGGGCGATGTGCTTTGCCCCTTGCGCGATTAGCCTTTGAAAAACTTGGCCCTGGCGCTTATATTGGTGATGCCGGGCAACCGGCTACGACGATAAACGGTCATCGTAATAAACCTATCGGACCCGGGGGCGGTACCCGGCGCCTCCACCATAAACTGTTGCACACCTCGTGTTTTGGGACAGTTTTTGTGGGGGCGAAATAGGATCGACGAGGGCGTAAAGGGTGTTCTTTCGTTCGGCATGGTTCCGCCGTTATCGGACCATTTTGTAGTTGCAAATGACAACTATGCTCCGGTTGCACAGGCTGCGTAACGCAGTTTGTAATACCGACTTAAACTCCCACTAGGTTAGCCCCTGGTGGTCGGGGTTCGCAGGCACCTGGCAACAGAAGCCTGCACTTTGCTTTTTCCTTGGCCGTCTTTTGCTTTGCCCCGTTTTCTTGGCGGTTTCACACAAGCGTCATCATCGCACAGGCATGTTGGCGCAAAATCGCTCTTTGCAAGCCCAGCGAAGCGTTGCAGTATGCGACTCATGTCCGATGATTTGATCCGATACGATGTTTTGGTCAGCGATGCCCTGCGAGGCGTTGTTCGCCAAGTGCTGACAGAAATCGGCTCAACCGGACTTCCCGGCGAGCACCATTTCTACATCACCATCGATACACGCCTGCCGGGCGTGCGCATTTCCTCGGCGCTGCGCCAGCGTTTCCCGGAAGAAATGACGGTGGTGCTGCAGCACCAGTTCTGGGATTTGAAGGTCACCGAGCAGACCTTCGAAGTAGGCCTGAGCTTTTCCGGCGTGCCGGAACGTCTGCTTATTCCGTTCTCCTCGGTCACGGGGTTTGCCGATCCGTCGGTCGATTTCGCTCTGAAGTTTGAAACGCTTCTGGTGGATGAAGAAGACATGATCGGTGAAGTGGCAGAACCGCTGCCCGAAGATGCCGGTGAAAATGCGCCAGTGCGGCTGGAAACAGCAACCGCCGAAGCCCCAAGCAACAGCGACACCGCTGAAGATGGGAATGTCGGCGACACCGCAGAGGATGATGGCGAGGAAAAGTCCGCCGATGTCGTCTCGCTCGACGCCTTCCGCAAAAAGAGCTGAACGCCTCTCCTAATTTCGCCCGCCTTACCCGCCAGTCTGATGGTCATCGCTAAACGCCCGTGATAGGTCACGCGCAACCGCATTTGCGCGCCTTGAAACCCTTGGCTGAGGACCTTTGAGCATGACCGACACCCGTACCGAATCCGATACCTTTGGCCCCATTGAAGTGGACGCTTCCAAATATTGGGGTGCCCAGGCGCAGCGCTCGCTGGGCAACTTCAAGATCGGCTGGGAAACCCAGCCAGCCCCAATTGTCCGTGGGCTCGGCATTGTGAAACGCGCCGCTGCCGAGACCAACATGGATCTCGGCAAGATGGATACCGAGCTGGGCAAGGTGATTGTTGAGGCCGCGCAAGAGGTGATCGACGGCAAGCTGGATGCGCACTTCCCGCTGGTGGTCTGGCAGACCGGCTCGGGCACCCAGTCGAACATGAATTCCAATGAGGTGATCTCCAACCGCGCCATTGAAATGCTGGGTGGGGAAATGGGTTCCAAAACCCCGGTTCACCCCAATGACCATTGCAACATGAGCCAGTCGTCCAACGACACATTCCCAACGGCCATGCACATCGCCTGCGCTGAAGAAGTGGTGCACCGGCTGGTCCCTGCCCTCACCCATCTGCGTGATGCGCTGGCCGCCAAGTCGGATGCCTGGGCCGACATCATCAAGATCGGGCGCACGCACACCCAGGACGCGACGCCACTGACGCTCGGTCAGGAGTTTGGTGGCTACACCCAGCAGCTCACCAATGGCATCAAGCGCATCGAAGATACGCTGCCCGCCCTGATGGAGCTGGCCCAAGGCGGCACCGCTGTCGGCACCGGCCTCGCCTCACCGGTCGGCTTTGCTGAAAAAGTCGCCGAAAAAATCGCTGGTATCACCAGCCTGCCCTTCACCACCGCGCCCAACAAGTTCGAGGCGCTGGCCGCCCATGACGCCATGGTGTTCACCCATGGTGCGATTTCCACGGTGGCCATGTCCTGCTTCAAAATCGCCAACGACATCCGCTTCTTAGGCTCCGGTCCGCGCGCGGGTCTCGGCGAATTGGCACTACCCGAAAACGAACCGGGCTCGTCCATCATGCCGGGCAAGGTGAACCCCACCCAGTGCGAGGCGCTCACCCAAGTCTGCGCCCATGTGCACGGCAACAACGCCGCCATCGGCTTTGCCGGTTCGCAGGGTCACTTTGAACTCAACGTCTACAATCCGATGATGGCCTACAACTTCCTGCAATCGGTGCGCCTGCTGGCCGATGCGGCCGTTTCCTTCACCGACAATTGCGTGGTCGGCATCGAGCCGCGCCTAGAGAACATTGCCGAGGGCCTCGCCAACTCGCTGATGCTGGTCACGCCGCTGAAAGAAAAATACGGCTATGATCTGGCTGCCAAAGTCGCCAAGAACGCCCACAAGAACGGCACGACCTTGAAGGTCGAGGCGCTGGCGCTGGGTATCTCAGAGGAAGACTTTGACGCCATCGTCGTGCCTGCCAAGATGATCGCACCGTCCTAAAGTATGGCCGAAAACGTCATCAATTTACGCCAAGCCCGAAAGGCCAAAGCGCGGGTGCAAAAGGAAAAGGACGCGGAGGAAAACCGCGTTCTTCACGGTTGCACCAAGGCCGCCAAACAAGCTGAAAAGAGCGCCAAAACCAAGATCACCAAGCATTTAGATGATCACAAGCTCGGCGACTGAGGATCATGCTGGTCAAACGTTCCGTCAGCCTGGCTGGCCACCGCACGTCCATCGCGCTGGAACCAGAATTCTGGGCGGAGGTGGAGCGCCTGGCCAAAGACAATGGGGTAAGCTTGGCCGCCTTTATCCGCACCATCGATGATGGCCGAGCGCCGGAGTCGAACCTTGCCAGCCAGTTGCGCTTGGCTGTGCTGGCCGATCTCAACACACAGTTGGTGCGTCAGGGCAGGATCAGCCTCTGAGCCACTCGTTCCTAGCGAGGCGTAAGGTCCAGCGGCGCCGATGTGGCAGGCGGCGGGCTTTCGCCAATCGCGAGAGGATTGCGCGGCACGACAATCGTCTCAAGCGGTGGCAGCGTCAGGTCCAATGCGGATGGGGTGCTTGGCAAAGCCTGCTCAGCCTCGCGCGCCAGCAAAGCTTCACGCAGCACACGTTCGCGATCCTCTTCAGCCTG
Organism: Pseudomonadota bacterium; assembly: GCA_039814945.1. Classification (GTDB taxonomy): domain Bacteria; phylum Pseudomonadota; class Alphaproteobacteria; order Rhizobiales; family MH13; genus MH13. The sequence continues at coordinate 86,464 of JBCCAF010000001.1, forward strand.
ACGCGCTGCCTGGGCAGCAGCCTCGCGCTCAGCGGCAACTCTTGCACGATCGCGTGCTTCTTCTTCCAACCGCTCCTGCTCAAGGCGCAGGTCTTCTTCCCGCTCAAATTCCAGACGCCTCTGATCCAAATCGACCGCTGCCATAATGCGAAGCAAGCGCTCGCGCTCCAGTATTTCCGCGTTCAACGCCTCAACGCGACGGATTTCCAGCTCCAACTGGCGAACATTCAAGAAGCTGGAAATCTGTGACACGTCCAATTCGCGCTCCGGCGCCGACAAAGGTCCGGCAAACGACAGGCCAACATTGGGCATCGCTTCCACATCACCGGGACCGTCCACTGCCGCGTAGGAGAAATCAGCATCCACGTCATTGGTGGAAAGATCGACCGTCAGCCCGCCGCGTAGCGCCGTTTCACCGCCTTCCAGATAAAGATTGCTGATCTGCGCAACGCCCCCGACCAGGCTGACCGGCGTGTCGGCTTCCTCAATACGCATGGTGCCAGCGCTCAGCGCATCGGCAAAAGCAGCTTCTAGGTCGGCATCTTCATCGAGCAACCCCGCGTCAGAGGCCTGTAGAATGCGCGAAAACCCGTTCAGGCCAAGTCCGGTGATCGTGACATCGCTCAGCGCCAATGTGCCATCGCCGGTCAGTCCGGAGATCAGCGAAGCAACAGAGCCACCGGCGCTTTCAAAGCTTAAATTCGCCGACATCTGGCCATTCATCACCGGCTGGCCACCACGCTCCCAGGCAAGGCGAGAAACATCCACATCGCGCAGAGCCAAGCGTCCATCGGCGATGCCGCCGCGATCAGCATCACGCAACACCAAGCGACCATCCAACATGCCGCCCAGAAGCTCGCCACGCAGCGCATCCAGCGTCAAACGCCCCTCTTCAGCGGCTAATTCAATCTCGCCATTGAGCGCTGTCAGATCATCCCAAAGCCGCACCCGTGGCGCGGAGAGTTTGAGTGAGAGATCGACAAGCATCGGATTGAACACCAGCGGGCCCTCCGGCCAAACCGGGCTGAACCCCTGATCAAAAGCCGACGGGCCGACGAAACCGGCAAGGACGCTGGGCAAATCAACGCTGTCAGCATCCAAATCCAGGGACAAAGATGTGCCAAGCGGATCGCGTTGAACGCTACCGGAGCCCGAGACAGGCACATCGGCAAAATCGCCAGAAAGCCCCGTGAGCGCTGCGCGCTGCGCCTCCACATCATAAGACACATCAAAGCCAGCCGAAGCGCTGATCGTATCAAACAGCCCAGGCACGGCCATGCCTGCCATCAAGCCAAGCTGCGCGACATCTCCGGCGAAAACGGATCCCGTGCCCTCAAGCCCGGTGACGCCCGCTTCGGCATCACCCTGCAAGGCAGCGTTGACGCGCAGCGTGGTATCAAGGCCGTCAAAGGCTAGGCGCAGGTTTGGCTGGTTCTGCCCATCGCTGATCAGGCTCGCGACCGCACTGCCTTCACCGGTTACATCGATGGGAAGCGCGGCAACGCCCAACTGACCGACAAGCGCATAGGCATCATCTGAGCGCGCTTCAAAACGCATCTCAGCGGCCCGCTCAAACAGGCTTGCCAAACCGGTGGGCAGGTCACCGCTATCTACCGCAGGCATGGCGCCAAAAACATCGACCTCGGTGTCGCCCAGCGTGCCAGAAAGCCCAATTTCCATACCGCTCGCCGCATCGTGCGAGTAGCTGCCAGCAAGTGAGGCTGGCGCGTAGAGACCCGCATTGCGATAGAGATCAAGCAGCACCGGATTATCGCCCAGCACATCACGGGCCAAGCGCATCAGGCCGCCAAGCCGGTCCATATCGGCATTAACCGAGAGTGTCCCAATCGGCGGAAAAGCACCGCGCTCAAAAAAGCCCGATGCTGACACGCTAGCACCCACTGCATCGCCAATGGAAAGCTCATCGATGCGGATACGCTCCGGCGTTGTGGCGACTGACACCGTGACCTCGCCCAAATCTTCAGCGCCAGCCACAAGCTCTTGGACAACAAGGTCGGCATTGAGCGTATCAATCAGTGGACCATCAGGTGCTTCGGACGATGCGCTGCCAGCGTGGGTCAACCAACGCCCAAGGCCAGACAGCAGGCCAAAGTCAAAGCGACCGGCGTTAAGGTCCACATCCAGCTGACCGCCAAGCCCGGCAACATCGCGATAAGCCAGCGATCCGTTGAGCGCGGCACCATCAATCTGACCACGCAACCGCTCAACCGAAACATCACCGGGGGCCGCCACCACGCGCCCGCGCAAATTGACCGAGGAAAGCTGAGAGAACGTGCCACCCTCATCGCGCCGACCGGTGGACCAGCCGACAAACAGATCAGGCGCGGCGCTTTCCAGCGTCATCACCCCGTCTATTGCCAGATCAGTGCCATCGACCTCACCAACCGCGCCAACCGCACCGGTAAAGCCGAAATCTGTTTCACCAGGAAACGTCGCGACCAGATTTTCAAGCGAGATAGGCACGCCCGGACTGTACGTAGCGTCAAAGCCAATATCGCGGATCACCGAGCCGCCAAGCACGATGGCTGGGATATCAAACGACACCTCGCCAGGCACCGTCATCTGGTCGATCCAGCGCACAAGTGTTCCGGCAGAGGCCCAGCCAGCATCCAAATTCACCGGCTCGGCAGCGCCACCGCCAAGCATACGATCCAGATCGACCTGGCGCGATGAAATCTCTGCGTTGAAGGCCGGTCGCTCGCCAAGGTTCACATGCGCACGGCCATTGAGCACAAAGGCCTGGTCCTGCGCCTGGCCAAGCGTTAGCTCAATCTCTTCGGCTTCAATGTCATCCAGCGCGGCGACAATGTCGGCGGCCACCCGCCAGGTTAGTGCTTCGGCTAGCGGCTGTGTTTCCGTTTCGGCCACCAAACCGTCCAAGCTGCGCGCAACGCCGCGCCCTTCAAAGCTGGCATTGGCATCGGACCAATCCAAATGGCCATCGATTGTGATCTCCATAGGCCGCGCAATCGGCAGCACAGCAACGCGCATGCGCATTTGCCGATCGCCATTGTACGCACCTGTGTTCACCCGAAGGCTGACCCGCTCGCCACCCACGATGGCTGAACCCGGATCGACCCGCCATGGGCCAAGAAGACTGGGGGCCGAAAGGCTGGCATTCAGCCCATCCATCAGCACCTGAACGCGACCATCGGCAGCAATGCGTTCGATCCGGCCATCAACGATGGTCGCTTCGTCGATACGCACCGCGCCCAAATCAAGCGTTTCACTGGCAATCTGCGACATGCCCTCGCCCAGCGCGGCAAGGCGTACCGTCGGCTCTTGCAATGTGAGTTCCACGATGTGGGTCTCGCCGCTCAAAAACGGCGCCAGCGACATCAGCGCTTCCATGCGCCGTGCAGTGAAGCCCGGCTGCGACCCATCGGCTTGCCCAGCAATTTCAACATCAGAAAAGGTGATGCGCGGCATCGGCAAAAAGCGCAAATCCACCGCGCCAGACACATGCACCTCGCGGCCCAACACACGCGAAGCCTGCTCCTCAATCACATCGGTGTAGTTGCTCCAATCGATGAAACGCGGGGCGATCAGCGCCGTGGTCAGCGCCAAAAGCAACAAGGAACCCATCAAGAGAAGGAAGCGATTCATGGTCCGCCGATAGCCAGATCAAAGGTCATTATTAGGGCATGCGCACAGGCCATTTATCATGCATCGCACACAAATCGACGCCAACCCATGAACAGGCCTACAACTTTCGCAGGAAAATAAGCCATAAACCATTGCGCCAACGCAAGAATGCGCGCCCTACTGTTAGCGGATCATACCTCACCCAGCTGCATACGCGTAACTATGGCTGACATCTTTCGCTCAATCACCAGCAGCGTCCTCATGTGGGCGCGACCCAACGTCACCTATGCCCTGCGCAAAAAGCAGCCACTTGTCTGGCTTTTGGCGGCGCTGATCGGCATCGGAACGTCGCTTGCGGCCATCGCATTTCGCGAGCTGATCGGCGCCGTACAGTGGACGTGGCTTGGCACGATGACCGAGCAAGTGGCCAGCGCCGCGCGCGTTCTGCCCTGGTACACGGTGGTGTTTGTGCCTGCCTTAGGCGGCCTCTTAGTGGGCCTTTTCCTGCATTATATCCAGCCGCAGAAACGCCCGCTGGGCGTGGCCGATGTGATCGAAGCCAAGCACACGCCAGAAACCAGCTTGCGGTTCTGGCCAGGCGTTGGCTCGGCGTTGGTGTCAGCAACATCTCTCGGCTTTGGCGCCAGCACAGGCCGTGAGGGACCGGTGGTGCATTTGGGCGCCACCATCGCCGCCAGCATTTCGCGCCTGTTCAAGCTGCCCAGTTCATCAAACCGTGTTTTGCTTGCCTGCGGGGTGGCGGGTGCGGTCTCCGCCTCGTTTAACGCGCCGATTGCAGGCGTTCTGTTCGCCCACGAAGTGATTTTAGGCCACTACGCGCTGTCGGCGTTTTCGGCGATTGTCATTGCCTCTGGTGCCGCCACCATCATCTCCCGGCTTTATTTCGGCGATGCCGTCGCCTTCACCATTCCAGATTATCAGATCACCTCGTTCTTTGAGTTTCCCGCCTTCGCTCTGCTTGGCTTGGTCTGCGCGTTGGTGGCCGTGCTCTTCCAGTACGCGCTGATCGGCACCGATTATGTTGCCCGCACGGTGAGCGCGCCAACATGGCTGCGACCAGCGGTTGGTGGACTGGCTGTGGGCATTATCGCGGTTTGGTTTCCCCAAGTGCTCGGCGTTGGTTACCAGGCAACCGACCTGGCGCTGCGCAACCAGCTACCGCTGGACCTGATGATGACGCTGATCTTCTTAAAGACTGCGGCAACTGCGATATGTTTGGCCTCGCGCTTTGGTGGCGGCATCTTTTCCCCCTCGCTTTATGTCGGGGCCATGACCGGCGGTGCTTTCGGGCTGATCGCCGCCAGCGCCTTCCCTGAAATGGCTTCGTCTGAAGGGCTGTACGCCATTCTCGGCATGGGCGCCGTGGCTGCTGCGGTCATTGGCGCACCGCTTTCCACCACCATGATCGTGTTCGAGCTGACCGGCGGCTACACGCTTTCCATCGCGCTTCTCTTAACGGTCTCCATCGCCACCGGCATCACGATTGCTGTTCACGGGCGATCTTATTTCTACTGGCAGTTGGAAAGCCGAGGCCTTGCCGTCGCCGATGGTCCGCACAGCCAGTTGATGCGGTCGGTGCGTGTGAATGACTTTATGGAACGCCTGCCACCGGACCTTGATGAACGCCCGGCTCCGCTTGAAGAAGGCGCGCCGAGGCTGCTCACCTCCGACACGATGGAACGGGCGCTGCGTGTGTTTGACGAAAACGGCCTGGATGAAGTGCCGGTTGTGCGCACCGCCGCGCTGTCGCAGACGGTGGGGTATGCCCGCCAAGTCGATGCTCTGCGCCATTTCAACGAGGCGCTGATTGACGCCTCAATTGAAGAGCACAAATAGGCAACATTGTCTTCCCGTCTGGTTTAGCATGGCGGAATGCGAATCATGCCTGAAATCGAACCTGCAAGTTTTTATGTCTGATCTGACACACCATTCTAGCTCCATCACGGAACGCGCGCTCGCTGCACGAAGTGGCGCTGTTGCTGGAGCCAACGCACCCTGGCTGGAAGGCCTGAACCCAGAACAACAGCGCGCCGTTGAAACGCTCGATGGCCCTGTTTTGGTGCTGGCGGGCGCTGGCACCGGCAAAACCCGCGTGCTCACCACCCGCATCGCGCACATTTTGGGCACGGGGCGTGCGTCACCCGGCCAGATCATGGCGGTGACCTTCACCAACAAAGCCGCGCGCGAGATGAAGCAGCGCATAGGTGGGATGATCGGCTCCGCCGTCGAGGGCATGCCTTGGCTCGGCACCTTCCACGCCATCGGCACGCGCCTCCTGCGCTACCACGCGGAGCTGGCAGGCCTGAAATCCAGCTTCACGATCCTTGATACTGACGACCAGATCAGGCTCTTAAAACAGCTTATTCAAGCTGAAAATATTGATGAAAAGCGCTGGCCCGCCCGCCAGCTTGCGTCCCACATCGACCGCTGGAAGAACCGTGGCCTGCTGCCCGACCAAGTGCCAGCCTCTGATGGTGTTTTTGCCAATGGGCGCGGCGTGGAGCTTTACCAGGCCTATCAGGACCGCATGGCGGTGCTGAATGCGGTGGATTTCGGCGATCTGCTGGTCAAACCCATTAAGCTTTTCACCGAAAACCCGGATATTCTGGCCGACTACCATCGCCGCTTTAAATTCTTGCTGGTGGACGAGTACCAAGACACCAACGTCGCGCAGTATTTGTGGCTGCGACTGCTTGCACAAGGTACTGACGAGGCCAAACCCAACATCTGCTGTGTGGGTGATGATGATCAGTCGATCTATGGCTGGCGCGGCGCCGAAGTGGACAACATTTTGCGCTTTGAGCGCGATTTTCCCGGCGCCACTGTGATCCGACTGGAACGCAACTACCGCTCCACCTCGTCCATCCTCGCCACAGCCTCGCACCTGATCGCGCACAATGAGGACAGGCTCGGCAAGACGCTGTTCACCGATGTGGTGGCCGAGGACAGCGAGGAGAAGGTCACCGTCGCGTCGGCTTGGGATAGCTCTGAGGAGGCCCGCGCGGTCTGCGAAGAGATTGAGACCCTTCAGCGCAAGGGTAACACGCTCAACGAGATGGCCATTCTGGTGCGTACCTCCGCCCAAATGCGCGAGTTTGAGGATCGGTTCTTCACGCTTGGCCTCAACTATCGGGTGGTTGGTGGGCCACGCTTCTATGAGCGCCAAGAAATTCGCGATTCACTGGCTTATCTGCGGGTCATCGCCCAGCCCGAAGACGGCATGGCATTTGAACGCATCGTCAATGTGCCAAAACGCGGGCTCGGCGACACGACCGTGCGCAAGATCAACGCCCTATCGCGTGATCAAGATATGTCGCCCTTGGCGGCAGCCCGCCTGCTCTCAGAGACCGAAGAGATTCGGCCCGCCGCACGAACGGCTTTGCGCAAGCTGATCGAGGATTTTGATCGCTGGCGCGGCAATCTCGATACCCTGCCCCACACTGAACTTGCCGAAATTGTGCTCGATGAGTCCGGCTACACAAAAATGTGGCAGGACGACACGTCTCCCCAAGCGCCAGGACGCCTCGACAATTTGAAGGAACTCATCCGTTCCATAGAGGAGTTTGAAAACCTTGCCGGTTTCTTGGAACACATCTCGCTGGTGATGGATGTGGAAAGCGCTGAGCAAGAAGATGCCGTGACGCTGATGACCCTACACGCCGCCAAGGGGCTTGAGTTCGACACGGTGTTTTTGCCAGGCTGGGAGGAAGGGCTTTTCCCCTCGCAGCGCTCACTGGATGAGAACGGCAAAGCGGGGCTCGAAGAAGAGCGGCGCCTCGCCTATGTCGGCATCACCCGCGCGCGTAAACGCGCCAAGCTCTGGTTTTCGTCCAACCGGCGCATTCATGGCCTGTGGCAATCCTCAATCCCCTCGCGGTTCTTGGATGAGCTGCCAGTGGATCATGTGGACGTGATTGAACAAACATCCAGCTATGGCGGATACGGCGCACGCGGCTACGGAAATTATGGCGCGAGCCGTTTCGACAAACCACTTGAAATGGACAGTGCCTACCAGACCCCTGGCTGGAAGCGCGCCCAGGCTGCCAAAAGCACCGGCAAACGCCCCTCCTCCGGCCCGATGACCATCGATGGAGAATTGGTGGCGCGATCGGTGTCCACCAAAGCCTCCAGTTTTGCGCTCGGAGACCGTGTGTTCCACCAAAAGTTCGGCTATGGCGATGTTAGCCTGATCGAAGGCAACAAGCTGACCATTGATTTCGACAAGGCAGGCCGCAAGAAAGTGGTTGAGAGCTTTGTCACCCCCCACAATCAGGCTGGCTGACCTGCCAGCAGGGCCTTCAAAACCTGAAGAAAGCCAGCCGTGCATGATCTTATCTTCACCATCGCGCTGATCGGTGTGCTTGGCATCGGCGCACAATGGGTTGCCTGGCGCACCCAAGTGCCTGCCATCGTGCTGCTGCTCTTGGCTGGGCTGATAGCGGGGCCTGTCACGGGCCTCGTCAACCCATCGGAAGACTTCGGTGATCTGCTGAAACCACTGGTCGCTCTGGCGGTGGCCATCATCCTGTTTGAAGGCGGGATGACGCTGAACTTTGCAGAAATTCGCGGCACCGCCAAAGCGGTGCGCCGCATCATCATCTTTGCCGCACCGCTGGTTTGGGTGCTTGGCACACTCGCCGCGCATTACATCGCCGGGCTTTCGCTGGAAGCGGCCATCGTCTTCTCCGGCATCATGGTGGTCACCGGCCCCACGGTCATCATGCCTTTGCTGCGCCAGGCCAAACTGCCCACCCGCACCGGCTCGGTGCTGCGCTGGGAAGCCATCGTGGTCGACCCCATCGGCGCACTTTTCGCCGTCATCGCGTTTGAAACGGTGCTCGCTCTCAACAGCGGCAACCCCGCCGGCACCATTACCTTTCAAGTGGCGGCTGCATTGCTGATCGGTGTTATCGGTGGCTGGATCGCCACCAATCTGCTGGCAACGGCTTTTTCTCGCGGCCTGGTGCCGGATTATCTCAAAAGCCCCATCATTCTGGTCGCTGCGCTGGTCGGTTACGCCGCCACCGATGCTGTGCTTGCTGAGGCAGGCTTGGTCACGGTGACGGTGATGGGCATTGTGCTCGCGAACGCGAAACTTGCCAGCTACACCGATATTCGTCGCTTCAAAGAAGTGATGACCATTCTGCTGGTATCAGGCCTTTTCATCGTGCTGACCGCCAGCGTGTCGATGGAGGATATTCTCTCGCTCGGCTGGCGTGATTTCGCCTACATCGCCGCGCTTTTGCTTCTGGTCCGCCCTCTGGCCATCATGTTGGCAACTGTCGGCACGGAGCTTTCCTTCAAAGAGCGCTTGCTGATCGGCTGGATTGCCCCACGCGGCGTTGTTGCTGTTGCTGTATCCGGCCTGTTTGCGGGCACACTGGTCAGCATCGGTGTGGAAGATGGCGCACGCCTGGCACCGCTGGCCTTCCTGGTGGTGCTCACAACGGTCATCCTTCATGGTTTCTCGCTAAAGCCGCTGGCCAACCTGCTGGGCATAACCTCCGCCGACCCCGATGGATTTCTCATCATCGGGTCCAACCGCTTCTCCCTGGCCTTGGCGGAGAAACTGAAAAGCGCTGACTTGCCGGTGCTTATCGCAGATCGAAATCACTCACGCCTGTCGGCAGCTCGCCAGGCAGGGTTCAATACCTATTTCGGGGAAATCCTCTCCGAAGCCGCAGAACACCATCTGGATCTGTCGCGCTTCGGCACCCTGATCGCTGCCACCGACAATGATGCCTACAATGCGCTGGTGTGCACCGATTTTGGACCCGAGCTTGGCCGTGCGCGCGTGTTTCGTTTGGGTATCGAAGAAGGCAAGCGCGATGAACTGGCCACCACGGTCAGCGGTCAGCGCCTGCTCAATCCGTCTATGGGTGAGACAGAAGCGGAATTCCGCATGATCACCAACGATTGGACGGTGCAGCGCACCAAGCTGACCGAAGAATTTACCATGGAGGCGTTGCGCGCTCAGCGTGACCCAGCAACCCAAGTGATGTTTGCCGTTTCCCCTAAAGGGGCCTTCATCTCACCGGCGCTTGGCGCCCGGTTCAAGCCAACTGCGGGCGACACGGTCTTTCTGTTTGGACCAACGCCGCAGCAAAAAAACCAATCCAAATCGAGCACCGATACCAAAGATGCCAACCGTTAAGGCCACCCTGGCCGTCCCTCACCGCGAAGAAGCAGAGCGCATCGCTGAGCTGCTGGAACAGGCCTTTGAAGCCGAACAGACGCCGATTGCGTTTTTCGAAGATGAAGAGGCCGGACACTGGACGGTAGACGTGTTTCGCGAGGGCAACGACGCACAAGCCCTGGAAACAGCGATCCGGGATGCTTTGGGCTCCGATGCCTTCGCAGCACCGCTGACCTGTGAGGTTTTGGACGAAGTGGATTGGGTCACGGCCAGTCTGGAAGGCTTGCAGGCCATCCGCGCCGGGCGGTTTGTCGTTCACGGCATCCATGCGCGCGATGCTGTTGGACCGACCGACATTGGCATTCGCGTGGAGGCCAGCCGCGCCTTTGGAACTGGCCATCACGGCACGACGCTTGGTTGTTTGGAATTGATCGATTGGGCCTGCGCCCGTCAGCGCTTCACCAACATGCTCGATGTTGGCACAGGTACGGGCGTGCTGGCGATGGCGGCCGTGCACCTCACCAAATCACCAGTGCTGGCAACGGACATTGATCCCATTTCAGTGGAAGTGACCCGGCAAAACGCCCAGCTTAATCAGCTGGCGCCATGGATCAGTGTCGCGGAGGCGGATGGTGTGATGGGCGCACCCCAAGCCGGAGCGCCATATGATTTGATCATAGCCAATATTTTGGCCGGACCTTTGATCGCTCTCGCGGCACCTATGACCAAACTTCTGGCCAAAGGCGGTGTAATTATTTTGTCAGGCCTGATGCAGCATCAAGCGCGCGCGGTGCTCGCCCGCTATCGCGCTGAGGGCCTGGTACTGGAAAAGCGCATCCATCACGGGGAATGGTCTGCGCTTCTCCTAAGGTAATGTCAGATCAACCGATCAGTACGGCCAGATGTAAACGCCGTTCTTGCCGGTCACCGCATTGCCAATGTCAAACTTGGCACGGGTTTTTGGGTCGAGCGTTGCGATGTGGGCGTTCACCTGACGCTGAGCCTGCGCCATACGTGCTTCGATGATCGCGTTAAGAGCGCGACGGAAGATCGATGGCTTTTTGCTGTCAGCGACAAAAACAGCCTGTGGTTCTGAGAAGGCGAAAACGGCCATGACTGGCTCCTTAGTGGCTTAGGGTCTGGACCCTAGAATTCTCATGTGAGTCTCTGGGGGGAGACGTTCGGTTCTTACCCTGCCAACATGGTCCTTCTTTACGTTCTGAGGTAGACCTTTCCTCTCAAGGCAGCCTTGCATCCAGCGCATGATGCGCTGCACAATTTGTTAGGATTTTCGATGGGCGACCCCCAACCTCTACAAAGCTATGACGATACCAGTGAGCCGGAGAAAGGCCCGCAGCGCTTGGCTGATTTGCGCAACGCCATGGCCGCCCAAGGGCTTGATGGATTGCTTGTGCCGCGCACCGATGAGCACCAAAGCGAGTATCTGCCAGCCTATGCAGAACGCGTGGCTTGGCTGACCGGGTTCACCGGATCGAACGCTTTTGTGCTGGTGCTGCCTGATGAGGCTCGCGTGTTCACCGATGGGCGCTACACGCTGCAAGTGCGCGCCCAAACCGTGCAGCCTGACTTCACGCCCGACGATATGGTCGAAAACCCGATAGCAGCCTATCTGGGTGAGCTTGATCTGGCCGATAAAACCATTGGCTACGATCCGTGGCTCCACACGATCAATGGTTTCAAACGTTTCAAGAAGGCAGCTGAAAAAGCTGGTGCGACAACCGCACCGACAACAACCAATCTCATCGACACCATCTGGGCAGATCGGCCCGTGCGACCCGCTGAACCCATTGTGGTTCACCCGCTGGAGTTCGCAGGGCAAAAATTTGCGGAAAAAATCGCTGGCATTGCCCAAACCGTGAAGGACAAGCGTGCTGACGCGGTGGTGCTCACTCAAGCTGATGGAGCAGCGTGGCTGTTCAATCTGCGCGGCAATGATGTGCCGCAAAAGCCGATGTTTCTGGCCTTCGCGATTATAACCGCTGAAGGCGAGGCAACGCTTTTCGTCGACCCCGGCAAACTCACCGCTGAAGCGGAAGCGCATCTGGCCGGTGTGACCATCGCCGACATCGCCACCTTCCCCGCCGCGCTGGAAAGCCTTGGCAAGGCGCAAGCAACCATCATGGTCGATCCAGCGAATGTGTCGGTGAAAATCGCTGACACGATTACCGAGGCAGGCGGATCACTGGTGGAAGCCACTGATCCAATCGAAGCACCCCGCGGCCGTAAAAACGCTATCGAGCAGGCCGGTACGCGCGCCGCCCATGTGCGTGATGGCGCGGCCGTCACCAGGTTTCTGGCTTGGTTTGCCGACGAGGCACCCAAAGGGGATCTGGATGAGATTCAAGCGGCTGAAAAGCTGCTCGCCTGCCGCCGTGAGACCAATCAGCTCAAAGACATTGCCTTCCCCACCATCTCCGGCGCCGGAGCGAACGGTGCCATCGTGCATTACCGCGTCACCCACGCGACCAACGCGCCGATTGAACAGAATTCGCTCTACCTGGTGGATTCCGGCGCGCAGTATCTCGATGGCACGACCGACATCACGCGCACGCTGCTCGTCGGTGAACCGACAGACGAGCGCAAACATGCTTACACGCTGGTCTTGAAAGGCCATATCGCGCTGGCCACAGCACGCTTTCCCAAAGGCACAACTGGCGCACATCTGGATGTTTTGGCGCGTCAATTTCTCTGGGCCAATGGCCTGGACTATGCCCACGGCACCGGGCACGGCGTTGGGTCCTATTTGGGCGTTCATGAAGGGCTGGCGCGCATCGCCAAACAGGGCAGCGTGCCGTTGGAGCCTGGCATGCTGCTTTCCAACGAGCCGGGCTATTATAAGGAAGGCGCATTCGGCATCCGCCTGGAGAACCTTGTCTTTGTCACCGAGCCGGAAGACATGGGCGGCGACCAGCCGATGATGGGCTTTGAGACCATCACGCGTGCACCGTTTGAACGCCGTTTGGTGGATGTTGGCCTGATGTCAGACGCCGAGCTGGCCTGGCTCAACGCTTTCCACGCGAAGGTATTGGCCGATATCGGCCCACTGCTCTCCGGCGATGATCTGGCGTTTTTAGAAACCGCCTGCGCGCCCATCTAAGGCCGTCATCCCGGCCACCACGCATAGCATGTGAGCCGGGACCCACTTCAATGAGCTTTAAGCGGCCTCAACTGTTCCCAGATCGTTCGCGGGAATGGATCCCGGCTCAAAGCCGGGATGACGAAGAGAGGGGCTCAGCCAGGCGTTACGCCCACCAACTCAAACCAGCCATCTTCATCGATCGTTTCAACGCCCAAGCCTTGCGCTTTGGTGAGTTTTGATCCTGCCCCTGGTCCAGCGACCAGCAGATCGGTTTTCTTCGACACTGACCCCGACACCTTCGCCCCGAACCGTTCAGCCATGGCCTTGGCTTCATCGCGGGTCATCTTTTCCAGCGAGCCGGTGAACACCACCACTTTGCCAGCCACCGGGCTTTCCTGAACTTCGAAGACTTCATCCTCGATGGTCATCTCAGCGAGCAGCGCGTCGAGCACCTGCTCATTATGGCTCTCGCCAAAGAATTGGATCAGCGACACGGCAACCGTTTCGCCGATGCCATCAATGCCCACCAACTCCTCACGCGCCTCAACGTCCTCTGACGCAGCCGCAAGCATAGCGGCACGAAAACTCTCAAAGCTTGAATAATGCCGCGCAAGGGTGCGGGCGGTCGTCTCGCCGACATGGCGGGCACCCAGCGCAAACAGAAAGCGTGAAAATGGCACCTGCCGACGCTCATCGATAGCCGCCCACAGGTTGGCGATGCTGGTCGCGCCCCACCCATCGCGATCTTTCAGCTTTTTCATCGCGCGCCCGTCGCGCACTTCCAGCGTGAAAATGTCAGCGGCGTTGGCGATCAAACCATCCTCGTAAAACGCCTCGATCTGCTTCTCTCCAAGCCCATCAATGTCCAGCGCGTTGCGGGAGACGAAATGCTTCAGCCGCTCCACTGCCTGCGCCGGGCAGATCAGCCCGCCCGTACACCGCGTCACGCTATCAGGCTTGCCTTTGGCGTCCACCTCGCGCTTAGCCTCACTGCCACAGGCTGGACACACAGTCGGAAATGCGAACGGCTGGCTATCCGGAGCGCGCTTGTCCAGCAGCACATCCACGATCTGGGGGATCACATCACCCGCCCGCTGCACAATCACAGTGTCTCCTACCCGAAGGTCCCTGCCCTCGCGGATTGGCAAGCCATCATTGCCGATACCAGCGATGTAATCGGCGTTGTGCAGTGTGGCGTTGGAAACCACCACGCCACCGACGGTAATGGGATGAAGCTTGGCAACGGGCGTCAGCGCGCCAGTGCGACCAAGCTGAATGTCGATCCCTTCCAGCGTGGTGAAGGCCTGCTCAGCGGGAAACTTGTGCGCAATCGCCCAGCGCGGCGAGCGCGAGACGAAGCCCAGCCGTTCCTGATAATCCAGCCGATCCACTTTGTAGACCACGCCATCGATATCGTAGCCTAAATCAGCACGCTGAACGGCGATGCTGTCATAAACAGCAATCGCCTCATCCGGCGTGGCGCAGAGCTTCATCAACGGATTGATGGAAAACCCCAGCGTTTTCAGCCGCTCCACGGCACCCATCTGCGTGTCGGCCAGTGGTTGCGAAAGCTTACCCCAAGCATAGGCAAAGAACGCCAGCGGACGCGATTTGGTGATCTCTGGATCAAGCTGACGCAAAGACCCTGCCGCCGCGTTGCGCGGGTTGGCGAACATTTTGCCACCCGCCTCTTCCATCCGTACGTTGAGCGCGGCGAAATCCTCAGCCGTCATGTAAACCTCGCCACGCACCTCCACCACATCCGGCACATCACCTTTTAGTGCATGCGGAATGGAGGTGATGGTGCGCGCGTTGCGGGTGACATCTTCGCCCACAGCGCCATCGCCGCGCGTGGCCGCAGTGACCAACTCACCAGCTTCGTAGCGCAGCGACAGGGATAGCCCATCAATTTTGGGCTCAGCGGTCATGGCCGGTGGTGCGTCGAGGCGCAAAAACCGAGCGACCCGCGCCCCAAACTCGTGAACATCCTCTGGCGAAAAAGCGTTATCCAGCGAGAGCATCGCCCGCGCATGGGCGACCTTGGTGAATTTTTCTGACGGCGCGTTGCCAACCTTTTTCGACGGGCTGTCAGCGCGTACCAGATCGGGAAAGCGCGCTTCAATGGCCAGATTGCGCGCTTTCAGCGCATCATAGGCCGCATCGGAGATCACCGGGGCGTCCTCGCCGTGATAGGCTTTGTCGTGCGTTGCCATCTCTTCGGCAAGCGCCTGAAGCTCTTTCTTGGCCTGGCGCTCGGAGAGCTGCTCCACCGGCGCATCACGCAACCCGCTCACACCCGCTCTCCCTGCAAAAGGCTGGCCGCAGCCGCCCGCGCCTCATCGGTCACCTTGGCACCGGACAGCATGCGCGCCACTTCTTCAAGCCTGCCATCTTCGGACAAGCGCTCCACTTGCGTGCGCGTTTCATCGGCTTTGACGGCCTTGGCAATGGAAAGATGGCCATGGGCGCGCGCAGCCACTTGCGGTGCGTGGGTCACTGAGAGCACTTGCACCTGGCCTGCCAATCGGGCGAGCCGCACGCCAATCGCTTCGGCCACAGCGCCCCCCGCACCCGTGTCGATCTCATCAAACACCAGTGTTGGCGCGGACCCTCTGTCGGCCAACACAACTTTCAACGCGAGTAAGAACCGTGAGAGCTCGCCACCCGAAGCAACCTTCATCATCGGCCCGGGGCGTGTGCCAGGGTTGGTCTGCACTTGAAAGGCAACGGTGTCATAGCCGTGCGCGCCGCGTTCATCCTGATTGGTCGAAACATCGGCCATGAAACGCGCTTGCCCAAGCTTCAGGTCCGGCAGTTCAGCTTCAACGGCAGAACCCAAATGCTCCGCGCAGCGATGACGGGCCGCTGACAGCTCTTGTGCCAAGCCATCATACCGCGCTTGCGCCTCTTTGACCGCTTGATCCAACGCTGCACCGCGATCCACCCCGGCATCCAACGCTTCCAACTGCTCAGCAAGAATGGCGGCCTTTTCCGGCAGTCCGTCGCACGTCACCTGGTACTTGCGCGCAGCCGCACGAAGCGCAAACAGCCGCTCTTCGGTGTCGTTGAGTTCTTTGGGATCGAACTCGATGCTCACCAGAGCCCGGTCAATTTCCATGCCCGCATCGCCTAAAGCATCCAGTGAGCGGCCAAGTGCATCGATGATCGGGCCAAGCAATGCTTCGCTGTCAGGCCCCTTGCGCTCCAACCGCCGCATCAGAGCCGCCAGCACTGGCGATGGCGAGGCAGACCCAGAAACAGCTTCCTGGGCCTCATTCACGTCGGCCGCCACCTTTTCAGCTTGCATCATATGGGTGCGACGCGCTGCCAGTGCCTCTTCTTCACCTGGTTCCGGTGAGAGGGTCGTTAGCTCTTCCACGCTGGCTTTCAGATAATCGGCTTCTTTGGCAGCCTCGGCCAGCGCCGCAGCGTGGACATCGCGCTCACGTTCTGCCGCCTGCAAAGCTTTGAAGGCGGCCGCGACATCGCCACCCAACCCCTGTAAGCCACCATAGGCATCCAGCAAGTGTCGGTGGCTGGCAGGGTCCACCAGTGCGCGGTCATCATGCTGGCCATGGATTTCAACCAGCGACGTGCCCAACGCGCGCAGCAGCGTCATCGACACCGGCTGATCGTTCACATACCCACGCGCCCGGCCATCAGTGCTTTGCGTGCGGCGGATGATCAGATCGCCCTCTGGCTCGAGCCCAGCCTCATCCAGGATCGCGAAAGCGGGGTGATCGGACTCTAGCTCAAACGCTGCGCGCACCTGCCCGCTTTTGGCGCCAGAGCGCACCAAACCGGCATCACCGCGTGCGCCCAAGGCCAAAGCCAGTGCGTCTAAAAGAATGGATTTGCCTGCGCCCGTCTCACCGGTCAGCACGGTCATGCCCCGGTCAAGCTCCAGATCGAGCGCTTCAATGAGAACGATGTCGCGAACAGACAGATGAATCAGCATATCAGCGACCGTATAGGCCCTGAGCGCTCAGGCCAAAAGGCAAACGCGAAAAGAGTTGTGTCAGAAAAGGACTTGGGTCAGGAACCCAGCCCAGTAAACCCATCAAAGGCACGGCTGATCCACGAGCCAGAGTTTTCCTGCGGCTCCAAGCCACCCGACTGAAGCAGGCGGTAGGATCGCTGATACCACTCAGAGTCTGGGAAGTTATGGCCAAGCACGGCAGCCGCCGTTTGCGCCTCATCCACCACGCCCATCGACATGTAGTTTTCAACGACGCGGTGCAGCGCTTCTTCCACATGGCGGGTCGTCTGATACTCTTCGACCACAACGCGGAAACGGTTGATCGAGGCCACATAGTTGCGGCGGTCGAGATAGTAGCGACCAACGCGCATTTCCGCGCCAGCAAGCTGATCATTGGCAAAACGAATCTGTTCCTGCGCCGGACCAACATATTCCGAGTCAGGGTAGCGGCGGATCAAATCACGAAACGCGTTGATCGCCCGCGCTGTCTGCTCTTGGTCGCGGTTCACATCAGGAATTTGGTTGTAATAGGACTGCGCCACGATGAACTGCGCATAGGCCGCGTCCTCACCGCTTGGGTGTAACGTCACATAACGGCGACCAGCATTCACAGCTTCAGGATAGCGACCAGACGAGAAATGCGAGAAAGCGCCAAGAACCAGCGAGCGCTTGGCATACTCAGAATAAGGGTGGACCTGCTCCAGCTCATCAAACTGCTCAGCAGCAGCGCGGTAGTCACCACGCTCCATCGTTGCCAAGGCTTCATTGAACATCACCGCCGGCGGGCGTGTGTCGTCAACGAAATCGGCAAAATCGTCGGCTTCGGTCGAAGCGCATCCGGCCAAGGCCAGAGCAGCGATGCCAACCAGAGCACCCAAACGTACAGATTTCGGGAGGAGATGAGCGAACTTGAAGATCATGATACCCAAACGCAAACGGTCTTCCAAAGGACCAGTGGAGCCTATCCATCTGGCGATGACGTGCCGCCATACCATAGCAATGGCGAGCGCCCTACCCCGAACATGCAATTCACACAAACGAGTGTTCAACGCGGTAAACCCGCATCACTGCGCCGTGGCGAAACTAGGGCAGCGCCACGCTGCACAAGCAAAGTATGGTGCGTTGTCGAGAGTTAGGGCCTGGACGCTAGTTGGTTTCCGGCAGCAAAGCTGCAGCTTCCAAGCGCACATTCACTTCATCGCCAGCACGTTCGCGGCGCACGCGCTCAGCTGTCTGATGACCATCGACAATCTCATAGGCTGTCGGATCAGCGAACAGAGCTTTCATCATCGTGAAGTTCAGCTTATGGCCGCCCTTGTGCGATCGGTAGCAGCCTTCAATGGGAAGACCAGCCAGGGCAAGATCACCGATGGAGTCAAGAATTTTGTGCCGTACAAATTCGTCAGACCAGCGTGGGCCTTCTGGGTTCACAATGTCATCATCACCGAGGACGACGGCATTTTCCAGAGATGACCCGAGGGCGAAATTGTTGGCCCAAAGATGCTCGACATCTTTCAGGAAGCCAAAGGTGCGGGCGCGGGAGATATCATCGCGGAACCCGTCAGAGGTAAGATCAAACTCCATAGACTGGTGTCCGATCGAGCCATGGTCATAGTCGATGCTGACTTCAAAGCGCGATCCAGCGTGCGGACGAAGCTCACCAAAGGCATCGCCTGCCTCAACACGAACCGGCTTCAAAATACGCAGAACCTTGCGACGCTTGGACTGCTGCACAACACCGACGCTGTCGATGGCATCCACGAACGCGGCTGACGATCCATCCATGATCGGCACTTCCGGGCCGTCCACGTCAATGAGAGCATTATCGACGCCCAGCGCGCGCAGCGCAGCAAGAGCATGCTCAACGGTGGAAACAAAAGCACCCTTAGGGTCGCCAAGAACGGTGCACAGCGCGGTAGCAGAAATGGCCGACCAATCAGCTTTGATCTCGATGTCGCGAGAGCCAGGCAGATTGGTCCGCAGGAAAATAATGCCGGTGTCTTCGTCGCTGGGGTGGATGGTCATCGTGGCGGCTTGGCCGCTGTGGACGCCTATGCCGGAAAGGGAAACACTTTCGCCGACTGTACCCTGATACCCAGAACGAAAAACCATGTGGCCCCCAAGCGGTCCCAAAATCGGCACAATCGACCGACACTATATTAACCCTAAGTTAACCAAAGTGGCGGCTACCTATAGATCAGTAGCGTGAAGCGGTTCGCAAACTCAAGCGAAGGCGCTGCAATACCCCTTGGCACTTGGATGTAACCTACATGGGCAGCGCGTGGGGCAAAAATCACGCTTTCTTTCTGTGTGTTACACAATTTGCATCAAGTGTAACTTCTATAAACCTCTGAAAATCATTAGTTTTTTGTTAACGCAAAAGCCGGGCACGTCACCATGCCCGGCTTAAATGTTTCAAACTGTTACCAGCGCGTGAGCTTATCCGCTCTTCCTGCGAAGGAAGGCAGGGATGTCCATAGCGTCATCCTCAGCGGCTCGATTCGAGGCGGCTGGCACTGCGGTCTGCCGACCCAAACCATCATGGCCTGCCTGTGGCGCACTTTGTGGCCGTGCTGTGGCAGAGTGAGGCGCGGCAGCCGGTGCTTGCGTTGCCGCCGGGCGTTGCACAGGAGCACGCTGAGCAGGTGCGGGCACAGCTTGAGGCTGCATCTGCGGCGCTGGGGCTACTGGTGCTTCGTCCTCACGCTTGGGCATGCCGACATGCGCTAGCTTGCGCAGCAGACCCAGAGCACCTTTGTCGCCCTCTTCAGCCGCAGCGGCAGCTTTCGCCCGCATCTGGTCCTGAGCGATGGTCGGGAACTCCTCAACGCTCGGCATGCGTGGCGCGTTGGCCCGCGCACGCGGCGCTGCCGGACGCATGCCAGCTGGGCGCTGTGGTGCTTCTATTTCTTCCGCCATTGCCTCAGCCATGATTTCGTCGGCCAAGGCCTCCTCGTCAAAAAGCTCAGGCACCGGGCTGAAAGGGGCAATCGACACCGCGGCCTCTTGTGCCGGTGCGCTCTCACCTTCCAAAGGAAGCGACAGCTCACGCTCGATACGGTCTATACGCTCTGCTGGAGACTCTTGAACCGGTGCGGCCATCGCCTGTGCCACGGCAGGTTGCGGTACCGACTCGTGCGCTGGGACCGGCTCTTCAGCTCTTGGCGCAGGCTGAACAATCGGGCGACCCACGGTCGGCACGCTGGTTGCAGCGCCTTGCGCAAGGTTCTGCGCCGCCAGCTCATCGTCCACACCGGTGGCAACCACCGACACGCGGATCATGCCTTCCAGAGACTCATCGAACGTTGCACCAAGAATGATCAACGCATCCTGATCGACTTCTTCACGGATACGCGTTGCTGCCTCATCCACCTCGAACAGGCGCATATCGTTGCCACCCGTGATAGAGATCAGAAGGCCTTTGGCACCGAGCATCGACACATCATCAAGCAGTGGGTTGGCAATGGCAGCTTCAGCGGCCTGAAGCGCACGCTTGTCGCCAGACGCTTCGCCTGTGCCCATCATCGCCTTGCCCATGCCGCGCATGATCGAGCGAACATCCGCAAAATCAAGGTTGATCAGGCCGTCCTTGACCATCAGATCAGTGATGCAGGCAACGCCCGAGAACAACACCTGATCAGCCATCGCAAACGCATCGGAGAACGTGGTGTTCTCGTTGGCGATGCGGAACAGGTTCTGGTTGGGGATACAAATCAGCGTATCCACTTCCTTGTGCAGCTCATCGATACCGCTATCGGCGATGCGCATGCGCTGGCGGCCTTCAAAGTGGAATGGCTTGGTGACCACACCAACGGTGAGGATGCCCATCTCGCGAGCAAGGCGTGCGACCACAGGGGCAGCACCGGTGCCGGTTCCGCCGCCCATACCGGCGGTGATGAAGGCCATATGCGCGCCAGACAGGTGATCGGAGATTTCATCGATCACTTCTTCAGCAGCAGCACGGCCAATTTCAGGCTGAGCACCAGCGCCAAGACCTTCGGTCACGGCAACGCCCATCTGGACGACGCGCGGCGCCTTGGAATTGGTTAAGGCCTGAGCATCGGTGTTGGCGACGATGAAATCCACGCCTTCAAGGCCGGATTCAATCATGTTGTTGACGGCGTTGCCGCCTGCGCCGCCGCAGCCAAAGACGACGATCTTAGGTTTCAACTCGTGGATATCGGGAGCTTCCAACTGGATAGGCATAGGACCCTCTCTCATTCTTCCTGGAACGCGGCGCACAATGGGAAGTCTTGTGGAGCCATGGTCGTCACTTCGTGACGGGTGGGGTTACGTAAAGCGCTTGTGCGGGACACACAGAACACGCTGGTGGGGTTGGGGACGGGAAGTCTTCTTTTTTGGCCCTGCCGTTCCGTTCCTTCGGAACGACCACGCAGGGCTAGGAGTTTTCGCGACGGAGCGGTCGTTCTGAAAGAACGGAGCGACCGAGCCTCCAGCGCGCCTTCCGCGCGCAAGTTTAGAGAGAGCTGCGCAGCCATTGGCTTACCCTCCCAAAATAGCCGCCTGTACCGGTCGATTGACCGGCAAAGCTGTGAGACGCGATGTGATCGCGCGGCACCATACGCACGCATTGTGGATAGATCAGCAAGCCGGTGGCAGCCGCGAAGGCGGGGCCGGTGCCAGCTTCCGGCAGACCTGAAAGGCCAAACGGGCGACCCAGGCGCACATTGCGTGAGAGAATGCGACGGGAAAGTTCCACAACACCGCTCATCTGGCTGGCACCACCGGTGATCACCAAGCGCTTGGACGCAAGCCCGGCAAAGCCTGAGGCCGCCAACCGGTCGCGTGTCATTTCAAGGGTTTCTTCAAGACGCGGGCGAATGATGCGGGTCAGCGCTCCACGGGGAACCTGATGGCCACCCTCATGTCCATCTTCGCTGACCGGCGGAATGGTCAGCATATCGCGATCGTCCGCTGGGCTCGGCAGTGCCGAACCATGCAAGGTTTTCAAACGCTCTGCTTCATCCACGCGGGTGGAAAGACCACGCGCCAGATCCATGGTGATATGATGACCGCCAATTGGCACAACATCAGCGTGTACAAACTCGCCATCGTAAAACACACCGATGGACGTGGTGCCCGCGCCCATGTCGATCACGACGGTACCAAGATCCATCTCATCGTCAGCAAGCACCGCAAGGCCAGAGGCCTGGGCGGAAGTGACATAGCCTTCCACTTCCAAATGCGAGGCGTTGATGCATTGCTCAAGATTGCGCAGCGGGCCAACGTCAGCGGTCACCAAATGCATATCGACGCCGAGGCCAGACCCAAACATACCGCGCGGGTCAGCGATGCCGCGATCCCCATCCAGCGCAAAGCCAATAGGCATAGAGTGCAGGATCGAACGGCCCGGCGCGATGGCATGATCGCTGCCAGCCTTCAAAACCTTGGCGATGTCGCGCTCGGTGACGGCATGGCCATCAAGAGCCACAGTCGCCGACAGCGTTTCAGACGCGATGCGCCCACAGGTGAGCGAGGCAATCACCGCATCAACGGTCAGATCACCCATGCGCTCAGCCTGGTGCACAGCCTGGCGAATGGAGTGCTCGGCGCGCTCAAGATCAATCACATAGCCCGATTTCAGGCCTTGGCTGCGATAGTAACCGAACCCAAGCACATCAACGGTGTGCGTGCGGCTGCGATGCGCGCCAGAGCTTTCGCACGGCTTCAGACGAGCGATCATGCAGCTGGTTTTGGCAGTGCCCACATCAAGCACGCAAATCGTGACAGATTTGCGCTGTGGCAGCGGGTTCGGACCATAAAAATCAAGCGGACGGCGGCGAGAGGTTGTCATCAGGCTCCTCCTCGCGCGGCTGTAAGGCCTTCAGCATCTTCGGCCATCGCCTCAACACCAGCATCGGTGAGTTGCACCACCAACTGGTCGGGCAAGCGCAGATCAATCACAGCTATCGCGCGTTCAAGCACGGCCTCACGGCGCATCATCTCTTCCAAACGGATCAACGCTGCATCGACGCCTGTTTCCGGCAGATGCACCTGCACATCCTCCCGCATGTGCAGCGTCCAACGCCGGTCACCGACACGTTCCAACGCAACCACACTGCCAAGAACGTGCGGACGGGCGGCAAGATGGGCAAAAAATGCTGTCGCTTCGCCCGGAGCTCCCTCACCCACCACGAGTGGCAGGCCGGCATGCACACCGGTGATTTCATCGGTGATCTCTTCGCCTTCCACCGTCACCAGATGGACGCGGCCACGCTGCAACATGCGCGCGAACGGTGCATGCTCTTCAATCTCAACCATCAGCTGGTCGGGGTATACGCGACGCACGGAAGCTTCTTTCACCCATGGCAGGGCGAGCACGCGGTCACGCGCAGCATCGATATCAAAGCCAAGAACCGATGTTGTCGGCGTTACAGCCAAGTAGTCGAGCACGTCGCCCTCGCGCGTGTCGCGCAACCCTTCAATCCGGATCGCGTCAACGCCGAAACCAGCATTGGCCGCCACATAGGCCAGCGACTGGCCAGCAGCTTCGCGCGCCTCGGCTGTGCGTTCACCAAAGGAGAACCCGCCAACCAAAACAGGCAGCACCACCAGGCTGGACAACAACGCATTGGGATGGCGAACCGACCGCAACGCAGACACGGTGACCCGATAGGCCGACGCCGCACGAAGACGCTGGGTCCTCGAAATGTGGAACAAGTTGTTTAGCGCTGACATGACGCATCCTCCACCATCCAGGACACCAGTTCTTCGAAGGAATGCCCGGCATGTGCTGCAATTTCTGGCACCAAAGAGGTTGGTGTCATGCCAGGCTGCGTGTTGACCTCAAGACAGATCAACTCACCGGTGCCCATGGGCTGGTCGTCAAAGCGAAAATCAGCGCGCGTCACGCCCCGGCAGCCGAGCGATTGATGCGCTGCGAGCGAATAGCTTTGGATGCGCGCGTAAACGTCGGCAGGAATATCGGCAGGCAGGATGTGTTCCGAACCGCCATCGGCATATTTCGCGTCGTAATCGTAAAAGGCCTGGCCCTGCGGCACGATATCGATGATGCCAAGCGCCACATCGCCCATGACGGCGCAGGTCAGCTCGCGGCCAGCAACATAGCGTTCGGCCATCAGATCATCGCCATAAGGCCAATCAGAGCGGAAAAGCTCCTGCGGTGGATGCTCCATATCTTCAGACACGATCAGCACACCGAAGGATGAGCCTTCAGCCACCGGTTTGATGACATAAGGGGGCGCCATAACATGCGCTTTAGCCGCTTGCTCGCGTGTGGTCAGCGTGTGTTTGGCCACCGGAACACCGGCTGCCGCCATCACCACCTTGGCGCGATCTTTGTTCATCGCAAGTGCCGAGGACATCACCCCAGAATGGGTATAGGGAATCGCTAAAATCTCAAGCACACCCTGAATGGTGCCATCTTCTCCGTAGGGACCGTGCAACGCGTTAAAGGCCACATCGGGCTTCAGATCGTTGAGGGTTTGCGCAATGGAACGGTCGACATCAACGCGCGTGACCGTGTACCCGGCGCGCTCCAGCGCGTCGGCACAAGGCTCTCCTGTGGCGAGGCTTACCGGTCGTTCTGACGACCAGCCTCCCATGAGCACTGCAACGTGTTTTCCCTTGCCCGCCATAGCGTGCACACATGTCCCGTTTATTCAGTCCAAAATGGACCTTCCCGGGAGCCAAGCTATGAGTCAGATCGTAAGAAATCCTTAACCGGAAATCGAAAGGTCCGATTTACGAATTTTCCGCGATCACGTGATGTTTCAAGGGCGAAAGGTTTCCACAGACTGCCCATTGGTAAACAAACCCATGCGTTTCACCTCCCATTCCAGGAGAGTGCCGGAATGCTCGTAAACCCGCTTTCGCACCGTCTCACCAAGCGTCTCCAGATCATGGGCGGTGGCATCGCCCGTGTTGATCATGAAATTGCAATGCATGGGCGACATCTGCGCTCCACCGACCTGAAATCCACGCAAACCAGCCGCATCCACACACTTCCAGGCCGAACCACCCGGAGGATTCTTAAACGTTGAGCCCGACGTGCGCTCTTTGATCGGCTGATTCTCTTCGCGATGCTTTTGCACCGCGTCCATCGCCGCCTCTATCTCTTCGCCCGGCGCGGGATAGCCTTCAAAAAGCGCCGAGACGAAGATCAGATCATCCGCCGCTGCGGTGTGCCGGTAGGTGAAGCCCATAGCCTCATGGGAAAGCGTGACCAACTCGCCGTGGCGATTGACCGCATCCACCGAAACAACCCGTTCGGTGGTCTCCACACCGTTGGCGCCAGCGTTCATGCGCAACGCACCGCCGAGCGATCCAGGAATGCCATGATAGAAATGGAACCCACCAAGGCCGGATTCCAGAGCGATGGCGGCGAGTTTGCGGTCCGACATGCCTGTGCCAGCGCGAATGCGCGGGCTATCCACGTCTGCCTTGCCGTCATTGAAGGGGCGCATGGTGAGCCGGATCACTGCGCCTTTCAGGCCACCATCGCGGATCAGCGAGTTCGAAGCCAAGCCCATCACATGCACCGGCGCATCATCGGGCAGCAGACGCATGAAGACCTGCAGATCTTCCACATCGGCGGGTACGAAATAGAGCTCCGCCGGTCCGCCAACGCGAAACCAGGTGAAATCTTTCAGGGCCTGGTTGGTGCGCAGCTTGCCGCGTAACGCCTCGACGCCTGGCCCCATACGGGCCAGAAGCGCCTCGCCATCGATCTCGCTCATGAATGATGAGCTTTCAACTGATCGGGTAAGGCGTTCGCCCACGCTGTGATCGTGCCTGCGCCAAGGCAAAGCACCGTGTCGCCGTCCTGGCCGATCTCAGCGATCCGCTCTGCCAACACTTCCGGGCCATCCAGCGCGGAAACGTGACGGTGACCGTGCGCGCGAATGGCATCCACCAGATCGGTGTGCGTTGCGCCTTCGATCAGCGTTTCACCGGCCTCATACACCGGCGCAACCAACACATGGTCCGCATCGTTGAAACATCCAGCGAACTGATCAAACAGATCGCGCAGGCGTGTGTAACGGTGTGGTTGCACCACTGCGATCACCTTGCCCTTGGCGGCAGCTCGCGCCGCTTGCAGCACAGCGGCGATTTCCACCGGGTGGTGGCCATAATCATCGTAGATATCAACGCCCCGCCATGACCCGGTGTGCGTGAAGCGGCGTTTAACGCCGGAAAACCGCGCAAGTCCTTCGCGAATGGCGTTATGGGCAATGCCCAGATGGTGCGCCACGGCGATCCCAGCGGTGGCATTCAGCAGATTGTGCAGGCCAGGCATCGGCAGGCTCAGATCGTCAATGCGCGCGCGCTCATCGGTCCCGCGTTGGCGCAGCTCAATCGCAAAATGCGAGGTGGGCCCTTCCATCCGCACATCCACCGCACGCACATCGGCTTGTGGGTTCTGCCCATAGGTGACCACACGGCGGTCTTCGATCCGCCCGATCAGGCTTTGCACCTCTGGATGATCAAGACACATCACGGCAAAACCGTAAAACGGCACGTTCTCTACGAACTGGTTGAACGCAGCGCGCACGCCATCAAAATCGCCATAGTGATCGAGGTGCTCCGCATCGATATTGGTCACGACCGCAATATCGGCGGGCAATTTGATGAAGGTGCCGTCGGATTCATCGGCTTCCACCACCATCCAATCGCCCTCGCCCAAGCGCGCATTGGTGCCGTATGCATTGATGATACCACCATTGATCACGGTCGGGTCCATGCCACCGGCATCAAGCAGCGTGGCAACAATAGATGTCGTGGTGGTCTTGCCGTGTGTCCCGCCAATCGCGATGGCTGATTTCAGGCGCATCAACTCAGCCAGCATTTCCGCCCGGCGAACAACAGGCAGGAACCGCGCCCGCGCTTCGATCAGTTCAGCATTGTCTGGCTTGATGGCCGACGACACGACAACCACCGCCGCGCCATCCAAATTCTCCGGGCGATGACCAACCGCAACCTTGATGCCCATCGTGCGCAGGCGTTGCACATTGGCATTGTCGGAAATATCAGAGCCCTGAACAGCATACCCCAGATTGTTCAGCACTTCGGCGATGCCACTCATGCCAATACCGCCAATGCCAACAAAATGCACAGGGCCAAGTTCGCGCGGAAGTTTCATGCCATCAATCCTATCTGCCAGCCTGGCGGGTTAGCGCGCCAGAGCCTCAACCTCAACGGCCAACTGTTCCACCGCTTCAGGGCGTCCAGCGTCGCGGGCAGCGGCCGCCATCTTTTCAAGCTCATCAGATGCTGGGTCGATCAAACGGGTCAGCAGTTGCGAGAGCCGCACCGGGCCGATGTTCTTTTGCAGCGAAAGAACCGCACCACCAGCCGCTTCCAAGCGCTCAGCATTGCGCGCCTGATCATGATCGAGCGCGTGCGGATAGGGGACCAAAATCGAGGGACGCCCCATGACCGAAAGCTCCGCCACCGTGGACGCGCCTGAACGCGCAATCACCAGATGAGCATTGGCCATGCGTTCAGGCATATCGACAAAAAATGCGCCCAGATCACATGGAATGCCGAGCGTTTCATAGGCTTCGCGCACACGAGCGATGTCTTCAGGACGGCATTGCTGAGTCACATGGATGGATTTGCGGACCTCTTCGCTGAATTGTTCCAGCGCACCCGGCACCAGATCAGCAAACACCCGCGCGCCCTGGCTGCCACCAAACACCAACAGCTCAAAAGGCTGATGCGGCTTCGGTCTTTTGTAGTTCCCACGCGCTGCAGCCAGCACTTTGCCACGCACCGGATTACCAACGTGAATGATAATGGCGCGCGAGGAGGATGGAATGCCATCTGTGTTGGCAAAACTGGTGGCAATGAGTTTGGCCCGGTTGGCCATGGCGACATTGGCACGTCCCAGAACCGCATTTTGTTCATGCAGAACAATCGGCACACCACGCAGGCGCGCTGCAAACAAAGGAGGCAATGTTGGGTAACCACCAAAACCAACAATCGCTGCCGGTTTCTGGCGGCCCATCACCATCAGCGCTTTGTAGGCACCGCGCATGATGGTCAGCGCACCGGGGATTGCCTGGAAAATCTTGCGCGGCGAAAAGGTTGCCGACGGAATGATATGCGTGCGGCGCGCCGGGAACGACACGCCATATTGGTCGGCCCGCTCGTCGGTCATCAAATCGACCGTATGGCCGCGGCGTTGAAGCACTTCGCTCAGCGCCTGCGCTGGGAAGAGATGACCGCCGGTCCCGCCAGCGCACAAAATGAAATAAGCCATACATTGCCTTAAATGACTTGGTGCCGAAAAAAAGACACCAAGCAGAAGTTCAGCCCCGTTGCAGGTTCCATCGCCAAGGATTGTTGGTGGATTGGCCCGTCGCTCCATAGCCTTTTTTTCCACGTGCGGAATGACGGGTCAGCCCAAGCAGGACCCCAGCCGACAGGGCAACGGACAAGAGCGATGATATCCCATAGGAAAGGAATGGCAACGTCATGCCCTTGGCGGGCAACAGTTGCAAGTTCACGCCCATATTTATCGCTGATTGTATGGCGAGGAGTGCCACCATCCCAATGATCGCGTAGCGCGTGAAGACATCCTCTTTCGACAGAGCCGCACGGATGAGGCGGACAAACAAGAAGAGGTAAAGCCCGACCACGATGAGGCACATTACGATGCCGAACTCTTCGGCCATCACGGCAAACAAAAAATCAGCGTGGCTATCGGGCAGATGCTCTTTGACCACACCTTCTCCTGGTCCGCGACCGAACCAGCCGCCTTCAACAAAGGATTCAATCGCCCGATCCGTCTGGTGATTATCGCCAGCTTCAGGATTTAAAAAACGGTCGATGCGGCTCGTCACGTGCGGAATGAACAGATAGGCCAACATCAAGCCGCCTATCGCCGCCGAGCCAAGAACGGCGATCCAAAGCCAGCTCATACCGGCAACAAAAAACATGCAGCCCCAAACCGCCGTGAGCAACATCGTCTGTCCAATATCAGGTTGCGCCACCAAAAGAGCTGAAATCAGCAAGAACAGCAGGATGGCAAACAGATTGATATGCAAATCCGGGCGTTTGGCATGTTCGGCAAACAGCCAGGCGGAGACCAGCACCAGTGCCGGCTTGGCAAGCTCAGATGGCTGAGCCTGGAAAAACCCAAGGTCAATCCAGCGCCGAGCACCCTTGATCTCAGCGCCAAACGCCAAGGCTGCCAACATGCCAAGGATGGATAGGCCCAGCGCGATCAGACCAACGCGGACCAAGTCGCGTGTCGAAAGCATCGACATGCCGATGATCAATCCGATAGCGGGGATGAGGAAGATGATGTGTTTTTGAACGAAATGAAACTCGTTCGCCAAACCAAGATCGCGCGCAATTGGCGGGCTGGCGGCAAAAGACATCACCACGCCGATGAACAAAAGAACCAGAATGGTAAGAAGGGAGACCTTATCGAGGGTCCACCACCAATCGCCAAGGGGCGAACGGTCGGCACGGGTCAAACGCATCTACGCTACTCAACACTTTTTACTGCGCGCGATGCTCCTCAACAAAGGTCATCACAGCGCGCTTGAACGCATCACCGCGTGCTTCAAAGGATGCAAACTGATCCCAAGACGCACACGCCGGAGACAACAAAACGCACGCACTTTCCAACCCGTCCGCCATGGCATCGTCTGCAGCCATGGCAACGGCCCGTTCAACCGTTTGCGCGCGCACATAGGGCACCTGGCCTTCAAGCGTGGCGGCAAAGCGATCTTGCGCGTCTCCAACAAGGTAAGTTTTGACGATTTGCGCAAAGAAACCGTTAAGTGAATCAATTCCATCGCTTTTTGCTTGCCCGCCAGCAATCCAGTAGATGCGATCATACGATCCCAACGCTCGCGCAGCGGCATCAGCGTTGGTGGCTTTGGAGTCATTAACGAAGGAAACGCCGCGATAGGTCGTCACCGGCTCCATGCGATGGGCAAGGCCGGGAAACGAGCGAATGGCATCCGCCATTTTGGTTGGGTCCATGCCCAGTTTCAAAAGCGCGGCCACCACAGCGCAGACATTTTGGGCGTTGTGCTCGCCCTTCAAACTGGCAACACCGCCAACATCAAACAGTTCGTCCTGCGCCCCGTCACGCGCCAACCAGATCGTGCTGCCGACAGCATAGACTCCATCATGCACCGTATGCACGGCGCTGATGCGTGAGACCGCATGCCCATCAAGCTCTAGCTCGTCAGCCATGCGGGCAGACAGCAGATCGTCCACGCCAACAACCGCATGATCAGCAGCGGCGACCAGGCGCTTTTTAATCGCGGCGTAATTCTCCATGGTGCCGTGGCGGGCCAAATGGTCTTCCGACAGGTTGAGGTGCACACCAACAGTGGGCGCCAGATGGGCGGACAAATCAATCTGGTAGGACGAGCACTCAATCACATAATGGCGGTGTGGTTGCGGCATCGGCAGATCAAGCACCGGCACGCCGATGTTGCCACCCATGGCGACATCCACGCCCATCGCCCGCATCGCATGCGCCGCCAATGCCGTAGTGGTGGACTTGCCGTTGGTGCCGGTGATCGCAAGCACCGGCGCCTGCGGGCAGTGGGCCGCGCGTTCTTGGAAGAACAGGTCAACATCGCCGGTGATCGGCACGCCAGCCTCGCGAGCGCGCGACACGCTCCAATGCGGTGCCGGATGGGTCAGCGGTATACCAGGCGCCAAGACCAGAGCAGCAAAACCCTGCCAATCAGCGTGCTCAAGATCGTCTATCGCAATGCCAGCGGCTTGCGCCTTCTCGCGCGCTGCTTCGCCATCATCCCAGCCCACAACCTCAGCGCCCGCCGCGTGCAGCGCATGGGCAGTCGGTAAGCCCGATCCGCCAAGACCAACGACGGCAGTCTTTTTCTCTGCAAGTGTGGAAACGGGGATCACGAAACTAGCGTAATTTGAGTGTTGAAAGCCCGGCCAGCGCCAGCACAAAGGCAATGATCCAAAAGCGGATCACAACCTGCGGCTCGGTCCAGCCCAGCTGCTCAAAATGATGGTGGATCGGCGCCATGCGAAACACCCGCTTGCCGGTCAGCTTGAAGGACGTCACCTGAATGATCACCGACATAGCTTCCAGCACGAACAGACCACCGACAATCGCCAGCACAATTTCATGCTTGGTGGCCACCGCGATGGTGCCAAGCATGCCGCCCAACGCCAGCGACCCGGTGTCGCCCATGAAAATCTGCGCCGGTGGCGCGTTGAACCACAAGAAACCAAGCGAAGCGCCAATGACCGCGCCGCAAAGCACAGCCAATTCGCCGGTACCAGGCGTGAAATGGATTTGCAGATAGTCAGAGAAAATCGCGTTGCCGGCCAGATAGGCGATCAAGCCAAAGGTGGCAGCCGCAATCATCACGGGCACGATGGCCAAGCCATCCAACCCATCGGTGAGGTTCACCGCATTGCCCGCGCCAACAATCACAACCGCGCCAAACAGGATGAAAAACCAGCCAAGATTGATCAAAAGGTCTTTGAAGAAGGGGAACGTGAGCTGGTTGGAAAGCTCGGGCACCGAAACCTGCGCCAGCACAAAAACAGCAGCACCTGCAATCGTCGCTTCAATGGCCAAGCGCGCTTTGCCCGACAGGCCTTTGTGCGATTGCTGGGTGACCTTCAAAAAATCATCGTAAAACCCGATGGCGCCGAACCCGACGGTCACCGCCAGCACGGTCCACACCAGCGGGCTCGACAAGTCAGCCCAAAGCAAAACGGCAAAAATCAGCCCGGCCAAAATCATAAGGCCGCCCATAGTCGGCGTGCCTTTTTTGGTGAGCAGATGACCTTGCGGCCCGTCCTCGCGGATCGGCTGTCCCCTACCCTGGCGCACACGCAAGGCACGGATAATCGTCGGACCAAACAGGAAGACGAACAGCATCGCGGTGACCACCGCGCCGCCAGTGCGGAAGGTGATGTAGCGGAACACGTTGAACAGGGGCACCGCGTCGGCAAAGTTGGAGAGCCAGAAAAGCATGTGTTTTCGTGTCCTTACCGTTCGTCGCCCTTAGCGATCTTTGTAACGCTGGAGGATAAGATCAACCAAGGGGCCCATCTTGCTACCCAGCGAGCCTTTGATCATCACTGCGTCACCTGGCGCAAGGTCGCCGAGCAGTGGCTCACGCAATCCATCGGAAGTTTCGGCATACCCGCCGCGCTTTTCCATCGGCAGAACACGCCAAAGCGCCTTCATCAAGGGCCCAGAGGCATACACCTTATCAACGCCGAGCGCCGTGAGATCATAAACCAGCGCGCCATGCATAGCCGAAGCTTCATCGCCCAATTCCAGCATATCACCAAGCACGGCAATACGCCGTCCACGCTGACCGGTTGGCAAGCGTGACAGCACCTTCAGCGCCGCCTTCACCGAAGCTGGATTGGCATTGTAGCTTTCATCCAGCAGCGTGATCGCATCGCCTGGCGTATCGATCACATGCTTGCGACCGCGCCCATCGGGTTGCTCCATATTCGCCAACGCCATACCAGCTTTGGCCAGATCAAGGCCAAGCGCTGAACACACCGCGAGCACACCCAGTGAATTGATGACCAGATGCTCACCGGGCGCGCCGACCTTATAAGTCAGGGTCTGGCCTGCGATTTTCGCTTCAACCGTGGAGCAATCGGGCAGCAGCGCCACCTGCATCAGCTCCGCATCGCCGCCGGCGCCATGGCCAAAAATCATCACCTTGCCTGCACCGGCGGCAGTCGCGCGTTCTTTCAAGAAGTCGGAGTGCTCGATGTCGCCATGAATAACAGCTGTGCCACCGTGCAACAGACCATCGAAAATCTCAGCCTTGGCCGCCGCGATTGCATCCAAACTGCCCAGATTTTCCAGATGGACTGGGGCGATGGTTGTGATCATCGCCACATGCGGCTGAACCAGCTGCGAGAGCGGTGTAATTTCATCGGCATGGTTCATGCCGATCTCAAACACGCCAAAGTCAGTGTCGCGCGGCATCCTGCAGAGCGTCAGCGGCACGCCCCAATGATTGTTGAAGCTTTTGACCGGCGCGTGAGTCTTACCAAAGGCCGACAGGATCAGACGAAACGTCTCTTTGGTGGACGTTTTGCCGACCGAGCCAGTGATCGCCAGCATCTTGCCGGTGGTGCGGGCACGAGCAGCGCGCGCCAGATCATAGAGCCCGTGGTAGCTGTCCTGGACTACGATAAGACCGCCTTGAGGCACCTCCATCGCATCGGCTTGATCGGCTGACACCAGCGCCGCAGCGGCTCCGGCCTCCAAGGCAGCATCGACAAAGGCGTGGCCATCGAACTGATCGCCTTTGATGGCAATGAAGAGATCGCCTGGCTCGACAGTTCGGCTATCGATGGAGATACCGGAAACGTCGCCCGGTTTGCCACGTACCGCTCCGCCGGTTGCGGAAACGATCTCGTCAACGGTCCAGAGAGACTGCTCCACGTTTAGGCACCCTCACCCAAAATCTCGCGGATAACATCATGATCCGAAAACGGATGTTTCACACCGTGGATTTCCTGGCCCGTCTCATGCCCCTTGCCAGCGACCAAAAGGATGTCGCCCTCTTCCAGCATCGCAAGGCCTGCCGCAATGGCATCATGACGGTCGCCGATTTCCATCGCATCATCACCTGCGCCTGCCATAACGGCTTGACGGATAAGCGCAGGGTCTTCAGTGCGCGGATTATCATCGGTCACAATCACTGCGTCGCCATAGCGCGTCGCAGCCTCACCCATGAGCGGGCGCTTGCCCTTGTCACGATCACCGCCAGCACCTACCACGATCACCACTTTGCCATTGGCAAAGGGGCGCAGCGCTTTCAGCGCTTCTTCCACCGCGCCGGGCTTATGGGCATAGTCCACAAAGGCTTTACCACCGCGCTTGGTGGTGCCGATATATTCCAGTCGGCCTCGGGCACCCTTGAGGGATGCAAGGGCGCCAAACACGGCATCAGCGTCACACCCAGCTTGGATCGCCAAGCCGGCGGCCACCATCGCATTGGCGACTTGGAAAAGCCCCGGAAGCGGCAACTCAACGCTGCGCGCATCGCCCAGATAGGTGAAGCCAACGGTCTGGGCGTAGCCAGAGGGTTTAACAGTCTCAACGGCGATATCGCCTTGGCCCATGCCAGCGGTGAGCAAACGGTGGCCGCGGTGCCGTGCCAAATCAGCCATGCGCTCGCCATAGGACCCATCCATCCACACGACAGCGCCAGCGCCTTTCGGCAAAAGAGGATCAAACAACCGCGACTTGGCCTGGAAATAGTCTTCCATGGTCGGGTGGTAATCCAGGTGATCGCGGCCAAGGTTGGTAAAAGCGGCGGCTTTCAGCTCCACACCATCCAAACGACGCTGCTCCAGCCCGTGCGAGGAAGCCTCCATCGCCATATGGGTCACGCCATCATCAGCAAGCGAGGTGAGTGCCTGGTGCAGGGACACAGAGTCTGGCGTGGTCAGGGCGCCAGCCTCTGCCCCATCGCCGCGCGTGATGCCCAACGTACCCATCGCCGCCGACTCAAAACCAAGCGTCTGAAAAATCTGGCGCACAAAGGCTGCGACCGATGTTTTCCCGGACGTGCCAGTGACAGCAACCATGACTTCGGGCTGCGGCGCGAAGAACTTGGCCGCCATCAGCGCAAAAGAGCGCCGTGCATCGGGCGCACGCAACTCTGTCACACCTTCGGGCAAGGCAGCGTCCACGCCATCATCGAGCAAGATCGCAGACGCCCCATCAATCACGGCCTGATCAACAAAGTCTTTGCCATGCCGCGCCGCACCACCAAGCGCTGCAAACACAAACCCAGGCTGAACCTTCCGACTGTCCAAGGCCAAGCCTTTGACAGCCTGATCAGAGCTGCCCGAGACCAATCGAACAGTGGGATCAATCAACTCAGATAAAGAATGGGCAACGGTCATGAATGGTGGCGCTTCTGATTCCAGGGGCGATAAGCCCTTGCCATAAGGGTTTTTGCCCGGCGCGTCACGCTTGCTGTGCCCAGCGTGTTGCGTCTGTAAAGCCCAGCGCGTTGCGCCTAAGGCGTTGCAGCATCCACACGTGGCACGACACCCAGGATCGGCGCGATGCGCTCGATAATCTGGCGGGTCATTGGCGCGGCATTAAGGCCAGCGGTTGCGCTTCTTTGATCCTCAGCGGGCTGCGGCTCATCGATCACCACAATCATCGCATATTGTGGATCATGCATGGGAAACGCTGACACGAAACTGTTTAAGCGATGATCACCGGAATAGGCGCCATCGACGATCTTTTCTGCCGTGCCGGTTTTGCCGCCAACATCCAGACCATCAACCGCTGCACGCCGTCCCGACCCATGATCGACATTGGCACGGAAAAGCTCGCGCATCTGTGCGCTGGTCTGGCCAGAAAGCACCTGGCGCGCGCCACGCATGGCTTGTTCTTCGCTGCGCGGCAGGAAGGTCGGTTCTACATGAACGCCGCCGTTCACCGTGGCTGCTGTGGCTGCCAAAAGTTGCAAGGGCGTGGTGGTGAGCCCGTGACCAAACGAGATTGTCGCCGCTGAAAGACGCGACCATTCTCCGCGCGGAAAAAACGGCGAGGCAACGCCCGGCAGTTCCAAATCCATGCGGGTCAGTAAGCCAAGCCGGTCGTAATAGGCGCGTTGTGTTGGGATACCCATCGCCTCGGCAATACGGATTGTGCCGATGTTGGACGAGGAGGTGAAAACTTCCGATGTGGAGAGGATTGCCCGGCGGGCATGAAAATCATTGATCGTGGACGAGCCGATGCGCATGGGGCGACGCGCATCATGCTGGCTGTCCATGGTGATCGCGCCAGAATCCAAGCCAGCAGCAATGGTGAAAATCTTGAACACCGAACCTAGCTCGAAAACGCCGCCCGTAGCACGATTAAGGGCGGCTTCCTCGCCAAGACCTTCGCGGGTATTGGGATCAAAATCAGGCAGCGAAACCAGAGACAGAATTTCGCCCGTGCGCACATCCATAACAGCGGCTGTCGCGGCCATCGCCTGGTAGGTCTCAAGGCCTTCGACGAGAACGTCACGCACCACATGCTGCACACGAACATCCAGCGAGAGTGGCTGAGGCGCAAAATCAGGATTGGCACGATCCAGGAACCCCAACGCTTCCAATTCGGCAAGCGGACCATTGTCGAGATAGCGCTCAATGCCCTCGAGCCCAACATGATCGACGTTCACGGCACCTAGAACATGAGCGGCCAAACGGCCCGATGGATAGAAGCGACGCGCCTCTTCCAGGAACCCAACGCCTGGAATGCCCTGCCCCATCAAAAGATCGCGGTCAGCGGGCGTCAGATCGCGAGCGATCCACTCAAAACGGGAAGTGTTATCAAGCCGTTCGCGCAGATCATCGCGCTGGAGATCGGGCATCACAACAGAAAGCCGGTCCACTGCGTCATCGACGTCAACAAGAACTGAAGGGTCAGCGTAAACAGCGGTGGCGGGCACATCGGTCGCCATCAGCACGCCATTGCGATCAACAATATCAGGCCGATGCGCGGCAATTTGCTCCTGCGGCGTGGGTGCGCGCACGCCAGCGCTGGGCGTATCCAGCGCCAAATCCACCAGGCGCACACCAATCACCGCATAAACCAGTGCCAGACCAACCGCGAACATGACGAGGCGCGCGCGCGTGGCATCCGAAAGCGCTTTGCCCTGGCCATCCAGATGGATTGGAGTGTCATCAGCATGATCATCGCGCAGTGCTGTTGAACCCTGACCCAGCAACCCACGCGCTTTGCGCAACCAGGATGCAACATCTTCACGGCCAACATGCTCCGCAGAAGCTGATGCGTGATCGGAATAAGGGGGAAGATAGGTCATCGCACGCCCTCCCCAGCCACACCCTCAAGCAAGGCACCGATGCCATCTGTTGGTTCGGACGGGGCCACCGGCGCGACCTGTGGCTCTGCCGTGCCGCCATTGAGAACCTGCAAAAGCAAATCAATCTGCCCGGGCGCATTGATCGCGACAGGAACCTCTTGGTCCGCAGACAGGGTATCGTCACCCTCAAGCACTTCATCCTCGATGATCAGATCACTGCGGAACGGGATGTCGGAAAGGCGCACATAGTGAGCTGATGTGATCGGCTCCAAATCGAAAATGTCAGGCAGGTCAGAGACAACAGCCTGCAGTCGTGCTGGCTGTTCCAACGCCGCCAAATCAGCTTCCAGAAGACCGACATCACTGGACAGCGCGCCAATATCGCGCTCAAGGCTGCGGCGCTCATCGTGGGCAATTTCAGCCTCGTGCTTCACATTGTAAACATAGGCAGCACCACCAATGGCAGCAGCCAGGCACAGCAAATCAACCAGGCGCATGGCTTGCCCCCCTCTTGGAGGAACGTGACCCGCTCGCCCGCTTCAACAGAGGCAGACCCAACAACCGTGCGGAAGCATCATCAAGCACGTCCTCGCGACGTGCAGGCGCATGGGTGCGACGCGCGGTGCGCAACTTGGCAGAGCGTGCCCGTGGATTGTCAGCCATTTCCTCGTCGCCCGGAACAATGGGGCGACGGGTGATCGGTTCAAACCGAGCAGGCTCCAGTGCGACATCGGGCTGATGGCGTGACCCGCGCGAGGTTTTGGCGGCATCGGCAAAGAACCGTTTCACAATGCGATCTTCCAAAGAGTGGAAGGTCACCACCGCCATACGGCCACCAGGCTTCAAAATCTGTTCACCAGCCTGCAATGCACCCACCAGCTCGCCCAGCTCATCGTTCACCGCAATGCGCAGCGCTTGAAACACCCGCGTTGCTGGATGGATGACAGGGCCCGGTCCGCGCTTGCGCACCGGCATCAGCTTTTCGATCAGCGTTGCCAACCCGCGTGTTGTCTTGATTGGCCATTCTTCACGCACTTCGCAAATGAACCGCGCGATCGCACGTGAACGTCGTTCTTCGCCATAGGTGAAGAAGAGATCGGCCAAATCGGCCTCAGACCAGGTGTTGACGATATCAGCAGCCGTTGGCCCGTTCTGGTCCATGCGCATGTCCAGCGGACCATCATGACGAAAGGCAAAGCCGCGATGCGCCTCATCAAGCTGCATGCTGGAGACACCGATATCCAGAACCACAGCATCCACCGGCCCGATGCCATGTGCTTCCAGTTCCTCATGCATCAGCGAAAACGGCGCTTCAATCAGCGTCAGCGCATCGCCATGTTCAGCGACCAAGTCTTGCCCGGCAGCGATGGCATCCGGGTCGCGATCAAACGCGATAACCCGCGCGCCTGCGTCGAGAAATCCGCGTGTGTAGCCCCCTGCCCCGAAGGTCCCATCAACAATCAGTGCACCTTCAAGAGGCGCGACAGCATCAATAACCTCAGCCAGCAACACCGGGATGTGACGCGGGGCGAGGTTCTGACCAGAACTCATGCTTGCGGCACCGATTGGGCCGATGCCTGATCGCCCCAAAGCACCCGGCGTGCGGCGCTGACGGCCTGTGCGCGATATGCCTGATAGCGTTCCGGCGACCAAATCTGAAACTTGTGGCCCTTGCCGACAAAAACGATCTGACTGTCGATACCCGCCAAATCTTTCAAGCGCTGTGGCAACGCGATGCGCCCTTCCTTGTCCAGCGAGAGAATTTCGCTCTCGCCGAAAAACGCTGTCGCCAATAGATCGTAGTCGAACGATGTCGGGTCGAGTGCCGCCAGCTTCTCTTCGAACATGGCGAAGAGCCGCTTGCCGCCTGCATCCACCGACTGACCATCGGGGCTTGGTATGCAGTATAGGCCCTCGAAGCCGTCGGCCTTCAAAACATCGCGGAAAGGTTTGGGAATGCTGACACGCCCTTTGGCATCCGTCTTCATTTCGATGGTGGACACAAAGGCGTGCATCAGAACTCGCGAAAGGCAATGGCGAACACGAACGACAAGCTGCCCTTACGACTCTCTCTACGGGTACACGCTTAGGGCTGCGCCATTCGTTATTATGGGCTAGCATGGGAATTGATGGGTCACAATGGGAAATGACTTCACAAAACATTGCGGGCGCGCGCTGACAGAAAACGGATGCTTGTTTAAACCCTATTAAACTTAACATGCGGTTTCCGCCGCCAACCCTTTGAAAACGAGAGGGGAGTCGCAGGTTCTCGCAGGCGCGAAACGCCGCTTTAGCATGTGGAAAACCCTGTGGGCCCGTTGGGGAAAATAGCGGCCTGCAGCGTGCACAAATGTCGTGCAGGTCAAAACGCTTCAGTCGCAGACAAACGCCAGTCAGCCTGTAAGCCGGGTTCTGTCCTCCAATTCCAAGGAATTGTGGGGCAGCCATTCCTCTAGGGCGGACTTTGCAGCCAACCTCTAGCAACCAACCCGAACACCTCACCTGAAGACAAAGCTGCCAGGCAAGCCTGGCACGGCGTTCCTATTTGGTCTTGCTCCCGATGGGGTTTGCCATGCCGCTTGCGTTGCCGCCCGCGCGGTGGGCTCTTACCCCACCCTTTCACCCTGACCTCGATCCGAGGATCGAGGCGGTCTGCTCTCTGTGGCACTTTCCCTGAGGTCGCCCTCGCCGGGCGTTACCCGGCATCGTGTCTCCATGGAGC
The DNA here is from genome assembly GCA_039814945.1 of Pseudomonadota bacterium. Taxonomy (GTDB): domain Bacteria; phylum Pseudomonadota; class Alphaproteobacteria; order Rhizobiales; family MH13; genus MH13. Next base: position 125,839 of record JBCCAF010000001.1, read on the forward strand.
CCGGACTTTCCTCCCGAGCATGATGAACTCACACTCCGGCGGCTGCCCGGCCAACTGGCCTTCGTGGCCTTGCACATGGCGCCCCTGGCGGTCAACCGCGCGTAAGACCTGTAATGATCAGTGCAGAGCTGGGTGGGTCTTTAAATGGCCAACTTTGGCAACATCATCCAGCAGCTCGACAGCGGTCGGATACGCGCTCATGCGTTCGCGCAGCAGTTCCACCGAGCGGGCCAACGCCCGCACCTCCACCGGCGTGTCGCAACCGCGCCGCGTCATGAGTTCAAGCACATCCACAGCATCGCTGATGCCTTGGGCAGGCGCGCGTTCGCGCAACAAACGTACCAAGGCTTCTACCTTGGGACGTACATCAAGAAAGGCCGCAGCAGGCACACCGACATGATCGCCAAAGGGCTGAGAGTCCTGGTCTTCATCCGGAGCCACATCATCGGTTTCTTCCGGTGCTGCCTCTGGTGTGGGCTCTTCCTCGTCAGTGCTCTCTTCAAGCTGTTCCTCGTTGGGAGCAGGCGCCTCGCTCTCATCCTGTTCTGGAAACTGCGGAGGTAGCGGCGGCAAAGAAACGTCATCTTGCTCAGGCGCATCATCTTGGGGTTCATCAGCATCAAGGGCTGAAGAAACCTGCGTAATGGGCTCATCGTCCGCCTCATCGCTCAGCGATAGGGGCGGCAGAGGTGGCAAAGGATCGTCGACTTGTGTTGGCTCCGATGCTTCCTCTTCCACTGGCATCTCTGGCAAATCAGGTGGGCTATCACCGTTCTGAGGAGCCGCTTTTTCTACGTCCTCTTCATCGTCACCAAACACCGGCAGTGTCAGCGCCATCGGCCCTTCGTCAGGGGTATTGGCAAGCACATCGATACCGCCAGCAGGTGGTCCAAAGTCCACCGAACGGTGGGCTGCATGCAAATAGAGCGAGGATTTGGCACGCATTGGGTCGGCCCAAAGCCGTTCAAAAGCTTCCAAGCAGCGCGTCAAAAAATTCCCATCGCGCGACAGAACGCCAAGCGCCGAACCATCGCGCAGCAGAATGGTGATGTGTTGGCGTGGCCTCAGCCGATACGCGCCATAACCGAGGCCGATAAGCGGCAGAAGCGAGAGCGCAAAAATCGAATAGTCAGGCTCAAAAAACTGAAGCGTTTCCAAAAACGCAGCAACTGACGCCACCACATTGACCGCAAAAAGCACCGCCACAGCGATGAAAGAAAGCCGCACACCAAGCGCGTCGATCCGCGCACCGGCCAGCATATCGCGCCGCACGACGACATCGTCGGCGGTCAGGCGCTCGCCTTCCAGCGTTATCGATTGCACCCAGCGGATGTTTTCGGTCAGCAAACTCAAGAAACTACAGGCCTTTTTGGCAAACTTTGCGCGGTGATGATCTGTCCGGGCTCTAGCCGATAAGGCTGCTCAACAGCTGATGCAAGGTCGAAACGGTGGAACTATCGGCCACCCCATCGATCCGCTCTGGCCGAAAATGCCGTTGAAAGGCCTTTACGACTAGTTCTGTTTGCAGATCAAACTGCCCTGTCGGTTGCAGGCCATACCCGTAAAGCTTCAGCATGGATTGCAGCGCACCAACCGCCTCGCCAGCATCTCCGACGGCCATAAATCGCCCATCCTGAATGGGTGCTGGGGGGATGTAATGCCCAATACCGTGGGCGTGCAATTCATCCCAGGGAAACAACTCACCGGGATCTTCCTTGCGTTCCGGCGCGATGTCCGAATGGGCCAGCACATGCTCACGGGCGATACCGTGATAACCGATCAACGGCTTGGCCAAAGCGATCAGGCTCGTGATTTGCGCTTTTGGAAACGCGCGATAGCCATGCTCATGACCAGGATTGCAAATCTCAATGCCGATGGAGCGCGCATTGATATCCGAGACGCCTTTCCATGACCCAACACCAGCGTGCCAAGCACGGTCAGCTTCATCGACCATTTGGACGATGCGCCCATCCTCGTGGATCACATAGTGACAGGAAACTTTGGAACGCGGATCGGCCAACCAACGCACCGCGCCCTCGTCATCAGGCATGCCGGTGTAATGAAGAACCAGCAGATCAACCGGCGCACCATCACGGCTATCAAAGTTGGGTGACGGAACCGTGCTGTCGATGGTCGGGTAGACGCTGCTCATGATGCCGCACCCACACCCCCGGAGGGCGGTCTGTTGCGTAGTTCAATCTGATCGAAGGCTGCATTGATCGCCGCCAAACGATCTGAAGCGATCTTGATGAATTCCGGCGGCACACCGCGTGCGATCAACCGGTCCGGATGATTTTCTGCCACCAGTTTGCGATAGATGCGCCGAACGTCTTCATAAGGAAGATCGGAATCCACCCCAAGCACCGCATAGGGGTCCAGTTCGCCTTCAAACACGTGGCGCGCCCGCACACGGCGGTACTCCACATCATCCATGCCAAATTCACCGGCGACGATCTCCAAATACGCCGCCTCCCGGTCGTGCAGCACACCATCGGCCATCGCGATGTGAAAAAGACCATCAAGAATGTCTTCTAGGATCGCGTGCTCGCCCTCAAACAGATTGGCGATCTTGCGCGCATAAGCATCAAAACCGGCCACATCTTGCTTGGCAAGATTGTAAAGCCGCGCAACGTTTTCCGCCTCATTTTGCGGAAACTCCACCAGATCGCGAAACGCCTCGATCTCATCATTGGTGACCACGCCATCAGCTTTGGCCATCTTCGCCGACAGGCCGATCATCGCCACCGTGAAAGCCACCTGGCGCCGCTGATCCTCATCGCCCACCAGATTGCGCAGGCTATCCACCAGTGTACCGAGAACCGCCCCAGCGCCGCTGGCAGCCGAGCCAATCAAAGATGTGAGGGAGGACCAAAGGCTCATGTGTGACTACATCGCTGCGGCAGCGCGCGCTGCCTGATCGTAGGACCCCGACAAGGCACGCATCATCGTCGCAAGGTTGGAAATGTCCTTGCCTTCAATGTTCAACGCCTTGACCGAGTCGATGAACAGCGCTTCGCGAAGCTCGCCATAGCGCTCGCATACAGCGGTGCCTTTTTCAGTGATTGCCACAGTTTTTTCCTTGCCCTTGCGCCCGCTTTGAACGAGGCCTCTTTCAGCCAGCTTCTTCACGGCGTAGGACACCAAATGGGTGTCTTCGATGTTCAGAACAAGGCAAATGTCTGCAAGTGTTTTGGGACGGTCGCGATGGTTCACCAAATGCACCACCAACACCTCCAAGGGCGATAAACCTTCTTCGCCAGCAGCCGTCATGCACCGCGTCATCCAGCGGTGAAAGGCATGCACCGTCATGGTCAGCGCGAACTCAAACTCCGACTGCGCGGGCAATGAGGATTTGGCCAGGTGCGCTGACGAAACAACGGGGCCAACACTTGGCCCCACACTGTTTTGGTCCGCGTCTAGCGGTTCGATAGCATCGTTTCGGGCAGCCATAGTGCAATCTCCGGAAATATGACCAAGAGCACTGTGCCGAGCACCAAAAGACCGAAGAACGGCAGGGCATAAAGCGCGACCTGGAAAATGTTGCGCCCCGTCATGCCCTGAATAACAAACAGATTGAACCCCACAGGTGGTGTGATCTGGCTCATTTCTACCACGAGGACCAAAAAGATACCGAACCAGATCGGATCAATCCCTGCCGCCTGAACCATCGGCAAAATGATGCTGGTGGTGAGCACGACGATAGAAATGCCGTCCAAAAAACAGCCGAGAATAATGAAAAACAACGTCAGCGCAGCGAGCAAGGCATAGGGCGAAAGCTCCATCACACCGATCCATGATGCCAGCTCACGCGGGATACGCGTGTAACCCATAGCGACTGTCAGAAACGCCGCACCGGCCAAGATGAAAGCAATCATGCAGCTGGTGCGCGTTGCGCCCAGAAGCGCCTGCGTAAAGCTATCTTTCGTCAGCGTACCGGAAAGCCAGGAGAGGATGAGCGCACAGAAAACGCCCACCGCGGCAGCCTCTGTTGGCGAGGCAAGACCGGCATAGATGGAGCCAATCACGGCGACGATCAGCAAGATGATCGGGATCAGACGACGGGTCGCGGCCATACGTTCGCGAAGTGGGATCGGCGGTTCGGCAGCAGGCATCTTGTCTTTGTTGGTCAGCGCCCAAATGGCGGTAAAGCCCATGAAAAGCACCGCCAACATGAAGCCAGGCAAAACACCGGCGATGAACAGCCGCGCAATGCTCTGCTCTGTCGCCGCACCGTAGACGATGAGAATGATTGAGGGCGGGATTAACAGGCCCAGCGTGCCCGAGCCTGCCAGCGTGCCGATCGCGATACGTGGATCATAGCCGCGCTGGGACAGCTCCGGCAGTGCCATACGGCCAATCGTGGCAGTGGTTGCAGCCGACGATCCAGAGACGGCGGCAAATATCGTGCAGCCCAAAATGTTGACGTGCAGCAACCGGCCCGGCAGGCCGCGCATCCACGGCGCAAGACCCGCAAACATGTCTTCAGACAGTTTGGAGCGAAAGAGAATTTCTCCCATCCAGATGAACATGGGCAGCGCCGTCAGCTCCCAAGAGTTCAGCTTGCCCCAGAACGTAGTGGCGAGCACGGTGCCGACCGGCACGCTGGTGGCGATCACAATGCCAAGCACGGCCACGGCTGTGAGCGCCAACGAGACCCAAAGGCCAAGTGCCAAAGCGGCCAACATGGCAAGCCCGAGCACGATGGCGAGCGTTTCGATACCCATCAGCTCATCCCCCGTTCGGCATCTTCCGGTGTGATCACCGGTTTTTGCAAAATCTCAGACTTCGCCTCCTCATGGGCCTGATAGGTGGGCGTGCCTGAGGTAATCACGGTGATCAATTCGTCGGCCAAGGCGATGGCAAAGACCACAAGCCCGATGGCGAGCGCGGTTTGCGGGATCCAAAGCGGGATCGCAATGACGCCGAAGGACACTGTGCTGAATTGGATGGAGTCTACCACCTGAAGCACCGCGTGATAGGCGGCGTAAGCAGCGATGGCTGTGGCGATAATAAGCACCACCGCTTCCAATATCCGCCGCACACCCAGTGGCACCACCTTGATCAGCATCGAAACACGAATGTGGTCGGCTTGGCGCAGCGTGGCGGCCAGCGCCAAAAACGTAGCCGCGACAAACAAAAAACCTGCAATCTCATTGAGCGATGGCACGGTGATGCCAGCAATCGGCATATCAAGCGCCCGCAATGTCCCATCCAAGATGCGCCCAAAAACCTGCACCAGCACCAAGCTGGCAATCATGCAGAGGCAAACCGCAGCCGCCGCCGATGAGGCTCGATAGAGCCCGTCCAATATCGCACGCATCACGAAACCCCTCTGGTGACGCAGGAATGGAAAAGGAAGACAAAGGGCGGCGCGCCGATTGGCACCCCGCCCAGTTTTAAGGAAGACTACATGCGGTAGGCGTCGATGACAGCCTGACCGGCCTCGCCTGCGCTTTCCAGCCACTCATCGGTCATCGTTTGGCCGATCTCGCCAAGCTGTGCAGCAAGGGTTGCGGAGGGTTCAACAACGCCCATGCCATTGTCGGCCAGCGTGCCGGTTTTGGAGCCGGTTTCTTCTTCGGACATAGCCCAGCCGCGGGTTTCTGCTTCATCAGCCGCAGCCATCAAAGCGGCCTGCTCATCGGCTGAAAGCGCCTCAAAAGCCGACATGTTCACGATCACCATGTTCTTCGGCAACCACGCGCGCGTGTCGTGATAAACTGACACAAAATCCCAAGCTTGCGAGGCAACGCCGGTAGAAGGCGATGTGATCATGGCGTCCACGCGACCCGTTGAGAACGCGGTTGGAATGTCACCAGCTTCAACCTGGGTCGGTACAGCACCCATCAAAGTGGCCAAACGCTCGGTGGCCGCATTGTAGGCACGGAAGCGAACGCCATCCATTTGCGCAGCGTCGGTCACTTCTTCGCCGGCATAGATGCCCTGCGGTGGCCACGGCACAGCAAACAGAAGCTTCAAACCTTCTTCTTCCAGCAGCGCTGCGATCGCAGGCTCAGATGCTTCCCACAGCGCACGCGCCTCGTCATAGCTGGTCGCCAGGAACGGAATGGAATCCACGCCGTAGATCGGGTTTTCGTTGGATAGGCGCGAGATCAGCAGCTCGCCAATTGGTGCCAGCTGACGGCGCACGGCATCTTTGATTTCCGGATGGCCGAACAGCGAACCCGCCGAGTGCACCGTGATATCAAGCGAACCATCGGTGGCCTCGCGCACATCATCTGCAAACTGCATAATGTTGGCAGTGTGGAAGATGCTATCGCCATAAGGCGTTGGCATGTCCCAAGCGGTTTGCGCGAACGCAACGGTGGCCGCAAAGGACACCGCTCCAAAGGACATGGCGCTAGCAAGCGCAAGTGTTTTCAATCCAGTCATGAGTTTTCCCCTCTCACAGATTTAAAACGCCTCCGTCCTTTGTATTTCGGCCGGTAAGCGCACCGCTGATCATCTCAGCGTTTTGAGAGGTTGACGCGACGATGACAATTTGTCAACGTTTTATCAGTGATTAGTTTTTGATGCCGATCGGAGAGACCCATGGCCAGCGCGACACCTGCCCCGAGCAACAGCACCGAGGGCCTTTGGGATTTCTGGATCGACCGCGGCGGCACCTTCACCGACATCGTCGCACGCAAGCCCGATGGCGAACTGCTGACGAAAAAACTGCTCTCGGAAAACCCTGAGGCCTATCGTGACGCTGCCGTCGAAGGCATCCGGCGCTTCCTAGGCGTGAAATCTGGGCAGCGCGTGCCCGCCGAACAGATTGCAACGGTGAAAATGGGCACCACGGTGGCCACCAACGCTCTTTTGGAGCGTAAGGGCGAACCGACGGCACTGATCATCACCAAAGGTTTTCGCGACGCGCTGCGCCTTGGCTATCAGGCGCGCCCGGACATCTTTGCCAAAAACATCATCCTGCCCGAGCAGCTTTACGATCTGGTGGTTGAGATCGATGAACGCGTGTTGGCCGATGGCACGGTTGAAACCACGATTACCGAGGCGGCTATCGATGCAGCGCTCGATGCTGTTGAAGCCAAGGGATTCAAGGCACTGGCCATCACGCTGATGCATGCCTACGCCTATCCTAAGCATGAGGCGAGAATCGCTGAAAAAGCCCGTGCGCGTGGAACGATCCCGCAGGTTTCCGTCAGTCACGAAGCATCCCCTCTGGTGAAACTGGTCGGGCGCGGCGACACGACCGTGGTCGATGCCTACCTCTCACCGATCCTGAAGCGCTATGTGAACCAGGTCGCCGAGGACTTGGGCGTCGAAGGCCAGGATGGGGCCGAAATGCATTGTCGGTTGATGTTCATGATGTCATCGGGCGGGCTCACGGCCGCTGACATGTTCGAGGGCAAGGACGCCATATTGTCCGGTCCCGCTGGCGGCGTGGTCGGCGCTGTCCAGACCGCGCAGATGGCTGGCTTCGATAAGATCATCGGCTTTGACATGGGCGGCACGTCCACCGATGTCAGCCATTTCAACGGCACCTATGAGCGCGCGTTTGACACCGAGGTCGCAGGCGTGCGCATCCGCGCGCCGATGATGCGCATCCACACGGTGGCAGCGGGCGGCGGCTCCATCCTCCACTACAAGGATGGTCGCTTTCAGGTTGGACCAGACTCGGCTGGGGCCAACCCCGGCCCGGCCTGCTATCGTCGTGGTGGGCCGCTTGCCGTGACCGACGCCAACGTCATGGTTGGCAAGCTGCAACCGGCCTTCTTCCCTTCGATTTTCGGTCCCAATCAGGCTCAACCACTCGATGCCGATGCCGTGCGCAAAAGCTTTGAAGATATGGCCGCCAAAGTCGGTGACGGCAAAAAACCTGAAGAGATCGCTGATGGCTTCTTGAAAATCGCCGTCCAAAACATGGCCAACGCCATCAAAACCATCTCTGTCCAACGTGGCTATGACGTGACCCAATACGCTCTGGTCAGCTTCGGTGGCGCTGGCGGTCAACACGCCTGCGCCATCGCTGACACGCTGGGCATGACCACTGTGCATCTTCACCCGTTCTCCGGTCTGCTCTCAGCCTATGGCATGGGCCTGGCGAACATCTACGCTTCGCGCACAAAAGCGTTTGTGCAGCCGCTGGCCGAAGAAACACGGCCAAACCTCGATACCCTGATTGATGATTTGAGCGCCCAAGTGCTTGGCGAACTTAAAGGTCAAGGTGTCACCGACAGCAATCATCACCCCGTGCTACACCTACGCTATGAGGGCACCGATACCACCATTGATCTGGATTTCTCAGCCCGCGATATGGCGGCCATCCGCACCGCCTTTGAGGCCGAGCACAAAGCCCAGTTCGGCTTTGTCTATCCTGGTCGCACGATCATCATTGAAAGCGTCGAGCTTCAGGGTTCAGATAATACTACTGCGGGACGCGATGAAACGGCGCAACCGACCATCGAGGGCGAGGCACCGCGCGGGCAGAGCACCCGCATCTTCACCGATGGCAAATGGCACGATGCAGCCATCGTCAGGCGTGGCGACGTAGCACGCGGCCAGACCATATCGGGTCCCGCCATCTTGGTAGAAGACCACCAGACTGTGGTGATCGAACCAGGCTGGCAAGCGCAGCTCACAGCGCGCGACCATTTGGTGCTGAAGCGCGTTGAGGCCAAAGCCCGGGATCTTGCCATTGGAACACAAGCTGATCCGGTGATGCTCGAAGTGTTCAACAACCTCTTCATGTCCATCGCCGAGCAAATGGGCGAGACACTGCAAAAAACCTCCTCCTCGGTGAACATAAAAGAGCGGCTCGATTTCTCGTGCGCGGTCTTTGACAAATCAGGCGCGCTGGTCGCCAACGCACCGCATATGCCGGTGCATCTGGGCTCTATGGATCGTTCGGTTGAGGCCATCATCCGCCAGAATGTGGGCACGGTACGCCCCGGCGATGTGTACGCCCTCAACGCGCCCTACAATGGCGGCACCCACCTTCCGGATATCACGGTGGTCACGCCGGTGTTCGACCCCGAGGAACGCGAGATCATCTTCTGGGTTGCCTCGCGCGGACACCATGCCGATGTCGGCGGCACCGCACCGGGCTCGATGACGCCGCTTGCCACCAGTGTGGAAGAAGAAGGCGTGTTGTTCGACAATTTCAAGGTGGTGGATCAGGGCATCTTCCAAGAGATCGCCCTGCGCGAGCTGCTCACCGATCATCCCTACCCTTGCCGCAACCCTGACCAGAATATTGGGGACCTGAAAGCGCAGATCGCCGCCAATGAAAAAGGCGTGCATGAGATGCGCAAGATGGTCGCCCAGTTCAGCTGGGAGGTTGTCTCGGCCTATATGGCCCATGTGCAGGACAATGCTGAAGAGAGTGTGCGCCGCGTGCTGGAACGCCTGTCGGACTGTGAGATTGAATACCCAACCGACCAAGGCGCTGTGATCAAAGTGAAGATCACCGTTGACCACAACAAGCGCGAGGCAACGGTCGATTTCACCGGCACATCACCGCAGCAGCCCAACAATTTCAACGCGCCCGAACCTGTGGCACGTGCGGCGGTGCTTTACGTGTTCCGCGTGCTGACCGAGCAGCCGATCCCAATGAATGCTGGCTGTTTGAAGCCGATCAACCTCATCATCCCCGAAGGCTCCATGCTGCGCCCAGAGTACCCCGCCGCCGTTGTGGCCGGGAACGTGGAAACCAGCCAGCACGTCACCAACGCCATGTTCTGCGCCACCAAGGCACTCGCGGCTGCACAAGGCACGATGAACAATCTCACCTTCGGCAACGCAACCTACCAATACTATGAGACGATCTGTTCCGGCGCGCCTGCCGGGCCGGGCTTTGATGGAACGTCCGGCGTGCACACCCACATGACCAACTCGCGGCTGACAGACCCCGAAATCCTGGAAATGCGGTTCCCGGTGGTGCTGGAAGATTTCCACATCGAGCATGGGTCAGGTGGCAAGGGGCAATGGACAGCTGGCGATGGTACGCGCCGCGTGATCCGGTTCCGCGAGCCAATGGATTGCGCCGTGCTTTCCTCGCACAGGCAAATCGCCCCTCCCGGCGTGGATCGCGGTGAACCAGGACGCTTGGGCAAGGCTGAGGTGCGCCGGAGTTCCGGTCACGTTGAGACCCTGCGTAGCTGCGACCAGACGGTTCTTGAACCCGGCGAGGCCATCATCATCACCACGCCAACCGGTGGTGGGTATGGGCGAGCTTAGATCGACAACAATACAAAGCGTCACCCTCGCCCTTGTGGCGGGGGTCCATTCCAAACCACCAACCGCCGGAAGGTGACTAACAAAATGGAATGGATCCCTGTGACAAGCACAGGGATGACGCCCAATGAACGCTTGACGCTTTGAAGAATTGAGGGATTGCTCCATTTAACCAAGGAGCTACCATGACCCTCGAACTCTATCTCTCCTATGTCGTCGCTTGTTTTGTCGTTCTCGCCGTTCCAGGCCCGACGATCCTGCTGGTCATTTCCTACGCCCTTTCCCAAGGCAAACGCGCGGCGCTTTCCACGATTGTCGGTGTGGGTGCAGGTGATGCCATCGCGGTCACGGTGTCTCTGGCCGGCTTGGGCGCGGTGATGGCCACCTCGGCCACGGCTTTTACGGTGCTGAAATGGGTCGGCGCAGCGTGCCTGATCTATCTGGGCGTAAAAATGTGGCGCACCCAGCCCAAGCTCGATCTGACAGAGCAGCCAGCAATATCTGGGCGCAAGATGACGCTCCACACCACCCTTGTCACGGCGCTCAACCCGAAGGGAATCGCCTTCTTCATTGCGTTCCTGCCGCACTTCTTGAACCCGGCAGCGCCAGCGGCATCCCAGTTGGTTATCTTGGGCTCAACATTCGTGGTGCTCGGCGTGGTGAATGCTGCGCTTTACGCTTTGTTTGCCGCCCACTTGCGTGACCGGATCACCAAGCCATCGACCCTCAAATGGGCCAATCGAGCCGGCGGAACCATGCTGCTGGGTGCTGGCCTTATGACGGCCACATTGCGGCGCGCCTGACGCTTACCCACAGTCAGATTTTTAGCATAAGGCATTGAACTTACGTAGTTTGTGCAATGCAGCAACGATTTTTCTTCGCCTCATAAAACTTTCGGGTTAGCCTTCTTGTCACCACACGAAGAGGGAGGCCCGAGCCTATGAACGGTCAACGCGCTTTGAACTTGGTGATTGTCGGTGCGGCATTTGTTTTCATCGGCGCCATTGTTTTAGGAATGGTTTGATCAAAGAGTTTTAGTGAGTGTGACAGTCGTCGACACGGTCTGAAAAAGTTTCGCGGAAACAACAAAAGCAATCCGCAATCCTTAAAACGGCGCTTCGCTAGAGGCGCCGTTTTTCTTTTAGGACGTGCTCTAAGCGGCCAGCGCATCAATGGCAGCGTCCGCCTTGGCCATGGCGGCATCAGCATCCATCATCAGCCGGTCTGCCGCCACCACATCCACATCATGAATGCCGATGAAACCAAGAACGTGCTTCAGATAGGGCGTTGCGAAATCAATCTCCGATCCCGCCTCGGTGCCACCCGAGGAGATAACGATCGTGGCGCGTTTGCCTTCCAAAAGACCAACGGGCCCCGACTCACTGTACTTGAACGTGACACCAGCGCGGGCGATCTGGTCAATCCAGGCTTTCAGGGCAGCTGGCACGCCAAAGTTCCAGATTGGAGATGCAATCACGATGTGGTCGGCGCGCTGAACCTCAGCAATCAGTTCTTGCGATGTTATAAGCGGCGCTTGGTCTTCGCCGCCATGGGCAGCGCCAATCCAGGCACCATCGACAACCGGCACGCCATCACTGACATCGCGCGTGATGATTTGCGTACCTTCATGTTTCAAGCGAGCGATCACTTTATCGGCCAACTGACGACTGACAGACGCCTCGCCGCGTGGCGAAGCCAGAACGTTCAAAATGGTGTTTGCAGATGACATGGGTAAAAGTCCTCAACAGATGATGTGTTGGGGGGAGCGTGCGCCCAAATCTTTCATCGTAAAAGACCGATTAAAGGAAACGAGCTGTCACCGATTGGCGAACAATAAGAAAATTATTGTGCAGCTTCGGTGAGAATATCGGCCGGATCATAGGCCAACACCGGACGCAGCCACGTTTCAGCCGTGTCGATATCCCAGCCCTTGCGGTGGGCATAATCTTCCACCTGATCGCGCTCCACTTGGCCGACACCAAAATAATAGCTCTCTGGGTGGCCGAAATAGAGCCCAGAGACGGACGACCCCGGCCACATGGCAAAGCTCTCCGTCAGTTTGATGCCGGTGGCATTTTCTGCATCGAGCAGACGGAACAGCGTGTCTTTTTCCGTATGATCCGGCTGTGCGGGATAGCCGGGCGCCGGGCGAATACCAGCATATTTCTCGCCGATCAGCTCAGTTGGCGTTAGCGCTTCATCAGCCGCATAGCCCCAAAATTCCCTGCGCACACGCTCATGCATGTGCTCAGCAAAAGCTTCGGCCAGCCGGTCGCAGAGCGCCTGAATCATGATTTTCTTGTAGTCGTCATCACCTGCGAGCGCTTGAATGGCCTCTTCCTCGCCATGACCTGCGGTGACGGCAAAACCGCCGACATAGTCGTTCTCCGGCGCGACGAAATCGGCGAGCGCCACTTGAGCGCGCTCAGCAGAGGAACGTCCAATTTGTTGGCGTAGCGTATGGAACGTGCCGACCACATCTTCACGTGCCTCATCGGCAAAGACTGTCACATCATCCCCGTCGCGCTGGGCGGGCCAGAGGCCGATCACAGCTTTGGCAGACACGAGCTTGGACGAAACGATCTCATTGAGCATCGCCTCGGCATCATCCAGCAGTTCGCGCGCCACGGGCCCCGCTTCAGGATGATCAAGCACCGCCGGATAGGTTCCTTTGATCTCCCAGGTCGCGAAGAACGGCGTCCAGTCGATGTAAGGCACCAGCGTTTCAAGAGCGTAGGTCTCAAAGGTTTTGGTGCCAAGCGTTTTCGGTTTTTGCGGCGAATGGGCAGCAAAATCGGGGGTAAAGGCTTTCGCCCGCGCCTGCGCGATTGGCAGACGAAACTTCGCCGCCTGCGCGCGAGCATGACCCTCGGCGATGCGCGTGTACTCCGCAGCGGTGTCGCTGAAATAGGATGATTTCTCCTCACCCAACGCTTTTTGACAGACACCGACAGCGCGACTGGCATCGGTCACATAGATCACCTGCCCGGCATCGTAAGCAGGGTCGATCTTCACCGCCGTATGAACACGGCTGGTGGTCGCGCCACCGATAAGCAGCGGAAGATTGAAATCCTGGCGCTGCATCTCGCTAGCAACCGACACCATCTCATCCAGCGAAGGCGTGATAAGGCCCGACAGGCCGATAATATCCGCACCGATCTCGCGCGCTTTGTCGAGGATCTGCTGGCCGGGCACCATCACGCCCATGTCCACGACCTCGTAATTGTTGCAACCGAGCACAACGCCAACGATGTTCTTGCCAATATCGTGCACATCGCCTTTCACGGTAGCGAGCAATATCTTACCAGCCGATGGCGCGTCGGTGAGGCCCATTTCCTCTTTTTCACGCTCCATGAAGGGCATGAGGTAGCCAACAGCCTGCTTCATCACGCGAGCTGATTTCACCACCTGCGGCAGGAACATCTTGCCGGAACCAAACAGGTCACCGACCACATTCATGCCGTCCATCAACGGCCCCTCAATGACGTGCAACGGGCGCTCTACGGTTTGCCGTGCTTCCTCGGTGTCTTCAGTAATGAACTCGGTGATGCCATGCACGAGCGCATGTTTCAGCCGCTCAGCGACATCGCTCTCGCGCCAAGAGAGATCGACAACACGCTTTTTTGCCCCGCCACCTGCAAAGTCACCGGCCGCATCCACCAAGCGCTCGGTGGCATCTTCGCGCCGGTTGAGCACCACATCTTCGGCAAGCTCCTTCAGACGCGGATCAAGCGCATCGTAAACGCCAAGCTGGCCAGCATTGACGATGCCCATATCCATGCCCTTGGCAATGGCGTGGTAGAGAAACACCGTGTGCATCGCCTCGCGAACCGGCTCATTGCCCCGGAAAGAAAACGACAGATTTGAAACTCCGCCCGACACATGGGCGTGTGGCAAGTTCTGGCGAATAAAGGCCGTGGCATTGATAAAATCATTGCCATAATCGGCATGCTCTTCAATGCCGGTGGCCACCGCAAAAACGTTTGGATCAAAAATAATGTCTTCGGGCGGCAAACCGACCTCATCGACAAGAATGCGATAAGCGCGCTCGCAAATTTCCGTTTTGCGCGCATAGGTGTCGGCCTGACCCTCCTCATCAAAGGCCATCACGACAACAGCAGCCCCGTGACGGCGGCAGAGGCGAGCATGCTCCAAGAACTGCTCTTTGCCCTCTTTCAGCGAAATTGAGTTCACAATCGGCTTGCCTTGAAGACATTTGAGCCCGGCTTCGATCACCGACCATTTCGAGCTGTCAACCATCACTGGAACGCGAGCGATATCAGGCTCAGCGGCAACCAGATTGAGGAACGTGACCATCGCCTCTTCAGAGTCGAGCAGCCCCTCATCCATGTTGACGTCGATCACCTGCGCCCCGGCTTCCACCTGGTCGCGGGCGACATCGAGCGCCGTTGGATAGTCGTTGTTTTTGATCAACTTGCGGAACTTGGCAGATCCCGTGACGTTGGTGCGCTCACCGACATTCACAAAAGGGATATCGGGCGTTAGCTCAAACGGTTCCAAGCCAGAAAGCCGCATCATCGGCTCAATCTCTGGCACCTCACGCGTCCCCTTGTCTTTCACAGCATTGGCAATAGCGCGAATATGATCCGGCGTTGTGCCGCAACACCCACCAACCACGTTCACCAGACCGGACTCAGCAAACTCTTCCAGCATGCCAGCCGTCGCTTCGGGCGACTCGTCATACGCCCCAAACTCATTGGGCAGACCGGCATTGGGATAGGCGCAGACCAGCGTGTCGGAAACTTTGGCAAGCTCTGCGATATGCGCGCGCATCTCCTTGGCGCCAAGCGCGCAGTTGAGGCCAATAGAGAATGGCTTGGCGTGCGCCAGCGCATACCAGAACGCACTTGGGGTTTGGCCAGAGAGCGTGCGACCGGAAAGATCAGTGATCGTGCCAGAGATCATGATGGGCAAACGCACACCCATCTCTTCAAACGCTTCATCGACAGCAAACAGTGCCGCCTTGGCGTTCAACGTGTCGAAGATGGTCTCGACCAAAAGAATATCGGCGCCGCCTGCAATCAGCCCCCTCGCCGCCTCACCATAGGCCTCGCGCAGATCATCGAAGGTCACCGCCCGGTAGCCAGGATTTTGCACGTCTGGCGAGATCGACGCGGTACGGTTGGTCGGCCCAAGGGCTCCGGCGACAAAGCACTCCCTGCCCGGTTCTTCGGCCATAACAGCTTCAGCAGCTTCTCGCGCCAAGCGTGCACCCTGCTCGTTCAGCTCATAGGCAAGGCTCTCCATGCCGTAATCGGCCTGGGCGATGGTGGTGGAAGAAAACGTGTTGGTCTCAACGATGTCTGCCCCGGCGTTGAAATACGCCTTGTGGATGGAGCGGATCGCATCGGGCTGAGTTAGGATCAAAAGGTCATTGTTACCCTGAAGGTCCTGCCCCCAATCAGCAAATCGTGACCCACGAAAATCAGCCTCAGAAAACTTCTGATCCTGAATTTGCGTACCCATCGCACCATCAAGCACGAGGATACGCTCAGCCGCCAACTGATTCAAAACATGAAGACGCGGATGATTCAGAATCATAAGACGAAGACCTTGCCCTAAGCTGCTGTTGCGGCGTCGTTTTCCGGCGCCTCTTGAATCTTTTTCACAGGCCGCATGCCAAGCAAATGGCAGATGGCAAACACCAGATCAGCCTTGTTCATGGTGTAGAAATGGAAGTCCTTGATGCCATGGCGGCGCAATCCTTCAACCTGCTCAGCGGCAACCGTGGCAGCCACGAGTTCATGGGTTTTAGGATCATCATCCAAGCCATCAAAACGCTGCGCAACCGCCGACGGAACGCGCGCGCCGCAGCCTTTGGCAAAGCGCGAAATCGACTTGAACGAATGAATTGGCGCGATGCCTGGCACAATGGGAATGGTAATCCCGGCATCGGACACGCGATCCAGATAGCGAAAATAATCGGTGTTATCGAAGAAAAATTGGGTGATCGCACGCGTCGCGCCAGCATCCACTTTGCGCTTCAACACATCGATCTCCGTATCCCAGTCCGGGCTTTCGGGGTGGCGCTCCGGATAGGCTGAAACGGAAATCTCCATCGCGTGATGCGCGCGGATCGCTGCAACCAGATCGGCAGTGTTCTGGTACCCATCCGGATGGGCACGATACGCTGAACCAACACCATCGGGCGGATCGCCGCGCAGCGCGACAATGTGGTTTATACCTGCCTGGCGATAACCCTCCACCACGTCATCAACTTCGCCGCGCGATGCGCCAACGCAGGTGAGATGTGCGGCCGGATTGAGCGATGTCTTTTCCTTCAGCGCTGCCACCATTTTGTGTGTGCGCTCGCGCGTTGAGCCCCCTGCCCCATAGGTCACAGAGACAAATTTTGGCTGCAAAGGCGCGAGCCGATCAATCGAACGCCAGAGCGCTTCCTCCATCTTTTCAGACTTGGGCGGAAAGAACTCAAAGCTCACATTCAAAGGCGACGGGGCAACCATGGGGTGTCCTCAGGCAAACGCAACAGGCGTGGCAACAGAAGGTGGATCGACAAGCAAGCGGGTGTCGTGGGCAAGCCAGACGTGCACTGGAAGCGTTGGCCCCGCATTGCGTTTGGTGTTGTTCAATAGGATGGGCGCCTCAACGCGCAAATCAAGCGCTTCGAGCCAGCGACCAACTTCATCACCATCAAAGCCAAGACGGCGATGCTGATGTTGGCTGCGCAGCGCCTCAACAGTGTGGGGGGCGAAATCGACGATCAGAAGGCGCCCTGATGGGGCCAACACGCGACGTGCCTCGGCAAGCAGTGGGCGCGGGTCATCAAAAAAGTGCATCACTTGGTGCAGCGTCACCAGGTCTTGGCTATCGCGCGGCATACCCAGGGCCAGCCCATCACCGTGCCGCACTTGGGCGTGGTCAATAGCGCTTTCGGCAAGCGTTGCACGCGCCACCTGAAGCATGGCGTGAGTCGGATCAATACCGACAGCGCTGGCATAAAGATCGCGCAGCAACACCAGCATACCGCCTGTGCCCGTGCCAACATCCAGAAAACGGTCCACGCGTCCCTTGCCAAGCGCTTTGAGAATGGCGGCCTCAACGTCACCATCAGGCACAAGGTCAGCACGAAGCGCATCCCAGCGGGCAGCATGTTCTTGGAAGAAAGCCTGTGCCTTCGCGCTCTGATCTGCTTTCAAGCGTGCCAAACGGTCTGCATCATCACGCAACACAGCGTCTTCAAGCCCAATCAAAGCGGAAGCTGCATCCCACACAGCGCGCAAGCCAGCATCCTCAGCAATGCGGTAATAGACCCACGCTCCCTCAGGAAATCGGGCGATCCAACCGGCATCAGACAACAATTTGAGATGACGGGACAGCCGGGGCTGGCTCTGGCCAAGCAGGCTTGTCAGATCTTTCACGCTAAGATCGCCATGTTGCAACAAGGCAAGCAGACGCAGCCGCGTTGGCTCGGCAAGCGCTTTCAGTGTTTCAATACTGGCATCAAAGGATCGGGCCACAACCAACTCTTACGCAAAAGACATAAAGATATCTTTATGCGGATATGATCGATGGCGCAAGGTCAACTGGAAAGCAAAAACCCGACTGAGAGATGTCAGCCGGGGTTTGCGTAAAGCGTATGCGCAGGAAAGTCGCCGATCAGGCAGCTTTTTGATCAACCCGGCGTTTCTTCCACTCCGAGAAGATTTGCTCGGCCATCGCTTGATCCAGTGATTCATAGTCAAACATCGCCCGCTCGCGCTCATCGCGGTTCAAGCGGCGCAGCCAAGGACCAAGCTTCAGGAACGCAGAAACCGTATCGGATGAGAACCGCAATGATTTGCACACAATCAGGAAAGGCTTTGGATCAGCCCTTACCGACCAATGCTTTGCCTCTTCCAAGGCAACGCCCGCACAGAGTGTGAACATAACAACCGCTTCAGCAAACTTGCCCGAATTGGCCATGGCCGCCACGGACGCCTCATTAACGGGCTGCGTTTTCAAGGTTTTGCAGACGGTGCGATAGGCCGCTTCAAAATCGTAGCGCAAGAGCCACTGTTCATTTGAAAGGCGTTCGGCTGCAAGACCAGCGGCCTCGGTGACCCGCTTTGCAACCTCAGGTCGGCCATGACGCAACAATTTGCGGCGTACCGAAACACTGGCGACATCCACCAACGCCCGCACAACACCAACCGGCAAATCTTCGCGATCAGCCAGCGAGCTTTGCAAGCTCTCATCGCTGCGTGAATCAGCCACCAGCTTGGCATAGGAATCATCGCAAATTTTCGCGCCATCATTGCGCGCCAGCTTCACCTTCACAGGATTGTTGCCATGCTCAACAATGGCCGAGGAAACCACCGGACCAACATGCTGGCGGGCCGCAATCGCATCCATGTGATCCAGGCCTTTTTCGACCACAAGATCAGTCAGGTCTTCATCCGAAAGCAACGGGCTCTGTTCCAGAACGGGCCGTGCAACAGCAATCGGCTCACCGGCAAGCTTACGCACCATGCCACGGGGCGCTTTGGCCAGTGGGGCAAGTTTTTCAGCGACAAACGTCAACGCCTCCTCTTCTACGAGGTCAGCAAGACGCACCAAAACATCGTCATAGACAGCCAAAAGCTCAGGATTAATCCTGTCTGTCGTCAAAGCGTAAAGCTGAACCACATGGGTCATCAGCCGATTACGTTCTTCTTGCGAGTGCGTGCTTTCCACGAGCTCAAAATCTACCAATTCACTCATCGGGGCAGCTCGCAGCTGTCCCTCCACCGTTTTCCCACCATCAGAGGTAGCAGCCGGACGTTGGCAAACGTTCAAATCGATTGTTCAAATTGCAACTAAAGCACTTCGCGAAACACTTGAAACATCAGTCATCACCTAACGCGTTGAAATCTTTGATTTCAGGCAGTGTTTGGTGATTCAGGTTGTTCGCGAAGTGCTATATTGGCGCACTGTTTTTCGCGACGGCCAAGAGGCGTATGAAGCAGGCTTACTCGACAAATTCGTAGTCGCCATCATCGATAAAACGTACAAATTGCGCGACGGATTGGTCCCAGATGTCCAAATACGCCGCGAAAGACGGCTCGCTCATCGCCTGCTCGCGAAACAAAAAGTCCATCTCCAAAATCGCGGAGTTGACGTCCGCGGTATAGAGTTTGGTCCAGCGCTGCTCGGTGTTCCAGCTGTTCATCGCTTCAAAAGAGGCACGACCAGAGCTCATGCGCTGCGCCCGCAAGGATAGCGACGTGCAAGCCTCATGCTCGGTGCAGCCATAAAAGATGATGTTGTAGTCAACATTATCGACACTGGTTTCAATGAACGGGTCATTGAACTCATCCACCGTGATGATGGCCGTTTGCCCTCGGTCACGCAGCAGCTTGGCGATCCCGGCAGGGTCTTGTGATGAAATCATCTGGGCTGAAACGGGCGCCGCACCCAACACGCAAAGCACCACCAGGCCCAGCCAGAAGCGTCCTATCATCAAACGGCGTCCTTCTTATCCCATCGTGACTCAAAGAGTGGCGCACCTAACCATCAAGCTCAACCACTTGGTGGTCACAAACGACTAGCTTTGTTCGGCTGTGCAACGCTGAAACGGCCCAACTGCCCAAGGTCGTGCGGCGCCTTCCTCTTCACCAATGGCAAACCACGTCATAGACAGCGTGTCACCCTCGCGGGCGATGTCGATTTCCCATGGGCGCTCAACAGCATCTTCGCCACAAAGGGCACGAACCCGCCAGCCCCCGTCACGCATCGGGTCCACCTGCATCACCAGGCAATAAAAGTACCAGCGCGAGAGCGACGCGCCTTGAAAGCGGTAGGGCGCATCCATCACATGATCGACGGTTTCATCGGCGCCTGCTTCTGCTTGCGCCCCACATTGGCCGGGCTCGCCCCAATCACCCACAAGGTCATCAGGCAACGCCTGTTGGGCCTGCGCGCTGGGCATGAAAAGCAAAAAACCAAGGACGAAGAGAATCCGAACCATGCACACAGGCTAGCCGACGCGGCCGTCGCAGGAAACCGACGCTCGTTCACGCTTGCGCGAGCAGCGAACTAGCCTTCCCAAATCCACTGTTCGGGCACTTGGATTGTTACCTTTTGACCCTGAGTGATGGTGCCAGGTCGATCCACCCAGCCCACCAGACCACGCAGTCCAGCAGCTTTCTTTGGAAAGGCCAGTGCAAGCGCCTTGTCGTCCCGGTCTGGGTAATGCTCGGCAATACGCGCGCCAGCGAACCGACATGGTGCGTTCTGACCATCGATTTTGATCGTTGGCCCATCTTCAAAGAACAACAAGCTGCGCGGCGGCAATTTGGAAAGGTCTGTCACACCGCTGATCACCATATTTGCGCCGATCCATTCGGGCGCGATCCGATCAATTTCCATCGCTTTCGCAGCAACAGCCAGCTCGTCAGTGCACACGATGGAAAGCTGCCGCTCATTGCGCATGTCCGTGCCACGCGGATACCACGGCTCACGACCGCCCGACGTGCGAGTTAACCCGCCATGGCGGTCGCCAGCGATGCCCTCAAGCGTCACATCAAGACTATCGACTGGCGCAGAAATCGCCGTGCCATCACGCGCCGCGAACAGCGATGCGACGGAGGCTTCAAACCGTTTAGCTGAGTAGATGCTCATTTCATTTGCGCTCCAGGACAGACTTCTTGAAGACCACTTCCAGGCTGCACTGCTGCTAAAAACTGGAACATCGAAAAGATACCCGCATCTAACAATTGTAACTTGCTAAAGCCTTGAACCAGATCCATTATTCTCGCTATCCCTCTAATAGGTAAGTCGCTTGTGGCGTGGTATCTAAACACTTATGTTTGCACTAGATGCAACTACACTTGGCATGATGATTGGTCATGCATGTGTGATGACGAATGTCCAACCTGCGGCGCATCTGACCATTGCCCGATTGATTCAGAGGATATTTCAGCTTTCTTTGAAAAAGATAGTCGAGGCATCCACCGTGTGTACTACTCACCACCCGGTGCAGGGCATCACCCAGAATACGAACTGATGGCATCCACACATATACCATCCCTTGCTGGCCTTCTTTTATCGATCGCGTTTGAGGCCTCAAAGCCACGATGAAGTTAGGGTTTGAGGAGCAAAAACAGCATTATACAAGCGGCTCTCAATCAGCTCGAACCAAGACGGAATCCTGGGCCAGTGCCAACCTTTTTTGCCCCAACTGCGGGCACAACTCGCTGAACCAATTCCCAGCCAATCTTCCTGTCGCTGACTTTTATTGCGTTCAATGCCAAGAGCAATACGAACTTAAGAGTCAGAAAAAACCGTTCGGACGTAAAGTCGCAAATGGTGCATATGATGTCAAAATCCGCCGGCTTGAATCGGAGTCGTCCCCAAGCCTGTTCCTTTTGCACTACAACGACCTGACAAGCTCGGTTCAGTCGCTATCGGTCATACCTAAGCGATTCTTTGTGCCATCGATTGTCGAAAGACGTAAACCTTTGCGCGCAAGTGCACGTCGCGCAGGGTGGGTTGGGTCGAATATAGTTATTGAGAAGGTCCCAAAGGTGGGACGCATCTCAATTATTGCCGACCAAAACATCAGGCGCATACCGGAAGTATGCAAAGAATGGCGAAGCACAAATTTTCTTGACCAAAAGCGAAAGGAAACTCGCGGATGGCTATGCGAAGTAATGGCTTGCATTGACCAATTCGAAAACCAGGAATTCAGTCTTGCAGACGCTTATACCTTCGAGCCCCAACTGTCGGAGTTGTACCCAGGAAACCTCAACATACGCCCGAAAATTCGTCAACAACTTCAGGTGCTTCGCGACAATGGTTACCTGAAGTTCCTCGGACGCGGTCGTTATTGTTTGAGCAAATAGACAACCCACCTATCTCGTCAGTCGCTTATACGTCACCCGTTTCGGGTTCACGCTTTCAGGGCCAAGGCGGCGGATTTTGTCCTGCTCATAGTCATGGAAGTTGCCCTCAAACCACTCCACATGACTGTCGCCTTCAAACGACAGCATGTGCGTAGCTAAGCGATCCAGGAACATGCGGTCATGCGAGATAACCACAGCGCAACCACCATACTCTTCCAACGCATCTTCAAGCGCAGCAAGCGTTTCGGTGTCCAGATCGTTGGTCGGCTCATCGAGCAGCAGAACGTTCGCGCCGGACTTCAGGATTTTGGCCAGATGCACACGGTTGCGCTGACCGCCAGAAAGCGTGCCCACAGGTTGCTGCTGGTCGCCACCTTTAAAGTTAAAGCTGGAGCAATAGGCGCGTGAGTTGATCTCTTTGGTGCCGAGCTTGATGATCTCATCACCGCCAGAAATTGCCTCCCACACGGTCTGCTTGGGATCCAGGCTATCGCGGCTCTGGTCCACATAGCCCATCTGAACCGTCTCACCGATGGTGATGCTACCGCTGTCCGGCTGCTCTTGCCCCGTGATCATACGGAAAAGCGTGGTTTTACCGGCGCCGTTGGCACCGATGATCCCGACAATGCCGCCCGGCGGTAGGTTGAAGTTCAAATCGTCGATCAACAGCTTGTCGCCAAAGCCTTTGGTGAGACCCTCAGCCTTGATGACATTGTTGCCCAGGCGCTCAGCAACCGGAATGACGATCTGCGCAGCGCTGGGCGCCCGCGCCTCAGCTTTCGCCAACAGCTCTTCATAAGCGTTGATGCGCGCCTTGGATTTGGTCTGACGGGCCTTTGGGCTCGCCGCGATCCATTCGCTTTCTCGCTCCAGCGCTTTCTGGCGGGACGCCTCTTCACGACCCTCTTGCGCCATACGCTTCATCTTCGCTGCAAGATAGGCCGAATAGTTGCCCTCGTACGGAATGCCGCGCCCACGATCCAGTTCCAAAATCCAACCGGTCACATTGTCCAAGAAGTAGCGATCATGGGTGATGATCATGACAGCGCCGGGATATTCGCGCAGATGCTTTTCCAGCCACGCCGTTGTTTCAGCATCAAGGTGGTTGGTCGGCTCATCAAGCAGCAGCAAGTCTGGCTGAGAAAGCAGCAGCTGGCAGAGCGCCACGCGGCGTTTCTCACCACCGGAAAGATTCTCAACCGAAGCATCACCTGGAGGACAGCGCAGCGCGTCCATCGCCTGCTCAACCTGGCTTTCCAGGTCCCAAAGGTTCTGGCTGTCGATAAGATCTTGAAGCTGCGCACCCTCTTCAGCGGTCTCGTCCGAATAGTTCATCATCAGCTCATTGTAGCGATCAAGAATGGCCTTCTTGTCCGCCACGCCCAGCATGACATTTTCCATACAGGTCAGGCTCTCATCAAGCTGCGGCTCCTGTGGCAGATAGCCAGCGGTCTTGCCCTCAGCCAGCCACGCTTCGCCCGTGTGCTCTTTGTCGAGCCCGGCCATAATGCGCAACACGGTGGATTTACCGGCACCGTTCGGTCCCAGGATGCCAATCTTGGCATCAGGATAGAATTGCAGATGGACGTTATCGAGAACCTTCTTGGCGCCATACGCCTTGGAAAGTCCTGACATGTGATAGATGAATTGCCGCGCCATAAACGCCCCGCACTAGCCTGTAAAAAAGGATGATGCTCGCCTTCTAATCGGCGATGGGACGCGGTGCAAACATCAAAATGATGCGCGCTACCTTTCTGAGGAAAAATGCGTCTGGAGATAGCCTAAAATACTCTCGCGCGCCTCAGGCCCGTAGTCGGGCATGTTTTGGTCTGAGATCATCCAGTCCCACAGATATTCCCAGCGCGCATCGGTCAGTCTTTGCTGGGCAAACGTCTGAGCTGAATGGCACGCGGTGCACATGAAATACGTGTCTTCAACGCCTGGCGTATCGGGCAAATTGCCCAGATCAGACCTCCGTGCAACTTGCTCCTCACCCGCCTGGGGCGTGACCACCATGGGATTAAGAATGCCCCCGCCTTGCGGCATCGGGTTGGGCATCACCGGGCTTGGCATCGCGCTTTGCCCTGTATCAGGCGCGGTTGGCGTTGGCACCATGGGGTTCGGCGACAACGGCGTAACGGTCATCGGGTTGGCCAACGGCGCCATCGGATTAGGAATAGCCATCGGGTCCGGCACAGCCGTTTGAGCGATCGCCGAAGCAGCCATAAGACCGGCAAGAAAGAGCGCTGTCATAAAAATGAGCGGGCGCGGCAATGGAAAACGCATCGAGATACCCTGAATGCGAGATGGCGATCAGCCAAACAATCTGCTGTCTCCCATGGCCAGACCAAGGTCAGGCCATGGGGACCAAGAAAGGCGGCAAGCTAGGTGGACACAACGGCGATCCGGTGGATCATGTTGTTGCCGTACCCACGTGGGTTCCAACCCGGCGTTGTGGGCGGTTGTGTGCGACCTTGATCATCGGTTGCGCGCACCCACACCTCATAATATCCGGCCTGCGGCACCGTGATGGAGGCCGTGAAGTGCTGCCATGCGAAGCGGTTGCGCGGCGCGCCCAGGGATGCCGGCTGCCATGTCTGGCCAAAGTCGATAGAAGTTTCCACCGCTTCCACTTCGCCATCAGCCCACGCATGGCCACGCACTGAAAACGCCCTATCAACTTGGGTACCAGTCGGTGGATTGGTGATCAGCGATTTCACCGGCATGGTGTCCATGATCACCATATCTTCCTCAGGCACCTCGGTACCCGGCGCCACTGGATAGGCGGGCAGACGGTAGGAGTAACCACCCATTTTCGCGCCATCATGCACCTGATCACGCACCCAGATACGGTCCAGCCATTTCTGTGAGGCCGAACCCGGATAGCCAGGAACAACCAAACGCAGTGGGAACCCATGAATACCCGGCAAATCGCCACCATTCATCGCAAATGCGATAAGCGCGTCTTCTTCCAAGGCCTTCTCAATGGGAACACCGCGAGAGATTGCTTCTTTCTCTGGGTCACCGGAAAGATGCGGATCGTTGCCATAATGGGCCGTGTAAACCGCGCTCGGTTTCACGCCAGCACTGTTCAATACATCGCGCAGTCGCACGCCCGTCCACTCCGGACAGCCAATGGCGCCAGTCGTCCACTGATTGCCCGACGCACCGGGGTTGAAAAAGGCACGGCCATTGCCGCCGCACTCTAGGATCAGCTGACGGGTAACAACCTCGTAGTTGTTGCGAAGATCATCCAGGCTCAGCTCAAGCGGCGTATCCACTTCACCGTCAACCGTGAGCATCCAGTCGGAGGCATCCATCGTGAAGGCCTGCTCGGGCACCATACCATTGTTGCGCACAAACAGGCGGCTGGCCGGGGTGATATTGTCATCCAAAAGATGCGCTGGCGTTTCAGCATTCACCGGGCGCTCGTTGAGAATGATCACGCCATCTTTGCCCGCCATCGCCTCCATGTCGACACCTTGCGCATGGGCCAAGCCGACAGGCTGGTAGCCCTCGGGCAGATAACGAGCAAAGGGAATGCCAACGCCCATCATAGCCGTGAGAGCGGCCAAGCTTGTGCCTTTCAAGAACGCACGGCGGCCACCTTCGACCGGCGCCTCGTCAACAGAGTGCTCCTGATCCTCGTTTGATGCGACAACTGGCTGTTTATCTTCAAAATCCATAGGTCGATCCTCCGTTTGGTCTTAGCCCTCTTTCACGGGGCACTGTTGTTATGCGTAATATTCCCGAGGTATCGCTGTATTGACCGCCGTCAACACCACCACGAAGAGCTTTCTTTTCTTGTGATCAGACCGAGCATTGCATTTGAAATCCGCACAAATGTGACCTACGTCACCGCTTTATCGCATCGTGGCGCTTACACTTCGCGCGTGGCACCACATCTCACCACTTGGCCCAACCTATATGCTCCTTGATCCCATCGCCGCCTTGGCGATCCTTCTTGGCCTGCAAGCCAAACACTTTCTGTTCGACTTTGTGTTCCAAAGCGATTGGCAGGTCCGCAACAAAGGGCGTTACGGGCACCCAGGCGGCTTGGTGCATGCTGGGCTGCACGCGCTGGGCGCTCTGGCCGTGGGCGTCATCGCAGCGCTGTTTGGCGTGATTGGCTTGGCCACAGCGCTCGTTTTGGCGCTGGCAGACGGGGTGATCCATTATCACGTGGATTGGACAAAAGCGCAGATCGCGCGCCGCATGAAGCTGACGCCGGACAGGCATGGATTTTGGATTGCCTTGGGTGCTGACCAAGCCGCGCACTACGCCACTTACATTGCGCTGGTCACGTGGTTGGCGCTAACCGTCAGCTAGAGCAATTCCAGCAAACACCGGATCAACAAAGTGTCACGAAGTGCGTTCGAGCGGTAGCGAGAGGCAGCGTTTCGTGACTCGGTTAAAACTGGAAATGCTCTAGCCGCCGATCAGCAATCCCACCGTCAAACCAATCAGCAGCGCAAGCGCCACAACAGCCCAAATGATCGGCTGTTTGAAAGCTGTTTTCAAGGCATCCAACGGAGAGGATGCTGGGGGAAGCGGATCAAAACCACCACTCTGCGCTTCAAGCGCTCTGTTGAGAAAATCAACCTGCGCCTCATTCAAGCCAGCTTGAAACTGCGCCAAGTAGCGCTCGCGCTCATCACCGCTCACTTGGCCTTTCTCAAGGCTTTGCTCAAGCCGCGCACGCGAACGCTCAAAAAACACGGCAAGATCATCCACAGATCGCGGCGGCGCTTTTTGCAAAGCGTCTAGAAGCATTTTTTTGAACACGCAGGAATAAGCCTTCTACCCCACCGACCCTTTTACGCTGTCGGTCCCAGCGGCATTAGAAGGACAAATCGAACGGAACTGCAAGGAAGCGTCGATCCAATCCTTCAAAGCCCAGTTGATAAACACTGATCAAGGCAACAGCGCGGCCAGGCGCTCGATCAAATGGTGTGATAATGGCTGCAATGCCGTAGTTCGCTGGACAGGCACGAGAGTATGGAAGCCTATCATCGCGGTGGATGGTGCGCTCTGCGCCACCTTCAGCCTGCAAGGTCAGGGCAAAACCCGCTGTTTCCACCATATCAAAACAATCGCGCGGGCTGGCCATCGGCAAACGCTCCAGGCGCATCGTTCTTGGTGGATCAATAGGCGTTAAAATCGGTCTTGGATTAAACGTTAAAACCCGTTCCTGATCACCGCCCTCCATAGGTGTGGTGGCGGCAAGTGTGCGGTAGGCAGCGCTGATGTGAAAGCGCGCAAGATGCGGTTCGGCATCGGCCATGGCTTCGGCGCGCACATCAAACAACCGCTCTGTTTCATCCACGCCACGCTTGCGGATCGGTGTGCCTGGCACCCAACGGTCATGCTGCAAATCGATCACAAAAATCTCAGAATAGGCAAAGCCTGAGCCATCCTGAATGCCGAACTGTTCAAACGCGAAGTAGCGCCCGTCCACCGAGTATCCAATGATGTTGGGCTCGGCCAACTCAGCGGCGCTGGCCTGAAAGGTCACGACACCAAAAAACGCTAGAAAAACCGCAAAGCTCCTGCGTAGAAGGGGTCGCAGAAAAGGTTGAACACGGAACATGGCGTTTTCCTCTATTGGAACGCTGCGAGGCTAGAATGACAGACACACCCATCGACTGGGATGCCATGGACGCGCTTTACGATGAGGCGCGCAAAGCCGATGTGACCGGCGACACAGACCGGGCTGTCACGCTTTACCAGCAATTGATGACCACTGACCCTGATGATCATCTTGGTGTCTCCCTGCGCCTTGCCAAACTCACCGGTGAGCACCCTGCCAAGGCACCCAACGCTTATGTGGCTGCACTTTTCGATCAAACGGCTGATCGTTTCGACGCGATCCTTGTCGATGAATTGGGCTACAACGTGCCGCTGTTGATCGCCGATGGACTTAAGGCGCTCGCGCTTGGTCCGTTCGATACCTGGCTTGATCTTGGCTGCGGCACCGGCCTGTGCGCCATGGCGCTGGAAGACGTGACGGTGAAACGCACCGGCGTGGATCTGGCACCGACAATGATAGAAATTGCCGATGAGTTGGAGATTTATAACGATCTTTTCGTTGGCGAGGCCGTCGCCTTCCTGCGCTCTCCAGAGGCCGCTGGCCCTTACAGGTTGATCACCGCAGCTGATGTGCTGCCCTATCTCGGCGATCTCGACCCATTGTTCACCGCCTTGGGTGATGTGACAGAGGCTGGCACCGTGCTTGCCTTTTCCAGCGAGCATTTGGCTGGCGATGCCTGGGATTTTCAGGTCGGCGAACACAAACGTTTCGCGCATTCCTCCGCCTGCCTGGTGCGCACCATGAAAAAACATGGCTGGAAACCGTTGCGCATCGACCGCATCACTGTGCGTTTGGAGCAGGATGTGCCGGTGCCTGGAGAACTGGTGATCGCACAGCGCGTTTAGGGCTTATGTCGCCACCCTTGTTATTTTGTGCACTGCAACATAAACTCGCCGATCATCGGAATCGCACGCGCTGACGGCAGCGTTGGAGAGGTATCATGGCTGGATTGATCATCACCGTTGCACAGCAAAAAGGCGGCTCCGGCAAAACCACCATGTCAGCCCATTTGGCGACGGCGTTGGCCTATTCCGGCATGAGCGTGGCGATCCTTGATTGCGACCCTCAAGGCAGCTTGGGTGAATGGTTTGAAGCGCGCGAGCAGGCGCTTGGCGAGGATGAAACTGGCCTCACCTTCCGCACTGCATCAGGCTGGGGCGCCCGTCGCGAAGCGCGCAATCTGGCAGGCAGCCATGATGCCGTGGTGATCGACACACCGCCGAAAACCGACACTGAAGCGCGTCCAGCCATCGAAGCGGCAACGCTGGTTGTCGTGCCCGTTCAGCCTTCGCCCATGGATGTCTGGGCCTGCGGCTCAACCATCGCACTTGCTGGCAAAGAGCGGACACCTGCCCTGCTGGTGCTCAACCGTGTACCGCCAAGGGCGGCCATCACCGAAGAAATGGCCGAGGCGCTTGGTGAGATTGAAGCGCCACTTGCCAAAACCCGCATAGGCAACCGCGTTGGCTTCGCAGGGGCGATGAAACAGGGCTTGGTGATCATGGACACCGACCGTTCCGGCAAAGGTGCAGCGGAGATGGAAGCCCTGCGCGCCGAAGTGATGAAAGAAGCGCGAGCGGTTTAACCCAAATAGGCTCGCGCCAGACGGACAGTGCCCTCAGCAAACCCGCGCCCATAGAGCGCATCGGTATCATTGCCCGCACGGCTGGCCAGCCACGCCGTAAGAAGCAAACGCCGCGCCAGGATCATAGTGGGCAGGATTGCTTCATCCTCCGCACCAAATGAGGCAACAGAGCGATAGCCTCTAAGCCAAGCGGCTTGCAGAGCGGGTACGGATTCATCCTCCTCATGGAAGCTGATCGCGGCGGCAAAATCGTAGGCGAACCAGCTAAAGCCACAATCATCAAAGTCGATCACCGCCAACCGCTCGCCGTCGTCCAACAGATTGGCAACGCGCAAATCGCCATGAATCAAGCCAAACCGATCTGGGCCGTCGCCATAGGCTTCCAGACTGGAACGAAGCCTTGCCTCCAACCCTTCCAGCAAAACGATGTCTTCATTCCCATCATAGGCCGCGCGCCAATCACCCCAAATCGGCTGCGGCCCAAACATAAGATCGAAATCCCAGCGTTTGCGGGCAAAGCCATCGGAGCGCGTCCAAGCTTTTGCGTGCTGGTGAAGCCGCGCGTTCATCGCGCCAAGCTCTTCAAAGCGGCCAGCCAAATGCGTGCCGACCTTTGGTTCGTCACCCTCAAGAAAAGAAAAAGCGCTGACGCAGTGTTGCTGGCCATCCAGTTCAATAAAACTCAGTCGCTCGCCATCATCCGCGCGGGCAATCGGCTGCGCCGTCACCACGGTGCAAGTCGCATGCAGCGCCGCGATCCAATCCAACTCGCTTAGAATTTCTGTTTGGGTATGATATCCCACGCGATGAACACGCAAAACAAGCTTGCGGTCACCATCAGCAGCGCAATAAGTGTGGTTTTCAGAGACCATGAGCCGCGTGAGTTTCGCGCTTGTGCCCATCGCGTAGAACGGCAACAACCCTGCCAATAAGGGCATGAAGGGGTCTTTTGGCGGCTCTTCGTTCTGCACGGTGAGAATTGGGCTTTGCGTTGGATGGCGTGGCGTCAGTCGCCAAGGGACGGTCACCGGTTTCAGCCAAATCGTCGGTCAATTCAAGCGGCTTTGTTTCTTCCAGCTCCAACAGCAACTGCGCATCGGTCAATCCAAAACCACAAAGGCCACACATAATGTCATTCCTCTCGCGCAAAGCTCTCACGCCATCGCAAGAACAGCTTTCCACGTTGCCTAGGTAGCGGTACATCCGCATGACACACATTGAGGCTCATCAATTCGCACCATGCGTTTCACGATCACCCACCAGACGCGCTATCAATTTTCGCAACCGGTCGAACTGCACACGCACCGCGCCATGCTGCGCCCGCGCGACGGCCACCATTTGCGGGTTGTCAACGCGACTCTTGCGTTGTCACCCAATGCGCCAGTGGTTTGGTCTTTCGATGTATTCGGCAATTCCATAGCCACCATCGCGTTCTCCGGCATGTCACAAGACCTGTCGGTCACGTCGACGCTGGACCTGGAGCGCTTTCCTGCCGCACCAGAAAACCTTTTAGTGGACGGCCGCCAAGCGCCCTATCCAATTCAATACAGCCCTGAAGATCGGCGCGATCTGGCCACGCTTCTTCTTATGGATGACGAACAAGGCGCCGCCGATCTGGAAAACTGGATTGAAGCGCGTAGCATCCGCAACCATTCTGACGGACTACAAGTTGCCCGCAATCTCATGCAGGCGGTGTATGAGGGCTTCACCTATGAAGCGCGCTATGATGAAGGCACGATGAGCCCGCTTGATCTCCTGTCGCGCGGCTCAGGGACCTGCCGGGATTATGCGTTCTTCATGATGGAAACCGCCAGGGTGCTCGGCTTCGCTGCGCGTTTTGCAACCGGCTATCTCTATTCCCCGGCGCTCGATGGCGGCCAAGAGAGCAATGTCGGGGCCGCGGCAACGCACGCTTGGACGGAACTGTTTGTGCCTGGCATCGGCTGGGTGGATTTTGACCCCACCAACAACATCACCGGCACCGCTGACCTCATCAAAGTGGCAAGCGTGCGCAAACCCTCGCAGGCGATTCCCTTGACAGGAAGCTTCACCGGACCAGCCGGCGCTGGTGGCCCACCGCAAGTGAGCGTGACCGTCGAGCAGCAGTTTTAGGATTGACCGGCGCGCACCATCGAGGCCTCGATCTGGGCGACCATAGTGCGGTAGGCATGGTCCGACAGGGCGACATTGTCCGTCCACATGTTGCGCCAAATCGCGATGTCGTTGGAAAGCCCTTCGTCCAGCACTTCCGATGAAAAGCTCTCAAAGGTTATCCAACCATCATAGTCGATGTCGCGCAGCGCGGTGAAGGCACTGGCAAAATCGATGGAGCCGGAGCCCAACGGTCCACGATTGTTCTCGCCGATATGGAAGTAGCCAAGCTTGTCACCAGCCCGCCGCAGCGCATCACCGATGTCACACTCCTCGATGTTCATATGATAGGTATCAAGGTGAAGTTTCGGCCAATCATGGCCAACATCAGCAAGGAATTGCAGGCCTTGATCGGTGGAATTCAGCAGGTTGGTCTCGTAGCGATTGACGATCTCCAGCACTATCGGAACCTCTGCCGCCTGCGCCCTGTCGGCGATCCGGCGGATGGCATCGACGGCGTTCTGGCGGCCTTTTGGCGTCGGTGCCGTGGGATACTTTCCAAGCGCCGAGTAAAGAATACCGCCGAGCAGCACCACATCGATATCGCGGGCCGCCGAAACGGCATTTTCCAACATTACCTCGCCACGGCGCGCAATCTCTGCGTCAGGATTGGAGATGTCCGCATCCCAGGCCAAGCCCATGGTGATAGCGCATTTCAGATCGTGTGCATCCAGCAGCTTGCGCAGCTTATCCACGCTGATCATGGATGGATCAAAGCGTGGCAGTTCGATCAATTCGTAGCCGATGCGGCGCGAATGCTCGAACGCACGGTTGAGTTCATCCTCATCCCACGATGCCGTCCAGACCAGCGCATGCACACCGAGCTTGTTGGGAAGATGATCAGCGGCCATTATAAGTTCCTTTAGGCGTGCGCATGCAGCGCGGCGTGTTGAAAAGAAGACTCTCGCTCAGCCACCAAGGCTTGCGCAGCATCAAGAACGGCGCGCCAGCCACGGGTGGCAAAACGAATATCGAGGGGACGATTGGGCGGCAGCGTGGCCCGCTCGCGGATTTGCGCCACAAGCGCATCGCGTGGGTAGCCGCGCATCTCCAACACACCGCCACCAAGCACAAGCGTTTCTGGGCAAAACATCAAAAGGCTGGAAGCTGTTGCGAAGGCCTGGTCGCGTACGAAGGTCGCCAGATCAGTACTCAACGCAGGCGAACCCTCCTGCTCAAACAGTGTTTCCACCGGCACATCATAGATCTCAGCAAGCTGATTGAGACGCCGACCAGAAGCGTAAACCTCCAGGCTATCGGCCTTCAAGCCATCAAGCGGTTCGGCATCACCATGGATCGGCATGTGACCGATCTCCAGCGCCCATCCCGCGCCACGAAACACCTGGCCGTTTTCGATCAGAGCCGCACCAACACCCGTGCCGAAAAAGATACCAAGAACACTGTTGGTCCCCTGCGCCACACCGCAGGTCCGCTCGCCTTGTAGAAGCAACACCGCATCACGCTCCAACGTCACGGGCACGCCCAGCCGCCCTGAGAGCCCTGAGGCGAGACAGACACCATTGAGCTCTGGGAGATTGGCGGCGTAGAGCACACGATCAAAATCGCGATCAACGAACCCCGGCACCGTCATCACAACAGCATCAAAGGCCAGCGCATTGTCGTTAGCGAAGGTTCGAAAGATGGTTTCAAGCGCACCAAGGGGATCAGAGCACCGCAGTTCACGCGAGGAAACGCGCTGACTGAAGGTCGCCGGTGCGCCATCCAACACCGCGCTTAGCTTCATGGATGTGCCGCCGACATCCGCCACCAAGATTGTGTCGCCATCATTCATTGGCAAAAACCGACAAGGGGTTTGGCACGGCGCTTTCTAACGTTTCGACGTCGTGCACAAAGAGCTGCAGGGCTGAGGAAAACTCAGATGCATACCGCGCTTTGCTGGTGCTTTTCGGCGTGATCTCAATAAGCTGAGATCCGGGTGTGGCTTCAGCAATTGCCTGAGCCATCGACCAAGGGTGCACGGCATCAAGCCCATGACCGATCACCTGCACCGGTAATCGCAACGCATGGTAGTCAGCAAACGAAATGCCTGGCCCATCGACTGCCAAGCGAGAGAGCAACGCCATGGTTGAAGCAGGGTCCACGCGGTCAAACTGCCCAAGCAAAGACGTCGCGTTGTCTGGCGAGGCTGACTTCAGCGCCAGAAAGGGCTCGCTGGCTTCAAACTGCGCTCGGCCTTCATCCACCCCATGGGCATCAAGGAAAGCCGCAGCCACTGCAAAGATCGCCATGTTGTCCGGCGCCGCGCGATCGAACCAAGCTGGACGCGCGACACACAAGGACCGCGAACGCAGGGGATTAAGCACCGCAAACCGCGTCGTGATGGAAGCGCCCATTGAGATGCCACCCACATGCGCGCTAGCGATCTCTAAGTGGTCCATCAAGGCCAACAAATCATCAGCAAAGGTTGCAATGGAAAGCTCATGCTCTGGGCCAAGCTCGCTTGCCCCGTGGCCGCGGCACTCCAACGCAATGCGGCGAAAACCATCAAAATCGCCCATGACCTCAAAAGGTTGGTCAGCCGTTGCACCAAGCCCATGCTGAAAGATCAGCGCTGGGCCCTCGCCCTCATCGCGATAGGACAGTGTCAAACCCTCATGGTCGAAGGTTCGCATCATGCCAGCTGCTCCGCAAGAAACGTGGCAACACCCGGCGCATCATCCGCAGAAAGACCGTGGGTGATCAACGGGCCAGTAAAGCCAACGGTGCGCAACCCATTGAGGAAGAACGGATAATCAAGAACGCCCTGCCCTGCGGTGGTGAAGCCGCCGTCCGCCGTGCGATCCTTGGCATGGGCCATGCCGATATGCCCGGCGAGGCGTTCCAGCGCCTCGGCGATGATGTGCTGCTGCTCATCCAGTGAGGCCACTTCAAACAGATTGGCCGGATCAAAAACCACGGTAATCGCATCGGACTGAAGCTCGTCGATCAAACGCTTGGCCGCTTCTGCACTGTTGATGACATTGGCCAATTCCGGCTCAACACCGAGCTTCACACCAGCTCCTTCGGCAACTGGCAGCAACTGCTCCATAGCGGCCAAAAGGTCGGCCCACGCCTCTGGTGTTTGGTTGTCCGCGTGATCGGCCCATTGGTCATCTGCGTTGCGCGACCCCGTGCACAGCGTCACAACAGGCGCATGAATGGAGGGCGCTGAGCGAATGACGGTCTTGAGATTGTCGATGCCTTGCTGGCGAACCGTGATATCAGGATGAATCAGGTTCACCGTGCCGGAAACCGCCGCCATCTGAAGGCTGTGTTTGTCAGTGGCACGCACCACATCAGCTTGCGCGTCATCAGAAATGGTTTCTGGAACGAACGCCAATCCAGAGCACGACCAATTGTGTTGAACGGCAACATATCCGGCAGCCTTCACTGCGCCGAACACCGTATCGGGATCACTGCCAGGAAAGGTTTTGGCAAAAATACCGATCTGCATCAGACCGCTCCACCCGCCGTTGCCACGTCCACGGGTTGACCTGTCGCGACCGACTGTCGGATTGCCGCCATCACCTTCACGCTTTGCACGCCATCGACAATGCCTGCCGCTTGGGTCGTCTCACCGCGCGCGCCACGCGCAAAACCCTCAACCTGACGCTTGAAGAAATGCCCATCGGCCCCGAGCACGCGTGTGGTGCTGGCAGTCTCTTCATCAAAAATGTCGACTTCAGAGGAGCGGTAGTACCAAGGGTTAAACGTTTTCGCGAGGATAGCGCCACGCTCGCCATACATTTGGAAGCCTTCATGCCAATCCATGCGAACCGCCACAGTGAGGTCCATATGACCGAGCGTGCCGTTCGCAAATTCCACATCCACAAACCAGCAATAGGCGCCAAATTTCTCCGACAGGCGCGCCGAAACGCTGGTGATCTCACCAGCCAAATGCCGCATCAAATCAACAAGATGCGAGCCATGAGCGAGCATGAAATAGCTCTGCTTGTCAGCCTTTGGATCACCCGCCGGCTTCTTTGCATTGGCTGAACGCACCGGCAGCGGCTGCACCGCATCGGTGTTGGTGTAGCGGTGGGTTGAATCGCAGTACCAAGCCTTTAGGGCCTGAACCTCACCCATCTTGGTATCGATGAAGTCTTTGGCAGCTTCGATACCCGGATCGAAGCGCTTCATATGGCCAACTTGCAAATAGCCGCCGGTTCGCTCAACAGCCGCTTCAAGTTGCAGGACGTCTTCCACATTGATGCCGAGCGGCTTTTCGCAGAGCACCGCCTTGCCTGCTTCCAGCGCCTTGATCGACATCGGCACATGGAACGGATCAGATGTTGCGATGATCACGCCATCCAGATCGGGATCGGCAAGCATCGCGTCATAATCGGTGAACACCTGACCCGCGTCATGGGTCACCGCCATGCGCTGCGCGAGGTCTTCGGCAACATCGCAGATGGCATAGAGCTCAGCATTCTTGGCCTTCGCGCAGGCCTCAAAATGACCGAATTGGGCGATCGGCCCGGCGCCAAGAACACCGATCCGAAATGGGGGGGAATGGCTCATTGTCAGGCCGCTTGCGTCTCGTGGGTGGCGCCAACTTCATCCACATGGGCGATGCGTTGTTCGCTCAAAGTGTCGAACAGAAGCGCTTTGGAAAGATCAGCCTTGAACCGATAGCTTTGGCCCGCTTCCACCTGCGCATCGCCGGAAAGCGAAGCGTGGAACTCCGTCCCATCAACTTCAAAGAGGGCCAGTGTCGCCGGGCCAGTGGGTTCGGTCACATCCACCGTGCGGTTAAACTCCCAGCCCTGATCAATACGATCATCGTGAGCAACCTCGGAAGCCAAATGCACCGCTTCAGGACGAATGCCGAGCATCACGTCCTGGCCCTCGCGCAGGCCAGACACATCCACATGGCGCGGCACAGCAACCGTCTCGGTGCCATGATCAATGACCCAGCCAGCAGCATCCTTTTTCATCGTACCGATGAGAAGGTTCATCGCCGGTGAGCCCATAAACGTTGCGACAAACGTGTTCGAGGGCCGGTCGTAAATGTCCTTTGGGGCACCAAACTGTTGGATGATACCACCCTTCATCACGGCAATCTTGGTCGCCATCGTCATCGCTTCGATCTGATCGTGGGTCACATACACAATCGTCGCGCCAAGGCGCTGATGCAGCTTTTTGATCTCAACGCGCATGTCCACGCGCAGCTTGGCATCTAGGTTGGACAGCGGCTCATCAAACAAAAAGATTTGAGGCTCACGCACCAAAGCACGGCCCATAGCAACACGCTGACGCTGCCCGCCGGAGAGCTGGCTGGGGCGACGCTTCAATAGATCGGTGATCTTCAAAAGCTCGGCGACCTCACCGATGCGCTCCATCCGCTTGGCTTTATCAACACCTGCCATCTCAAGCGAGAAACCAATGTTCCGCTCCACGGTCATCGACGGGTAGAGCGCATAAGACTGGAACACCATCGCGATGTCCCGCTCCTTCGGCTGAAGGTTGGACACATCGCGTCCAGCGATCACAACCTTGCCGGATGTCTGGTTCTCCAACCCGGCAATGATGTTAAGCAGCGTTGACTTTCCACAGCCCGATGGCCCGACGAGCACCAGAAAATCGCCGGTCCCGATTTCCATATCGATGTCTTTGAGCACCTCTGTCGGGCCAAAGTTCTTCTTGATGTCCTGAACAGCAAGCGTGGTCATTGTGATTGTCCTTTGTAGACCTAGCCCTTAACGGCGCCAGACATCAGGCCGCGCAGGAAGAAGCGCCCTGCTACGATGTAAACGAAGAGAGTTGGGAAGGCGGAGATCATCGCGCCTGCCATGTCGACATTGTATTCTTTGACACCAGTTGACGTGTTCACCAGATTGTTCAGCGCCACGGTTACTGGCTGGCCACTGCCTGCTGAGAAGGACACGCCAAACAAGAAGTCGTTCCAAACGCCGGTAAACTGCCAGATGACGGCGACGGTCACGATGGGCCAAGAGATCGGCATCAAAATATGCCACCAGGTGCCCCAAAAGCCCGCGCCATCCACGCTTGCCGCCTTCACCAGCTCCTTGGGAACCGAGGCGTAGTAGTTGCGGAAAAACAGTGTCGTGAAACCGATGCCATAGACCACATGCACGAACACCACGCCGGGAATCGAGCCTGCTATGCCCATGATGCCGAGCATGCGCGCCATTGGAATAAGCACGATCTGGAACGGAATAAAGCAGCCAAAAAGCAGCGCTCCAAACACCCAGTCGGCACCAGGGAAACGCCACATGGTGAGCACATAGCCGTTGAGCGCACCAATGCCGACCGAGATCAGAACCGCTGGCACGACGATCAACAGCGAGTTGATAAAGTAAGGCGCCAGCCCATCGCATTGCACAGAAATGCAAGCTTCACTCCACGCCTTCAACCAAGGCGCGAAGGTCAGATCAGCAGGCGGTGCCAGCAGATTACCGGCACGAATTTCGTCCATGTCCTTCAGGCTGGTGAAGACCATCGACATCAGCGGCACCAGGAAAACCAGGGCCGCAAAAATCAAAACCCCATAGACTGCGATACGGCTGAACCGCGCACCCCAATCCACTTTGTCGTCCGCTACGGACGACGGCTCAAGCGCTGCGACGCTCATTGCGGATCTCCGAATAAAGGTAGGGAACAACCACGGCCGCAATGGAGCACAGCATGATCACCGCACTGGCCGCGCCAAGGCCCATTTCATTGCGGGTGAAGGTGGTCGAATACATGAAGGTCGAAGGCAACTCGGTGGCAAAGCCAGGCCCACCCTTGGTGAGTGCGACCACCAGATCGTAACTCTTAATTGCCAGGTGCGCCTGGACCACAAAGGCCGTCAGGAACATCGGCCGAAGCTCCGGCAAAATGACATAGCGATAAGTCTGCCAGGTTTTCGCGCCATCGATTTTGGCGGCGTTCACAATGTCGGTGTTGATGCCGCGAAGCCCTGCCAAAAACAGCGCCATGATGTACCCGGAAACTTGCCAAACACCCGCAATAACGACGCAGTAGATGGCCAAATCGTTTTGTACGAGCCAATCAAAGGTGAAGTTCTCAAACCCAAGATTGCGCATGAATGTCTGGATGCCGAGGCCCGGATTGAGGATCCACTGCCAGATCACACCGGTGACGATGAACGAGATCGCCATCGGGTAAAGGTAGATGGTGCGGAGCACGCCTTCATTGCGGATTTTCTGATCAAGCAAGATAGCCAGCGTCAGACCAATCAGTGTTGAGAGCAGAATGTAAAGGATGCCGAAGATCAGCATGTTCTCCACTGCCACTTCCCAACGCGGGTTGGCGAACAGGCGGGAATATTGATCGAAGCCAACAAAGTTGAACCGCGGGAACATGCGCGACCCGGTGAACGACAAGATCACCGAGAAAACGATGAACCCGT
Organism: Pseudomonadota bacterium; assembly: GCA_039814945.1. Classification (GTDB taxonomy): domain Bacteria; phylum Pseudomonadota; class Alphaproteobacteria; order Rhizobiales; family MH13; genus MH13. The sequence continues at coordinate 164,583 of JBCCAF010000001.1, forward strand.
AGATGAAGATCGTCGTCAGGATGATCGTCGGCGACAACACCGCAACGGGCATAAAGCGGGCGAGAAGGCGCTGCATTGGGCAGGTCTCCGCTAGAGCATTTTCAGCAAAAGTTGAAGACTTTTGCGCTCGCGAAAATGCGTTAAAGCAATGGCTTAGAGCACACTTGCGGCTCTGATTGCATCAAACACCCTTTGGCGGGGCCAAAGAGGCACCGAGATTGGGTGAAGCGGACGCCTTAGAGGGGATCAGGCGCAACAAACACTCTGCCGCAGAATAATCAGAAATCCAAAAACACCTGCGGCAGAGCTTGATAAACGCGTGCGGCTTAGCGCGCGGCGTTAACGGCGGTAACCAGCGCTTCGACAGCGTCAGCCGACGACATGTCGGAGTTGAAGTGCTGGGTCACAGTATCAACCATCGCACCCTGGATCGAGCTGGGCTGGGCGTGGCCGTGGGCCATGGAACCCATAAGCGTGCCAGCTTCAGCGGCTGCTGCCATGTCGGAGATCGACTGCTGGCCACAGGCATCGAAGTTGTCAGGTGAGACATCGGTACGTGCTGGGATTGAACCCTTCACCAGGTTGAAAGCCTCCTGGAAACCCGGGTCAAGAATACCAGCAGCAAGTGCCTGCTGAGCTTCGGCATCGCCCGCATCTACGTCGAACATCGCGAAGAAGTCGGTGTTGAAGAGGAAGGCGCCTTCAGTGCCAGGAGCTGTCGCACACATGATTTCATCACCTGGCGTCAGGCCAGCAGCAATGAACTCACCTTTTGCCCAATCGCCCATCAACTGCATTGCTGCTTCGCCACGTACAACCATGGCACTGGCAAGGTTCCAGTCACGGCCAGACATGTTGTCATCCACGAAACCGCGAATGGTGCGCATCTGGTCGAACACAGCAACCATGGTGTCAGAGGACAAAGCATCTTCATCCAGATCGATGATGGCAGCCTGATAGAAATCAGGGCCGCCAATGCCAAGCACGACATCATCAAAAATGGTCGCGTCCTGCCAAGGCTGACCACCATGGGCGAGCGGAATGATACCCATACCCTGCAGCTGTTCAGCCACAGCATTGAACTCGTCCCATGTGGTTGGAACATCAAGGTTGTTGGATTCGAACACGTCGCGGTTCATCCATAACCAGTTCGGACGGTGGACGTTCACCGGAGCGGCAACCCACTCACCTTCATACGTGCCGAACTGCTGGATTGCGGCAGGCACCACATCGTTCCAGCCACCGGCATCAGCGACGTCATTGAGGTTGCCCAAGAAGCCTTCCTGCGCCCACTCCGTAACCTGCATACCAAGCAACTGAGCCGCGGTCGGTGGATCACCGGCAACAACACGGGCACGCAGCGTGGTGCGTGCGGCATCACCGCCACCACCGGCCACAGCCATGTCTTCCCAAGAATAGCCTTCAGCTTCGAGCGAGTCTTTCAGGACCTGCACAGCGGCAGCTTCACCACCAGATGTCCACCAGTGCAGAACTTCAACGCCTTCGGCATTGGCCGGAGCCGTTGCGCCAACCGCAAGCGCGGCCACGCATACGGACGATGCGAGCAATTTTTTCATGTTTTTCCATCCCAAGACGGGCACGCTCGGGCGCGCCGCAGGTTTTTTGTTTTTGCTTGGGCCCGATGGTGCAACGCACAAAAGACGCGCACGCTCGAAACCGTTTTTCTCCCGAGTTTGTTCAGAGTGCAAACAAAGTCGGATACTGTCAACCGGCAACTGGGTGGCTGAGAAAGATAATTGGCTTAAGGCATTTATATCAAGCGCTTAACGCGCCATCGGTGTTGGCCGAGATGGCAAAACTCTGCCGATGCATCACGCTGGCAACGCCGACACTGGCGGCCAACACACCCAATTCGCTGGTCCGTAAGGTCGGTGTTTTAAACATGAAACGCAGATGGCGGTTGGCTTCGTCATGCACACGCTTTGGATCGATGGAAAACAGCTCTGCTGTCTTGCCACCAATCACGATCTCATCAGGATTGAGAATGACACAAAGATTGGCAACGCCCACTGCCAAGCAGCGCGCCCAAAGTTCAAAAACCCGCCGCGCGTCTGGGTCACCGGTCTTAGCAAGCTCCACGAATGCGCGAATAGACGTCGCGTTCACATGATGGCGCGCGCACATGCGCAAAACACCCTCACGCCCGACAACATCTTCAAACGTTGGCGCAGCGGCAAAATCAACATCATCACCAAGCCCGCTCTCACCGAGACCGCCAAAGAAGCGCGCATGACCGATCTCGCCAGCCACACCCTCCTGGCCGCGAAACACTTGGCCCTGATGGAGGATGCCAAGCCCAACACCACTGTCCATCAAAAAATAGGCCAGCGTACCCGTCGAAGAGGCATCGGCGCGATAGCCTTCAGAGACCGCGCAGGCATTGGCATCATTGTCAAAATGCAGGTTGATCGGCACATCGAACGCTTGCTCAATCATCGTTTTGATATCGACATTGCGCCAATTCAGGATAGGCGCAAACACAATCACACCGTTGGTTTCCACCAAACCGGCAATGGCAACCCCCAGCCCCTCAACAGCCGCAAAATCCAGCGTATTGTCAGCCAAAAGCTGCTCCACCGCCGGGCGTACCAGGCCAACCACATAGTCCGGCGTGGCTGGATCGGTGTAGGGTACGGTAAGTGATGCGATCACATCCGCATTCATATCCAACGCAACAATACGAAGCTCAGAAACCGCGATATCAACCCCGATGTAGGTGCGCGCGCTGGGATTGAGTTTGACCACAAAACCCGGCCGCCCGATCCGCTCCACATCTGCGGTTTCTTCGGTCTCCAGAAGCAAATCCCGTTCCACAAGGCCAGCCACCAATGCGGAAGCCGTGGAGCGCGTCACCTGAAGTTCGCGTGCGATGTCAGCCCGCGAATGTGGCCCGCGCTGAAACAAAAGGTTCAGAACACGGGTTTCGTTGATCGTTCGCAAGAGGTTCGGCGCGGCCATGGGCTTTAGCCGAGCAAAATTCGCCCCCGCTGTACAGCCCTCCTCTGCTGACCTGTCTTTTTCCCGGCGTATCGAGGTTCAAAATGGCTCGCAATAATTATCACAAAGTCAGTTGCAAGTCATTCGCAACTAGATTAGTACTTGCAAATCGTTCTCATAATCATTCAAAACTAGAAGCCAATCTCAAGGAGCCTTCGATGAACCACCCCCCCGCCTCCGGCACGACCACTTCCGAGCTGCTGCCCGTGCCACCGCGTCTATCGCGCGTGCGCAAAAGCACCGGCTTCTTCACAATGGTTTTGGGAGTCGCGCTCGCGCTTCTTTACACCAGCAACTATGTGGCCGCTGAAGAGCGCCTGAAAGTTGTGACCACCTTCACCGTGCTTGCCGACATGGCGCAAAACGTTGCCGGCGATGCGGCCGACGTGGTGTCGGTAACCCGCCCCGGCGCGGAAATTCACGGCTATCAGCCAACCCCGGGCGACATTCGCCGCTCTCTTGATGCTGATCTCATTCTCTGGAATGGCCTCAACCTTGAACTCTGGTTCGAGCAATTCTTAGACAATCTGGGCGATGTGCCATCGGCCACGCTGACCGAAGGCATCGATCCGATTGCGATCGCGTCCGGCGGGTATGAGGGGCAAACGAACCCGCACGCCTGGATGGGTCTGGAGAACGCACTGATCTACGTCGACAACATCGAGCGCGCGCTCAGCCAAGCCGACCCAGCCAATGCTGACACCTACGCCACAAACGCCACCGCCTACAAAGAACAGATTGAAGAGACCATCGCTCCATTGCGTGAAGCGGTTCTGGCCATCCCCGAAAGTCAGCGCTGGCTGGTGACATGCGAGGGCGCTTTCTCTTATCTCGCACGCGATTTCCAGATGCAGGAACTCTATCTCTGGCCGATGAACGCCGATGCTGTTGGCACACCACAGCAGGTGCGCCGCGTTATCGACATGGTGCGTGCCGAAGATATCCCCGTGGTGTTCTGCGAAAGCACGGTCAACACTGATCCAGCCCAACAGGTGGCCCGCGAAACCGGCGTGACCTATGGCGGCGAACTTTATGTTGATAGTCTGTCAGAAGCAGACGGCCCCGTGCCGACCTACCTTGATCTTCTCACCGTCACCTCGCGCACGGTCGCCGAGGGACTGACAGGCAGCATCAATTGAACCAAATCGCTCCTATCTCCCCCGATACAAGCGACGTGGTTGGCCTCTCGGCCAGCCACGTTACTGTCACCTACCGCAATGGCGTCACGGCTCTGCACGATGCCTCGTTTGAGGTACCAACCCACACCATCACCGCCCTTGTTGGCGTCAATGGCTCTGGCAAATCCACCCTTTTCAAAGCCTTGATGGGGTTCTTGCCGCTTGATGGCGGGCATATTTCTATTCTTGGCCAAAGCGTAGCCGAAACGCTCAAAGCTGGCCTCGTGGCTTATGTCCCGCAGGCTGAAGAGGTCGACTGGTCATTTCCAGTCCTCGTCGAAGATGTGGTGATGATGGGCCGCTACGGCCATATGAACATGCTGCGCATTCCAGGCCGAAAAGACCATGAAGCCGTCACAAATGCTCTTGCCCGCGTTGGCATGGAAAGCTTTCGCAACAGACAGATTGGCGAGCTTTCCGGTGGCCAGCGCAAACGCGTTTTCCTTGCCCGGGCCTTGGCGCAAAACGGCCAGGTTATTCTGCTTGATGAGCCCTTCACCGGCGTTGATGTGCAAACAGAAGAAGCCATCATCACATTGATGAAAGAGCTTCGCGACGAAGGTCGCATCATGCTGGTCTCCACGCACAATCTCGGTTCGGTACCGGAGTTTTGCGACCGCGTGGTCCTCATCAAAGGCACAGTGCTCTGTCACGGACCAACCGAGACGACATTCACGCAAGAGAACCTTGCCAATGCCTTTGGCGGCGTATTACGCCACTTCGTTCTTGGCGGCCAAGATCTGCACGATGATGATGATGCCCGCCAGGTGACCATCCTCACCGATGATGAGCGCCCGATGGTCATCTATGACGATAAAACCCGCACCACCAAAGATGGTGAACGGGTTGGGGACGACGCATGAGCGTGCTCTTCGAGCCGTTCACCTACGGCTACATGCTCAACGCCATGTGGGTCTCCTCCCTGGTCGGCGGCGTGTGTGCCTTCCTCTCAGCCTACCTCATGCTCAAAGGCTGGTCGCTGATTGGTGATGCCCTCTCTCATGCCATCGTGCCCGGCGTTGCTGGAGCTTACATGCTCGGTCTGCCGTTTGCCTTTGGCGCGTTTTTGGCCAGCGGTTTGGCAGCCGGCGCCATGCTATTTCTCAGTCAACGCACGGGGCTCAAGCAGGATGCCATCATCGGCCTCATTTTCACGAGCTTCTTTGGCCTCGGCCTCTTCATGGTCTCAGTATCACCCGTACCAATTGACGTTCAGACGATCATCCTGGGCAACATTTTGGCCATCACACCTGCCGACACGCTGCAATTGGCCATTATCGGCTTTGTCTGCTTGGCAGTGCTGCTCGCCAAATGGAAAGACTTGATGGCGGTGTTCTTCGATGAAAACCACGCCCGCACCATCGGTTTGAACCCAGAGCGACTGCGCTTCATTTTCTTCGTGCTGTTGTCGGCGGCCACCGTTGCTGCCTTACAGACGGTTGGTGCGTTTCTCGTCATCGCTATGGTCGTGACACCTGGCGCGACGGCTTATCTGCTTACCGACCGCTTTCCCCGTTTGCTGGTGCTCTCTGTGGCAATCGGCACCGTCACCTGCTTCCTCGGCGCCTACATCAGCTACTTTCTTGATGGTGCGACCGGCGGCGTCATCGTGGTGCTCCAAACGCTTGTTTTCCTCACCGCTTTTGTGTTCGCGCCGAAGCATGGTCTGCTAGCCAACCGACGCGTGGCACGCCTTGCCGTTGAAGAGAACGCACGATGATCGACACGCTTCTTCTACCCTTCCAGTTCAGCTTCATGCAGCAGGCATTCTTGATCGCGAGCATTCTGGCCGTCCCGACCGCCATGCTCTCGTGTTTTCTGGTCTTGAAAGGCTGGTCGCTGATGGGCGATGCCGTCAGCCACGCCGTGCTGCCAGGCATCGTGCTTGCCTATTTGGTTGGGCTGCCGCTGCTGATTGGCGCTTTCATTGCTGGCATGGTGTGCGCCGTCGCCACCGGCTACATCAACGACAATTCCCGTGTGAAGCAGGACACGGTGATGGGCGTGGTCTTCTCCGGCATGTTTGGGCTTGGCCTGGTCATTTATGCGGCGATTACAACCTCGCTGCACCTTGATCACATTTTGTTCGGCAACATGCTGGGTATCGGCACGCAAGACCTTTGGACCGCTGGCACCATCTCCGCGCTTGTCACGGTTGGCCTTCTGATTTTCTGGCGCGATCTGATGCTCCACGCTTTTGACCCGGCCCAAGCCCGCTCAATCGGCCTGCCTACCAAATGGCTGCATTACGGCCTGTTGGCAGCGCTCTCACTAACCATCGTTGCCACGCTAAGCGCGGTCGGCATTATCCTAGCCATCGGTCTTCTGATCGCGCCGGGCGCCATCGCATTCTTGGTGACCAAACGCTTCGCCCCGATGATGATGGTCGCCGTTGGCGTGACGCTGCTTTCGAGCATTGCCGGAATCTATGCCAGTTTCTGGATAGACTCAGCCCCTGCTCCCACCATCATCTTGATGCTGACAGCGGTGTTTCTGGTGGTATTTACAGCCAAAACCACACGGCAAGGCCGCACAGCGCCGAGCGTCATCCCAAATGCGGCATCGCAGTCAGCGGAATGATCGCGCCCTTTTGGCCAATCACAATGCAGGCTAGCCTGTGCCCAGCTTCCACGGCTTGCTGGGGTGAGCGCCCTTTAAACCGAGCTGACAGATAGCCGGCATTGAACGAATCCCCAGCCGACGTGGTATCAACAACAAGGTTCGCCGCCGAGAACTCTGTCTTTGGCAGCGCTTCGCCCATCCAAAGCCAAGGCCCTTCGGGGCCATCTTTAAGAGCAACTTCGGGCACATCAATTCGCGCGAACAACTGTTCTGGCACTTCGCCGGGCCAAAGCTTGGCTTCATCATCGCGCGAAGGAAGGCCAACGCTGGTCGCGGCCCACATGGCGCTGATAACCGAACGCGCCTCGTTTTCGCTTTGCCACAAAGCAGGCCGGTAATTGCTATCAAAAACAATCACTTTGCCCGCCGCCTTCATGCGAGCACACAAACCAATCAAGCGTTCGCGTGCCTCCGGTGCAAGAATAGCCAGCGAAATGGCTGACAGCACCAAGACGTCGAACGCTTCGATATCTGCGTCAGACAGGCCACCCACATCCAACATACTTTTGGCCGCCGACTGCGAGCGCCAATAGCGAAAAGATCGCTCGCCCGCATCATCCAGCTCAATGGAATAGATGCCAGGCAGTTTGTTGGCGAACCGCGCCACGTTATCGGCACGAACGCCTTCTGCCTGCATTGTCTCGATCATGCGATCAGAAAGCTGATCCACACCCAATGCTGTTAAATAACTCACCTCGACATCAAGATCTTGGCAGCATCGCGCCAGGTAAATGGCAAAATTCAACGTATCGCCAGCAACGCCCATCGCCACGCGACCATCGACAGCGCCAAGATCGGAAAGCTCGATCATACACTCGCCAAGCGAGGCAACGCGAATGGGGCGATCGAGGTGGGCGAGCGGGGCAAACGGATCAGAATAGGTCATGGCTCTGCCTTACCGGGAGACTGACCTGCGGCAAAGCCCCTGCTGCCCGATGTTGGACCAGCATAATCACTGGACACCAGCTATTTTTTGGGCCTACCGTTCGACTCTGATCACCCGCCTGAAAGTATCATGGCCACCGGCACACAGCCCTCTTCCACCGACTGGACGCAAAACCGCGATGGTTTGGCGCTGGAGCTGGCCAATCTTGCATCCCAGGCAGGCCGCGCCGTGATGGCGATCTATGCTGATGGCTTTGAGGTGATCGACAAATCCGATGGCTCACCGCTCACTCGTGCTGACCTTGCCGCCGATGAGATTGTCGCCAAAGGCCTGCATGCTCTCGCCCCGTCTATCCCAGTGCTTTCTGAAGAAAGCGCCGAAACCGTGGAACCGTCGGCGTTGGGCGATGTGTTCTTCGTGGTCGATCCGCTGGATGGAACGCGCGAGTTTGTGGAGAAAAACGGCGAGTTTTCCGTCAACATTGCGCTGGTCGAAAGTGGCGTTCCAACAGTCGGCGTTGTCTACGCCCCAGCTCATGACAAAATGTGGCTGGCTGGCGATACCGCCTTCGCCGCAAAAGTTCATCCCGGCGATACGCTTGCTACCGACGACATCGACATCATCAACACGTGCCCTGATCCGGATCAGCCCATTCGCGCGGTGGCCAGCCGTTCCCATCGCGATGCCAAAACACAAGCGTTTCTGGGTAAAATGAGTGGGTGCAACACCACCGCTATTGGCTCAGCGCTGAAATTTTGTCTGGTCGCCGAGGGCAAAGCCGACGTCTATCCGCGCTTCGGCCCAACCATGGTGTGGGATACGGCGGCCGGCATTGCTGTGTTGCACGCAGCAGGCGGCATGGTGCTGGACGAAGATGGTGCGCCTTTGCGCGTGCATTTCGGCAAAGACGGTTGGCGCAACGGCGCCTTCACCGCCTGGGGCTGCGAAAAACTGAAAGAACAAACGGACAAGAATGGCTGATCGACGCGAGCGAAACAGGAAAAAACTATCAATGCGCTACACCCCCGCTGAAGACCGATACCAACGCATGGTGTACCGCCGCTGCGGCGCGTCCGGCTTACAGCTTCCAGCCATTTCGCTCGGGCTGTGGCACAATTTCGGTCACGATACGCCACACCAAGTGAAGCGTGATCTCTGCCGCACAGCGTTCGACAATGGCATCACCCATTTTGATCTTGCCAACAATTACGGTCCGCCGCCGGGCAGCGCGGAAGAAGCGTTCGGCGAAATACTACGCACGGATTTTGCAGGCTATCGCGATGAGCTCATCATCTCATCCAAAGCGGGTTACCTCATGTGGCCCGGGCCATACGGCGAGTGGGGATCGCGCAAATATCTGATCTCGTCTTGCGACCAGAGCTTGAAGCGTATGGGCCTGGACCATGTGGACATCTTTTACTCCCATCGCTTTGACCCCAACACACCGCTGGAAGAAACCATGGGCGCGCTGGATCAGATCGTACGGTCGGGCAAGGCGCTTTATGCTGGCATCTCATCTTACAATTCGCAGCGCACCCGCGAAGCTGTCGCCATCCTCGAGCGCCTTGGAACGCCCTGCCTCATCCACCAGCCAAGCTACAATCTGTTCAACCGCTGGCTTGAACGCGATGGTCTAAAGGACACGCTGAAAGACCTTGGCGTCGGATCCATTGCCTTCACCCCATTGGCGCAAGGCCTTCTGACCAAAAAATATCTAGGTGGAGTTCCTGAAGGCAGCCGAGCGGCCCAAGACAAGTCTCTTGACCCCGGCTCGCTGTCAGACGCAACGCTGGCCTCGATCCGTGGCCTCAACGCGATTGCTGAAAAGCGCGGCCAGACCCTGGCGCAAATGGCCATCGCCTGGGTGCTTCGCGACGGCGGCATCACCACCGCGCTTATCGGCGCATCACGGCCCTCACAAATCGAGGATTGCGTCGGCTCAGTCGGCAACTTGGACTTCAATGATCAAGAACTGGCTGAAATCGACCAGTTCGCCCACGACGCTGACATCAACCTTTGGGAACAGTCTTCAGAGGGCGTGTAACCCTTAGTCTCCTTGCTCCAAAAAACGCCGTGCCTCTTCGGCTGTCTCGAAGATGTGTGGCGCTCGCGTCAGCGTTTGTCCAAGCTTCAACCGCATGAACGCTGAGGATGAATAACGCGTCACGCGAGCATAGTACTTGTCTTCAAGGCCAGCGACCATTTCCGCGTAGTCCTTAGCGACATCTTCCTCAATGCGCGTGCCGTCATAATTGACAATGACGTCGACGGCCCGCTCGTGTGGGGTCAGCAAGGCCTCAACGCGTGCACCAATCTGATCGACATCATTGCGCGTGCGGATGCGCAGCTTCTCAAAATTGATAAACAGCCGATTGGTTGCAGCGTCCAGCGCGATCCGGTCTTCAAGATCCAGGTGCAAAAGATCGGCCCGCAAACCCATGGATTCCGGCGCAAAAATCCGTACGTCCATCAAGTCGGGCTCATCAACAAGCGGTGCAAAATCCATCTGGTCCAAAATATCGCGCTGCACATCGATGCCCGGTGCCGCTTCCGCCAAACGCAGCCCGTCTTTGGTCAGTTGGAAAACACAGCGCTCGGTAACAAACAGCACAGGCGTGCCAAGGTCCGCCGCACGCGTGCCGGAGAAAGTTACCTGCTGCACCTGATCCAAGAGTTTACGCGCTTTGCCTTCGGTTGTGACGGAAAGCCGTTGATCGGCGATATCAACAGCCAAGCCACCGGCGGTAAACGTACCGGTGAAAACCACTTGGCGAGCATTCTGACTGATATTGATGAAGCCGCCTGCTCCAGCAAGTCGGGGGCCAAAGCGTGACACATTCACATTGCCGACCGCGTCCACTTCGGCCATCCCAAGCACAGCGAGATCAAGCCCGCCTCCATCGTAAAAGTCGAACTGCTGATGCTGTGGAAGGATGGCATCCGTGTTGATCGCTGCACCAAAATCCAATCCCGATGCCGGTTGCCCACCCATCACGCCCGGCTCGGCGGTCAAAGTGACATGCTCCAGCAAACCTTCTTCAGCCGCCACGGCAGCAACCCCTTCAGGCATGCCGATACCAAGGTTCACAACACCATTGACCGGCAGCTCAAAGGCAGCGCGTCGCGCGATGATCTTACGCGGCCCCAACTCCATCGCCGGAACCGCGCCAGGTGGGGCACGAAAGCGGCCAGCAAACAAGTGCGAATAGGCTGTGGCAAAGGTCTGCATGTGATCTTGCGGCTCGGCCACCACCACGGCGTCCACCAGAGCTGCGGGAATTTGCACCTCGCGCGGGTTCAAACTGCCCCGAGCCGCAATCCGTTCCACTTGCACAATGACCACGCCGCTTGAGTTACGCACCGCCATTGCTTGGGCCAACCCGTCGATAACGAGCGCCTCGCGCTCCATGGAAATATTGCCAGAGGGGTCGGCTGTTGATCCGCGCAGCAGCGCCACATCAACCGGAAAAGCCTTGTAGAAAAGATACTCGCGACCAGCGACTTCCGTCACGCTCACAAGATCTTCACGTGTCATCGCGTTGATCTTTCCGCCCTCAACACGCGGATCGACGAAGGTACCAAGCCCAACATGGGTAAGCGTGCCAGGCTTACCGGCAGCAATGTCGCGGTAGAGATGGCTGACCACCCCTTGTGGGAGATTGTACGCTTCGATCAGACCATCAACCGCCAGCCTGCCAACCTTTGGAATCAGCCCCCAATGGCCACCGATCACGCGCTTCAATAGCCCGGGATGACCAAGATGGTTGAGCCCACGATCTTTGCCATCGCCCTGCCCCGCCGCGAAAAACAACGTCAGATCGCGTGGCGCTGCGGTTTCAATGAAACGCTGCTCCAAGGCTCCAAGAAGCGCTTCTGGAACGCCAATTCCAACAAAACCAGACGTTGTGATGGTGTCGCCATTGCGCACCAACGCAGCAGCATCAGCCGCTGAGAGTATTTTGTCTTTCATCTCCCACCCTTTTTGAACAACATCCTAGCCAGTCGCTCTGGTCTGTCGAGGGAGGTACATCATCAAACGAAGTATCGGTTGAAGTACGCATCACCAAAAGTCTGATTCGCAAAAAATGCGAAACTAGAGGCACTATCCAAGTGAAATTATAGTAAACCGAACAATAATTACGTTGCGTCAAGAATAGAATGTGGTCGAAATGCTCTCCTCATCCAGCATCAACCACCCTCAATTTACCTCCAAAGACAAGTTGTCCTTGGTTCAGCGCGTGAATAATTTCAGGCGCCGGCAATCTAAAATCATCGCTATTTCTATCGCTGTGACTGGTGCACTGACCTTAGCAATCGTCACGCACATTGATGCTCTCTACACAGCGACAACATTGATTGTTGTCGATACAAGAGCAGGGCAAATAACAGCGGCGCCGGGCAACACTGCAGTTTTCCAGTTGGCCAACAGTCTGGTCGACAACGAACTGGAGATATTGCGGTCTCATGAGACAATGCGAAGGGCCATTGGCGACCTTGGAGCACCGACAGACCGGCAGGCAAACCCGACAACACTATTGAATGGTCTCGTATCGCTGATCTCATCGACCGCAGCCAGATCACCAACCAGGCAAAATTCCGAGACCCGCACGATTATCGACCTGAGCGAACACACGGTGATTGAGCGGCTCGGACGGTCCTTCACCATTGCCATCAATGTCTCAGATCCCTCGCCGGAGCGCGCCGCGACCCTGGCCAACGCTCTGGCTGATGGTCATCTTGCCGAGCGTAGAGAAACCGGCCTTGCAACAGCACGCGCAGCCGAGACGGCAATTGCGACACGGGTTGCTGACCTTGCTGTCAATCTGCGGTCCATTGAAGGGCGGGTTGATGACATGCTGCTTGCGGCCGCTGCGGCCAATCTGGCCCGCCATGAAGGGGTAACCGCCGCGCAAAACAGTGCTGTCAGGGATGTGCTCGAGCGCCTGGCAAGCCGGCGCCGCATGCTGTTTGCTGAGAGGGCAGAGCTTACGCTGCTTCTGCAAGCTGAACCAAAGACGGCGGATAACCCTCAAGAGAGCGACGAAGACTTGCAGGCCAGGCGGACCCAGATTGACGAACAGTTGGCCGCCTTAGAGACAACAACAGCCAACGTGCGCCAACAATTACAAGGCTTTCTCAACACCGATGATCTGGGGCCTAGCCTGACACTCACCGTGCAGCGCTTGCAAGGAGAGGCGCAGGCCACCCGCCAAGTTTATCAAGATGCACTTGAGCGATGGAGGCAAGTCCAGTTGCTAACTTCGCGCCATGGCAGTGAAGTGCGCATCCTCTCGCGCGCCGTGCCTCCCTTGCGCAGTGATCAACCAACCAAGCTCTATGTTGGGCTGGCAGGACTGATGATCGGTCTTGGAGTCGGCATTGGCATAGGGCTCGTTCGTGAGCAGGTACTTTTGGGCGTTTTTGACGCTGACATGATTGAGCGGGCCACGCAGCTATCGATCATCGCTCTGCTTCCAACCGTTTCACGGTTTGATGCCAATGCGCCGCAGGATCTGGTAGTCACTCAACCGGCGTCGCGCTTCACGGAAGGCGTTCGGCGCATCGTTCGAACACTGGATACCACTGTGGGGCTTGAGCGACCTGATGAAGGCGCGCTTTGTGTTCTCATGACGTCATCGAACGCCAACGAGGGCAAGTCCACTCTGGCACTGTCTTACGCCATGCACGAGGCAACAGTGGGCAAATCAACCTTGTTGATTGATGCCGACTTGCGCCAATCCGCTTTATACGACCGTTTGAATTGGCAGATAGATGCCACGGAAACGCAGTTTTCTGATGTTCTTGCAGGTCAAGGCACGTTGGCCGACATCACCGGCCTAACATTTCGTGACCCGGAAACCGGCATGAACGTTTTGGGTAACGCCAAGCCACCCCTGGGAAGCGTGGAGAAACTTCTGGCCAGCACGCGCTTTGCTGATCTTATCAGCGCCGCGAGATGCAAGTACGATGTTATCGTGATCGATAGCGCCCCGGCCGCACACGCCGTCGATACCCGCATTCTGCTCGGCTATGTTGATGTAGCGGTGATGGCAATACGCCACGGTCGGACCACTTTGCCAAACATTCAGAAGACCTTGCGCCAACTGGACCAGCACCGCGCGCCACCCATATTTGGCGCGCTCACCTTTGTCGAACAGGCGGGAGCCAACGTTTAAGCGGCGCTAAACGCTTGCTCGCACAGGGCCCAAGGTTTCACGCAACATGATCCGCGTTTTTAACAGCGTGCTCGGCCCCGAATGCTGCCCCCCAAGCATGCCAATCAAAATCTCCGCAGCCCGCTTGCCCATCTCGCGATGCGGCACATGCACAGTGGTCAGCCGTGGCGTGGATATCTGCGCCAACTCAATATCATCAAAGCCGGTGATCGAGACATCCTCTGGAACGGCGAAGCCCATTTGGCGAGCCATATCCAAGGCACCAACCGCCAAAACATCATTGCCGCACATCACAGCGGTCGGCGCGCCTTCGCCCTCCATAAGGGTACGAAACGCCATCGCGCCGCTTTCAATAGAATAGTTGACATCAAGCACAGACAGACTGTTCGGCTCAAGACCATCGGCACTTAAGGCCTCACGGATACCCTCAAGGCGTTCACGTGCGCGATCATTGTGCGTGCGATGCGCTGAAATCACGCCAACACGCGTGTGACCAAAGCCCAGAACCTTTTCGGCCAACCCGCGCATTGCGGCGCGGTTATCAAAGCCAACTGAGGACGCATCCACATCGCGATTGTAAGTCCAGGTGTTGACGAATGGCAGCCCGCGCTTGGCCAGAAAAGCGTAGACATCAGGATCGCGATCATGACCGATCAGCATCAACGCATCGACCCCACGCGCCACGAGGTTGCGAATCTGTTGCGCCTCCAGGTCCTGACGGTAGGCCGAGCTGGCAACCAAAAGCGTGTAGCCAAACTCTCCCAACTCTTCCTGGAAAGCTTGCAGACCGCGCGCAAAAATCGCGTTTTCCATAGTCGGGATGATCGCACCAATGGTGCCGCTTTTGTTGGCCGCCAGCGTTTTGGCACTAAAATTTGGGGCATATCCCAAATCGTCCACAGCCTTGAAAACACGCTCACGCGTCGCTTCGATAACAAGGTCTGGCTCATTCAAACAACGTGAAACTGTAGCTGTCGAAACACCGGCTGCGCGGGCAACATCTTGGATTGTAGGTCCAGCGCGACGGCGCTTTTCCAGCCCTTGAATGTTGGGTTTTTCCGCGATTGTCATTCCGGATGCTTTCTTGCGCCACCCATGCCTCCAGATGGCCAAGCGCACCCTAGAGGAGGTCCCGCGCCAAAGGAAGCCTCGTACAAAATGTCACAGGAGGGGGTTTACACAGCGCAATGTAAGCGCTTACATGACTGCGATGGTGCAACAAAGGATAAGAAAAATGTACTTTGCACTCGCCGCTTTGCTGTTCCTTGCCTTCGTCGGAAACGTTGTTTCCGGATCGATTGATGGTTCAGCCATTCTAAGCAACGTGCAGGAAATGCTGCTGCTTTTTGCCGCCGCTATTAGTTTCTCGGCTGCAATCCTCGTCGCCGAGGCTAAGGCGAAATCAAAAAACGAAAAAACAGACTGATCCCTAGGGAGGACAATATGAACGATACAAAACAGATCAAGTCGCTGGAACGGCGCAATTTTATGCGTCTTGCTGCCAAAGGCGGCTTCACGGCTGCTGTTGTTGCCGGCGCTGGCGGCCTGCTTCTTTCTGATGAAGCGATGGCGCAGACAGCTGCTGAAGAGCGCGAGCGTGAATCGGCAGCCGATCATGTGATGACGCTTGCTACAGCCTATGTTTTGGGCGCCTCACGCAGCTACCCGATCATGCAGCTGGACCTCAAAGAGAACATCCAAAACATGACCAATGGCAAGGTCTATGTTCGCCTTGCCCCAGGTGGTCAGCTTGGTGCTGGTGGTGCGCTTGCCCAGGCCGTGCAGGGTGGTACGATCCAGTGTGCACAGCACAGCCTTGCCAACTTTGCACCGTTTGCATCCGTGGTTGACCTCATCAACCTGCCTTACTTCTGCGGTTCCAACCAACGCTTCACCAACCTGACGTCGTCCGACGCATGGAAGCAGGAAGTTGACCCCAAGATCGCAGCATCAGGCTTCAAAGCGCTGTTTTATATCGTGATCGATCCACGCGTTGTGGCTGTTCGTCAGGGTGGCAATGCAGTGATCACACCAGGCGATCTGTCGGGCGTGAAGTTCCGCGTGCCTGGTTCTGCGATGCTTCAGCAGTACTACCGCATGGTGGGTGCGAACCCGACTCCAGTGGCATGGGGCGAAACACCTTCAGCTATCCGTCAGGGCGTTGCCGATGCTCTTGACCCATCTGTGGGTGCGCTGCACGTGTTTGGCTTCGGCGAAATCCTCAGCCACGTAACCTTCACGCAGGCAGTTCCTGACAGTCAGGTCTACTCCATCAATCTTGAGTGGTTCAACAGCCTGCCCGCGGACGTTCAGGAAGGTATCGAGTTTGCTGGCGAAGTGACCCAGCATCAGAACCTTTCGAAAGTTCCATCGGCGCGTTCCTACGCCATGTCACAGCTCATTGAGAATGGCGTAGAATTCCACAGTCTGTCTGATGATCAGCTTGCCGAATGGCAGGATGCTGGTGGCTATCAGAACAGCGATTGGGACGAGTTCAAGACCGACCTGGCTGGTGATATGGACACGTTCACACGTCTGGAAGAGGCAGCTGAAACGCGCGGTCGCTTCTACGTCCACGACGCCTAGGCATCGCTCTGCGGTCGGCGCTTTGTTGGCGCCGACCCACCATCCCCCCGCACCATAACGCATTGCACCCGCATGCTCGGCGGTCGCTGAGCGCGCGATGCATCTTGGCCGCACGCGAGGAACTCATGACGGCACTGTACAAGGCAATTGATAAGAATGGTGAGCGGTGGTTGCTGCTCATGTTCTACGTGATGCTCGTTGGAACCATGTTCATCGAAGTGGTCCGTCGCGAGGTGTTTTCTTACTCGTCCATCTGGGGCGAGGAGATTGTGCGCTACTGCTTCATCTACCTTGCATGGATCGGCGCCGCTGCCGCTGTGAAAGAGCGCGGCCATATCCGCATCGATGTGATCATGAACTACATCGGCCCACGCGCCAAAGCGCTGCTCTACATGTTCGGCGACATTGCGATGTTCGTGGTCGCCGTGATCGCGCTCTACTGGTCCTGGGAATCGGTACACGTCTCCTGGAAGTTCCAGTCGGTGAGCCATGGCCTGCGGGTCGGCATGTACTTCTTCCTGTTCGCGGTGCCCTTTGGTTTCGCGCTCGTCACTTTCCGCCTCGTGCAGTCCTTCCTGCGTGATCTCAACGACCTTCGTCATGGCCGCCCGGTCTACGAAGGCGACAAACTGTTCGATTAGGGAGGGCTCAGATCATGATGTGGCAACAACTCGGCGCAGCCGAACTCATCCTTGGCTGGGACTTTTACGCTCCCGTTATTCTTTTCGTTGTTCTCGTCGCGTTGGCCGTGCCTGTCTGGGCGGCTATCGGATCAGCCACCATCTTGATGTTGGTTTGGTCGCAAGCACTTCCTCTCAGCCTTGTTGGCGAGAAATTGTTTTCTGGTATCGACGCCTTCGCGCTGACCGCTGTACCGCTCTTCATCCTCACCGGGGATGTGCTGGTGCGAACGGGGCTCAGTCGAAAGTTCTTGGATGTTGCTGAGGCGCTGACCTGCTGGGCCAAAGGTGGCTTTGGCTCTGCCACGGTTCTCGTGTGCGGCATGTTCGCTGCCATCTCTGGCTCCGATGCTGCTGGTGCTGCTGCGGTGGGCCGCATGACCATCGACCGGCTTGTGGAAAGTGGTTATCCACGGCCCTATGCCTGCGCGCTGGTGGCAGCCGGTGCCTGTACTGGCATCCTTATCCCGCCATCGATTGCCTACATCATTATCGGCCTCGTGCTGGGTGTTGCGGTGTCGACGCTGTTCCTTGCAGCGGTGATCCCGGGGCTTCTGATCCTGTTCTCCAT
This sequence comes from Pseudomonadota bacterium, assembly GCA_039814945.1. Classification (GTDB taxonomy): domain Bacteria; phylum Pseudomonadota; class Alphaproteobacteria; order Rhizobiales; family MH13; genus MH13. The sequence goes on from JBCCAF010000001.1 coordinate 182,300, forward strand.
TCTCGTGACCAACATCGTCATGAACCGTCTCAACCTCTGGGAAGGTGGTGGCATCATGACGACCGGCGAATGGGCTGCAAACCTTTGGAAAACCATCAAGTCCGGCTGGTACGCTTTCCTTGTTCCAGGCATCATCTTCTACGGCATTTTCTCTGGTCGTTTGACGCCTACTGAGGCTGGCGCTGTGGCGGTGGTGGTGACCATCATCATCGGCTTCATCATCAAGACTCTGAAGTTCTCCGACTTCCCGGCCATGCTGGTGAGCTCGGCGAAAGTGAACGGTGTGATCCTCCCGATCATCGCCTTTTCCATTCCGCTGGCCGAAGCGCTCGCCATCATTGGTGTGCCGCAGGGCTTTGTTGGCGCGCTGACATCGGTCAGCGATAACGAGTACATCCTCATCCTGATGATGGTGATCATCCTCATCTCCGCTGGCTGCGTGATGGAGACAACGCCAAACATTGTGATCCTGGCACCGATCCTCTGGCCGCTCGCGCAAGAGATCGAAATGAACCAGATCCAGTTCTGCATCATGATGATCACAGCGCTTGGGGTGGGCTTCATTACACCGCCCCTTGGGCTCAACCTGTTTGTGGTGTCGGGGATAACCGGCGAGTCGATCTTAAAGATCGCCTACCGCGCCATTCCCTTTGTCTTCTTCATGCTGATTGTGACGTTGATGATCGCCTACATACCGGCCTTCTCCACGTCCCTTCTGCCAGACAATTTCCGATAGGACGTGCGTTCAATGCCAGTTACCTACCTGAAGAAAGCCCCGCTCACCGCTGAAAGCGATGCGTCGGACACCAACAAGATCGTCCAAACCATTCTCGATGAAATCGAGGCGGGCGGTGACGTGAAAGCGTTGGAGTACGCTGCTAAGTTCGACAAATATGATGGGCCAGTTCTCCTGACCGAACAGGATATCGCGGCGGCATCGGCACAGGTTCCCGAACGGCTGAAACGCGATATCGACTTTGCCCATGCCAATGTGAAGCGCTTTGCCGAGGCACAGCGCAGCACGTTGCAAGATGTTGAGGTGGAAATCGTACCGGGCTTGATCGCCGGCCAGCGCACCATCCCAGTCTCAGCGGCAGGCTGTTATGTGCCTGGTGGGCGCTACAGCCACATCGCCAGCGCAATCATGACGGTAACGACTGCCAAAGTGGCGGGCTGCGACCATATCGTTGCCTGTTCACCACCGCGCCCAGGTGTCGGTATAAACCCCGCCATCGTCTACACCGCACACAAGTGCGGTGCTGACAAAATCCTAGCCATGGGTGGCGTTCAAGGCGTGGCTGCCATGACCTTTGGCTTGTTTGGCCTGCCCAAAGCCAACATCCTTGTCGGGCCGGGCAATCAGTTTGTGGCCGAGGCCAAGCGTATCCTGTTTGGCCGTGTCGGCATTGACATGATCGCGGGTCCAACCGACAGCCTGATCCTGGCTGATAAGACAGCCGATCCAAAGGTGGTGGCAGCTGACCTCGTTGGCCAAGCCGAACACGGCTACAACTCGCCAGTTTGGCTGGTGACGGACAACCGTCCATTGGCCGAAGAAGTGATGCGCCTCGTTCCAGAGCTGATCGACGACTTGCCAGAGGTGAACCGCGATAATGCGACGGCGGCCTGGCGCGATTACGCCGAAGTCATTCTCTGCTCCAATCGCGACGAGATGGCCGCAACATCGGACTCCTACGCGCCTGAGCATTTGACCGTGCAAGCCGATGATTTGGATTGGTGGCTGGCCCGCCTCTCCTGTTACGGATCGCTGTTCCTGGGGGAAGAGACGACGGTTGCATTCGGCGACAAGGCCTCTGGCACCAACCATGTGCTGCCTACGTCCGGTGCCGCGACCTACACCGGCGGTCTGTCGGTCCACAAGTTCATGAAGATCGTGACTTGGCAGCGTGCAACACGCGAAGGCGCTAAACCGGTTGCAGAAGCCACCGCACGCATCTCGCGACTGGAAGGCATGGAAGGCCATGCCCGTACAGCCGATATTCGTTTGCACAAATACTTCCCTGAAGAGCGTTTTGATCTGACGGCGAATGACTGACCCATCTGCCCTCTTTGATGTGCGTGGGCGTGTTGCTTGCGTTACCGGCGCAAGTGCTGGCCTTGGTCGGCACGCTGCGCTGGTTTTGGCTCGTGCCGGTGCACGTGTTGTCGGCGTTGCCCGCCGCAGATCTGCGTTGGACGACCTTCAAACAGAGGGCGGAGACAATGTGCGCGGCGTCGAAGCTGATCTATCTGATCGCGCCTTACTGAACGACGTCGCCACGCAGGTAGCTGAGCCTTTCGGATCGCCATCGATCCTGATTCATGCAGCCGGCATCAACAATCGTCAGCCAGCAGACGAGGTCACACCCGAAGGTTGGGATGTGACCATGGACTTGAACCTGGCCGCTCCGTTTTTCTTGAGCCAAGCCCTCGTGCCAGCCATGCGTCAAGCAGGCTGGGGCCGCATCGTGAATTTCGCCAGTTTGCAAACCACGCGCGCCTTCCCAGGCGGTATCTCTTATGGCGCATCCAAAGGCGGTATCGGGCAGTTAACGCGCGCCATGGCGCAGGCCTGGTCGAGCGATGGCATAACGGCAAACGCCATTGGACCGGGGTTCTTTCGCACCGAGCTAACCGCCACCGTCTTCGATGACCCGGAACGGGCTGCCCGCAACGCCGCGCAAACCTGCATTGGCCGCAATGGCGAACTCACCGACCTAGACGGCCCCCTGCTGTTTCTTTGCTCGAACGCAAGCGGCTACGTCACCGGCCAAGTGCTGATGCTCGACGGAGGGTACACCGCCAAATGAAGGCCTTGGTTTACACAGGGCCAGAGGCCCTCGAGTACCGCGACGTTGCTGATCCTGTTGCATCAGACGGCGAAGTCATGGTGCAGGTGGAAAGCGTTGGGATCTGCGGCTCGGACATGCATGCTTTTTTGGGGCACGATGAACGCCGCCCTGCCCCGCTGATCCTCGGGCACGAGGTGAGCGGTACACTGACAAGTGGACCAAACAGCGGCCAGCGCGTGACAGTGAACCCGCTTGTGACATGCGGCCACTGCAAAGCGTGCGTATCCGGGCGCGACAATCTTTGTCCCGACCGCCAGATCATCTCCATGCAACCGCGCGAAGGCGGGTTTGCTGAGCAACTAACGATCCCAGAACGCAATGTGGTGGCTTTGCCCCAAACAGTCAGCAGCGATCAAGCAGCGTTGACCGAGCCCATCGCCTGCGGCTGGCACGCTGTGCGTATCGCCAAAACTCAGCTTCAGAACTCCAACGATGCTCAGGCACTCGTGATGGGTGGTGGCGCGATTGGCTTGGGTGCCGCTCTCAGCCTGAAGGCTCAAGGCATAGGCGATGTCTTGATCATCGAGCCCAACGCCGGGCGGCGTACCTACCTAGAAGAAACTTGCGGCCAGAAAAGCTGCGCGCCTGAGGCACTTGGCGATACCCAGTTCTTCGACATCATTGTCGATGGCGTCGGCATTGAAGCCTCGCGTGCGCAAGCCAGCGCCCATGCAACACCAGGAGGTGTGATCGTCCATATCGGTCTTGGCAGTTCAAGTGGCGGCCTTGATGTAAGGCGGATGACACTTCAGGAAATCGCGTTCATCGGCACCTACACCTACACCGCACAAGACTTTCGCGACACCGCACAAGCGATGTTCGATGGGCGCCTTGGCGCGCTCAACTGGACGCAAGATTGGCCACTGGAAAACGGCCAAGCCGCCTTCCAGGCTATCCGTTCAGGTGAGGTGGCCGCGCCAAAAATCATCCTAAAACCAAACATTTGAGGAGACATTGATGTCTGAAATCCCGCACCTTCTTGTTCATGAGCAGGCCGACAATGTCGGCGTGGTTGTGGTCGAAGGGCTGACCGCTGGCACCGACATGCTGTGCTGCATCACCCACGACAATTCCACGTTTCGCCTGACCGCCAAGCACGACGTGCCGATTGGCCACAAGGTCGCGCTGAAAGATCTGAAGACCGGCGATACCTGCATGAAATACGGCGAAGATATCGGCAAAATCATCGCTGATATCGGCCAGGGCGAGCACCTGCACACCCACAATTGCAAAACCAAGCGCTGGTAGGGCCGAAAATCATGGCATCGAAATATTCCAACATCACTTTCCATGGCTACCGGCGCGAAAATGGCCGTGTGGGCGTGCGCAACCACGTTCTGATCCTGCCGGTGGATGACATTTCCAACGCCGCCTGTGAGGCCGTTGCCAACAATGTCAAAGGCACGATGGCGATCCCACATGCCTATGGCCGCCTACAGTTTGGCGAAGACCTTGAAGTGCACTTCCGCACCATCATCGGCACCGGCGCCAATGCAAATGTCGCCGCAGTTGTGGTCATCGGTATCGAGCCGGGCTGGACCAAACGGATCGCCGACGGCATCCGCAAAACCGGCAAGCCAGTCGCAGAGTTCTCCATCGAACAGAAGGGTGACTTCGAAACGATCCGTGCTGCTTCCTGGGCAGCCAAAGACTTCGTGCATCAAGCCACCGAAATGCAGCGCGAAGAGTGCTCGATCAACGAGCTCTGGGTTTCCACCAAATGCGGTGAGTCTGACACGACAACCGGCCTGGGCTCCTGCCCAACGGTCGGCAATATGTACGACAAGCTGCTGCCAGAAGGCATCACTGGTTTCTTTGGTGAAACGTCAGAAATCACCGGTGCAGAACACATTTGCCAGAAGCGTGCGATCAACGAAGAGGTTGGTGAGCGCTGGTACAAAATGTGGAAGGCCTATCAGGACGATGTGATCTTCGCACACCAGACCGATGATCTGTCCGACAGCCAGCCCACCAAAGGCAACATCGAAGGTGGTTTGACCACCATTGAAGAGAAAGCCTTGGGCAATCTGGAGAAGATCGGTCGAACGTCGAAATACATCGACATTCTGGAACCAGCCGAAGCGCCTGAGCAGGGCAATGGTCTCTACTTCATGGACTCATCCTCAGCTGCTGCCGAATGCGTGACGCTGATGGCCGCTGGTGGCGCTGTCATCCACACCTTCCCAACTGGGCAGGGCAATGTGGTCGGCAACCCCATCGTGCCAGTGATCAAAATCACCGCTAACCCGCGCACCGTACGGACCATGGCCGAGCATGTGGATGTGGACGTTTCGGGCATTTTGCGCCGTGAGCAGACCATCGATGAAGCGGGCGATGCACTGATCGAAATGATCCGGCGCACCGCCAATGGCCGCAACACCGCGGCTGAAGCGCTGGGTCACCGCGAGTTCTCGATGACCAAGCTCTATCGCAGCGCCTAGCGCGCATCACTCAAGCGGGCGGCTAGCTGCCGCCCGCGACCAGGACAGACCTATGAGCGACAAGGTTCGCATCAGCATCGACGAGGCAAACGCGCTGGTGTCGTCAGCCTTCACGGCCAACGGCGTACCGGTGGACACGGCCGCGAGCGTTGCCCGCGCACTGGTTGGCGCTGAGGCCGAAGGTCAATCCGGCCATGGGTTTTCGCGCATTGATGATTATGTGGCACAGGTCTTGAGCGGGAAGATCGATGGCACCGCCAGACCGAGCACGACAAACCTTGCGCCTTCCAGCCTTTTAACAGACGCAGGCTTTGGCTTTGCCTACCCGGCGCTTGAGCAAGCTGTGGCCCACGGCGCAGACATTGCCAAAACCCAAGGCGTGGCAACCATGGCTGTCACCAATTCCCACCATTGCGGCGCGCTCTCGCAGCATGTTGAGGCGCTGGCGAGCCATGGTCTGGTAGCCATGATGTTCGCCAACGCCCCTGCCGCCATAGCACCATGGGGATCATCCAAACCTGTGTTCGGCACAAACCCCATCGCCTTTGCCGCACCACGCGCCAATGCATCGCCCTCGATCATTGATCTTTCCTTGAGCCGTGTGGCCCGGGGGAAAGTTATGCACGCGGCAAAATCTGGTTCGCCCATCCCTGATGGCTGGGCTTTGGATGCGCAAGGCCATCCCACCAACGATCCCAAAGAGGCTCTTAAAGGCACTATGGTGCCGATTGGCGAGGCCAAAGGCACATCACTGGCCCTGATGGTAGAAATTCTGGCAGCCCTGCTCACAGGCGCCGCCATGAGCCGCGAAGCATCATCTTTTTTTACCGCCGATGGCTCAGCGCCTCGGGTTGGACAGTTTCTCATTGCGCTAAAACCGCATGAGCAATCAGGCTTTGCCGAGCGATTGGAAGAGTTGCTCGCAACCATTGGCAATCTGGATGGCGCACGCCTGCCCGGAGAACGCCGCGCGGCCAGCATCAAGACGGCGCAACAGCACGGTCTCTATGTGCCGCAGCACTATGTCGATCGTGTGCAAGCCCTAGCTGGCGGAGAGCTACGCGCAGCAGGTGGCCTGCAATGACTGATCAAACACAGGCCAATGTCGCGCTCACTGAAGCTCCGGACACCTGGTGGCAGCGGATCTACGACTTCTTTCCTGGCCTTGCAATTGCTGCTCTTATTGCGATGGCCAGCCAGTTCATCGCCGATAATTCGCAGGTGCCAGCCATGCTGATGGCGCTGGTCATCGGCCTGATGCTAAACTTCTTGTCGCAAGTCCCACGCTGCAAGCCTGGCATTGCCTATGGTGCCAAGCCGGTTTTGCGCATCGGCGTTGCGCTTCTTGGGGCTCGCATCAGCTTTGAGATGGTGACAGGCCTTGGCCTGCCCACTGTTCTGCTTATCGCAGGCGCGGTCTTTGCAACCATTACTTTTGGATTGCTGACAGCCCGCCTTGCAGGGTTCCAATATCGCTTCGGGTTTTTATCGGCAGGTGCTGTGGCCATTTGCGGTGCGTCGGCTGCTATCGCGATCGCAGCTGTTCTGCCGCGCGATGAACGCTCAGAAGATCGGCTGGTCTTCACCATTGTCGGCGTCACCGTGCTGTCGACAGTTGCCATGATCGCTTACCCGCCCGTGACGCAATTCTTTGGGCTCAACGACTATGTGGCGGGGGTCTTTCTCGGGGCGACCATTCACGATGTGGCGCAAGTTGTCGGTGCGGGTTTCTCTCTCTCAAATGAGGCTGGAGAGACGGCAACGCTGGTGAAACTGCTGCGCGTGTCCATGCTCGCACCCATTGTGATCGGCGCTGCCCTGATCATACGGGTCATTAGCGCATCGCGGGATCAGAATGATGCCACGAGCGGCACACGCCCGCCGCTTATGCCAGGTTTTGTGGTGGTTTTCATTTTGCTTGCCGCTATCAACTCGTTTTTTGCTGTCTCACCAATCCTCACCCAGATCGCTGCTACGCTGTCAGGATGGCTTCTTCTGCTCGCCATCGCCGCCGTTGGCCTCAAAACCCGCCTTGGCGATGTGGTCAAAGTTGGCAAACCAGCAGCAGCGCTTCTCATTGCACAGACCCTCTTCATTGCAATCTTCTTCGGGCTTGGGCTGCATGCCCTAGGTGTCATCGCGCTGTGGTGATGCTTCCCGATGGCAACCGATAGGAAAGGACGCCATGTATAATTCCATCCTCATCCCCGTCGCACTCGACCACGAAACGCTCGTCGCGCAAAAGCTGGTCCGCGCCCGTGAAATGCTTGCACCAGGCGGAAAGATCACGCTTCTCACCGTGCTGGAGCAGGTCAGTGGCTTTGTCGCTGAGTTTGTGACCGTGAAATCAGAAAACCACCTAACGACCAGCATCCTTGAAAAGCTGGAAGCGGTGGCCGCTGATTCATCCGATATTATCTGCAAAGTGATCACCGGTAAGCCGGGCGTCCAGATCGCCAACTATGCCGATGAGAACGGTATCGAGCTGATCATAATGGGCTCGCAGGCCCCTGGTGCCACTGATTATGTGCTGGGCTCAACAACGGCACGCGTTGTCCGTCGCGCAAAGTGCTCGGTGCTTGTGCTGCGCTAGGTTTTTCGGTGATGGCGTCGGCGAGCGCCATCACATCACACCTAAAATGATCAGGGTGATTGACTCTTGGCTCGTCTGAGTTTGTTATGAGAACAAATCATGAACAACACATTTGAGCTTATGAGCCATGACCCCGTCCGTCACTCAGTTACAGCGCCAATTGGAGGCGCTGACACCCAGCAATCATACCTACCGCGAACGTGGTCAGCTTGCCCTTGGCGTGCCTGCTATCGACGAACAGTTGAAAGGTGGCCTGCCGCTTGCGCATCTGCATGAGGCCTATGCCGCAGAGGTGTCTGACATGGCAGCCAGCAGCGGGTTTGCCGCCGCCCTCGCACAAAGGCTAACAGCCCAAAAACACCCCAAAGAAAACCGACCCGTGGTGTGGATCCGCCAGACAATGAGCGAAAGCGAGATGGGGCGGCTCTACCCCCATGGCCTTTGCGCCATCGGGCTTGATCCAGCCCGTTTGATAACGGTGCACGTGCACAAACCAATTCACCTCTTGTCTGCAGGGCTTGAGGCGGTGCGCTGTGCGTCTTTGGGGGCTGTGCTGATCGAAGCTTGGGGCGACCCCAAAGAGCTCGATTTAACGGCAACACGCCGCTTGGCATTGGCCGCTGAGCAATCGGGCATCACCCCGCTGCTGCTACGCGCTGCCACACAAGAGCAGCCCAGCACCGCTTTCACCCGTTGGCAGGTGCGTTCAGCCCCATCACGAGCCCTGGACGCCAATGCACCGGGCTACCCGACCTTCGACCTCACCCTTTTACGCAACAAAGCCGGCACCCATGGACGTAGCTGGCGTGTGGAGTGGCATCATGACCTTGGCCAGTTCCGATCCATCGAAGACCAATTCGACATCGCCAGACAAGGCAAACAGGCATCTTATAAGCCGCACCTCGGCGAGCAGGTACGCGACGAGTCGTTACCCGGCAAGCCGGTATCTGGCGCTGTGGTTCCCTTTTCTGCCCGCCAACCGGCTGCAGCGGCAGAGCGGCGTACCGGAACAGGCTGACGCGCCAACCGTCTTCATTGAAAAGCATCGCAGTGCCTTGCGCCTGATGGCTGTCAGCCCCCAAGCGGTGGCTCTAGGTCTTTTGCCAGGAATGACCTTGGCCGATGCGCGCGCCCGTGTGCCCGACCTCACAGCCATCGATATGGACAGGCCCGCTGACAGCGCTTGGCTGGAGCGGATGGCAGACTTTTGTAATCGCTACACCCCGCTTGTTGCCTTGGATGGAACGGATGGCGTGATCCTCGATATCACTGGCTGCGCCCATCTGTTTGGAGGCGAGGTAGCGCTGCGCAACGATATGCACGAGCGCTGCACCAAGGCTGGCATGGAGATGGTATCAGCCATTGCCGCAACACCTGATACGGCCCGCGCGCTGGCACGTTTTGGCGGTGGGGCGATTGTGGAAACCGGACAAGAGCCGGGCGCGGTCGATGCTTTGCCTGTGGGCGCAATTGGCATGAGCAATGAAACCGCCCTGGCACTCAATCGCGCTGGGCTGGTGACCATTGGTGATCTTACTGCTCGCCCACGTGCCCCACTGGCAGCCCGTTTCGGCGCGAATATCATCACGAACCTATCCCGCGCTTTGGGTGAAGAAGACATCGCCATCACTCCACGCAGGCCCTTGCCACCCTGCACGGTGGAACGCCGGTTCGCAGAACCCATTGGTCGTGAAGATGATGTGCTCGCCACCATTGAGCATTTGATCGAAGAGGCTGCAAAAAGGCTGGAGAAAAGCGGTCAAGGCGGGACGTCATTCGAAGCAAGTCTGTTTCGCACCGATGGCGCCGTGCGGCGCCTCACAGTGGAAACGTCGCTGCCCACCCGCAAAGCTGCACCGCTCATGCGCTTGTTTCGTGAGCGCATCGACACCCTGGCCGATCCCCTGGACCCCGGCTTTGGCTATGATCTCTTGCGCCTCTCTGTGCATGCCAGTGCACCCTTCACCCAGGCGCAAACCAGCCTTGATAGCCACGACATGGAAGATGAGGAGGTGGCCGCCCTCATCGACACGCTGAGCACGCGGCTTGGCAAGCAAGCTGTGCAGCGCTTTGTCAGCGCGCAGACGCATATTCCTGAGCGCGCTGCTTATCAGGTGCACGCCAAGGAGTATCCTTCCAAGCAAACAACGCAGAGCCTGGATATGCCAGATTTGCATTGGGCAAGACCCAATGCCGATGATCCGCCATCCCGCCCGATCCACCTGTTTGAGCATCCCCAGCGCATCGAAGCTCTGGCACAAATTCCCGATGGTCCGCCGCGCCAATTTCGCTGGCGTCGGGTTCTGCATGAGGTGGCACGCGCTGAGGGACCGGAGCGTATCGCACCGGAATGGTGGCGCACCGATGATGCGAGCCTCACGCGTGACTATTACCGGTTGGAGGACAGCCAAGGGCGCCGATTCTGGGTGTTTCGCGAAGGTCTTTACGCCGAAGAAACGCAGCACCCCGGCTGGTTCGTGCATGGGCTTTTCGCATGAGAAAAGAACCTTCACCCAGCTATGCTGAACTCGCTGTCACCAGTAATTTCTCATTTCTTCGTGGCGCCTCGCATCCCGCTGATCTGGTCGCCCAAGCCATTGAGCTCGGCCACACGGGGCTGGGCATTGCCGACCGCAACAGCGTGTCAGGCACTGCACGAGCCTATCGCGCTTTGCGGGATTTGCGTGAGCATGAAGATGAGGCCGTACGCGATGCTTCGCAGAGGTTTCAACTGATGGTGGGCAGTCGATTGGTCTTTGCCGATGGCACGCAAGACATCCTCGCCTACCCGGAAGATAAAGAGGGTTGGGGGCGCCTCTGCCGTCTGCTTACCCTTGGCAAACGCCGCGCAGAAAAAGGCGACTGCACACTCACGCTGGGTGATCTGCTGCGCCATATGCGCGGCTTGCTTTTGATCGTTATGCCAGAGACCGGAACAGCCAAGCTAGAAGACACGCTAAACCAGCTTGGCAAGCATGCGCCAGGTGCCGTCTGGCTTGCCGCTTCCATGGGGCGCAAGGGCGATGATCATCGCCGCCTCACCACCCTCCTTGCCCAAACAAAACGAGCAAAAGTGCCGCTGCTTGCCACCAATGATGTGCTCTATCACAGCCCAAAACAGCGCCCCTTGCAGGATGTGGTCACTTGTATTCGCGAAGGCTGCACGCTGGATGAAGCAGGCTTGCGTCTGGAAGCCAATGCCGAACGGCATCTCAAAGCACCAGAGGAAATGGCGCGTCTGTTTGAAGGAGCCTCAAAGGCCTTGGCAGAGACGCAGCACATTCTTGCGCGTATCGATTTCACGCTCGATCAGTTGGCTTGCACCTATCCCGATGAGCCTGTGCCACCGGGTCGAACGGCACAAGACTGGCTGGAAGAGTTGGTCTGGCGTCATGCACCCTACCGCTATTACAAAACCGGTGTACCGGAGAAGGTAACGCGCCTGCTAAAGGATGAATTGGCGCTCATCGAACAGCTTGATTACGCCCCCTATTTTCTCACCATCCACGAGATTGTGCGCGTTGCGCAGGACAAGGGCATCTTGTGCCAAGGGCGTGGTTCGGCAGCGAACTCAGCCGTCTGCTACGTGCTTGGTATCACCTCGGTTGATCCTGCCGAGCATGACCTTCTGTTTGCCCGCTTCATCTCATCTGAACGCAAGGAGCCGCCCGATATCGACGTCGATTTTGAGCATGAACGGCGCGAAGAAATCATCCAGCATATCTATGAGCGCTATGGCCGCGACAGGGCAGGCATCGCTGCCACCGTGATCTCTTACCGCCCACGCAGTGCTTTGCGCGAGGTCGGCAAGGCATTGGGCCTCACCGAGGATGTCACCGCCCGCATGGCTGGCACCGTTTGGGGGTCTTTTGGCCGAGAAGTGCAAGACAAACACATCAAAGAAGCAGGGCTTGATCCGGACAACCCGATCATTCACCGCGTGCTGGATATGGCCCATCAGATCATGGGCTTTCCGCGCCATCTCTCCCAACATGTTGGCGGTTTCGTGCTCACCCGAGACCGGTTGGACACGCTTGTACCTGTCGGAAATGCGGCGATGGAGGACCGCACCTTCATAGAATGGGACAAGGATGACATCGACGCGCTGGGCCTGATGAAGGTCGATGTGCTGGCGCTGGGCATGCTGACCTGCATCCGCAAAGGACTCGACCTTTTAAGCGAACACAAAAATTTAGAGCTCGACATGCATGACATCGAAGAAGGCGATGAACATGTCTACGACATGTTGTGCAGAGGTGAGTCCATCGGTGTGTTTCAGGTGGAAAGCCGCGCGCAGATCAACATGTTGCCGCGCCTCAAACCGCGAGAGTTTTATGACCTGGTCATCCAGGTTGCCATTGTGCGACCCGGCCCCATCCAAGGCGATATGGTCCACCCCTATCTGCGCAGGCGCAACAGGGAAGAGGAGGTGGTGTTTCCTGAGCCCGCCCCACCCCACGACCCCAATGAACTAAGAGGTGTGCTTGGCCGCACCCTTGGTGTGCCGCTGTTTCAGGAACAAGCGATGAAAATCGCTATGGTCGCTGCGGAATTTACACCCGAACAAGCCAATGGGCTACGGCGCGCCATGGCAACGTTTCGGCACATGGGCACGATCCATAAATTTGAGACCATGATGGTCGAAGGTATGGTCAAGCGTGGTTATGAACGCGAGTTCGCTGAGCGCTGTTTTAACCAGATCAAGGGCTTTGGCGAGTACGGCTTTCCTGAAAGCCACGCAGCCTCCTTTGCCAAGCTTGTCTACATCTCATCTTGGATCAAACACTACCATCCAGCTGTGTTTGCCTGCTCGCTGCTCAACGCCCAACCCATGGGATTTTACGCACCGGCGCAGATAGTCCGCGATGCGCAGGAAAACCATGTTGAGGTGCGCAAGGTCGATATCAATCACAGCCAATGGGACAACACGCTGGAGCCTGAAGATGGTGAGCTGACGCTGCGACTGGGGTTCCGCCAGGTCGATGGCTTCCATGAAGAATGGGCGGAGCGTTTGGTAGATGCACGTCAGCGCAACTATGAAAGCACCGAAGATCTTTGGCAGCGCGCACGCCTGCCCCACCGCCCGTTGAAGCTTCTTTCTGAGGCCGATGCTTTTCGTTCCATCGGCATGGATCGCCGCGAGGCTCTGTGGGCTGTACGCCGCTTACCGGACGATAATCCTCTACCCCTTTTTGAAGCGGCAAACCGCCATGAGTTGAGCACCGAGCCTGATGCCAACCTGCCAGACATGGCACTGGCAGAGCATGTGGTGGCCGATTATCAGACCATCAGGCTTTCGCTCAAAGCCCATCCAATGGCGCTGATGCGCAAGCATTTTGATGCGCAGAGAATTCTGACCTGCCAACACGTGGCTGATGCGCGTGACGGCACGTTTGTAAAAACCGCCGGCGTCGTGCTGATCCGCCAACGCCCAGGTAAAGGCAATGCCATTTTCATCACCTTGGAGGATGAAACGGGGATCGTGAATGTGGTGCTCTGGGCCAGTCGCTTTGAGCAATTTCGCCGCACAGTTATGGGAGCCAAGCTCATGCAGGTCATGGGCCATGTGCAAAAAAGCAAAGAGGGTGTGATCCATCTTATGGCGACATCCTTGCAGGATCGCACTGACGATCTACAAAGCCTGTCGACGCTTCATGCCGCATCCAACAGCTTAGCCCGCGCAGACGAGGTGATCCGGCCCGTTCTTTCGCGCGCCGACAGCGTCAAAGCCGGGCTCGTGCGCGATGCCCGCATCCAAGATGCCCGCGTGCAAGATGCCCGCGTGCAAGATGTCGTGCCCAGTCGTGGCGCTCATCCACGCAATGTGCGGATCATTCCAAAATCGCGAGATTTTCACTGAAGCACTTGCACCTTACGCAGCTTTTTTCAGCGCATATTGCGTCATCAGTGGACCAACGATCTCAAAGAAGATCGTGCTGGCGATAGTGATCGTCACCAGCGTTTCACGGTATTGCGGAAAGTGATCGCTGGCGACCAGTGCCATGCCGATGGCCACGCCGGCTTGGGGCATTAGCGCCATACCCATCAGCACACCTTCCTGCGCTGGCAAGCCAGACGCTCGCCCACCTAGCCATCCACCAAAAAGACGCGCAACAAACCGCAGCACGCAATAGCCCACACCAGCAACGCCAAGCGCCATCAACGCTTCCACGTGCAGCGAAGCACCTGCCATGACGAAGAACAGCAAAAGGAATGGCCATTCGATGCGTTCAATCTCGTGGAACGGCCGCTCATGATGGCGAGCAAAGTTCACGATCACCGCGCCGCACACCATGCCGGTCAGCAGGAACGAGACTTCAAAGTAAAGGGACAGGCCGGTGCACAGCATCACCACGCCAATCGCCTCCACCAGTGAGGGCTCGCCCCGCTTCAAACGACCAGTGAGAAAAGCGGCGGGAAAACCAATGGCCAATCCCAACGCAATGCCGCCAAACGCTTCATAAAAAGCCTGAAACACGGTGCCACCATCAGCGCCATTGCCAACCAGAAGCGCCGCCAGCGTCAAAAGCACACTGAAAGCAAGCAGCCCCCATGCATCGTCAATGGCCACGATGCCGGTCAGGTTGGTGACGAATTTACCGGTCTTGCCAGATTGCCGGATAACATCGTGCGTCGCAGCAGGTGCGGTTGCTGCTGATATCCCACCTAGCAACAGCGCGATGGGCAACGGCACGCCCAGAAGGTAGAGCCCGCCAGCAACCAGCGTAATCGAAACCAGCACCACGATGACAGAAACGAAGAGAATCTCGCGCCCATGCGCTGCCAAGGTCTGGCGGCTAAGCGAGCTACCCAGCAGAAACGCCACCATCGTCAGCGCAAGGTCAGTGTAGATAGGATTGCCGCCAGCAATGGCATCGGGAAGCACGTTCAGAACTGGCGGGCCAAGCAGCGCGCCAAGAAGCATCAGCAGTGTTACGCGCGGAACATGGACAATCCGCCCAAACGCATCAAGCGCCAAGCCGCCCAGAAACAAGACGCCAATGGCAACCAGCACAAGGGCATGAGAGTGGGCGTCTTCCATTCAGACGTCCACGTCGTTTGGTATCGACCTAACGCTCAAACTTACGGGCGCGCCAAGGCAGCCATGTCCACCTCAACCTGCCCGCTGAGATCCTCTAAGCTGTCATAGAGAAGCTGAAGGGCGTAGTGCGGATTGTGCGCGAACGCCCCATGATCCTTGGCGACGAATTGGTAGTTGTAGGCTGCCTTCAACAGGCGTGGCGTCCATGACGCATACCGGTTGGGGAAAGCTGCTTCGCCTTCGCCAACGGCACCATCGCCATCAGTGTCGATAAAGAAATAAGGGAACTGATCAGCATAGATGATCGCTGTGCCTGCCACATCCGTGCCGTAGGCCAGAATGGCAGCGTAGAGACGCTCGTGCAGCGTGCGGATAGGATCGGCAATGCCTTCAGACATATCACCGTCACCATCCACATCGATGCGCGTGGTGCGAATGTCCTCAAACGTTTCGGCCTCTTGGTGGCAAGTCGCACAAGTCTCCATCGCAACTGGCTCCAAGCTGTGCGGTTGGTGGCAGCTGGTGCAGGTGGCAAAATCAGGCACGTGCGTGAACTGACCGCGATACTCACGGCCTTCATACTCAAACCCGCCAGAGGTAACCGATCCCATCAGCGTTGCAGCCGATGGCGCGTAGTGCACGTTGATGAAGCCAAGGTCTTCCGACACAGCATCCTCATCCATACCATCACTCGTAGCAGCCACAGTTGAACCCGCCGCACGACCCTGGTGGCAGACGGCGCAGGTGGCAGAGCTGCCAAACGTGTCAACGCTGACACCCGATGGAAAAGGCACGCTGACAAGCGCGGTGGATGCCTCGCTGTGACAAGCTGCGCAATCAACGACACCACCTGTTGGCATGGCTTGTGGCGCAATGCCTGCCTGATCCATGGCGCCGCGCACATACTCAATGAAACCGAAACTCGTGTGGCAGGTCGCACAGGTGGCGGGAATTTCGCCATCTTCATCCCAGTGGTGAAAGGCATGGCTGGTAATGTCGGCGTGCGGTGAAGACAGCCAAGCCTCCACAATACCTTGCAGCTGGAGGATCGCATTCTCCCCTGCATCGTCTTGCGCCGCAGCGTGGCTGATCGGCAGCCCCACCAGGGCAGTCAAAACGGAAACAACGAGAATTTTGGGCAGACGCAGCTTGGGCAAGCACATGGAAGTCGATCCTGTCCGGTTGGAGCGAAAGGCCATCTGGCTCTCCTGGTCATAGCTCGTCGTTCCACCAAGGCATTGACGGCCGTCAATGAACCCCCAAGCGTGATGCAGGAAGGTGGTTTGTACTCCATCAACCCTCTCTCCTCCGGCGGTAAATGTCGTTTGAACGCAAACAGCTGAAGCCCGTATCCGTGCGGACCGGACTTCGCTTTTCCGCCCCCGGCAGCCCATCGCAAGTGGTCGATGAGCCCAAGGCCATCACTGCCACTGCCCTTCTCGGTGCAGATTATCCCGGCATGCGGCCACGCTTTCTTGTCGATGTCGGCGAGCACGTGAGCGAAGGGCAAACCCTCTTCGTTGATCGCAAGGATGACGCGATTTGCTTCGCCGCGCCCATCAGCGGACGCGTGTTTTCCATCGACTACGGACCGCGGCGAACCTTGTCAGCAATCGTTGTTCGCGCCCAAAATGGTCGTCAAGACGAGCAGAGCGAGCCAAGCCACCCCTCCACTGATCTAATTGCCATAGATGCATCATCACGCGAGGCTGTTCGCCAAACCATTTTGTCGCGCGGGCTTTGGCCAGCGTTCCGCTCGCGCCCCTATGGCCTCGTTCCGCCATCGCACCAAAACCCCTCCGCCATCTTCGTTTCAGCCATGGATTTGGCTCCAGGCGCTGTCGATCCCGATCCGGTGATCATCGCCAACGAGGACGCCTTTCGCCACGGTCTGGAGGTGCTGACCAAACTAACCAGTGGACAGGTTTTCGTCTGCCAATCCAAGGTAAGCACATTTCAAACGCCTGATACCTTAAAGATCAGAGCGGCCAGCTTCGATGGTGGTTATCAGGCTGGCTTGGCATCCACGCACATCCATCGTCTTTCACCGGCTTCACCAGATTTCCCAGTGTGGAGCATCGGGTACCAAGACGTGATTGCTATCGGCACCTTGTTTTTGACCGGGCGGTACGACGCCACACGGGTGATTGCGCTGAGCGGTGAACCGCTAGCCAAACCACGTCTTCTGACGACAAAGCTTGGCGCAAGCCTACGCGGCCTCATCGAAGGTGAATTAAAACCGCAAGCGGACAACCAGAGCAGCACTCGCACCTTGTCTGGGTCAGCGATCGCCGGTCGCCAGCTTAGCTATCTTGGCCGCTACGATAGCCAAGTAAGCATCCTTTCAAACGCAAAGCGCGGCTGGCGCCCAGCTTGGACATCGCGCCTGCCTTTCTTCGGCTCTAACACCACCGCGCCACTCATCCCAAACATGGCGATGGATCGCGCCCTGCCCGCAGGTGTGCAGGCAGTGCCGATGATGCGCGCCCTGAGCGTGGGCGACGCCCAAGCCGCCAAGCAGCTCGGCGCTCTGGATCTGGTCGAAGAGGATGTCGCCGCGTTGAACATGATATGCACAAGCGGTGCTGACTACCGTGTTTTGTTGCGCGCCGTGCTCGATGAACTGGCCGAGGACGCCGCCTGATGCCCAGTCTTCAACGCTCGAGCGTCCGATCAGCCCCATTCCTGCCGTTTCTCTTCAGCGCTGGTCGCGTGAGCCTGCTTCAGGCCGTAGCCTTGGCGTTTCCACTGGTCATGGACTTTGCCAACCGAGGGCCACTGCTTCTTCCGGTGTTCTTAACCTGCCTCATGGTTGCGCTGGCTTGGGAGAGCGTTTTTGCTTTTTTACGCCACGCCGATATGTCCTTACACGGGCTTACCACAGCCATGCTGGTCACACTGTTTGTGCCGCTTGGCATTGAGACCTGGCAGTTAGCCGTTGCGGTCTCGCTGGGCGTTGTTTTGGGCGAGTTGGTGTTTGGCGGGCGCGGCTTTGGGTTTGTAAACCCTGCTGCTGCGACGCTTGCCCTTTTGGTCTTTTCTTTCCCGCAGCTGGCCTTGCAATCCATCGACGTAACAATCGCGCTGGCGGCCATTCCAAGTGCGGTCTTGCTTCTGCTCGCTGGTCTCATTTCCTGGCGCGTCCTGGTCGCAACTCTCGTGATGGCCGCCGCTGCGATAGCGCTTCTTGGCGAATTTGGATCAACGCAAACACTCGCCATCGCGCTGTCCGTTGGCTTGGTGTTCCTCATTGCCGACCCGTTAAGCGCGGCCTGCACCAATCCGGGTCGCTGGGCTTATGGCGCGTTGGCAGGGTTTCTTATCGCTGTTTTCTCGGGTTTCGCTGCGGCAGACCTGACGGCCGAAGCCATCGTCTTTGCCGCCCTTCTGGCAAGCATCTTTGCCCCGCTTCTCGATCATCTCGCCGTGCTTGCAAACGCCCACATCCGCGAAAACCGCAGAGAGGCGCGCCGGAAAAAACGGCTTGGGGACAAAAACATTGGGGAGACGCACAATGGCTAATCCCGTCAGCGCGCTCCTTGCGCGGCCCAACGATGACACAACCAAAACGGTCACCATCGCGGTGCTGGTGGCCTTTATCTGCGCGATCTTGGTGTCCACCGCCTCGGTCTTGCTCGACCCCATCCAGCAAGACCAAATCGAGGCTGAGCAAGCTGCCCGTATGGAGGCAATGCTCGACACACTGCCAGGAATGCGCGAGGTGATGGAAGAGGCAGGCGTCACAGCGCTGGAAACCCGCATTGTTGATCTTCAGACTGGGCAGTTTGCACCTGACATTGATCCGGCCACTTATGATTTTGTAGCCGCTGCCTCCGACCCTGAGCTCTCCATAGCCATCCCAACAGAGGCTGACCTGGCGAGCATTCGGCAGCGTCCGCTCTATGCACCCGTCCACCTGCTGGAGCGCGATGGCGACCTGCTGCTGATCGTTCTGCCGGTTTATGGCAGCGGCTATGCCTCCACCATCCGCGCCATGCTGGCACTGGAGCCAGACCTTTCCACGGTTGCGGCGCTGACCATCACCGAACAGGCAGAAACACCTGGGCTTGGTGCGCGGATTACAGAGCCAGACTGGCAAGGCCTTTGGCCGGGCAAAGAGCTTCTGAACGAAGATGGCGACATCGTCATCCAGGTCGTTCGTGGCCAAGCCCAAAGCGTGCACGAGGTGGATGGCCTATCCGGTGCCACCCGCACCGGCGATGGCGTCACCTTTGCCCTGCAATTTTGGATGGGCCCGAATGGCTTTGGCCCGTTCCTTGATCGCCTCGCCGAGGAGGGACTGTAGATGGCGCGCTGGACCCACCATCTCACCACGCCGCTGGTGAAGGAAAACCCCGTCACACTGCAAATCCTGGGCATTTGCTCGGCTTTGGCGGTCACAACCTCGCTGACCACAGCAGCTATGATGTCCGTCGCGCTAACGGCCGTGCTTTGTATGTCGTCAGCGATCATCAGCCTGATACGCCACCACATTCCTACCAGCATCCGGCTGATCATTCAGATCACCATCATCGCATCGCTGGTGATCGTGATCGACGAGCTGATGCAGGCCTTTGCCTTTGAGATCAGCCAACAACTCTCAGTGTTTGTCGGCCTCATCGTCACCAATTGCCTGGTGCTTGGCCGGGCTGAGGCGTTCGCGATGCGCAACCCGGTTGGACCATCGGTGTTGGATGGGCTCGGCAATGGCCTGGGCTACAGCCTGATCCTCATGCTGGTGGGCGGCCTCCGCGAGCTTCTTGGCGCGGGCACACTGTTCAATCAAACGGTCTTCGTAACGGTCGCAGATGGCGGATGGTTTGAACCGCTAGGCCTGATGCAGCTGGCGCCAGCCGCGTTCTTCATCATCGGTCTGCTCATCTGGGTCATCCGCACGCGCTGGACCGCGCAAATCGAAGCCCCGAAGTTCAAGCTGCACCCATCGCTGAAATCTGCAGGGGGACGTTCATGAGCGACCTTCTTCTCGCGGCGATCTTTCAAGAGAACTTGGCGCTCTCCTTCTTTCTGGGCGTCTGTACCTTCTTGGCCGTTTCGGAGCGCTTTGAGACGGCCGTTGGCTTGGGCATTGCGGTCGTCGCCGTACAGACGCTGACCGTCCCGCTCAACAATCTCATCTTCAACGGCCTGCTGGTCGAAGGTGCCTGGGGCTTCCTCGGCCTACCGCAGATGGACCTCACCTATCTCAAGCTGATCGCGTTCATCGGCGTTATCGCAGCCTTCGTGCAGGTGCTGGAGATGACGCTGGATCGGTATGTGCCGGTTCTTTACAACGCGCTTGGCGTGTTTCTACCGCTGATCACGGTCAACTGCGCGATCCTTGGCGGCAGCCTGTTTATGGTCGAGCGCCAGTACGATTTTGACGAGTCGGTTGTCTACGGGTTTGGCAGCGGCTTCGGTTGGGCTCTGGCGATTATCGCATTTGCCGCGATCCGCGAGCGCTTGAAATACGCCAACATCCCCGCTGGTCTTCAGGGCCTTGGTATCGCTTTCATTGTCACTGGCCTTATGTCGCTCGGCTTTTCAGCCTTCGCCGGGGTGGCGCCATGAGTGTCATCCTCTTTGGCACGGTGCTAATCGTCATTGTTGTGTTGCTGCTCACGGCCATGGTGATGGTGGCACGCGGCGTGCTGATGCCCTCGCAACCGGCTGTCTTAACGGTCAATGGGTCCAACGAGTTTGACGTCAAAACAGGGCAGAAACTGCTCAACGCCCTGCACGATCACGATGTACTGGTGCCGTCGGCTTGCGCCGGGGCTGGTACCTGCGGACTTTGCCGGGTCACGGTGGTCGGTGAGGATCAATCCCACCTGCCTGTCGAAATAGCGCAGCTTTCCAACGCGGATCGCCGCGACGGTGTGCATCTGGCCTGCCAAGTCACCCTGCGCGACAATATGGCGGTAGAGGCACCGCAAGAGTGGGTGGGCGCGACCAACTATGTCTGCAAGGTTCATTCAGTCACTGCGCTCACCCCACTGATCCGTGAAATCGTGCTGCAACTGCCCAATGATGTAGATGCGAGCATTGTTGCTGGCTCCTATGTTCAGGTCACAGCACCGGCTTACACGCTAGACTATGCGACCATTGATACGCCGGATAGCCATGATCAAGCATGGCGCTCTTTGCGGTCCCTATCGGTTGAGAGCGACGAGGACGTTACTCGCGCTTACTCTATCTCCAACCGGCCTGAAGACACCGCCGCCCGCCGTGTGGTGTTGAACATTCGCCTTGCCCTGCCGCCGCCATCAGAACCGCAAGCGCAACCTGGCATCGTGTCGTCCTGGTTGTTTGCTCTCAAGCCAGGCCAAGAGGTCACAACATCCGGTCCCTTCGGCAGCTTCCGTGCGCAACCGACGGACAAGGAAATGGTGTTCATCGGCGGAGGAGTCGGCATGGCGCCGCTGCGTGCCCTCATTCATGAGCAGTTGGGCATCACCAAAAGCGGACGGCGGATGAGTTTTTGGTATGGCGCTCGCAGCAAAGCTGAACTGCTGTACGTGGATGAACTGGATGCGCTCGCAGCCGCGCACGACACATTTAACTGGACGGTCGCACTGTCCGATCCGCAGCCAGAGGATGACTGGCTGGGGTCCGTTGGCTTCGTTCATCAGGTGGCGCTAGAGACCTACCTGCGCGACCACCCAGCGCCCGAAGACTGCGAATACTATCTCTGTGGTCCACCGCTGATGATCCGTGCCGTTTTCCAGATGCTGGACGATTTGGGTGTCGACCGCGACCACATCTTCAACGACGATTTTGGAGTGTAACGATGCCCGTGACACGACGCAGTTTTGTGGCAGGCAGCGCGGCGTGGACAGCTGCTCTCGGGCTTGGTTTTGCCTCACAGGCAGAGGCGGCAACCGTGACTTTCGGCGGCCATGCTTTTGCAAGCACATGGCGCGTTGCAGGCGGTCTCACCTTGGATGAACGCCTTCTTCGCCCGCAAATTGAAGCAATCATACAGCGGGTCGATGAGCGCATGTCCCCATGGCGCAGCGACTCCGCCATTTCGCGGTTCAACCGCAACGCCACCAACGCTTGGCAACCATTACCCAGCGATGTCTGCCAAGTCGTTGCCGAAAGCCTTGCCGTTGCCAAACTGACCAGCGGCGCGTTCGATCCCACAGTTGGCCCAGCCGTTGCTCGCTTCGGGTTTGGCCCGATTGATGGTGGGGCGGGCTCCTACAAAGCGATCACCGTTCAAGATGGAGCCGTTCGCAAAACTCACAATGATCTGACGCTCGATCTCTGCGGCATCGCCAAGGGGTATGCCTTAGATGAGATCGCAAACCTGCTACGCCGCGAAGGTGTAACAAGCGCGCTGATCGAGCTTGGCGGTGAAGTGACCGCCATTGGAAATCATCCAACCGGTCGCGCCTGGCAGGTCGCCATTGAGCAGCCGGGTACTCCACAAGTTACTGCCCATCGCATCGTCGCGCCGGGACATCTGGCACTGGCAAGCTCCGGTCACAGCCCGAATGGCTATCACGGCCGCGTTGCGCTGAGTCATCTTATCGATCCCAGCGATCTCCGCCCAGCAGACAATGGCCTTGTTGCGGTTTCAGTTCTCGCAACGACGGCCATGCGCGCCGATGCGCTGGCCACCGCTCTCACCGTCCTCGGGCCACAGCGCGGCATTCAATGCGCATCTGATCTAGGCCTCCCGGCGCTTTTCCTAGCGCTTACCGACAATAGATTGATCGAAACCATGACCGACGTCTTCGCCGATCATGTCGTGGCGTAGGACAAGGAACCGAGCAGAGAATGATGATCTTCCTCTTCACGTTTGCGATTTTCGCACTGGCCATCGCAGGTTTGGCGGTCGGCGTCATGGCTGGGCGCAAACCGATTGAAGGCTCGTGCGGGGGCGTGGCCTGCCTGAAAGACATTGAGTGCGCCACCTGCCCCAATCGAAAAATATTGGGGCAAGAGCTATGAGCGCCAGAACCGCTGACTCCCTGCCCCTGGTTGCCGACTTCATGTCAAAAGATCTGGTGACGCTGACGCCAGACATGGAAATCAACCGCGCCATGAACATCTTGCTTGATCAGCGGATATCTGGCGCACCGGTGCTCGACTCCGACGGATTTCTCATGGGCGTTTTGACAAAGCGCGACTGCCTAAAAGCCGCTTTAGATGCCAGCTATTATCGCGACTGGGGTGGGCGCGTGGAGGCCTATATGAGCCACCCAGTGACAACCATCGAAGCAAGCATGGATGTCATCACCGCCACCAACCTTTTCATTGAAAAACCCTTTCGCCGCTTTCCCGTGATGGATGGCGGCAAGCTTGTCGGGCAGCTCAGCCGCACTGATGCGCTGCGCGCACTTGCCAGTCAGTGGGGGTGATGCAGTCGCGCCGGCCCGCCCCATTCAGATACTTTCAAAGCACCAATTGCTGAAACCAGCGACCAAGAGGAAACACTATGAGCACGCAAAACATCATCTGGTTTGACGCACTCTCGCGCGGAGATGTCGGCCTTGTCGGTGGCAAGAACTCCTCGCTTGGCGAGATGGTGCAACAGTTGGGAAGCGCTGGCATCAAGGTGCCGCCGGGTTTTGCCACCACTTCTGATGCCTTCCGTGGGTTCGTCAAACACAATGGCTTGGACGGCGTGTTGGAAGAAACACTGAAACAGTTGGCCAATAAGCAAGTAACACTTCAGGAAGCTGGCAAGCACATCCGCAAGGCCTTCGTTGCAGGCGATTGGCCGCAGGATTTGCGCGATGACATCGTTGCTCAATTCGAAGAGATGAAAAAACGAACGGGAATCGATGACCTGTCGGTTGCCGTGCGCTCCAGCGCCACGGCTGAAGATTTGCCAGATGCCAGCTTTGCCGGTCAGCAGGAAACTTTTTTGAATGTTCGCGGCGCAGAAGCGCTGCTTGCCACCTGCCGTCGCTGCTACGCCTCGCTCTTCACCGACCGCGCCATCATGTACCGCACAATGAAGGGTTTTGACCACGAGAAGGTCGCCCTCTCGGTCGGCGTTCAGCTCATGGTCCGCTCTGATATCGGCGGTTCAGGCGTGATGTTCTCCATCGATACCGAGACAGGTTTCGACAAGGTCGTTCTTATCAACGCTGCCTGGGGACTTGGCGAAAATGTCGTGCAAGGCGCCGTGAATCCCGATGAATATCAGGTGTTTAAGCCGTTCCTTGATGACACATCCCTCAGCCCAATCGTTGAAAAGCGTCTGGGCGAAAAAGAGCAAAAGATGATCTATGCAGGCCAAGAAGGCGGCGAAACGATCAATGTTCCAACGTCCAAACACGAGCAGCAAAGCTTTGTGTTGAGCGACGAGGACATTGTCGATTTGGCGCGTCAGGCGGCAATCATCGAGAAGCACTATGGCCAGCCCATGGATATGGAATGGGCCAAGGATGGCGAGACCGGCGAGCTCTACATTGTGCAGGCACGGCCAGAAACGGTGCAATCACGCGCTGATCATCAGGTGATGAAAAACTTCACACTTAACACCAGCGACGCGCCGATTTTGAGCGGCTTGAGTGTTGGCAATGCCGTTACCCAAGGGCCGATCTGCATCATCGAAAGCGCCCAAGGCATTGAACAGTTCGTTGACGGGTCTGTCCTGGTCACCTCAACAACCGATCCCGACTGGGTGCCCATTATGAAGCGGGCGGCGGCCATTATCACCGATCACGGCGGACGCACATCGCACGCCGCCATCGTCAGCCGCGAGTTGGGCATTCCTGCCATCGTTGGAACAGGCACTGCCACCCATGTTTTGCACGACCGCCAGAAGGTAACCGTCTCGTGCGCGGGTGGCGAGCAAGGCGATATCTATCAAGGGTATCTCGATTTCGAGGTCGAAGAAATCGCACTTGATCATGTGCCAGACACCAAAACCAAGATCATGCTGAACTTGGCCAACCCATCGTCAGCGTTCCATTGGTGGCGCTTGCCATCTGACGGCGTTGGGCTTGCCCGCATGGAGTTTGTGGTGAATTCCGCCGTTCAAGTGCACCCGATGGCGTTGGTCAATTTCGACCAGTTGCATGATGACCATGACAAGCAAGAGATCGAGGCCCTTACCCGTGGCTACGACGACAAGAAACACTATTTCGTCGAGACCTTGGCACGGGGTCTCTCACGCATTGCCGCCGTCGCCCATCCCAATCCAGTCATTGTACGGATGAGTGATTTTAAGACCAACGAGTATGCCAAGCTTCTCGGCGGCTCGGCGTTTGAGCCCGACGAAGAAAACCCAATGATAGGTCTGCGCGGTGCCTCGCGTTATTATGCCGACATTTACCGCGATGGTTTTGCCTTAGAATGCCAGGCGATCCGACACTTGCGTGAAGATCTTGGTTTCACCAACGTCTTGGTCATGATCCCCTTCTGCCGCACACCGCAAGAAGCCGATCAGGTTCTCGATGTGATGGCCAAGAACGGCCTGGAAAGCGGAAAGAACGGTCTTGATATCTATGTGATGTGCGAAGTGCCTTCCAACGTCATCCTGGCTGAGGAATTCGCCAAACGCTTCTCAGGATTCTCCATTGGATCAAATGACCTCACCCAGCTCACGCTCGGGGTTGATCGCGACAATGAGCATCTGTCGGGCGTCTTTGAAGAACAGAACCCAGCCGTCAAATGGATGATCGAGACAGTGATTGAACGCGCCCATAAGTCCGGCGCCAAAGTTGGTCTATGCGGTCAAGCACCCAGCAACGACCCAACGTTCGCAAAGTTCCTGGTGGAAGCTGAGATTGATAGCATATCAGTCACGCCGGACAGCTTTCTGGCAGTCAAAGCGAACGTGGCTGAAGCGGAGAAATCTGCCGGATAGCAGAACAACACGCGCGACCAGCTAAGCGCTAAGCTCATCCAGCCATTCTTCGCGTGAAGCCGCGTGCGCCAACCTTTGCGGATTGAGAACCGCAAAGGTTTGGCTGTCGATGATGCGCACAATGTTGTTGCGCGACATCCACTGAATTTGCCGCGAAACGGTCTCCGGTGTCGTTCCGAGATAGAGCGCCACGTCCCTGCGGCTCACAGGAAATACCACGGTGCGCGCCTCAGGCGTGTCGGCTTTATCGCAGCCCACAAGACCGGATCTGCGCAGAAGCATCAGCAAAAAGCTTGCCACCTTCTCACGCGCGGTTTGGCAGCCGAGCAGCACCATCCACTCGCGTGCCGCATCCAGCTCGGTCAATACCTGGACAAGCAATTCATGCTCGACTTCAGGAAAGCGTGCGAGCAAATTTTCAAAGGCCTGGCGTTCGAAAATACAAATCTCAACATCGGTCGCAGCTTCAAACGAAAAGGGGGACTGTTCTTCAAACGGACGACCAAAGAAATCAGACGGGAACAGAAGCCCGACCACCTGCTGCCGACCATCTTCAAGCGTCTTACATAGCTTGACCATTCCGGTGACCACATTGCCCATAAACAGGCTCTCGGTGTGTTCGGGAATGATAACCTGACCGGCGGAAAATCGGCGGATACGGCTAAGATTATGCAGCTCCTGCGCCGCCGCAGATGACGCACGGCTGCAGATAGCTCTGTTATGGATGGAACATTGATCACAGCGCGTGCGAAACGACGCTTGTGGCGAAGAATGGTTCATCAACCGGTCCTGGACGATACGCGATTACCTAAGGCAATCCTTACATATCGTGCGAACCTGGTGAAGAGAAATCGGATTGACGTGGTGCTGTATCGCACCGTTTCGATCAGGATGCCGCTGCGGCATCCTTGGCCGTACCATAGCGAGGCAGATCCGCCATAGTCTTCCCATGAGCGCCCATCAAGGCATCGCGCACGAAAGCGATATGGGCCGTTTCTTCAATAATTTCAGCAAGGTATTGCGCTGCCACAAGCGTTTTACCAACACCAATGGTTCCATGGTTGGCAAGGACCGCAGCGCGAATGGATGGATCGCGGAACACCGGCGAGATTTCCACATCGGTCTGTGGACCGCCATTTGCAGATAACGGAATGAGCGGCATACGGCCGATCTTTTCAATCGTCTGAACGGTCAAACAAGGGATTTCAATGCCTGCCGATGCATACCCCGTTGCCCATGGGCTATGGCAGTGCACAATCGCATTGATATCCGGGCGAATGCGGTAAAGGTCGGCGTGGAAATCCAAGTCTTTGGATGGTTTGAACGCCGATGGTTCCAGAGTGCCATCCAAATAAGCCACCTGAAGATTGTCGCGCGTGCATTCGGCAAAGCCCACGCCAGACGGCTTGATAACAATAGCCTCCGCAGATGCCAGGCGCACCGAAAGGTTGCCACCGGCATTGGTTTGCAGACCCACATCGAAGCAGCGGCGTGCGGTGGCAATCAGCGCATCTTTTTTGGCTTCTAATTCACTGACATCAGGCTTCTGCGCGGACATGGGTGGTTCCTTCGTGGGAGGCTTTTGGGGCGGCTTCGTTGGGGGCAGGCAAGTGGGGACGCAGCGCGTCCATAATGGCGTGCACTGTGCGAGCATCGTTGATGTGATGATCAAGTGGGCGCAACGCGACGGATGATGACAAGGTTTCTTGCATCACCTTGAGAAACACCTCGCGCAGCGCTGGAGATTCAATCGCACCGCCGGGCGCATCTTGATGGGAGAAACCACCCATAGGCACCAGAAGAGAAACGGGCGCAGAAGCGCCGTTCAAGGCATCGGCCAGCTTGCCCGCAACGCGAACCATTTCATCCTCGGTCACCTGAACATGGGTGAAAAAGCCGGTATGCTGGTAATGCGGACGCTCCAGATAGGCTGGTGGCACCAAACCCAGTTCCCCAAGCCCGATGAAATTCAATCCGCCTGGCAGCACGACCTGCGGCACACCGGCATCTCGCGCAGCGGTCAACCGATCTGGCATCTCGACATGCGCACCTGCCACATGGATGCGGGTGAGCTCAT
The DNA here is from genome assembly GCA_039814945.1 of Pseudomonadota bacterium. Taxonomy (GTDB): domain Bacteria; phylum Pseudomonadota; class Alphaproteobacteria; order Rhizobiales; family MH13; genus MH13. The sequence goes on from JBCCAF010000001.1 coordinate 210,133, forward strand.
GCAGTGTCATGTCGACAACCGAGTGGAACGTGCCGCAGCGCGCAAAACGCGCATAAGCCGCGCCACCAAACCCGTTGGCATGGAACACAGTTGCTTCTTGACCTTCGGCCTTAAGCGCGTCTGCAAGACCGTCAGCGCAGGCCCCTGTTGCACCAAGCGCGGTAATGCCAACTGAAGGGTTGGTGGAAACATGTGGCAAGGTGTTTGAGGCTTGGCAAAGCCCGGCCAGCATGGAACCAGCATTTTCCAACGCCTGTCGCAAAGCCGCATTGATCCCGCAGACATCAGCAAGTGTCGGAACGATGACAATGGCATTGTCCGCCAAGGCGTAACGCGGATCAAATGGCAGTGTGGTCACCAGCATTTTTGGGAAGGCGAACGGCATACTGCGCATCACCCGCAGGGCAATTTCCCCACCCGTGCCGCCGCCAATGGAAACAGCCGCCGTTGCACCCGCCTCAATGGCTTCACGCGCCAGAACCGAGGCATTGTTCGCCACCTCGGCCATCGTTTGAAGCTTGCGCGCGCCAGAAAGGACCTCGCCACGCGCGTTCAGCGACAGATCAAGCACATGACAATGCACACCATGCCGATCCATCACCGCCCGAAAGTAGGCAATGGCCTCGTGCTTGGTTTCCATCGTCGCCAGCAGCAGGACGGAACACCCCATCAACGCTAACCCTTCACAGCACCCGCGGTCATGCCGGTGATGATCTGACGCGAGGCAAAGAATGTGAAGAGGATGGGTGGAATGGCAAGCAACATGCCCGTCGCCATGATCACACCCCAGTCGATATTGTACTCGGTGATAGAGTTGACGATGGTCACTGGAACGGTACGAGAATTGCGGTCTGAGAGCGCGTTGGCGAGCAGAAACTCGTTCCACGCCACCCGGAAGGTGAAGATTGCTGCCGCTGCTAACCCCGGTTTAATCAGCGGAAGAACGACCAGGAAAAACACACGAAACGGCCCTGCCCCGTCAATACGTGCCGCCTCTTCCAACTGGATGGGCACTTGCACAATGAAGCTTTGTAAAATCCAAATCACAAAGGGCAAGTTCATCGCCACATAGACCAGGATGATGCCAGAACGCGTGCCATCCAGACCAAACTGTTCGTTCCAAATACCAAACACCGGCACCAACAGCACAGCAGGCGGCACCATACGCATGATCAGCGTGGTGAAGCTCGCTGTGTCGCGGCCCATGAAGCGGAACCGCACGATGGAATAGGCCGCCATGCATCCCAGGATGAGAGTAAGAGCGGTAGAGACCAGCGAGATGATCAGCGAATTGACCAACGCACGACCGAAGGTCGGGTCGCAGCGGCGCAGATGCTCGGGCTCGTAGGGGAGGAACTCACACAACGCTGTTTCGTAATTCTGCAACGTCGGCATGAAGAACAGACTGGCGGTTGGCGAGGTGATATCCACGTTCAGCTTGAACGAGTTCGCCAGCATGAGCACGATTGGCCCTGCTGACATCACCACCAGACAGATGAGCAGCACATAAAAGGCTGGGTTTGCGCGGTTCTCAATGTGTCCTTGCGACATGTTACACCGCCTCCTCTTCAGCCTGGGCGGCCTTGGCTCCCGCTGCGCGTATCCGCGCCAAGCGGGCATCGTTGAGCCGGGTATAAACAAACATGATAGCCGTGATCACCATGAGTAGGATGAGCAGATAGTTCGACATGGCCGCTGCCTCACCCAACTGTCGGAACTCTGAGGCTGTACGCGAAATACGCAATGCCAGAATTTCGGTCGATAACCCCGGCCCGCCATTGGTCATCACCAGGATCACCTCCAAAACTTTGAAGGCATCAATCAGACGTAACAGGCAGGTAACGATCAGCACCGGCAACATGAGCGGCAACTTGATGTACAAAATCTGCTGCCAGCCGGTGGCACCATCAACCCGCGCAGCTTCCAGCGCTGAGGACGGCAACGACTGCAACGCTGCAAGCGCCAGAATGAAGATAAACGGTGTCCACTGCCAGATATCGGCAATGACAACAGACGCGAATGCCCAGGAGCTATCGCCGAGAAATGGGATTGTGTCGAAGCCTAGATTGTTCAGCCAGCGATTAAAAACACCCACCTGCGGGTGGTACATATAGCGCCACATCAGGCCGACAACGATGGGGGCGATCATCATCGGCAGAATGAAGATGGTGCGCAGAACTGCCATGCCACGCAGTTGGCGATCAAGCAGCAGCGCAAGCCCAACGCCAATGAACATCTCAATGGACACGACAAACGCCGCAAAGCGAATGGTGACCCAAAAGCTCTCCCAGAAACTGTCAGAGTTCCAGAGGTTTATGTAATTGCGAAGGCCGATAAACTCAGCTTCGCCAATGCGCTGGCTCGGGTTCCAGTCCAAAAAGCTGGCATAAACCATGTAGCCGATTGGATAGAGCAGCGCGATGATCATCACCGCAGCAGCCGGTGCCAAGAACATATAGGGCGTGAGCCGATTGGCAGCTTGGATGTTCATGAGCGTTGCGCCGAACCTTCGAAAAGCGAAAACGGCGGACCGACAATTCGGCCCGCCGCGTAGTGTAGTGGCTTACTGCCAGGCGTAGTAGCCAGCTTCGTCCATAATGCCCCGGGCGCGTTCTGCGACACCGTCCAGACCTTCCTGGATATCCAGGTCTTCAGTCAGAATTTGGCTGAGCGTGGTACCAAGGTCAGCGTTGATTTCACCCCAAGTTGGGATGATCGGACGCCAGTCTGGGTCAGCAAAGCGCAGGGCTTCGCCGAATGTTGCCGAGTATGGGAAGCGCTCGTTGAGTGCCGCATCCTCGTAAGTGGAGAACCGCGATGGGTTTCCACCTTCCATGGCAATCATCAGATCGACCCGTGGGCTGGTGAGCCACTGCATCAGCAAGAAGGCTGCTTCGGCATTCGGGGCGTTGCGTGGGATGGCAAGACCAAAGCCACCAGTCTGCGAGGCGCGCTCAACACCCATCGGGTGCATTGCCCAGCCAACATTGCCAGCAACGGTTGACCGTGAAGGATCTTCAAACCCAGCCGCAAAGGCAATTGAGTCCAAGAACATCGCATACTGGCCTTGGGCAAACGCTGCAGCCGCTTCTGATGGGCCGAAGGTGGTTGATCCTTCAATACCACAATCGACGATGGACTTCAGGGCTTCAGCAGCTTCTACGCCCTGCGCGTTGTTAACGATGGGCTCCCAACTGTCATCAAAGATGCCGCCGCCCAGAGGGTTCAAATGCAACAGATAGGCGTGGCTTGCCTGGTGACCGGAAGCCGCACGAGAAGCAAGGCCGCCCATGTCTGGCTCAAGCTCAGGGATTAGACAGGCAAGTTCCAGAAGTTCCTCGTAGGTTTCCGGCACGTCCAGACCGTGCTCTTCAAACACATCGGTGCGGTAGCCAAGAACCGACGTTTCTGAACCAAACGGAATGCCGAAGAGCGAACCGGTCGGCCCTGGCAGATAGCCTTTGGTGCCACCAGCGACGCCAATGTTCTGCACATAACCGTCGATCAGGTCTTCAGCGTTGTAGTTTGGATCGGCGAGCGATGGGTCCATGAAGAATCGCGCCAAATTGTGCAGCTGATCGGCAAACACATAGTCAGCTTTGGAGAACACAACATAGGCAATAAGGTCGTAATCGCCCTCATCCTGCGTCAGTTCCAGGGTCTGGCGTTCGCGCATACGCAGATATTGAAGCTGATCAACTTCAACTTCGATGCCCGTTTCTTCGGTGAAGAGTGGCAAGACGCGCATCGCCGCATCATAGTGCGGGTGGGCAGGGAAGTTCACCACCAGCGTCACGTCCTGATAAGGCGCGTAGACCGCTTCTGGCATCTGAGCTGACGCCGGGGCACTGCTGATTGCGGTGCCGACAAGCGCCGCCAGGGCTATTGTCTTGATTAATTTCATCTTATTCCTCCCAAGATGATGATGGCCTTTTGGCCGGTTTGAAGCAGCGCTTAAAGCGCCGCCTCAGTCTGCGGATCGAAGAGGTGTAATTCCTCATTATCGATACGGAACGAGCGCGACTCTCCCGATGGGATAGGCGCTGCGGTTGAAATTTCTATTTGGATTGTCTGCCCACCCAGCTCGGAAATGAGCACAGACTGGGCGCCTATATATTCCGACAGAACAATCGGAAGTGTCATGGCATCTGGACCTGTATCCTCAGCAAAAGCAGAAGGCCGCACGCCCACCTGAACGGCCTGCCCATGATGGCTGGACAGACCGCTGGCACGCTCGGGGGGTAGTGGGATGCGGAAGCCAGGGCCGGAGACAAAAACCTGGTCACCTTCCTGCGCCAAATCGGCATTCAGAAAGTTCATCGTGGGTGAGCCGATAAACCCAGCCACAAACCGATTGGCCGGACGGCGATAGAGCTCTTCAGGCGTGCCAGCCTGCATGATCTCACCGCTGCGCATCACGACAATCTTATCGCCGAGAGTCATCGCTTCGATTTGATCGTGGGTCACATAGACCATGTTCTTTTGAATGCGCTTGCTCATCAGCGCCAACTCAGCGCGCATCTGCCCGCGCAGCTTGGCATCCAAGTTCGACAGAGGCTCATCAAACAAAAACGTAGAAGCGTCACGCACCAGCGCTCGTCCCATAGCAACGCGCTGTCGTTGACCGCCTGACAACTCACCTGGACGTCGATGCAAGTGCTGATCCAGCCCAAGCGTTGCCGCGACCTCTTTCACGCGCGAGTCGATTTCTGCCTTGGGGTAGCGCGCCAAGCGCAGCGCGAACGACATGTTCTTAGCGACGTTCATATGCGGGTAGAGCGCGTAATCCTGAAACACCATCGCAAGGTCGCGATCTTTTGGATCCAGCCGGGTCACATCACGATCGCCGATAGAGATCGAACCACCCGTCACAGACTCAAGCCCGGCAATCATCCGCAAGGTGGTGGACTTGCCACACCCTGAGGGGCCCACAAGAACAGTGAACTCACCATCATTCATGGTGAGGTTCAGATCCTCAATCACTGTAACAGGGCCATAAGCCTTGCGTAGATTTTCCAGCCGGATTTCGGGCATTTCAGCTCTTCTTTTCTCCCAGTTCCACAAGCAACACATATTCTGTATACAAAAGCAATCAAAAACATACAAAATGACACAATCATTGTTTTTAGGCGCCGTTTGAGCTACCTATCCATCCAAAGGGGAGCCTATTCATGAGGTCTGAGAACCAACGGGGCCGCGTCAGCGTCGCACAAAAAATCGAAGTCGCCCTCTTGGATGAAATCGCCGCCGGCCAGATTGCGCCAGGTGAACGCCTAGACGAGACCCGACTGGCTGAACGCTTTGGCGCATCACGCACACCGGTGCGCGAAGCTTTGGGTCGGTTGACGGCACAGGGAGTGTTAGAAACCGGCGAAGGTCGAGGCACACGTGTTGCGCAATACACGCGCGAAGAGCTCGCACAGATGTTCGAGGCCATGCATGAAATCGAGGCTTTGTGCGCTCGGCTGGTGGCTCAACGCCTTACATTGCTGGGGCGATCTCAGATAGAAGAAGCGCAGGCGCGCTGCCACAAGGCCGCCAACGCCAGCGATTTTCCAGCCTATCTTCGCGCCAACGAAGCGCTGCATTTTGCCATCTACCAAGCGACCGGCAATCCTTACATCCAACAGATGGCATCAGATTTTCGCCGTCGCACCGGACCGTTTCGCGCCAAGAAATTTGCCACCAAAGCAGACCTGATAGCCTCGGCCAAAAGTCATGACGAACTGCTGGAGAAAATATTCTCAGCCAACTCCAATGACGCCTTTGACTATATGCGCAAGCACATGGAAGAGAGCTTCATGCGCGTGCTGGCAGCGAATTAGGCAAGCATGGGAACAAATTCGAGTCATTTTCGCCGTTAGCTGTAGACAGATATAAATCTTTGTATACAAATGCCCGCACCAACAGTCGGAGCGGAGTAGCATGGGCATTAACGAGACAAAAATTTATCCTATCAACACCGGCTGGCTGGAAGCAGACCTGGGCACCTACATTTTCTGGAAGGGCCCAGCGGGTCAAAAAATCTGGAACCCGGTCTATTGCCATTATGTGGATACCGGCGAACACAAAATTCTCATCGACACCGGCCTTTGCGATGAAGAGCGCGCCACCAAGTATCACCACAAATGCGACAAGCGCGGCTGCCTCCAAGTGCACGAGCATCTGGAACAAAAGCTCGGTGTGCATCCCGATGAAATAGACGCGATTGTGTTCACCCATCTGCACTGGGATCACGTGCAGAATATGAAAGAGTTCAAGAACGCCCGCTACATCGCGCCCAAGGCCGAAATCGAAATGGCCTACAACCCACTCCCCCTCTACTACCGCACCTATGAGTCCGGCTATCTGGGCATTGAACACGCCTATGCGGGCTGCGTTTTCGAAGCCGTAGAAGATGAGTGTGAGGTTCTGCCAGGGATCACCATGTTCCATACGCCAGGGCACTCCGTGGGCCATATGGCAGTCACGGTGGCAACGTCGGCAGGCGATATTGTAGTGGCTGGCGATGCCATCTTCCAAGAGCGTAATCTAGAACCCAATCCGGCTGAAGGTTGGCGCTATTGGGTGCCAGCACGCTTTGTGAACTCTTTTGAGGGTTGGAAATCGGTGGAAGAGTTGGACAAGCGCGCCGACTATGTTCTGGCCTGCCACGACAAAGTGGCCAATCAGCGCTCTGACGTTTTCCCCTATGAGGGCATGCCATTGCGCAAACGCCGTCAGGTTATTCCAGGCTATCAGTTCTATTTTGGTGACATGCCTGCCGGTGCGGTCGACAAAGCCGCGCCTGCTATGAGCAAACAGGAAGTGGACGCCTACATTGCAGGGCTCGTGCCACCAACACCGGACTGAACTGGCAATGCAATCCATCGACAATCTGATGGCTGTGGCCGATCAATGCGATGCGATTGTGTTTGATCAATGGGGGGTGCTGCACAATGGCTCGCAGCCCTACCCCGGCGCCGTCGAAGCTATCGAGGCCCTGGCAAAAGCAGGCAAAAAGCTGGCCGTTCTTTCCAACTCGGGAAAGCGGTCGCAGCCCAATCGCCAGCGCATCGCATCCATGGGTTTGCCAGCCGATGTCTTTGCTCATGTGATGACGTCCGGCGAGGCGTTCTGGCAGGATTGCGCCAAGGCCCATATTCCGTCCGAGAGCCTTCTGCCAATCACCGCCAAACCGAGCGATGCCGAAATTTGGGGCGAAGGCCTCCCGCTCACCTGGGCAAGCACGGTGGATGAAGCTGACGCCGTTCTCTTGATGGGTCTGCCAGAAGGTGGGGATGGCCGACAAGAACGTGACTTGCTTGATGAGGCGCGCTCAAAGCGCCTGCCACTTTATTGCACAAACCCAGATCGCGGGTCGCCACGCGCTGATGGTGTGGTGCAACTCTCGCCTGGTGCGCTCGCCCATGCCTATCAAGATGATGGCGGTGACGTGGTTTTCTACGGCAAGCCGCATCGACCTGTATTTGATGCGCTCATCGAAGCGCTGGGCACAGCACCATCATCCACACTCATGGTGGGGGACTCGCTGGAACACGATATTGCAGGTGGTGCGAATGCTGGCTGGAAAACCGCCTTTGTGATGGGCGGCCTGCACGCAGCTGCGTTTTACAAGGACGACCCAAGCAGCGTCACGGCACGCCTCGCGCAAGACCATGCATCGCCATTGCCTGATTTTCTGATCGGCAATTTTGCTGGTGAGAAAGGATAAAGCGATGGGCAATCACGCTGCGCTCCCAAAGGATTTTCTAGCGCTTTCAGCCAACTGCGGCAGTGACCCACTTCGCGTCCAAGGACCAGGTGGGAACACCTCTATCAAGCTTGGCGAGACACTGTGGATCAAAGCGTCTGGCACCGAACTGGCAAACGCCCTGAGCCAAGACATTTTTGTTGGCGTTGACCGCGCCATTGCCCTGGCCGAAGCAAAGGGCGCCGGTGACGGCACATGCCAGGCCGCCATTCTCGATCCAGAGCGCGGGCTGCGCCCTTCGATCGAGACCACCTTTCACGCCCTCATTGATTGGCCCGTCGTCGCACACACCCATTCAGTAGCGACGTTGACGCATGCAACAAGTGACAAAGGCATTGCCGAAGCAAAACGCAAGCTCAATGGCCTACCAGTCGCGTTCGTGCCCTACCGCAAACCCGGGCGTCCGTTGACGGAGGCCATTGCCACCGAGTTGACGCCCAACACGCAAGTGGTTGTTCTGGGCAATCACGGCCTCATCATCGCCGGTGACACTGCTGAGGATGTCGCAGTGTTGATGGGCGAAGTAGAACGACGCTTGGCCATGCCGACCTTGATGGAAAGCACGCCCCCTAAAGACGATGCACCCGACGGCTTTACCTGGTCGAGTGCCAATGCTTTGGCGCAGGATGCTCATCTGTTTTCCCTGGCAACCACAGGCTCCTACTATCCCGATCATGTGGTGTTCCTAGGGCCTGCTTTGCCGACAAAACCCGTGGAAGGCGCGCCGGCTTGTCTTATCGAGGGCCAAGGCTTGGCGATCCGAAAAGAAGCCACATCCGCCCAAACCGCCATGGCACAATGCCTCAACGACGTCCTGGTGCGGCTACCGGCTGACTGGGCACCCAATGCCATTGGTGCAGATGCTGAAGCCGAACTTCTCAATTGGGATGCTGAAAAATATCGGCAGGCTTTGGCCGCACGCCAATCATGACGGACAACCCATCCGATCTCGCTCTCGGCATCGACGTTGGAACATCCGGCGTTCGCACCGCTGTTGTCGATCGATCTTGCAACGTGGTGAGCACGGCCAAAGCCGCCCATTTGGCAACATCGAACGAAGATGCATCGGCCTGGTGGGATGCTGTCGCACGCGCGCTCAACGCCCAAGTTCAACAATTGCGAAATCTTGGCATCAACCCCCACCGCATCAGCCGCGCGGCAGTCGATGGTACATCGGGGTCGATGGTCCTTGTCGATGGGCAGGTCACGCCCGTCACACGAGCGCAGATGTACAACGCGTCTGGTTTCACTGAGGAAGCTGAAAGCATTAGTCGCTTCGCTGAACCCACATCGATCACGCGTGGAAGTTCATCGGCCCTGGCGCGCATGTTGCGTCTGCAGGCACTTGACCAGAATGGCGAAGCCAAGCACCTCTTGCACCAGGCCGATTTCATCACCGCAAAGCTCGCTGGCCAGTCACTTGGCTCGGACGATAACAATGCCCTCAAGCTCGGTTGGGATCCTGAGGCCCGCGCCTGGCCAGGCTGGTTTGAAGAGCTTGGCGTATCGATGCCCTTGCTGCCAAAGGTCCATCCAGCGGGTGCTGCCATCGGCACAATCAGCGCCGAAACTGCGGCCCTTTTTGATCTATCGCCCAACCTTCAATTGCATACCGGCACCACCGACAGCATTGCAGCGTTTCTTGCCTCTGGCGCGAGCGAAGTCGGAGATGCGGTAACGTCTCTGGGCACGACCTTGGCCATCAAACTGCTCAGCGACCGACGCATCGATGACCCAGCCAGCGGTGTTTACAGTCACCGCCTTGGCGAAAGCTGGCTAGCGGGTGGCGCATCGAACACCGGTGGCGGGGTGCTGGTATCGTTCTTCACAGGCGATGAGCTGGCCGCGCTAAGCAGTCAAATCGACCCGACAAGTCCAAGTGAGCTCAACTACTATCCGCTTCTGAAGCCCGGTGAGCGGTTTCCAATCAATGATCCAGAGCTTGCGCCGCGACTTGAACCGCGCCCACAAAACGATGCTGACTTTTTGAAAGGTATGCTGGAAGGCATCGCGCGCATTGAAGCGGTTGGGTATGGGCGTCTGGTAGAGCTTGGTTCCCCCGCCCCCAAGCGAGTTTTCACCGCCGGTGGTGGGGCCAAAAACCCCATCTGGACGGCCATCCGCCAGCGGCACTTGAACACGCCGGTCACACAGGCAAATGAGGCTGAGGCCAGTGTTGGTGTGGCGCGCTTGTGCTGGCGCGCCACCTAACCGGAAAGAAGCGACAGCTACTTGACCGCGACAGCTTCAATCTCGACCGTTGCGCCAAGCGGCAGCGCCGCCACTGCGATGCAGGAACGCGCAGGTTTGTGGTCACCGAAAAACTCTGTATAAACGGCGTTTACGGCGGCGAAATCGGCCATGTCAGTCAAAAACACCACAGCCTTGGCCACGTTGCTCGGCCCTTGGCCGTCAGCGGCCAGCACTTTGCCCAGATTGCTCAACGCTTGACGTGCCTGTGTAGCTGCATCGCCGCCCAAAAACGTGCCGCTTTCATCAAGCGCCAAACAGCCTGAGATATACAGCGTGTCGCCTGCTTTTGCGGCATGGCTGTACGGGCCAACGGCGGGCGGAGCGCCATCAGCGATCAAAGTGGTTACGGGCATACATATGTCTCCATTTGGGGTGTGTCAGAGAAAAAGGAGCTTGGCTGCGATAGCCGCAACCAGCAGGAAAACAGTCTGGGCGACAACCAACGCGATGTGATTGCCGCCAAGGTTGACCATGGCACCAAGGGACGTTTTCACGCCCAACGCGGCGATGGCAATGATCAGCATCCAACGGCTCGCTTCGACGAAAAACGCCACGACAACGAGCGGCAATAAGCCGGTTGAGTTGATCAGCATGAAGACGATGAAGGCGACCACAAACAGCGGAATACCCACGCGCTCGCCATCGCTTTTGCGCGTGGCAATCAAGATCGCCAGAATAACAACCGGCAGCAGCAAAACCCGCTGCAATTTGGTGAGTGTGGCGACGTTGCCAGCCTCATCACTGATCGAAAATCCAGCACCAACAACCTGCGCCACATCGTGGATCGTCGCGCCAATCAGAAATCCAGCCTGCTCGTCATTGAAACCAAGCACCGAGAACAGCAACGGATAAAGCACCATCGCCACGGTGCTCAGCGTTGTGACGGCGACCACTGTAAACAGCGTGTCGCGCTCCAGATTATCTCGCTTGGGCATAACGGCAGAAATCGCCAGCGCTGCCGATGCGCCACAGATGGCTGTCGCACCCCCGGTTAAGATACCGAAGGCAATTTTTCGCTTGAACAGGGGTGCCAGCAGAGCGCCGCTGGCAAGCGTTAGAGCCACCAGCGCAATGATCACCGCCACCGGCTCCCAACCCTGCGCCGTTACATCGCCAATACTAAGCCGAAAACCAAGCAAGGCCACGCCCATGCGCAGCAGCGATTTTGAGGCGAACGTGATCCCGCCTGCACATTTGGGATGATCGGCCAAAAAGTTGAACGCCATGTCCACAAGCAGCGCAAACAGCATGACCGGCGCGCCATAGTGCTCGGACAAAAATCCGGCGCACAGGGCAATGGTTACGGCCAGCGCCAATCCGCTGTAGCCACCTGCCAGCGGTTTAAAGATGGAAAACACGAAAAATCCCCAGGCTAGCTGGTCGCGCGAAGATCGAAAGTCTCTTGAGGAAAGTATTTCTCAAGGCGAATATCCGCCGTCTTAGCATGCCCTTCCATGCCTTCAAGCCGAGAGATACGCGCTGTCGCCTCGGCGACGGGCTTAGCACCTTCACGCGTGGCACGCTGCCAGGTGACGGTTTTCATGAACTTATGAACCGACAGCCCGCCTGTGTACCGTGCTGCGCCAGACGTCGGCAACACATGATTGGGGCCAGCAGCTTTGTCACCAAAGGCCACCGTGGTCTCTTCACCCAAAAACAGCGAGCCGTAGCTGGACAAGCGCTCAAGCCACCAATCCAGGTTCTTTGCCTGAACATGCAGATGCTCTGGCGCGTAGGTATCAGCGATTTGCGCCATCTCTTCGCGATCCGCACAGAGGATGATTTCGGCATAGTCTCGCCAAGCCGCCTCAGCATTTTTGGCGTTGATGTCGGGCAGTTGGGCAATCAATCCCGGCATAAGACCAGCGACCTGATTGGCCAGAGCCTTGCTTTCGGTGACAAGCCACACCGGCGAATTGTAGCCATGCTCAGCCTGACCAACCAAATCCCACGCAACCACGCTTGGATCAGCAGAGGCATCAGCGATCACCATGGAATCGGTCGGCCCAGCGAACATGTCGATGCCCACCTGACCGAACAGCAACCGTTTGGCTTCGGCCACAAATTGGTTGCCAGGCCCGACCAGAATATCGGCTTTTGGCAGCCCGAAAAGCCCATAGGCCATCGCCGCAATGCCTTGAACCCCGCCCATATTGAGGACGATATCGGCTCCACACAGATCCATCGTGAAGAGGATAGGAGCTGGAATGCCAACACCAGGTTTGGGTGGCGAGCAGGCCGCAATGTGCGGTACGCCAGCGACCTTGGCGGTTGTAATCGTCATGATAGCTGAGGCGATATGGCTGTAACGCCCGCCAGGCACATAACATCCTGCCGCCGACACCGGTATTTGCCTCTGCCCTGCTGTCAAACCAGGGATGACGTCAATCTGGCAGTCTTGAATGGTCGAACGCTGCGCTTCGGCAAAGCGGCGAATGTTATCGTGCGCGAAACGAATATCATCCTTCAGCTGTTCCGGCACGTTCGCAATTGCAGCGTCAATTGCATCGGACCCAACAACGATATCGCCATCCCAACCATCAAAGGTCCGGCAATAATCCGTTGCGGACTTCTCACCACCAGCTTCGATGGCCTGCAGCATATCGGCAACCGTCTGCTGGACGTTAGATTGGTTCGTTTCAGCCGTTTTCACGGCCTTCTTCAAATAGGTAATGGGCATGCAAGGCGTCCTAAGTCTTCAAGTCAGCACGCCGGAAAGCGCCCTGCACAATGCGGTCAATGACCATGGCAACAAACAGGATGGCAAAGCCGCCAAGAAGCCCCGGCCCTTTGGCAGCAAACTGGAGCGCTTCCAGAATAACTTGGCCAAGCCCTCCGCCGCCAATCAGCGAGATGATCACCACCATGGAAAGGCACATCAAAATTGTCTGGTTCACGCCCGTCATGATCGAAGGCAACGCCAGCGGTATCTCAACATCGCGTAAAATCTGCCGACGCGACGCACCAAAAGCAGACGCTGCCTCTTTAATGCTCTCCGGCACACCGCGAATGCCAAGCGCGGTTAGACGGATGACAGGCGGCATACCAAAAATAATGGTGGCAAGAATTCCTGGTGGGTTTCCGGTGCCAAAAAAGGCAATGATGGGAATGAGATAAACAAAAGCTGGAAGCGTTTGCATCAGATCGAGCACGGGCTCGGCAAATTTGTAAGCCCGCAGAGACTTGCCAAACCAAATGCCCAGCGGAATGCCGACAAGCACGCAGAGAACCACCGCTGCGCCGACCAACGCCACCGTTTCCATGGCAATTTCCCAGTAGCCAAGGAAGGCGATGTAGGCGAGCGCGGCGGCTGTAAAGATTGCCACGCGCGGGCCTGCCGACCGCCAGGCGATAACGCAGATGACGATCATGACCACTGGCCAGGGTGTTCCCATTAGCGCCAAAGAAACCGTATCGAGAACAGTACGAACAGCCAGCACGATGCCATCAAACGTGCCGGAGCCAGCAGTTGCAGCCGCGTCAATCTGGCCTTCAAGCCAGCGGGCGGTGCCGGTGTAATGATCTGGTGTCGCGGGAAAGGCGAGGAGAAAGTCCGGCACGTTTTCGACCGTGAAGCGGTAGACCGTCAACGGCATCACGGCGATCAACAAAAGCAAACCAAAGCCTGCCGATAGCATGCTCACGCCTGATGGTATGCGCTCCGGCGTTACGCGCCACGCCGAGTACTGTTTCTCGTAGGCAATGTTGCTCCACACGCCTTGAACAACACGGATGAGAACGAGAAGTGCAATCCCAAAAACAAGGATCATCAGTGCATCCGCAGCGGCAGCTTCGGCAGTCTCGCGGCTGCGTTCTGCCGCGCGCATCAAATTGTTGCCAAGTGTCTCAAAGCGCGAACCGTCCTCGCCTTCAGCAATGGCCGCAGCGGCCCGGTCGAGAAACTCCTGAGCCCGTGTCTCTTGTCGCAGAGCCTGCTGCAAATCCGCCGCACCGAGCTCACCCCAGGTGCCCCGCCCAATCTGCACCCAAGCGATGATCTCCAGGATCAAAAAGCCCCAAAACATGCCCCAGACACCACGCGCCGCAGCCCAAAGCGGTCCAAGCAGTGCAGCGGCTGAATTGAACGTGAGCGGAATGCCAGACGTGGTGTCGTGAATCGTGTGAAAGATGCGCTGATAATAGGCCGGACTACGTTCGGCGAACTCAGCAATAGATTGATCAAGCGCAGCACGATCGACTTGCACATTGGCCACCGCCGAAGCTTTGGACATGTCGGACGCGGAAAGATCGCCTTGAATGGTTTGATCGGTCATATCCGCCCCCTATTTCCCGCCCTGGATGCCGCGCAAAAGCGTGGCTTTGGAAATATAACCAACCTCGCAGCCGCCTTCTGTGACGACCACCGGGGCATCGCTGTCGACAGACATATCGATAAGCGTATCAAGATCAGTGTCGTGGGAAGCGCGCTTAGCATCGGCGAGCGCGGAGCGGTCATAGCCATTAAGCGGCTGCATGATCGAATGCGCTTTCACAAGCTTTAGCCGCGAGATGCCTTGCACAAATTCGCGCACATAATCGTCTGCCGGATTGGTCACGATGTCTTCTGGCGTGCCAATCTGGACGATCACCCCATCCTTCATGATCGCAATACGATGGCCTATGCGGATCGCTTCATCCAAATCATGGGTGATGAAAAGTGTTGTCTTCTTCAACTCTGAGACAAGCGCAATGAACTGGTCCTGCAATTGCAACCGGATCAATGGGTCAAGCGCGGAGAACGGCTCGTCCATAAGCAGAATTTCTGGGTCGGAGGCCAAAGCTCGAGCGATCCCGACACGCTGCTGCATGCCACCGGAAAGCTCTCGGGGCAGCCGATCTTCATAACCTTGCAAATCCACCAGGCCGAGCGTGTGATCTGAAATTGCCCAGCGCTGAGATTTCGGCACACCACGAATTTCCAGCGGGTAGGCCACATTCTCGCGCACCGAGCGATGCGGCATCAGCGCCATGTGCTGAAACACCATGCCAATGTGCCGCGAGCGCATTTCGCGCAACTCTTTGGTGCCCATCGCGCTGACATCTTCGCCAAGCACTTTGATGGTGCCGGCGGTTGGCTCGATCAAACGGTTCACATGACGCACCAAGGTCGACTTTCCCGACCCCGACAAACCCATGATGCAAAAAATCTCACCACGCGCGACGGAAAAGCTTGCATCACGCACACCAATGACAGTGGCAAACTCCTCTAGCGCCTGCGCTTTGGTCAGCCCGGTGGTTTGCGCTGCCTCCACGGTCTGCGTGGCGCGTTCACCGAACACTTTCCAAACATTCGACAGTTCAACCACGGCTTCCGGATTAGGATTCACATCCACGGGTTTCACTTCCACGCTACGACTGAAGGGGCAAAAACGGGGGGAGACGGGCGGCCGTTGAGCGGCCGCCCGATAGAATGCGGGATGGCTTAGTTTGTCAGCCAGCCAAGAACGACGTCTTCGTTCTCATCGACCCAACGACGGGCGAAATCCGCAGCATCTTCGCCTTGAACGCTCAGCGCGTAGCCCATCTCACTGAGCGCGGCAGATGGCATCTGGTAGGCGTTAAACATGGCAGCCACTTCAGGGAAATCATCCTGAACACTGGCAGCATAGTGAAGATGCAGCGTTGCGCCGTTCCAAGCGGTGGAAGCTTGCGAGTTTTCGAGCCATGCTGGATCATCGGTCGGCTGGATGATCGTCCAAGTATCTGGATCATGCTCTGGCTCATCCAAGATGGTCAGATCATAGGCAACGAAAATGAAGTGCGGATCATAGCAGAAGCCAATCCAGGGTTCTTCGGCAGCAACCGCACTGCCGAGCGCACCCCACGCAACAGACCCATCATACTCTTGAAGGTCCATCACTTCATCATAACCGTAGGAGCGCGCGCGGATACGCTCAATGGCCGTGGACGCCCAACCCGGAGCGCCGATCCAAACTTCAGGCGTACCATTGCCGTCGAAATCAAAGATCGCCATCTTTTCCGGATCGGTTAGGTCTTCAATGCTGGTAATGTCGTACTGCTCGGCAATGTATGTCGGAACGCACATGCCTTGAACGGCCTGTACAGGGTTGTCGTTCATCACAACCGACTGATTTTCCTGCACATACTGATCATGCAAATTTTGTTGGTTGGGCATCCAAACTTCTGGGTGAAGGTGCATAGACCCGGCATCCATCGCCTCGAAAATAATTGGGTTGGTGCCGTTCTGCAGCTCAACATCAAGGCCGAAATTTTCTTCGATGACCACTTTGAGAATATTGGCGGTGGCGTTGGCTGCTGGCCAATTTGGCACGCCAAGAACCAGATCTGCCGCCTGGGCAGAGGAAACGGCTGCGAGCGCACATACGCTGGTCGCAAGTGCCGTTTTGGACACGGATTTCATCATACTACTGCTTCCCTTGTTGATTGACCGGAATGGTTTTTGGAAGGAGCCGCACCCGGTCTATGCACGGCTGAGGGGGAGACGCCTGCGGCATTGTCCCCAAATTGAGAAAACGTCACGGTTGCTGAGACGAGCACATCCAAACTGTCGATTACCGGCATCTGCGCCGCGATGTCCTGGGTGAGCATGGAGAACTCGCTGCACCCCACAAGCACGACGTCCGCGCCTTGCGCACACAACGCCTTTGCCATGCGCAAAGTGGTTGCCCTGGCTGATGGATCATTGCCGTCACGCTTCAGCTGACGGATGGCCGACAGCAACGCATCCTGATCCTGCGCATAAAGCGGTGTAAGACCATTGGTCTCAAACGCTGGATCGAACACAGCCGCAAGGTTCACTGCTGGCGATGCCAGCATGCCAACTTTTGCATTGGGGTAGAGCTTGCTGATGGCCTTTGCGGTTGCCTCGACCATAGACAGAAATGGAATACCGACAGCCGTTTGAATAACGCCCGCATAGGCGTGCGCCGTGTTGCACGGCATCACCAGGCCTTGCGCACCAGCAGTTTCCAGTCGCTTGGCCATCGCCGTCAAAACGGGAGTTGGATCAGTACCTTTGCCCTCAATGAGGGCAGCGATACGCGAGGGAACCTGCGGGTTTTGGTCAACCAGCAAGGGGATATGGTCGGCGTCATCTTTCGCTGAAACAGCGGCCAACACACGCTGCATGAAAAGAAGGGTGGCCTCTGGACCCATCCCACCCAACACGCCGACGGTTCGCAAGCTAACGGGACTAGGCATGGCTCACCATCTCGGCGGCAACCTCAGTGAGGTGTGCCGCTATCAACTCGCAATCAGCCAGAGAGAAAGTAAGCGGCAACCGCATATCAAACAGGCCCGCCAATATGGCGTCGGTCTTCGGCAAGGATTGTTGTGGCACATAGCGCCAGCTTGAATGAGCAGACGTGAAAGCAACGGGGTCGGCATCGCCGAACCATTTCAGCTCCACACCACGATCAGCACAGGCTTTCAGAAACGCGCGCGCGCCATGCTCACTGATCCCAGGCACCATGAACTGGATCGAGGACCCAACAAAGAATTCGGGATCGGGCCGCACCGGCAGGCGAAGGTGTTCGCTCTGCCTCAGACTGGCTTCGACCACGCGATAACGCTCATTCCAGCGCGCAATGGCGTCATCAAGATTGGCCACTTGCGGTCGCAGGATTGCAGCGCGCAGATTGTCCATGCGTGCCGACATGTTGGGCGTATCGAGTTTGATATCATCGTAAACATCGGCAGAAGGCCCCGCACCATGCCGGTCAAACAGCATGTAAGAACCCGACATCATCGTCGCACGTGCCATGAAAGCAGCATCGCAGGATGTGAGAAGCCCACCTTCACCGGAATTGATGTGCTTATAGGTCTGCGCGGAGAAACAACCGGCGAGCCCGAAATTGCCGGACTTTGTCCGGCGCCAAGAAGCGCCCATTGTGTGAGCGCAATCTTCCAACAGAGTGATCTGAAGCGCATCCGTCAAAGCAACCAACGCGTCCATGTCGCACAGATGGCCACGCATGTTCGACAGCATCAAGACCTTTGCGCGCGACTGCTCGGCCTTGTCGCGCAGATCGTTCAGATCAATCACCAAATCATCGGTGATCTCCACCAGGACTGGCTCGGCGCCAACACCTGCAATCGCCCCAGGAACGGGCGCAAGCGTGAAGGCATTGGTGAGAACTTTGTCGCCGGGTTGAACACCAGCGGCGCGCAGCGCGATTTGCATTGCCTGCCCACCCGACGCGACCGCCAGGCAATAAGGCGCGCCCTGCCAAGCAGCATATTCTCGCTCAAGCGCAACCGTCTCAGACTCCTCGCCCGGCAACACATTATAGCGATGCAAGCGCCCAGACCGCATAACCTCCACAGCGGCAGCGATACCTTCCTCAGGTATCGGCTCCTGTTGGGTAAAGCTGCCCCGAAAGGGTGGCAGGCCCATACGCTACTCCGCAGCCTGCGCGAGCGACGCGTCGGCGAAAAACGCATCATAGCCAAACAAGGCCGCCGATCCGCCCGTGTGAAGGAACACCACCCGCTCTCCTTTTTTGAAGTGTCCCTTGCGAGCGTAATCAATGAGACCAGCCGCGCCCTTGCCTGAGTAAACAGGGTCAAGAAGGATGCCCTCCAGCTCGGCAAACATACGGATTGCCTCCAGCGTGTCCTGACGCGGCAAACCATAGCCCTCACCAACATAGTTAGTGTCAGCGCGCACATCCTCACGGGCAACGATGTTCGAACACCCCAGCTTGTCGGCTGTTTTACAGGCCAGATCGAACACCATCTGCTCTTGTTTGGGTTGCGGCGCGCGTGTGCCAAATCCAAGCAGCGGGATACCCGCATTCAGCGCTTTTAACCCAACGATCAGCCCAGCTTGCGTGCCCGATGACCCGGTGGCGTGCACCAAATGATCAATCACCAAACCACGTTCATTGGCTTGGCTCAGCAGTTCCAAGGCGCAATTCACATAACCCAGCGCGCCTGTCGGGTTCGATCCTCCGCCCGGGATGACATACACTTTCTTGCCATCCGCGCGCTCTGCTTGGGCCGCCTTTTCCATTTCGCCAGGCATATCGTGGCCGCCCGGATATTTGGCAGTCGTTGCCCCATGAAGATGGTCAAGCAAGACATTGGCATTGTCGTTGTAATTGTGATCGTCGTAGCCGGTACGATCTTCCAATAAGATATGGCATTTCATGCCAAGCTTGGACGCGAAGGCTGCCGTTTGACGCGCATGGTTGGATTGGGTCGCCCCTTGCGTCATCACAATATCGGCATTCATGGCCTCGGCTTCAGCCATCAGAAATTCAAGCTTGCGCGTTTTGTTGCCGCCAGTCGAAAGCCCGGTGCAATCGTCTCGCTTAATCCAGATTTCAGGTCCGCCAAGCTCCTTGTTCAACCGCTCCATAGGTTCAAGCGGCGTCGGCAAATGGGCGAACTTAAGCCGGGGGAAACGAGCAAGGTGCATAATCACTCCTTCATCAAAAATTGCACCATTGCAGTGTTGCTGACCAAAAAAGCCAATGCAAATTCGAAATTCATGATCTAAAGTGCAAAATGTGCAACTTAGGGGATCATTATGCGATTAGAGTGGCTTGAGGATATTCTCGCTGTCGCCGACACCGGCTCCTTTACGGAAGCCGCCGACAGACGGCACCTAACACCCTCGGCCTTCTCCCGACGTATCCAACAGATTGAAGAGCATCTGGGCGTGGAGTTATTTGATCGTACCCGCAAGCCCATTCAGCTAAAACCGACCACGGATGAGAACAAGGACGAGATTGCTAGGCTTGTTGGCAGCTTACGGCAGCTCTCTACTGATTTGCAGCGCAGCAGCCGTTTGTCCGGCAATCGCTTGGTGATCGCAAGCCAGCATGCGTTGACCGCAGCATTCACCCCACGCGTACTGAGGGTCATACAAAGCCACCACAGTGAGCTTTACGTGCGGCTGCGCTCAGCCAATCTGGATGATTGTTTTAGCTTGCTTTTGGCACGTCAGGCGGATTTGGCCATTCTCTATCAAGTACCAGACCAAAAACTCGACCAGTCCGCAGATTTTCTCCAGACTCTGACCATCGGCAAAGACAGGCTGGTTCCTGTGTTCTCAGCTTCCGACAAGGCTGTGCTCAATGAGCGTTTTGCTTCTGGCCAGTTGCCCATCATCGCCTACCCCAATGATGTGTTCTTGGGTCAAGTGATGGACCGCACGATCCTGCCACGCGTACGCAGTCTCGCCGACGCCGTGCCGCGCGTGGAAACCGCGCTCACCCTGGCCGCATTGGAATTTGCATCCTCTGCCATCGGCGTTGCCTGGGTGCCGCTGTCGCTTGCGCGCAAGGAGCTTGCCACTGGGAGCCTTTACGATCTCTCGGCTACCTTACCCAGTTGCGATCTGACGATCACCGCGGCGCGCCTTAATGATGAGACCACCAAGAGCGAAGACCTTATATGGTCACTGCTGGAATCCCTTCCCATAGACGAGCCCAGCTAGAATGCCTGTGAGTAGCAAACTCTATTCAACCAGGTTTGATCGGCGTATCTGAAGACCACATGGTCGGCGCGTCCGCGCTTTGACCCCTCACCGATTTGAGTGCCGCCCTCTTGTTTCAATTCCTCAAAGACAACGCCCGCTGGCTCGGTGCTGGCTTTCTGCTGACCTTCGCATCCGGGTTTGGCCAGACCTGGTTCATCTCGCTGTTTGCTGGGTTCATCAAACAAGAGCACGGCCTAACCGATGGCCAATGGGGCAGCCTCTACACCGTCGCAACACTGGCGTCCGCCGCCCTGCTCTTCTGGCGCGGTTCTCTGGCCGACAGCATCCCGCTCTACAAACTCGCGCCTTTTATCGCGATTGGGTTCGCCGTTGCATCTTTTGGCATGGCGCTCTCTCCATGGATTTGGCTGCTTGGACTATCCCTGTTTGCCCTGCGGTTTTGCGGTCAGGGCATGTTCTCACACATCGCGATGACGGCCATGGGCCGCTGGTTTGAAGCAAGGCGCGGGCAAGCCGTTGCCATCACCAATTTGGGCCATCCAGCCGGTGAGGTGATGCTAGCCTTAATAGCGGTTCTGGCAATTGGCGTGCTTGGTTGGCAGACCACATGGCTCGTCGTATCAGCCATCCTCATCCTGATCATTTTGCCAAGCCTCTATTGGCTGCTGCATGAAGGCAGAACCGCACAAGGGGTGCGGATGCAAACTGGATCGACCGGCCTAGGTGGCAAGCACTGGAAACGACAGGATGCCGCGCGACACTGGCTTCTGCCAGCAATGCTTCCCGTCCTACTGACCCCCGGCTTCATTGGCACGGTGATCTTTTTTCATCAGGTGCACGTGGCGGAGGTCAAAGGTTGGACTCTGCTTGCCATGGCGCCGGGTTATACAGTGTATGCAGGCCTTTCGGTTGCATTTGGCTTCCTCAGCGGATGGGCCTGCGACAAGTTCGGTGCGCAAAAGCTGCTACCGATCTTACTGGTTCCAATGGGGCTGGGTATCGCCGTTGTTGGCCCAGCAGAGCATGTCACCATGTGGTATCTGGCGCTTGGCTTGATTGGCATCACAATGGGCATCAACAGCGCACTTCTCGGCGTTCTCTTCCCGCTGGTCTATGGCACCGAGCATCTGGGGTCGATCCGCTCTATGGCCACAACCATCATGGTTGTCTCGACCGCTATTGGGCCGGGCATTACGGGCCTGTTGATCGATCAGGGCATTGCCTTCCCCGCACAGGGTCTAACCATGGGTCTCTGGTGCCTCTGCCTCTCCGTTGGGTGTCTCTTCATTGAGCGCCGCCTGGCCCGTGAACTCTCGGCGACAACACAAACAGCCGAACCATGACGTTGAAACGAACCAGGGCCCGAGATCTTTACGATCCCGGGCCCTGAAACCTGTCGGAGCCAACAGGCCCCGACGGGAGGAACTCTAAGAGTTGCCGATTGGACTTACTGCCAAGACTGGATCAGCTCGTCATAGCCAATGGTGATTGGCTCTTCATCTTCGTTCTCCAGGCGTGCCTGTGGCGCACCTTCCTGAGACAACCAGAACTCTGGGTCCATCTCATCGTTCAACACCGGACCGAGGTCACCCTGAATGCCTGAACGTTCCAGACGAGCCAGAACCGCTTCTTGCTGTGCACAGAGGTTGTCGAGAGCTTCCTGTGCCGAAAGAGCACCAGAAGACGCATCACCAATGTTCTGCCACCACAAAGGTGCAAGACGCGGATAGTCAGGCACATTGGTACCGGTTGGTGACCACTGCGTACGAGCAGGCGAACGGTAGAATTCAACCAGACCACCAAGGTTTGGTGCACGTTCAGTGAAGCTCTCATGGTTGATGGTGGACTCACGGATAAAGGTGAGACCTGCATGGGCTTTTTCCACGTCAACCGTCATCGATGTGACGAACTGAGCGTAGAGCCACGCAGCCTGTGCACGATCAACGGGTGTTGACTGCATCAGGGTCCATGAACCGGCATCCTGATAGCCAATCTTCTGGCCTTCGCGCCAGTAAGAGCCGTGCGGGCTTGGAGCCATGCGCCAGCGTGGCGAACCATCCTCATTGAGAACGGCCGCAGCACCTTCACCCACCATGGAAGCGGTGAACGCTGTGTACCAGAACATCTGCTGAGCGATCGCACCCTGGGATGGGATTGGACCGGATTCGGAGAAGTTCATGCCAGCAGCAGCAGGTGGCGCATAGTTTGTCAGCCAGTCTGTGTACTTCTCGATGGCATAGACAGCCGCTGGACCGTTCGTGGCACCACCACGGGCAACACATGAGCCAACTGGCTGCGAGCTTTCGTTGACACGAAGGCCCCACTCATCGACGGGCAGACCGTTCGGCTCACCAACGTCTCCCATACCAGCCATCGACATCCACGCATCAGTGAAGCGCCAGCCTAGCGATGGATCACGACGACCATAGTCCATGTGACCATAGATATCGTCATCAATGCCCATGTGGGACAAGTCACGACCGGTGAAGAAGGCAGCAATATCTTCATAGGCTGACCAGTTGACAGGAACGCCAAGCTCGTAGCCGTACTCGGCTTCGAAATCCGCCATATTCTTTTCGTCGGTGAACCAATCATAGCGGAACCAGTAAAGGTTCGCGAACTGCTGGTCAGGAAGCTGATAAAGCAGACCATCCGGGCCGGTTGTGAACGACAGCCCTATAAAGTCATCCAGATTGAGGTTCGGGTTGGTCACGTCAGCGCCTTCGCCGGCCATCCAATCAGTCAGGTTACGAGCCTGTTGGTAACGCCAGTGCGTGCCGATCAGATCGGAGTCGTTGATGTAAGCATCATAGATGTTTTCGCCAGTCTGCATCTGTGTCTGGAGACGTTCCACAACATCGCCTTCACCGATCAGATCGTGCGTGATCTCAATACCAGTGATCGCGGTGAAAGCAGGAGCGAGAACGTTCGCTTCATACTCATGTGTCGCGATGGTTTCAGACACAACGCGGATTTCCATACCCTGGTATGGCGCAGATGCATCAACGAACC
Organism: Pseudomonadota bacterium; assembly: GCA_039814945.1. Taxonomy (GTDB): domain Bacteria; phylum Pseudomonadota; class Alphaproteobacteria; order Rhizobiales; family MH13; genus MH13. The sequence goes on from JBCCAF010000001.1 coordinate 233,580, forward strand.
ACTGCATCTCAGCTTCCTGGTCAGCACGAGAAAGCGCGGAACGCTCAATCGTTGAGTCCAGAAACGCCGTGGCAGCATCCATATCAGCGAACGCCGGCATGACAGGCAAAAGCCCCGCCGTCAGCGCAAGCACTGAGGTTGTTCTAAGGATTGACTTCATAACTTCCTCCCAAAGGATTGGAACAGTTTGGTTTTAAATGGCCGGATTATTCTTCCGGTCCATCGGGTTTGTGTCTGCCTACACCCAGCGAAAAACCGCCGCTGCATAAGCAAGACAGACGAGCAGCGCATAAGGCTGCGGTCCGACCTCAAGGCCCAGCCAGGCCAAGTTAATAAAGGCTGAGCCAAGGAGCGTGATGAACAGTCGATCACCACGGGTCGTTTCGATCCGAAGAACACCAACACGCGGCGTCTCCGGAAACTTGATTGCCAGGATCGTGAAGATCACCAGCAGCGTTGCGATGACGCCGAAGAACACGGCGGTCTCCAACGTCCATGCCATCCAGGAAAGGTCCATGGTTCGGCTCCTTTCAGCTGCTTACACGCGGCCCAGGGCAAAGCCCTTGGCGATGTAATTGCGGACAAAATAGATAACGAGGGCACCGGGGATGATGGTCAGCACACCGGCAGCTGCCAACACACCCCAATCCACCCCTGCCGCGCCAACGGTTCGGGTCATAATGGCGGCGATAGGCTTGGCTTCGGTTGCTGTGAGTGTGCGCGACAGCAGCAGCTCTACCCAGGAGAACATGAAGCAGAAGAACGCGGCCACACCGATGCCTGAAGCAATCAGCGGCATGAAAATCTTCACGAAGAACCGTGGGAAACTGTAGCCGTCGATGTAGGCCGTCTCATCAATTTCCTTAGGCACGCCACGCATGAATCCTTCCAGGATCCAAACCGCCAGCGGCACGTTGAAAAGGGTATGCGCAAGAGCGACCGCAAGATGGGTATCAAACAGACCGACCGAGCCATAAAGCTGGAAGAATGGCAGCGCAAAAACCGCCGGTGGCGCCATACGGTTGGTCAGCAGCCAGAAGAACAGGTGCTTATCGCCCAGAAAATTGTAGCGACTGAAGGCGTAGGCGGCGGGCAACGCCACAGCCAAGCTGATCACCATATTGATCGTCACATAGGTGATGGAGTTGATGTAACCCTGATACCAGCTTGGGTCGGTGAGGATGGTCGCATAATTGGCGAGCGTGAAATTGTGAGGAATAAAGGTGAGCCCGCCCAGGATCTCAGCATTCGTCTTCAGGCTCATATTGATCAGCCAGTAGATCGGCAGAAAGAGGAACAGCAGGTAGAGCCCCATGACGATGGCTTTGCGGTTCACCATCAGTTGCCCTCCCTTTTGTCCAGATTGGTCATCACGGTGTAGAACACCCATGAAATCAAAAGGATAATCAGGAAGTACATGAGGGAATAAGCGGCCGCCGGTCCCAAATCCAATTGACCGAGCGCTATGTTTACAAGGTCAATCGACAGGAAGTTGGTGGAACTTCCTGGACCGCCACCGGTCACCACAAAAGGTTCGGTGTAGATCATGAAACTGTCCATGAAGCGTAGCAGAATGGCGATCATCAACACGCCCATCATTTTGGGCAGCTCGATGTAGCGGAACACACTCCAGCGACTTGCTTGATCAATCTTCGCTGCCTGATAGTAGGCGTCAGGGATCGACTGAAGACCGGCATAAGCAAGCAGAGCGACCAGCGACGTCCAGTGCCAGACATCCATGATCACCAGTGTGAACCAAGCATCGAATGCGTCCTGTGTGTAGTTGTAATCAACGCCGATGGCTTCCAGCGTGTAACCAAGCAGGCCGATATCCACGCGCCCGAAGATCTGCCAAATCGTGCCAACCACGTTCCAGGGGATCAGCAGCGGCAGCGACATCAGCACCAGACAGAACGACACCCAAAACCCTTTTTTGGGCATGTTGAGCGCGATGTAGACCCCCAGCGGGATCTGGATCAGCAAAATGATGCCGGAGAACATCAGCTGCCGGCCCAGCGACCCCCAAAGCCGGTCCGACTGCAACGTGCTGCGAAACCACTCCAACCCGGCGGGGAAGAAAACATTGTTCCCAAACGTGTCCTGAACCGAGTAATTGACCACCGTCATCAGCGGTATCACCGCTGAGAAAGCGACCAGCACCAGCATCGGCAGAACCAGGAACCAGGCCTTTTGGTTGTCGGTCTTGTTCATCAGGCCGCCTCCCCTTTTTGCCCTTCAAAAGGCGCAACACGCCAATCATCGGCATAAACGTTGATCTTGGCAGGATCGAAACTGACTCTTACGTCAGAGGAAGGAACGGATTGCCCTTCGCTGACGATTGCGCTGATGCCTGCTCCGGCAAGGTCAAGCCGAACAATCTTGTGGCGACCAACGTCCTCCACACGCTCAATGGATGCGGGAAGCCCGGCACCACCACTTGAAACGCTTACAAACTCGGGCCGTACGCCAATCTGAACTTTGCCGCTGGCAGAACCGTAGCCGGAGCCCAAATCCACCGCGCCAGCTTCGACCTTCGCCGATGCGCCATCAACAGTTGCATCAAGCAAATTCATGCCCGGCGAACCGATAAAATAGCCCACAAAGGTGTGTTCGGGACGCTCAAAGAGCTCTTCTGGTGTGCCGATCTGCACCACGCGGCCATCATACATCACCACCACTTTGTCAGCGAAGGTCAGCGCTTCGGTCTGATCGTGGGTCACATAAATCATGGTATGACCAAACTCGTGATGCAGGGATTTCAGCTGCGTGCGCAGCTCCCACTTCAGGTGCGGATCGATAACCGTCAGTGGCTCATCGAAAAGCAGCGCGTTCACATCTTCACGCACCATGCCGCGCCCAAGCGAAATCTTTTGCTTGGCGTCAGCGGTGAGGCCGCGTGCTTTGCGGTTGAGCCCCTCTTTCATGCCAATCATCTTGGCCACAGTTTGAACGCGCTGAGCGATGTAGGCCGGGTCCGCACCACGGTTGCGCAGTGGGAACGCAAGATTATCGCGCACACTCATCGTGTCGTAGACAACTGGAAACTGGAAAACCTGCGCAATGTTGCGCTCGGCTGTGGGCGCCTGCGTTACATCCTGCCCATCGAAGAAAATCTGCCCTTGGCTCGGCTGCAACAGCCCAGAAATGATATTAAGCAGCGTGGTCTTGCCACAACCCGAAGACCCAAGAAGCGCGTAAGCCTCGCCATCCACCCAGTCGTGATTGATCTCTTTGAGCGCATAATCAGCTTCGCCCTGCGGGTTGGGAAGATAGGAATGCGCGAGGTTTTCAAACGTGATCTTGGCCATGCTTATGCGGCCTCCGCATAAGGGGCAGGCGCGACCAGATCGCCATCTTGAGAGAAGATGTAGGCGTGGTCTGTGTCCAGGTAGACTTTGAGCTCTTGACCAAGCTTCAATTCATGAACACCATGAATAAGACCAACCCAGGGTTCGCCATGGTGATCGAGGTGCACGAAGGTCTCTGAGCCAGTGATCTCCGTGACGGAAAGCTTGGTGCTAAACTCCATCGCACCCTCCACATGGCGATGAAGCTCCACATGGTTGGGACGGAAGCCAGCCAGATACTTACCGTCTGGCACGCCTGACAATTGCTTGACGGCAGGAGCCGACTGGCCATCACCAAATGAAAGCGTGTCGCCTGACTTGCTTACCGCCAAGAAATTCATTGGTGGGTCAGAAAACACACGCGCCGTGGTGGCATTGTTGGGCTGGCGATAAACGGATGGTGTCAGCCCGAACTGGGTTATCTTGCCTTCCCACATGGCAGCGGTGTTGCCGCCAAGCAGAAGTGCCTCTTCAGGCTCTGTCGTCGCGTAGACAAAAATCGCGCCGGACCGCTCAAAAATTTTGGGGATTTCTACACGAAGCTCTTCGCGCAACTTGTAATCAAGGTTCGCAAGCGGCTCATCCAGCAGCACCAAGCCAGCATTTTTCACCAAAGCCCGGGCAAGGGCGCAACGCTGCTGTTGACCACCGGAAAGCTCAAGCGGCTTGCGCGCAAGCATAGGCGTCATCTTCATCAGCTCCGCCACCTCCTGCACCGCCTTATCGATCTCACCGGCGCCCATCTTTAAAAGGCGCAAAGGAGAGGCGATGTTGTCGTAGACGGTCATGGACGGGTAATTGATGAACTGCTGGTAGACCATCGCGACCTTGCGGTCCTGCACACGTTGGCCAGTCACATCCTCACCATTCCAAAGCACCCGACCGGTGTTCGGTACATCCAGTCCAGCCATCAACCGCATCAGCGTGGTCTTGCCCGAAAGCGTTGGTCCGAGGAGCACATTCATGGTGCCGCTCTGCAACTCCAGATCGGTTGGAAAAATATGCGGCGCCCCGGCAACAGATTTCGAGACATTCTCAAGAACAAGTGACATTACCGCCCTCCCCCGAGCGCGCTTCTTTTCTTGGACGAAACCTGATCCGAACGATCGTTGGTTTGGTTTGCGATCCAAACATCAAGCGCTGCGATCTCTTCAGGCTTAAGTTTCAATCCAAGCTTGCTCCGCCGCCAAACGATATCGTCCGCCGTGCGTGCATATTCGTTGGTCATCAACCAGCGCACTTCGTTCTCGGTAAGCGTTGCGCCAAAGTCTTCCCCGAGATCAGCCAGGCTTTTGGCATCGCCAAGAATTTCGCGTGCTTCCGTGCCATAGGCACGCACCAGCCGACGGGCATGGCGCTCTCCCAAATAGGGGTGCGCAGCTCGAAGATCGCTCACAAGCGCATCAAAGCCATCGACAGGAAAATCGCCGCCAGGCAGCGGCACACCAGCAGTCCATTGACCTGGAAGACCTTCAAAGTGCTCAGCCACCAGATCCAGTGCGCTTTCCGCCAACCGGCGGTAGGTGGTGATCTTGCCACCAAAGCAATTGAGGATCGGCGCGCCACCAGCAGCGTCCACCTTCAGCGTATAATCGCGCGTGGCAGCCGTGGCCGAACTTGCGCCATCATCATAAAGCGGACGAACACCTGAATACGCCCACACCACATCATCTTCTGTGACCGGCGCCTTGAAATAAGCGCTGGCAAATCGCGTCAGATAATCTTGCTCTTCGCGCGTGCATTCAGGTTCAATTGATACATCCTCATGCTCAGCATCTGTCGTGCCGATCAGCGTGAAATCTGTCTCATAAGGAATGGCGAAAATAATCCGGCCATCAGTGCCTTGGAAGAAATAGCACTTGTCGTGATCGTAGAGTTTGCGGGTCACGATATGACTGCCACGAACCAGCCGCACGCCTTCTGATGAGTTCAGCCGAACCTTTTGTTGGATGATATCGCCAACCCACGGACCGCCAGCGTTCACCAGCATGCGCGCTTTGTACGTTTGCTGTTCGCCTGTCGCGCCATCTTCGGTCGTGACAACCCAATGGTCGGGATGGCGCTCGGCGCCAACAACTTTGGTCCGCACCATGATTTTGGCGCCGCGCGCCTCGGCGTCACGGGCATTGAGAACAACCAAGCGGGAGTCTTCGACCCAGCAATCGGAGTATTCATAGGCCCGCTCAAAACGATCATTCAGCGGCGCGCCTTCAGGCGTCTGTCGCAGATCAAGCGTCGTGCTACCGGGCAAAATCTCACGTCCCCCAAGGGAATCGTAGAGAAAAAGTCCAAGGCGGATCAGCCAGGCCGGGCGGCGACCTTTCATCCAGGGCATAACCAGATTGAGCAACCGAGACGTCGGCGTCTCGCTCTCAAAGCGCATGTCTTTGTGGTAGGGTAGGACGAAACGCATCGGCCAACTGATGTGCGGCATGGCACGCAGCAAGACCTCACGCTCGATCAATGCCTCACGCACCAGACGAAATTCAAAATATTCAAGATAACGAAGGCCACCGTGGAAAAGCTTGGTGGAAGCTGACGATGTGGCCGATGCTAGATCGTTCATCTCAGCGACAACGACGTCCAGCCCTCTGCCGGCCGCATCACGTGCGATCCCACAACCATTGATACCGCCCCCGATCACGAACAGATCGTGGATATCCGATGTGCCATGATTGTTTGGCACCTGAGCCTCCCGTCTCAGCGTTTTTCAAACCATGACAGGCAAAGCGAAAAAAAGGAAGATACTTTCTTTCGTTTTTTTTCGTTTTTATTATCGCAATGTTTTTGTTATATTTTTTCTTCCGAAAAGGCTTCCGGCGAAGTGGATATATCTAAAACAAATCTGAATTTTACCGCTTAGAGCATCCAAAAAGTGTCGATAAGCGAATACCGAAAAGAAACGCGCAATTGATGCACAGCTTGCAGGCCACAACCGAAGGTGATGAAATCGTGCGCAGCAGTGGAGAAGCCGCAAATGGCCCAGACATTCAGACAAGTTGAAATCGTGGATGTCATTCGGCGTGAGGGTAAAATTACCGTCGAAAGCCTGGCCGAACGGTTTGACGTGACGCTGCAAACAATCCGTCGCGATCTATCAGAGTTGGCCGAAGCTGGAAAAATTGAGCGCGTTCATGGCGGTGCGGTTCTACCCTCAGGGACCGCCAACATTGCCTATGAGCAGCGTCGCAATCTCAACTTTGATGGCAAGCTGGAGATTGCACGCGCCTGCGCCGCCGCCCTACCCCATGACTGCTCGGTGTTTATCAATCTGGGCACAACCACCGAGGCCGTTGCACGCGAACTTCTGACCCACCGCGACATGCTGGTGGTCACCAACAACATGAACGTTGCGACGATCCTCATCCCCAATGACGAGTGCCAGGTGATCGTGACAGGCGGGACGCTGCGCCGCTCGGACGGTGGTTTGATCGGCAATCTGACGACCAACACGATTGAGCAGTTCAAGTTCGATTACGCGATCATCGGCTGCTCAGCGCTTGATGATGAAGGCGACATTCTGGACTTTGATATCCAGGAAGTCGGCGTGACCCAGCGTATTATCAATCAAGCGCGCGATGTGTTTCTGGTTGCCGACCATATCAAGTTTCAACGCAAGGCACCGGCGCGCGTTGGATCACTCGCCGATGTTGCCTGCTTCTTCACGGACGAGCCCGTACCGGCCGATCTTGCAAAGGCTTGCGAAGCCTGGGGAACGCAGGTCTTCGTTGGGAGCGATGGGTTTGGTGACCACCGCCTTGGCGCCCAGCAGGACGTCGCTTAAGCCGCTTTACGCAAGCCTAGCATCTCGCGCGCTTGATCGGGCGTGGCAACCGGTCGCCCATGGCGTGCGCAGATATCCACAACACGTTGGATCAGCGCAGCGTTCGATGGTGCGAGCGTTTCCTTGTCGAGCCGGACATTATCCTCCAAACCTGCTCGTGCGTGCCCACCTGCAGCCACAGCCCACTCGTTAAGCTTGACCTGCGCTGGGCCGATACCGGCGGCACACCATTCACCGCCTGGTACAAGGCGCTCAACCGTTTTCACATAGTAGTCAAACACATCCTTGTCGGCGGGCATGGCGTTTTTCACACCCATCACAAACTGAATATACGGCGTATCAGGAATGCGGCCATCGGCATGCATCTTCGCCGCCTGGTGAATATGCGAAAGATCGAACGCTTCGATTTCCGGCTTCACCTCATAAGTGCGCATTTCACCTGCCAGCCAGTCGATCAGTTGTGGCGGGTTCTCATAAACACGGTTGGGGAAGTTGTTGGAGCCTACCGAAAGCGAGGCCATGTCGGGCTTCAGCGGCAGCATTCCGCCACGCTCATGCCCCGCGCCAGATCGACCACCGGTCGAAAACTGGACGATCATGCCGGGGCAATGCTTCTCCACACCCTCTTTTAGTCGCGCGAACTTTTCCGGATCGCTTGATGGTGTTTGGTCATCATTGCGCACATGGGCATGCAGGATGGCCGCGCCAGTTTCAAAAGCTTCTTGGGTGGATTCAACCTGCTCATCAACTGTGATCGGCACTGCCGGATTGTTAGCCTTGGTCGGCAACGATCCGGTGATCGCAACGCAGATGATGCAGGGTTTTTGATCGGTCATTTAATCTTGCTCTACCATGATGAAATCGAAAGAAGATTTCCACATCGTATCACCCTCCTCGCCAGGTTCCATGGTCGAAATGAGTGACGCTTTGACACCAAACACCGCATCGGACGTTAGCCATTCATCACCATCGACAAATGTGTGGGTGATAATGCGCTCATAGCCCGGCGCGCTGACGATGAAATGCATATGCGCTGGCCGGTTTGGATGACGATTAAGCGCTGCCAGCATCTGCCCCACCGGTCCATCATCGGGGATCGGATAGGCAACAGGGCGAATACCGCGAAAGCTGTAAGCCCCATCTGCGGCGGTGGTGAAGATACCGCGATTGTTAAACTTCGGCTGAACGTTCGGTTGCTGAACATCGTAAAAACCATCGGCGTTGTCAGACCAAACATCGATAGACGCGCCTTCGATAGCGTTACCGCCCAGATCGATCACTCGCCCCTGAAAGAGGCAACTTTCACCTTTGTCATCCAGACAGATGTTCTGACCCATTGGATAGTTTGGCGCATCGGCCACGTGGAACGGACCAAGGACCGTGTTTTCCGTCGCTCCATTTGGCCTGCGATGGTTGATGGCATCCACCAACATGGAAACGCCTAGCGTATCGCTGAGCAGGATGAACTCTTGCCGGTTGTCATCGCACAACTGGCCAGTGCGGGTCAGAAAATCGATTGCAATGCCCCACTCTTCCTGCGTCAATTCCACATCTTTGGCGAAGGCGTGAAGATGCCTGACCAGCGATGTCATAACTGTCGCAAGGCGTGGATCGATGTCCGCGCCCATCCGGCCGTTGACGGCGCTTTCAGATGTTTCTTCGGTGAACAAGGCCATGGGAAAGCTCCTAGTTTGCGCGGTGCAGGAGGGCGTTGAGCACGCGGGTGAGCTCAGCTTCTGGGTTTTCCGCCATGTCGTCGGCACGCCAAGCGACATGTTGATCGGGCCGAACGAGCACGCAGCCTGCCTCATTCACCTCGCGGGCACGAGCCCAATCACCATGATGGTCGATGATGCTCCGGCGCGGTCCGATCACGTGGGCGCGGATGTCGATGCCCAGCGCCTTGCCGACCTTTTCAGCGGTATCGGCCCATGCCTCACCGTTGATGCCAGTCAGGATTGTGAACTGCCCACGACCGACCAGATCCAGCGTCGAGTGCTTGCCGCCATCATGGTCATAAACCCAGGCATGGGGAATGCGCGCGCCCGGCCATGTTGTCGGCTGATAGTGCAATTCAGCGTCCAGCTCAAAGGCTGGTTCCATCTGCCCATCGGTAGCGATAGCGGTCGACTTGTAACGCTGGTTCATCTCCACGCCGTGAGCATCAAACTCGTACTTCTTGAAAGCAATAGCTTCTCGAATGGCGGCGCGCTGCTGTTCGGCCTCCATATTGGCATCACAGCGCTTATCCATGTTCGCTTGCATCACTTCAGGGTCGGTGGACTCCGTCAGGCCAAGCGACTCAAAGATCGGGCCAAACTCGCCAATCGACTGGTTGGCACGGGTGACGATCTGCTTGGCGACCGGCGCACGTTCTTCGGAATAGCTGTCAAGCAGCGCCTCGCCCGCCTGGCCTTTCAAAACGGCAGCGAGTTTCCAGGCCAGATTAAAGGAATCCTGTATCGACGTATTCGATCCAAGACCGTTGGAGGGTGGATGACGGTGGGCCGCATCTCCCATGATGAACACGCGTCCTGCCTGCATGTTGGTGGCGTATTTGTTGTTCACCGTCCATGTGGAAACAGAGGTTATGTCAGGATCGATAGTCTGATCCCCCACCAGATCGCGCACCACTTTGGTGGCAAACTCATCGGTCACGTCCGGCGCGGGCTGGTTGATGTCGTAGCCCCAAACAATCAGCCACTCGTTCCAGGGGCGCACCATGCGCACCAGACCCATGCCGATGCCCCCGACATCGGCGCCCGGCTGCACCACCCAATAGAGAACCGAAGGCCGATGGGCGACGAACTTGGAAAGATCGGCCTTGAAGATGATGTTCATCGAACCGCCGACACCCATTTCCCCTTCAAAGGGTAGGTTCTCCAGCTCGGCCACCTTCGAGTTGCCGCCATCAGCACCCACCAGATAGCGCGAGCGAATGGTGATCTCTTGACCGCTTAAGCGGTCAAGGCAGGCGGTGGTGACGCCTTCAGCATCTTGTTCGTGATGTAGATATTCAGTCGACATGCGCGCTTGCGTGCCACGCGAACAGGCCGTCTTGAACAGCAGCGGCTCCATCATGGTCTGCGGCAGGTCGTTCATGAAGGTCGGCGAGGAGAGCAGGTGCTCGGCCTTCGACATAGGGTGGTTGCCCCAGCTTTTCATGCGGCCAATTTCCTCACCCGCCAGGCTTTCGCAGAACACGTTCTCGCCCATCAGCTCCTGCTCGGCGGCGAACATGTAGGCTTCTCCCTCTACGTCCAGGCCAAGGTCGCGCAGCACTTCCATCGTGCGTTGATTGGTGATGTGTGCGCGCGGCGTGTTGGCGAGCCAGCGGTAGCGGTTTACCGCCATGTTCTCGATGCCGTAGCTGGAAAGAAGCGCTGCGGTTGCAGAACCGGCAGGACCGGTGCCGATGATCAGAACGTCTGTGGTGATGTCAGCCATTTTGGGTTTCCTCAGTCTTCTTTTCAGGCGAATTTTCTGTATCGAGCGCGCCGCCAGTCAGGCGCCGACGCACAGGGAAAAGCTCCACGCCGGTGCGGCTGGAGATCAGTCCCCACAGGCCCTTGGGCGCAAAAAGTATGATGATGATGCCGATGACCCCAAGGACCATCAGATACCAAGTGCCGTAGTCGGCCAGCAGCGATTGCAGGATGAAGAACACCAGCACGCCGACAATCGGGCCTTCGATGGTGCCGATGCCACCAATCACCACGATGAAGATGACGTAAGCCGTCCAGTCCTGTACCGAGAAGGCTGCGTCGGGTGAGATGCGCGCCTTTTGCAGATAGATCAGCGCCCCAGCGATGCCGGTGCCGAAGGCGGCAACCAGGAACACCACCCACTTCATGCGGCCGGCATCGACGCCGACGGATTTCGCCGCTTCGATGTTGTCGCGCACCGCGGCCAACGCCAGCCCGCGCTTGGTACGCAGCAGCCAATAGATACCACCGATGGTCGCCACGGCCAGGATGACGGCGAGCCAGTAGGACAGGATATCGCGGGCCGCAGCGCTGCGCACGCCAAAGAGATTCTCAATGGCTTCAGCAAACATCAGCTCGCGCGTCGCCGAGCGCGGCAGAGATGTGCCCGTACCGCCACCCACAGCTTGCCATTGCGAGGTCATGAGGCGCACCACTTCGGCGATTACCCAGGTGCCAATAGCAAAGTAGGCACCCTGCAAACGGAAAGCGAAGAAGGCGGTTGGAATGGCCAACAGAACGGCGACAACACCACCCAGAAGGATTGCCGGGATGGGATCAACACCTGCCAGGATCACCACGCCGAACATAGCGTAAGCGCCGATGCCAACAAAGGCCTGCTGGCCGATGGACACCAGCCCACCATAACCGGCGAGCAAGTTCCAGAACTGCGCCAGCACCAGCATGGTGAGGATGAAGAACATGTCCTGGATCAGGCTGCGCGAAGCGAAGGCCGGTAACGCCACCAACACAATGATCAGGACAACCGCGAGGACGCCTGCGATCTTGGAGGCTTTGGAGCCAGTATGAACGGCATAGGGTGTCGTGTGATCATCCATCGTACCGCTCCTAATCCACGGCCCGCGGGAAAAGCCCGCGCGGACGAATGAGCAACACGACCAAGAAGGCGACATGGCCGGCCAGGATCTGCCACTCGGGATTGATCGCCGCGCCCACTGTCTGCGCCACGCCAATGATGATACCGCCCAACAGTGTGCCCCAGAGGGAGCCAAGCCCGCCGATGATCACGGCCTCAAACGCGTAGATGAGGCGCGCCGGACCGATGTTCGGATCAAAGTTGGAGCGCATTCCAAGATAGAGGGCAGCTATGGTCACGATGATCATCGCGATGCCGGTCGCCTTGGCAAAAATGTTGGCCGGCTTGATGCCCATCAGACCAGCCGTGGTTGGATCATCCGATGTTGCGCGGAAGGCCCTTCCAAGCTCTGTACGGTAGAACAACCAATTGAGCGCCACGATCACCAGAACCGCCGAGGCAAAGGTGAGCAGCGGCAGCACGCCAAGATTGATCCCTGCAACTTGCACAGAAGCGGTGGACAGCGCACCGGTCGGCAAGCGTTGGCTGTCAGCGGAAAAGCCTTCGAGCAAAGCGTTTTGCAGAACCACTGACAGACCGAACGTCACCAGAAGTGGCGGCAATATGTCCTCACCAAGCACGCGATTGAGCATGTATTTTTGCAGACCATAGCCGAGCATGAACATAAACGGGATGGCGATGGCTGCTGCGATAAACGGTGACAGACCCGTCATCGTGACCAGCAGCAGGATGAGATAGGCCCCCATGACAATGAGGTCGCCATGGGCAAGATTGACCAGCCGCATGATGCCGAAAACGAGGCTGAGGCCAGCAGCGAACAGGGCGTAAAGACCGCCGAGCAGGATGCCCTGAAGAATGGTATCGATCCAGATCATGCCGCTGCTCCAAAATAAGCGTCGTGGATGGCCTTGCGGGAGAGCTCATCGGGCGTGCCGGATAGGGTCACCCGACCTTCCATCATGCAGTAGACACGGTCGGCGACCTGCATGGCCTGGCCGATGTCCTGCTCAACGACAATGAGAGACGCGCCCGCTTCTTTGATCTTTGGCACCGCTTTGTAGATGTCGCGGATCACCACCGGCGCGAGGCCAAGCGAGATCTCATCGCATAGCAGCACGCGGGGATTGCTCATCAGCGCGCGGCCAATCGCCACCATCTGCTGCTGGCCGCCCGATAGTGCGGTACCGGGATTGTTGCGGCGCTCTTTCAGGATCGGGAAGAGATCGTAGACGGTCTCGAGGTTCCAGTGCCCGCCGTTCTTGCGGCCATAGGTGCCGATCAGCAGGTTCTCTTCCACGGTCAGAGATGGGAAAAGACGACGCCCTTCCGGCACCATGGCCACACCCATCGCCATGATCGCATCTGCAGGTGCATTACCGATAGCAGTGCCTTCAAAAGCAACAGTATCTTGGGCATTGGTCAACACACCAGCGATGGAGCGCATCAGTGTGGTTTTGCCCGCGCCATTGGCCCCGATGATGGCGATGGTCTCGCCCTCATCGAGGCTGACATCCACGCCAAACAGCGCTTGGAAATCACCGTAATGGGCCGTGAGGCTTTGAGTTGCGAGAAGAGCCATCAGACGTCGATCCCCAAATAGATTTCTTTGACCTCTTTGGACTCCATGATCGCGTCAGGCTCGCCAATGCCGATAACCTTGCCGAAATCGAGCACCAGCAACCGCTCCACCACGGAGGTCAGCGCGTGCAGCACGTGTTCGATCCAAACGATGGTAACGCCCTCGGCATGGATCGCTTTGATGGTTTCGACCAGCGCATGGCATTCGCCCTCTGTCAGCCCGCCCGCAATTTCATCAAGCAGCAAAAGCTTCGGATGAGTGGCCATGGCCCGGGCAAGTTCCAGGCGCTTGCGTTCCAACAGCGACAATGAACCCGAGGTTTGATTGGCTTTGCCAATAAGCTCGGTGCGCTCCAAGATCACCGCGCACTGGTGCATGACCTCGTTTTCGGTGCGCTGCCGCCCGAACGTCGCCGCCACCACCAAATTCTCGTAGACCGTGAGGTGCGTGAAAGGCTGCGGTATCTGGAAAGACCGCCCAACGCCTGAAATGCACCGCTGCATGGCGGGCACTTTGGTCACGTCCCTGCCCTCAAAATGAACGCTGCCCTTATCCGCCGGAATGTTCCCTGTGATCAGATTGAACAGCGTGGATTTACCCGCACCGTTTGGCCCAATGATGCCGAGCGCTTGGCCTTCCGGCACATCGAACGAAACATCGTCGGTCACTTTCAAGGCGCCGAAGCTTTTCGACACGTTTTGCAAGGCAAGCATCGCCTCGGGCGCGCGGGTTGTCATTGCTGCACCTTTCAAGTGCGGGCCATGGGACGGGTGAAAGCGCCCGGGCCACAGAGGTCCGGGCATCAGGTCTGGTTTAGGAAATCTCTTCCATCGTGCCACCGGTCGGGATCGACGGCTGATCGGAGTTGTCGACGATCACCAGGTCGTAACCGCCACCATCGTTCAGGCGCCACTGACCACCGACAAGCGGTGTCTTTGCGACGTTGCGCGCAGCGAACGGCGGCAGTCCCGCACCATTAAAGGAGATTGGGCCAACGATTGTATTGAGATTGGAGGCAGCAATCGCTTCGGCCACCGCATCACCATCGCTTGAGTCATCCACCCGGCCCATCACATCGACAGCCAGCTCAAACAGTGCGTGCACAAAGCCGATAGGCTGCGTCCACTGTTTACCGGTTTCGCCGGTGTAGGCCTCAGCCACCTGCCCCGCCGACAGGCCGTTAAGCGAGGATGAGAACGGATGGCTTGGTGACCACCAAACTTCCGAGGAAAGGTTGTGTCCGCTGTCGCCCAGCGCTTCAACGGCCTGCGGGAACAGGATCGCTTTGCCGATGGAGGCAGCCTTAGGCGTGAAGCCCTGCTGCTTGGCCTGGTTCCAGAAAGTTGTGAAATCTGGCGGGATCGGCACGCCAGTGACGATCTCCACGTTGCCTTGCTTGAACGCATTGATCTGCGCGGAAAAATCATCTGTCAGGTTCTGATAGCGGCCCGGATCGGTCAGCGAGTAGCCTTGAGCATCCAGCACCGGCGGGAAGCCAACATTGGGATCGCCCCACGCATTGCCGTCGCCGTCATTGGGGAAGAGGCCGCCGACCGACTTGTTGGTGTCCAGCTGCGACCACATGGCGGTAAACACCGAGATTACGTCCTCAAGACCCCAGAAGAAGTGGTAGGCGTAGTCGAACGGCTCCCAACTTTCCGGGTTGCCAGGATTGCCCTGCTGCCCAATGAACCAGGGTTGCCAAGGTGCCACCGTTGAGATCACCGGCACGCCCTCAGACTCCGCAGTGGTCGCCACCGGGTTGGTCGTTTCCGGCGTTGAGGCCACTAGCAGCATGTCCACTTCATCATCGATGATGAGCTCTTGGGCGACATCTGCAGCACGGTTTGGGTTGGACTGGCTGTCCTTGACGATCACCTCAAAGTTCTCAGCAACCGCAGACTGCGCAAAGTTCGAAAGAATGAAATTGTCTGCCTCGGCAAACGCTGCCAGCGGACCGGACTGCGGGCTGACATAGCCCAGCTTGATGCGCGCGCCCTGTGCAATCGCGGGCATCGGGAAAGCGCTAACTGCGGCAGCGGCGGCAGTGCTCTTCAAAAGTGTGCGACGAGTAATCATGTCATCCTCCCAGATGATTTGTTCGTTGTTTTTTGGTGTCAAAGAACGGGTGGTTCCCCAGCCCAAGCAGCCTGGAGCAGCGCACGGATCGCATCGCGCTCGACTGGCCGTGGGTTGGGATAAGGTTTGCTGGTGGCAAGGTCGGCGGCTTTGTCGAGATCGCTCTCATTCAAGCCCAGATCTTTCAGCGCCATCGGTGCACCGACCTTGGCAGCAAAAGCATGCAGCGAAGCACCAGCGTTCGTGCCACCAAAAATCTCACAAATGGGCTGAAGTTGATCGGCTACAGCGCGCGCATTGTAGGCAATGGCATGGGGCAGAACGATCGCGTGGGTTTCCGCGTGAGGCAAGTCGAACGAGCCACCCAGCGTGTGGCAAAGCTTGTGGTGCAGTGCCATGCCCACCTGGCCAAGCACCGTGCCGCAAAGCCACGCGCCGTAAAGGGTTTCACCCCGCGCATCCAAGTTCTGCGGGTTGTCGATCACTTTGGGCAAAGCGCGCTGGAAGGCAGATAGCCCCTCAATGGCCAGCATCGTGGAGACCGGATTGCGGTTCACCGCATAAAGCGCTTCGGCGGCATGCGCCATCGCGTTGAGGGCGCTGGTGACCGTCATCGGTACAGGCAGCGTCGCCACGAGCTCCGCATCATACAGAATAACTTCAGGCTGGATCTTGGCGTCCATGACCGTGGTCTTCACGCCATTCTCGGTTTGACCAAGAATGGCTGTGGCTTCTGATCCGGCATAGGTGGTCGGGATCACGATCTGTGGCAGGTCCGTCTGATAGGCAATCGCTTTGCCCAGACCCGTTGTGGAACCACCGCCAAGCGCCACCAGGCAATCAGCCTCCACGCTTTTGGCATGCACAATCGCTTCGGCTGTCACATCCACCGGCGTATGCATGGCGGCTTTAGTGAAAACGCCTGCAGCTTTGCCGTTGAGGTTGGCCGCCATATCCATGGCACTGTCAGCTTGCGGTGGGGTGGAAAGCACCAAAGCCCGTGTGCAACCAAGACGATCAATTTCTTCTTCGATCTGATGGCGCAAGCCAGCACCGAACCGCACGCGAACCGCAGCGCTTTGTGCTTCAAACTGGCTTTGGAAATAGACCATCAATCCTCCCAGACGGCGCCCTTAGCGAGCGCTCTGTCATCTCATTGAGGAAACGCTAGCACGCAAATTTTGATGCCTTGATCCAATTTGCGCGGCTTAATATAACTTCAAGTTATGAAATTCGACCCACGTCACCTGGAAATCGTTGCTGCCATCGTTGATGCGGGCGGTCTAACCGAGGGCTCGGAGGCTCTGGGCAAATCCCAACCGAGCGTATCGCGCACCCTTGCGATGCTCGAAGCGCGCGTTGGCTCACGACTCTTTGAAAAGAACAAACGCCCTTTGCAACCAACGGAACTCTGTTTGGCATTGGCCAACGAAGGCCGCAAAGTGCTGGCCGCAAACAGCGCCGCTTCCGATGTCGTGCGACGCTATCTTGATGGACGCTCCGGCGTTGTGCGCGTTGGTGGATCGCCAATTTTCATGGATGGCGTCATTTCAGGCATGATCGCCGACTTCCAGAGCGGGCACCCGGATGTGCGCATCGATCAGTCTTACAATTATGCGCCCGAGCTCATGGAAAAGCTGGAGGCCGGCACGCTCGACATCGCAATCTGTCCAATGAAAGTGGACGCCATCCCAAGCGGTTTCACGTTCAAAGACATTCTGCCCGGTCGCAACGTGATCGCCTGCGGAGCAACCCACCCGGTGGCCAATCGCACCTCCGTCACGCTTTCCGACATCGCCCCCTACCCCTGGATCGCACCACCAACCGACAGCCCGCTTTACGAGGATTTGCGAAGCGTGCTTTCCAGCATCGGCGTGCGAGATTTTCGCGTCAGTTTTTCTGGCGGTTCGCTAACCTCAATCATCAACATTCTTGAACGCTCCGATGCACTCACCGTGCTGCCCTACTCGGTGGTGTTCACACTACGACGCCAGAAAACACTATCGGCACTATCCATCAAAATCGGCCATCCAGAGCGCAATCTGGGCCTTCTGACGCGAGCAGACGCCACCTTGGCGCCGAGCGTGCGACGCTTTCAGCAGTTCATCGTGCGCGAGTTCACCACCCTCGCCGATACGATTTTGCGTCATGAACAGAATGCGCTCTGGCGTAGCTAAAGCGCGCTCGCCTAAAGCACGCGGGACAAAAACTCGCGCGTGCGGTCTTCTTTGGGTGTAGAGAACACATCTGTCGGTGCGCCCTCTTCCAAAATGCGCCCGGCGTCCAGAAAGCAAACCTTGTCAGCCAACTCGCGCGCAAACCCCATCTCGTGGGTCGCCAAGATCATCGTCATGCCATCACGGTGAAGCTGCCGCAAAACGTCCAGCACCTCGCCCACAAGTTCCGGATCAAGCGCAGAGGTAATCTCGTCGAACAGCATGATTTCGGGCTCCATCGCCAAGGCGCGGATAATCGCCACACGCTGCTGCTGACCACCGGAAAGCTGGTCGGGATAGTGGTTCATGTGTTCAGGCAGGCCAAAGCGCTCAAACAGATCGGTAACGGGACCTGCCAAATCTGCCTTGCTGCGGCCATGCACCCGCATAGGCGCCAGCATCACATTCTCAGCCGCCGTCATATGAGGAAAGAGATTGTAAGACTGGAAAACGATGCCGATCCGCTCGCGCACAGGCTGCGGATCAAAGCCTGGTTCGGCAATGTCGACACCGTCTAGAAAAATCACCCCATCATCAATCGGTTCAAGAAGGTTGATGCAGCGCAGGAGCGTGGACTTACCCGACCCCGACGCCCCGATCAGGCAGACCATTTGCCCTTGGGCCACATCCAGATCAATGCCCCGACAAACTTCATTCGTACCAAAGCTTTTGCGAACACCGCGCAAAGACAGCTTCACGCCGGGCGGCACCGTCACGTCCGACGCCTCGTTTGCCGATGCAGCATATAATCAGCATAGCGTGTTGCAGGAATGGTGATCGCCAGAAAGATCAGCGCTGCACCGACATAGGGTGTGAAATTGGCAAACAGAGATTTGTAAACGCCTGCCTGGCGAAAGATTTCTACCGGCCCAATGAAAGACAACAGCGCCACATCTTTTTGCAAGGCTATAAAGAGGTTCATGTTCGCTGGCATCACGTTGCGAACAGCCTGCGGGAGCACCACAAAGCGCATCGTGTCTTGATCCGACAGACCCAAGGATGCAGCGGCCGCGCGCTGGCTTTCATGAATCGACTCGATACCGGAGCGAAAAACCTCCGCCACATAAGCGGCGTAAACAAGCAGCAAGGCGAGCGAGCCCCAAATGTAGGGTGAGTTCCAGGGACGTGGTAATCCAAGCCCCGGCACACCGAAACCAATCAAATAAATCACCAGGATCACTGGCACGCCGCGAAACACATCGGTGTAGAGTGCGCCAAACATTCGTAGCGGGAAGAGGAGCGGCGAGCGCACGTCACGGCAGAGCGCAATCGCCAGCCCAAGGATCGCGATAATCGGAGCGCACCAGGCAAAGATCGCAACATTTTGTACGAAGGCACCGAGAAGGCCTGGGAACGTGCGCGTGAACACCTCGCCATTGAAAAAGCTGCGCTGTACCGCATCCCAGCCCGGCGCCAATGGCACCAACACCACAAAGGCGGCCAAAACACCGAGTGTTGAGGTCGCGGCGATGATGATCGAACGCCGCCGCATCCGTGCCTCATACACCTCACGACGTGTAGGCGTGTCGACGGATCGGGTCGTCGCGTCGGCGCTCACTGATGCATTCAGTCCAGCGTCAGCCATCTACTCGATAATCGGCACGCCGGTGGCCTCTTGCAGCCACTGCGCTTCCAGTGCTGCCATTGCGCCGGATTCTGTGAGTTCGGTAATGGCCGCGTCCACACACTCTTTGAGTGGATTGCCTTCTGCCATGAGCAAGCCAAACTGATCAGGATTAGACGAGCGATCCGCGGTGAATTGACCAAGGATCACACCGTCATTGACCACTACAGCAGCCAGATAAAGCGCGGTGGGCAGATCAAACAATGCCGCATCGATCTGACCCGCCTGCATGGCAGCCGTTACATCAACATTATCGCCATAGAGCAGCGGGTCACGTTCCGGCTGAACAATCTCAGTGAGCATCGGTAAAGCCGTCGTTGTCGAATGCGCTCCCCAAACAGCGCCTTGAAGCGAGCCCACATTGGGTTCAAGACCTGCGTCCACAACGGACTGCGTGGTGAGAACAGCCATGGCCGAGGTGTAATAGGGCAGCGAGAAATCAACCATCTGCTCGCGCGCTTCGGTGATGGAATATTGCTGCATGTTGAAGTCAAAGTCTTTCGACCCAGGCTGAATAGCCTCATCGAACGAGGTGCGCACCCACGTCACGTGCTCGGCGTCAAAGCCCATGGCTTCGGCGATGGCGTAAGCGACAGCAGCCTCATAGCCTTCACCACTTTCAGGGTCATCGTTAAGCACCCAAGGGTAGAAAGCCGGGTTGCCGGTGGCGATGGTCAGCACGCCCTCTTCCAGCGTCTTGCCCGCAGCGCAAGCGCCATGTTCATGGGCTGAAGCAGGGTTGATGGCAGTCGTCAGCGCGACAAGTGCTAATGCAGGAAGCGACAAAGCAGAAAGACCAAGGGTCCAAGTTTTCATGATGTGGGCTCCGTTTGCGTTTGATTGTAGGTTTGGCATGCCGGGCAAAATTGTCCAGCCTAGAGCGACCAAAAGTGAGTCATCTCAACAGTTTGGGGTTACAAATAAGCAGTGCTTTTCGCCAGCCGCATTCAACGGTTGCAAGGCGTGCAATCATTGTATGCGGTCATCAAACTACACAGTACCATACCGTCAGAACGATGCATCTTTGATCGCCTCCATGGAGACATGCGTCGATGTGTTGGCGACATGCGGGAGAGCAGAAATCTTCTCACCCAGCACCAGACGATAATCTCGAATATCTCCAGTTCGCACCTTCAGCAGAAAATCAAACGCTCCAGCGATCATATGACACTGCTCAATCTCTGGCGTTGCCATCACAGCCCGGTTGAAATCACGAAGGGCTTTTTCGCGCGTGTCAGACAGCTTCACTTCGACAAAGGCAACATGCTCTTTCCCAAGCTTTCGCGGGCTTAGAATGGCGCGAAAGCCGACGATATAGCCCTCGCTCACAAGCCGTTTCAGGCGGTTCTGACATGGTGTTTTTGACAGGCCCACTCGCTTGGAAAGCTCGGTGATTGGCAGGCGCCCCTCCACCGACAGGATATCGAGGATAGCCTGGTCATAGCGGTCTAATACCCTATGAGATTGGTCATTCATGATCGTACCATCCAAAATACATCATGTTTTAGGTCATTTCCTCTAACAAGGAACTTTTTTCAGGCCTTTTGCCTATTTCAATCGCGCTATGCTGCCAAGCACATCTTGATAATCAGGGACAGCTTGATGACGCGCTTAGAGGACCAACGGCAGACCATTCGACACCACACGCTCGAGGACGAAAATGTGGCTCTCGCCAAGCTGATCGAGACAGCCGCCATTTCTGACGAAATCCGAAGCAAGGCCAAGCAGCGAGCTATCGAGCTGATTGAAGCGATCCGGACGGTCAAAAAGCCTGGCCTCATGGAAGTGTTTCTTGCCGAGTATGGGCTCTCAACTGACGAAGGCGTGGCGTTGATGTGCCTCGCTGAGGCGCTACTGCGCGTGCCCGATGTGGAAACCATCGATGCGTTGATCGAAGATAAGATCGCCCCATCAGCATGGGGCGAGCATCTCGGCAAATCCAGCTCATCTCTCGTCAACGCTTCAACCTGGGCACTGATGCTGACCGGCAAGGTGCTATCTGATGACCAAGGGGCCGCAACGGTACTTCGCTCGGCGATCAAGCGCCTGGGCGAACCTGTCATCCGTGTGGCTGTAAAAAGCGCAATGAAAGAGCTGGGTGGCGCGTTCGTGCTTGGCCAAACCATCGATGAAGCGCTGGATCGAGGGCGTTCTCAGCAGGATTCAGGCTACACCTTCTCCTACGACATGCTCGGTGAAGCAGCTTTAACAGAGCGCGATGCCCAAGCATTTTTTGACGCCTATGCTGATGCGATCAGGCGCTTGGCCAAGGAATGCCAGTCGGAGGACATTCGCCAAAATCCAGGCATCTCAATCAAACTCTCAGCGCTGCATCCGCGCTATGAACTGGGCCAACGTGATCGCGTGATGCGCGAACTGGTTGACCGTGCCAGCAGCCTTGCCCGGATGGCCTGCACAGCTGGCATGGGACTGAACATTGATGCCGAAGAGGCCGATCGGCTGGACCTTAGTCTGGACGTCATCGAGGCGGTTCTTAAAGACCCTGAGCTGGCAGGCTGGGATGGTTTTGGCGTGGTTGTCCAGGCTTATGGCAAGCGCGCTTTGCCGGTTATCGATTGGCTCTATGCTCTGGCCAAAGAGCGTGACCGGAAAATCATGGTCCGGTTGGTGAAAGGCGCTTATTGGGACACCGAAATCAAACGCTCGCAGGTTGAGGGGCTATCGGGTTATCCGGTGTTCATCCGCAAATCGGCAACCGATGTCTCTTACATTTGCTGCGCCCAGCGTCTGCTTGCGCTCACCGATAGGCTCTACCCGCAGTTTGCAACACACAACGCGCATTCCGTTGCGACGATTTTGGAGTTGGCCGACGATCAAAATGCCTTCGAATTTCAGCGGCTCCACGGCATGGGTGAAGCGCTTTATGACACCGTTATGGAAGCCAAAAACGCCCGCTGCCGCATCTACGCTCCTGTAGGTCCGCACCGTGATCTTCTGGCTTATCTGGTTCGGCGTCTCCTGGAGAACGGCGCCAACAGTTCATTTGTTAATCAGATTGTCGACACCGATGTGCCAGCTGAAGCGATTGCCGAAGATCCGTTTGAGGCGGTCAAAACCGCACGATCTCCGGTCCCGCTGTCAAGAGATCTCTATGCGCCAGAGCGCAGCAACTCAAAAGGCTTTGACCTTCATGATCCAGTGGATGTTGAAACCTATGAGCGTCTGCGCGCGCCTTTTCAGGCCAAACACTGGGAGACGGGCCCGATGCTTGCGGCGCCAGCCGAAGGGGACACGGCGCGGCCAGTGCACAACCCAACCAACCCCGACGATATCGTTGGCACCTTAACCCATTGCACCAAGCAGGATGCCGAAGCGGCCTTGCAACTGGCCGAACCTTGGACCGCGCCACCAACCCAACGCGCAGATATCCTAAGGCAAGCTGCTGATCTTTACGAAGCCTCTGCCGGCGAGATTTTTGCTCTTCTCGCTCGCGAAGCCGGTAAGACACCTGCCGACGCTATAGCCGAACTGCGGGAGGCCGTCGATTTCCTGCGCTACTACGCGGCCCGAGGGACGGAGATGAAAACACCAGCGCGCGGCGTCTTCGCCTGCGTGTCGCCGTGGAACTTTCCGTTGGCAATCTTCACCGGCCAGATCGCAGCAGCACTTGCCGCAGGCAATGGGGTGTTGGCAAAACCCGCTGAGCCCACCGGACTGATCGCTGGCCTAGCAGTCGAACTGCTGCATCACGCAGGTGTTCCAAAGACCGCGCTGCAACTGGTGCCAGGGGCTGGCTCTATCGTTGGTGCACGCATCACCGCATCCCCCAATGTGAATGGCATCTGTTTCACCGGCTCCACCGCAACGGCCAAGTCCATTCAGCGCACCATGGTTGAGCATGTTGAGCCAACCGCGCCACTGATTGCTGAAACGGGCGGACTAAACGCGATGATCGTTGACAGCACAGCGCTGCCAGAACAAGCGATCAAGGACATCGTGGCATCGGCGTTTCAGTCAGCTGGTCAGCGCTGCTCAGCCCTGCGCATGCTCTACCTTCAGGAAGATGTTGCTGAAAACGTCTTGCAGATGCTGTTCGGCGCGATGGATGAACTTGTCGTCGGTGACCCATGGCTGATGTCCAGCGATGTCGGGCCGATCATCAATAAGGCTGCCCGAGAGGGTATCTTGGCACATATCGAAAAGGCTGAGGCGGCAGGGCAGGTGTTGAAACGCGTTGCAGCGCCAACCCAGGGCACATTCGTTGCACCGACTGTGATCCAAGTTGGAAGCATCGCGGACCTGAAGGAAGAAATTTTCGGCCCTGTCTTGCACGTCGCAACCTTCCAGGCGCCAAATCTGCGTGGTGCCGTCGAAGACATCAACGCAAGCGGCTACGGCCTGACTTTTGGCATCCACTCTCGCATCGATGATCGCGTGCAACTTCTCTCCAGCGAGGTGGCTGCAGGCAACATCTATGTGAACCGCAACCAGATCGGTGCGATTGTCGGTTCTCAGCCCTTTGGTGGCGAGGGCCTTTCGGGCACCGGACCAAAAGCAGGCGGCCCCAACTATGTTGCGCGCTTCGCCCGGCCTGAGCGCACCGTTGGTGATGCCGAAAGCGCTATGCCTGCGGATACGAGCAAAGTCCAAAACCTGATTAACAAAGCGAAAGATAAAGCACGACTGCTTTCCACCACATCGCTGCCAGGTCCAACCGGTGAGTCCAACCGATTGTCTGAATTTGGCCGAGGCGCAGTGCTCTGCCTTGGTCCATCGAAAGAAGATGCTTTGTTGCAGGCCAAAGTGGCCAGAGAGAATGGCTGCTCCCCTGTCTGCGTCACACCTGGCCTAACCGCCAATGAAGGCGTAGGCGGCATGCTGCCAGCATCCGCACTGGCCGAGCTTCAGGGATTTGAGGCTGTGGTTTGCTTTGCTGATGATACCCATCTCCGACAGCTTCGCAAAACACTGGCATCGCGCGACGGTGCCATCATCCCCCTGCTTGCCGAGCAGGACTTTGGACGGTGGTGCCGGTTTGAACGTCACGTCTGCATCGACACAACGGCCGCCGGCGGCAACGCAAGCCTGTTAGCCGAGGCAAGCTAGGCTCGAGCTCCTAACCCTTAACTGCGCCTGTAACCATGGACCCGCTGATCCGCCGATACATGACAAGCCCCAGAAGTAGAGGCGGCAGCGCGGCGACGATCATCACCGCTGCCGCCACGCCCCATTGCACGCCGCCGCCTGACGTGGCGAAGAAGAACGACGCGCCGACAGTTACAGGCACCGCTGCTTGCGTGGTGAGCATCAGGCCAAAGAGAAACTCGTTCCAAGCCGTGATGAAGCCGAAGATAAAGGTGGTGATCAGCGCCGGTCGGCACAGCGGCAGCACAATGTACCAGAGCAGCCGCCAAAGGCGTGCACCATCCATGCGCCCGGCCTCTTCTAGCTCCAGTGGAATATCGCCCACGGCGTTGACCAGAAGCAGAAAGGCCAGTGGCAGATTGACCACTGCCAGAATGAGCCCAAGGCCCAACTTGGTATCCAAAAGACCCAGCGTCGCGTACATCATGTAAAGCGGGATAGCGAAAATGATCAGCGGCAGCGCCCGCAAGTTCACTACCAACGGGAACAAAATCGCCTGCCCTGCACCGCGCCGTGCCATCGCCCAAGCGATGGGGAAACACAGGATCATTGGCAGGATCGAGCCGATCAATGCTGCGACAAGCGAGTTGGTCAGATAGCCATAAATGTCCAGTCGATCGCTCACGGTGAGAACGGTGGCGAAGTTTTGCAGCGTAGGCGCTTCGATCCAAAGCGACGGGTTGCGGGAAACCTCGCTCGGCGATTTAAAGGCCGTGATCAGCGTTGCGATAACTGGAAAATTCATCGCCAGAGCAGCAACCACAAACACCAGCCAGCGCACCGCGTTTCCAAGTTTCATGTCGTGCCCCGCCGGAACCGTTGCGCCAGGCTGAGCAGCACAAAAGCCGTCACAAACAGCAAGATTGCTGCGGCTAGCGCGCGCCCGATATCGCCCTGACGAAGAAACGCCTCGTAGATGTAGATGGACATCGAGGTGGTCGCCCCGCCCGGTCCTGCACCAACCAGCGTGTAGATGTTATCGAACACCCGAAACCCATCAATGAAACGAATAAACAGCGCCACATAGACGGTCGGCATCATCAAGGGCAGCTCAACATAGCGGAACAGTTGCCACGGCTTGGTGCCATCAACCCGCGCCGCCTCGCGCATGTCTTCCGGGATGGCTTGATAGGCCGCCAGAAACAACAGGAACGCAAACGGCGTCCATTGCAGCGTTTCAGCCATTACCACCGTCTTGAAGACGTTCTGGTAGGTCAGAAAGGCCGGGCTCCAGCCAAACCACTCATACATGTAATGGGGAATGGGGCCTGCAAACTCGTGCAATACAAGACGGTACATCAGGCCCATCATGGCGGGGGCAACGATCATCGGAATGATCAAGACTGCGACCATCCAGCCATGTCGTCGGATCAACGGCGCAAGATAGACGGCCAGAAACAGCCCTAACGCGCATTGAAGTACGGCGGTGATCACGCCAAAGCGCAACGAAAACCAGGCGGCTTGCCAAAACCCATCGTCAGCGATCACGCGCCTGAAATTGTCCAAACCGCTGAACTCTGGGGAACGCAGAGTTTGAAAGCTGGTGTCAGAAAAACCGTAGATGATGCTCAGAAGCGTCGGAAAACCGAGAATGGCAACCAAGAACAAAACCATGGGAGACGCCAGCATGGCGTTCTCGCGTCTTTCCTTGGTCGCCATTGTCGAACTCCAAATGAAGACGGTCGGCAGATAACCCACCGACCGTGCGTCGTTTATTGCAGCAGATCGCTCATCGTGGCGGTGATGTTGGTCATCGCTTCGTCAAGGTCCTGCGTGCCCGCCCAAAAGCCGGTGAACTCTTCGGCCTGCGCTTCATAGACCGACAACGCATTTTCAGACGTCGCACCGTTCATCACAAAACCGTAGTTGGACGCGTAGTCACCCACTTGAACAAGATCGGGTCGATCCTCTGAGATCGCACCAACCGTTTCATTGGTAAGCCCAGGCGCACCACCGGCGCGGGCATAAGCAAGCGCTGCCTCCTCGGTGGACAGCCATTCCAAGAAGGCAGTCGCGCCATCTTTGTTTTCAGCTGCCGCGTTAAGCCCCAGACCAAGGCCATGAATGTGGGTGAAGCGACCCTCAGGCCCTGATGGAGGGGCAAAGGCGGCCGTCTCAGGCTGCGCTTCGGTCAATTCAGAGGCGGCAGCATTCCACTGCACCATGGCCGCCACCTGGCCAGCCGAGTAGGCGGTGTTGGCTTCGGCATACTCGTACGAGGTGGAGTCCGGTGGTGTCGCACCCGCATCGTAAAGCATCTTGGCCAGTTCCAGCGCTGTACGGTAAGCCTCTGAGTCCACCGTGATATTGCCATCATCATCCATCCAGTTGCCACCGTAGGAACGCGGCAGCGAATGGAAAACCATCATATTGAACAGCAGGTTCTTCATCTGGATGACGGTGCCGTAGCGCGTTGGACTATCGGGGTTGACCGAGCGGCTGAAGTAAAGCGCGTTGGCGGCAAAATCCTGCCATGTCCAATCCTCTGGCGACGCTGGCGCAAGCCGTTCACCCAGATATTCCTCAGCAATATCGCCATAGAGCGCATGCTGAGATTCATCGGCCAAAAGCGCGTCGATCAGGTCTTCACGATAATAAAGGAAGTGCAACGAGAGATCTGTCGGTACGCCATATTGCTGACCGTCAAACTGCATGGTCGAAAGCACGGTGTCGCCGAAAACACCATCGGCCTCATCAGACAGGCTGATCGGCTCCATAAACGGCGCATACCGACCGATAGAATAGGTCGCAATCAAGTTGATATCAAAGGCGGTGGAGCCTGCAGCCAGATCGACCTGAAGCTTGTCAAAAAAGCCATCGCGGGACGTGAAGAGCAGCTCCACCTTATCCTCGTCGGCAACATCGGCCCGTGCGTTGTAGATTTCAGTGACGGCACGCAGCGCGGCTTCTTCTGGCCCACCTGGCCAGCCCAAAACGGTAACCTCTGCGTGTGCCGTGCCAGCAAGCATCGCAAGCAGCGCGGCTGACCCAAGAAGATGTTTCTTGATCATGTCTATTGCTCCCTTTTTGTATTTGCGAGTGCGGCGATACCGATTGCCCCCGCATCCGCCCCGAGCGCCGCACGGGCAAGGGTCGGTCGGAAATGCGAGGGAAGTGTTTCAAGGTGAGACGTGATGCGGTCGAGATAGCCATCGGCCAAACCAACACCGCCACCGATAACAATGACATCAGGATCAAGCATCAGTTGGATGGATTGGCAGAGGGTGGCCAGACGCTCTGCGGAGGTCGCGATGATGCGGTCCGCCCAGCCATGTCCGACAGCGGCAGCGGCAAACACACCACGTGCATCCATAGGTTGGCCTGCACGCTCTGCCTCCGCAGCAATCCACCGACCCGAGGCATCATCTTCCAAACACTGCGATCCAAAAAGTGATGCGATCTGGCCGAAATGCCCGGCAAGGCCAGAGCGCCCTGTGAGCAGCTTTCCACCCAAAACAATACCGCCGCCGATACCGGTCGAAACGGTAAGAAAAACCACGTCCCTGTCCCGCGCAGCGCCAAAGGTGTATTCGCCCCAGGCAGCGGCCTGTGCATCGTTTGCGAGCACAGGCGTAAGGCCCAATGCCTGTTTTGCCGTGTCAAAAAACGGAAAGGATTCCGGCACGCCAAGTGTTTGGGGGTTCACTGCCGACCACAATCCATCGGACACTCTGCCTGTCACGGTGATGCCCAAGTTTTTGTATTGGCCCGCCCAAGGGATAACCAAGGTGGAGATTTGCTCCAACCAAACGCTCGGATTTGCGTTGCGATCTGTTGGCACTTCAGCTCGCTCAAGAATGCGCCCGGCTTTAACCAGCGCGGCAAGCACTTTTGTTCCGCCAAGATCAATCGCAAGCGTGGCGGTCATGGTGCCACCCTCTTTGCGCGTTCGCTGGCCATGGCGCTGACAAACCACTGGGTCACGTGCTCAGGCCTGGTGATGGCGGAGCCAGCAACCACAGCATCGGCACCGGCGCGCAATCCTTCAGCCGCATCGCGGGGCGCTTGATAACGTCCCTCGGCGATCACAAAGCCGGGCATTTGCGAAAGAGCACGCACCAAATAAAGGTCTGGACCGTCTGGTATTGGTCCGTCGGTGTAGCCCGAAAGCGTCGAACCCAACACCTCGCACCCAAGCGCAACGGCACGGCGGCCATCGTCAGCGTTTGCACAATCGGCCATCGCCAGTGCGCCGCCAGCGTGCACCGCTTCCACCAGGCCAATCACAGGTACCGGACGAGGCCGATCCGTCGCATCAAAGGCTACGATGTCAGCGCCAGCAGAGACCAGAGCCTGCGCGTCGGACAGGCTTGGCGTTATGCGCACCGGGCTGTCGGTCAGATCAACCTTCAACAAACCGATGATGGGAACATCGGTAACGGCACGCACGGCGCGAAGATTTTCAAGGCCTTCAATACGCAAACCAGCGGCACCACCGTCAATGGCCGCCCGCGCAAACGCCGCAACGATCTCAGGTCGATCCATCGGCCCTCCAACCACAGGTTGGCAGGACACGATAAGACCCTCTTTCAGCTGGTTAAGAATGCTACGCATCAAGCCCTCAAAGATCGCTCTTGAGGGTATTCAATACCAAAATAATACCAGTTAGCAAATAGAATCACACTGGTATGGACCAGACTAGGACCGCAGTTCTGTCAGAAAATCATAGCGTTCGCCATCGTACCGGGTTTCTGTGAACTCAACCGGCCGACCATCACCCAGGAAGCAGCGACGCTCCACGATTAGCAGCGGAGACCCGGATGAGCTATCGAGAAGCTCCGCATCGGCGCGGGTCATGATACCCGCTCGTATCCTCTGAACACCCCGCACCGGCTGCGCGTCCAAACGCTTCAAGGCGTCATAAAGCGAGTCCTCAACCAACTCGCCCGATGGCAATAGCGATTGAGGAACGGCGGCACGCTCAATGGCGATAGGCTGATCATCGGCCAAGCGCACACGAACCAACCGAACGATGGCTTCATTCCCGGGGAGGTCAAGCGCCATAGCCTCCGCTGGACTGGGCAATACCGTTTGTCGCGCAAGCCATCTTTGACCAGGTTCTTGTCCACGTGCGCGCAACTCATCGGAAAAGCCAGTGAGCGTGGAAAGGGCCTTTTCCATCCGCTCAGCCATGACCGTACGCGCGCCCTGGCGGCGTACCAGCAGTCCGTCGGCAGCGAGTTCGTCCAGCGCGCGCCGCACGGTGACGCGACTCACTCCAAGCTTGGATGACAGAGTTCGCTCACTGGGCAAGTGTCCATAGCCATCGGCCAGCGGCATCTCTTGCGCTATGGCATCAGCAAGCTGGCGATAGAGTGGGCGCGCGTCACCCTGTCGGGCAAGTTGAGCACCAATTTGGGCAACGAAGGATTGATCAACCGGCATACAAGCATCCCGACTCTGGTTTTGAGTGGACCATACCAGTTGGTCCTACCACAGACAATCAAGCTAGCAGGATGCAGACCAGTTTAATCCGGCGCTTCAAATTCCAGAGTATCTGGCCGGTAGTTGAACAGCTCAAGACGCGCCGGTTTACCGGATCCGTTGGCAAGACGCATCGCGGTCAGGCTCGCAGGGCCGACAGGGATGATGTTGGCCGGCTGTAAGCCAAGAAAGCGCTGGAGGATCGCGCGAATAACACCGCCGTGGCAGACCACCAACAGGTTCTCGCAAGGGGTCTCCTCTTCGGCCTTGATGGCATTGCAAACCCGTGTGGCAAAGGCATCCCAACTCTCACCGCCTGGCGGTGTCTGCGTGCCAGCACGCCAACCCAGATACCCCTGCGGATCGTTACTCTGGATGTCTTCGATCGTGCGACCCGTCCAGTCTCCCACATCGATCTCTCTTAAGCGGGCAGAAAAGCGCGGGTTTTCAGCGCCAATCCGTTCAGCGGTCTCCCGCACGCGCTCAAGATCAGAAGAGATCGCGCGGCATGGCTTGGCCGCTTCAATCACTGGGCGGAGCGTATCGGCCTGATAGCGGCCATGCTCCGACAGACTGATATCAGCTTGGCCCTGAAGTCGGTGCGATGCGTTCCACTCTGACTGTCCATGGCGAACCAGAAGCAGCCGCATCAGACGAGCCTCTGCCCATCCTGACCAAACCAGCAGGCGGGTTCCGGTGGCAACTCCATGTGCACGGTCTCGCCGATCTGTGCCGCGGGTACGCCATCGACGATAGCGGTCAGCCGCAGGCCATCGCGCAAGGCCGTCACCATCGTGCGCCCGGCAATGGCGCTCATCTCCACCAGCTCCATAGGCAGACTTGTAGAGCTTTCTTCACTGCGCACATGCAAAGCTTCGGCGCGGAACATGGCGAGCGACTCTGGCGACTGTTTGGGCGGCTCGAAAGGCATGTGTTTCGGCCCCACCTTGTAACCCAACCCGTTCTTGATAACCGGGATCATGTTGTTGGGCGGCGTGCCAACAAAGGTTGCCACGAAGGACGTAGCCGGGTTTTCAAGCAGTTCGTTCGGCGTGCCGAACTGTTGCAACCGGCCATGGTTCATCACCGCCACATGGGTCGCCATAGTCATGGCTTCGATCTGATCATGTGTCACATAAACGGTGGTCGCAGCGGTTGCTCGGTGCAGGCGCATAAGCTCGGTGCGCATCTCAACGCGCAGCTTTGCATCCAAGTTCGAGAGCGGCTCATCAAACAGCAGCACGCCGGGTTTCGGTGCGATGGTGCGCGCAATGGCAACGCGCTGTTGTTGACCACCGGAGATCTCATTCGGATAGCGTTCAGCAAGCTGATGAATATCAAGAAGCTCCAGCACCTCATCAACCCGCGCAGTGCGTTCAGCTTTGCTCATCTGACCGACCTTCAGCGGCCATTCCACGTTGCCACGCACCGACATATGTGGCCACAGAGCGTAAGATTGGAACACGAGACCGGAGTTGCGCTTGGCCGGATCAACCGTCCAGTTCTTGTCACCGTCCGACACAGTTTGCCCAGCAAAGGTCAATTGACCTTCGCTTGGGTGCTCCAGCCCTGCCAGCATGCGCAGCAGGGTCGTCTTCCCACAACCCGATGGACCTAGCAGGACCAGAAACGAGCCATCTGGCACAGTGATTGACACGTCTTTGACGGCTTCAACGTCACCAAATCGCTTCGTAATGTTTTTGATTTCAAGCATGATTGTGCCCTTCTAGTTCTTCAGCCAGGGCTGGGATTTGGTTTGCAAGGCGTTGGCGATCAGCGTCGCCGCGATGGAGATCATCAGAATGATCACCGTGATCGCGTTCGCGAACTGCGCAAAGCCTTCAGATGCGTAGCGATAAGCGACCACCGACAGCACCGGCATGGTCGGCGTGAAGAGAAGCACGACCAACGATAGGTCGCGGATGATCTTCACGAACACCAGGATGCCACCGGCCGCCAGACCACGCACCGCCAGGGGTACGGTGATAGACGCAAGCCGCCGAAAGAAGCTGGCACCGGTGATGCGCGCGCTTTCTTCCAGTTCGCCGCCAACCTGTTGGATGACAGCGCGGCCCGTCTGCACCGAGAAAGGCAGCAGATAGGCCGTACCGGCAATCACCAGCAGCGCAAAGGTGCCATAGAGCGCCGGAAACGGGCCGATGGGCGCACCCAAATAGGCAATGTAGGCTGCACCAAACGCGATACCGGGCACGAGCAACGGCAAGAAGCTGATCTGGGTGATCGCCGCCGACATCAAGCCTTCGCGATAGCGCGCTACAGTGTAGGAGGTGAGCAGCCCTACACACATGCCGGTGACCGCAACCGCGCAACCAAGCGCCAAGGTCACGAGCAGCGCCCGCACGATGTCGTTATTGTGGATGATGCCAGGAATGCCTTGCGCAAAGTCCGGGCTCGACTCACCGATCCAGTAATGCAGCGTCCAATTGGCAAAAAGGTCCGCAGAAGACGGCGCGAAGCTGGACGCGATCAGCACGATCACCGGCACAACCGTGGCGGCCATCAGGATCACGAAAGCCACGGCGAACAGCGGCCAGCGGCTGGCGCGCAGATCAAACCGCTTCGCTCGCCCGCCCTTGCCGGTGATGGTCGCGTAGGAACGACGGCCAGAAACGATGCGGTTGCCCGCCCACAGGAAGGCGCCGGAAATTAGCACCAGCAGAATGCCTATGACGTAACCGCGGCTCACCTGCCCCACTTCGATCATGCCAAACAGGCGGGTGGAAAGCGTCTGCATGCGAACTGGCAAACCGAGCAATGCGGGCGTTGCAAAGTTGGAGACGGCACCGGCAAAGCACAGCGATCCAGCGGCAACCAGCGCCGGTGTGGTGACCGGCAGAATGATGCCCATCAGGATCTTGCCGCCCTTGGCGCCTGCGATCTGAGCGGCTTCCACAAGGTCAGAATTCACGGTGGCCAGCGACGCAGCGATGATGGTGAACGCCAGCGAGAAATAGTGCAGCGTCAGCACAATAAGCGTCGGCCCCATGCCCCAGGCAAGCCAATTGGGAATGTCGAGCCCCATACCTTGCAGCCAGCCAACCTGGCCGCCGACACGGTCGTTGCGGAAAAGGCTGCCCCAGGCGAGCGCCGCCGCAAAGGATGGGATCATGAACGGCAGCGTTGCCATCACGCCGATCGTTTTGCGAAACGGCACGTTGGTCATCACAACCAGCCAGGCCAGAAACCCGCCAATCAGCACGCAGAAGCTGGAGACGACGACGCCGATAATCAGCGTGTTGGTCAGCGGCTTGTAGAAGAGGTTTTCAGACAGGCGGCCAGTCAGGACGTCTGACCAAGCCGTTATCGTCTCTGGCTGGAGCGTGAACAGGACTGTGCGCAGCAAAGGCAGCACGATGAGCGCAATCAAGATAGCCAGAACGGCAACTTTCAGCACCGTGCCCTGGCGAAAATAGACGCGTCGTCCCGGTCCGCTCATGGCAACATCGGCCATGGCAGGTCTCTTCTTCTGGTCTTTGGCGTGAAAAGCGTAGCATGGACCGGCCGGAAACGATTGTCCCCGACTGGTCGTCTTGCCAGGGAGGCTTATTGCAGCGTCAACACAAGGTCGCCAACATCAGCACGGATCGTCGCCGTTTCGGCTGGTTGGATGCGCCAGGCGTTGAAATCTTCCAGCGGCACCGCATCGGGATGCGGAGGGATATCGGTGCGGGTCACATAGTCGCCCGCCACATAGAACGGTGCGAGGCCCGGACCGCCCGTCTCGCTTTCATCACCCATCAGGAAATCGATGACGAGGCGCGCAGCCGCCGGATTGTTGGGCTCGGCAGCAAGCGCAACGATGGCCGGGAAGATAATGCCGGGAGACGGCGCAACATCATTGGCCACTTGAAGGGCCCAGCCTTCATCTTCATTGTCACGGCGATCAGAGTAGCTGGTGAAGCCAACCGGCGGATTGTCTTGACCGAGGCGACCAACAGCAGCGTTCACGTCATCGGTTGAAGAAACCAGGATCAGATCATTCGCGAAGAGATCGGCTATGAATTTCTCGCCAGCATTGGCCATGCCATCCAGATCAATCGCTTGCCCAAACAGCGCCTCATAGGTGGCTGCCATGGCATCAGATTGCAGAACAATCTCTGTCATCAGGTCAAGATAATCACCGCGCTGAAGCGGATCGACCATCACCACGCGACCCGTCCACTCATCCGTCGTCAGTTCCCAAAGGTTGGAGACCGGCGCGCCGTTCGGGTTGGCTTCCTCATTGTACATCAGCACCTTGGTGGAAAGGCGCTGCGCCAACAGCGGCGACTGGAACTCAGCGGGCACACGATCAGCCACACGAGGCGGAATGTATGGTCCGATAATGCCTGTTTCCAAAAGTTCAGTAAGAACCACTGGCGTGTCGGAAATATAGATGACATCCGCATTGGTCACACCAGCCTGCGCTTCAGCGCGAAGACGGGCGATTTGCTCAGTCGATGAGATGTCAAAGCCCTGCAAGTCAATGCCTGGATAGGCCTCTTCAAAGGCTGCTTCCACACGGCCAATTCGGCTGGTGAAAGAGTAGACTGTAACGGTGCCTTCTTCTTGTGCCATCGGCAGCAAATCGTCCGCTGACATGGTGTCGAGATGACCGTCCGCCATCGCAGATGAAGACAATAGGATGCCGATCGCGCCGAAGCACGTTGTTGCAAGAGTTTTCATGGTTTTCTCTCAGATGTTGGGTTTAGCGGTGAATTTAAGGCGGTAAAATCGTAGGTGCAGTCTACTCGAAGCGCTCAATCAGCTGACCAAGCTTTTCGAGTTTCTGCAGGGATTCCTCTTTCGCAGTTAGCCCAGCCGCTATGACAACCGCATTGCAAATGGCCATCGGAACGGTGAGCGTTTGAAAAGCATCAGGATGGCCTGACCGGGGGGCGGCCAGGCTGTAGTTGGGTCGGGGGGAGAGCGTTGTTCCAGTGATACCGGAGATCACAATGTTGGTGGCACCGGCTTCACGGGCAGTTTCAATCAGTGGCGCATAACCTTTGGGGGCGCGGCGAAAAACGAAGGTCAAAACCACATCGCCTTCGGTAAGGCTGAGAGCTTGCTCGGCCAAACTGCGCGAATCCGCATTGAGTTTGTGCACGTCTTTACCGAAACGGCGGAAACGCTTGAGCATCAAAAGTGCCAAAACTTCAGCATTGCCGTGACCGTAGACGAATATCCGACGCGCGCCCATCAACTGCTCGGCAACCGTATTGATCTGATCGGCTGAAATGTAGGTTTCCATCCGGCTCAGAGCCTGGATCTCTTCCTGGACCAAACTACCTAGGATTGTTTCTGAACTGGTTTCGGCGATCGTCTTTTCAAAGCGCGTTGCAGTCTCGCGCGTCGCAATGAATTCATCACGCAGTGCATCGCGAAACGCCGCATAGCTGGTGTAGCCAAGCTTGCGTGCAAGACGGGACGCAGTTGCCTCGTGCACGCCAGTCGTTCTTGCAAGATCGCTTGCAGTGCCCAGCGCCGCATCGGTGGGGCTGTCCATAACAGCCTTTACCAAACGCTTCTCATTGGGCGTCAGGCTTTCTGTGCTGTTGGAGATGCTCTCAATAACGGACATTGGTCGATGCTGTCGCTCTCATACACTCTAATTCTGCAAAAATAATTGCAAAATTATATGATAATTGCAAGACAACTTGCATTTTTATCGATGCCTCTGCGAGAGTTTCCAAGAGATCTAGACATGTGCGGCCCTCGACGTACAACGCTGATAAGACAGCCAAGCTTTTGTTTTCAAAATGAATTTGATGCGTAACAAAGCAACTTGTGGTGCACGCAGCCAGCGCGCTCGAACCTCATCCCACAATGAGGCGTTCCGACAAAGCAGTAAGGCAAATGGTGGGCCCGGAGGGACTCGAACCCCCAACCAAGCGGTTATGAGCCGCCGGCTCTAACCAATTGAGCTACAGGCCCTGTAGCATGTCAGCCGCGCAACCTGCATACCGCGCCCAGCCCAAAGGTCAATCCAAAGCGTGGCGATCTGGCCTCATTGGCGCCGCATTCAAAGCGCCCTAAGCTAACCTCGCCTGCTGCTCAATGCTCATGGACCCCCTCATGTCTTTTGCTTCTTCTCGCCTTCTGCTCGCCTTTTCCTTGATCGCCTTCGTGTTGACACTTGGCGCTGCAGCCAAAACCGCCGTCGCGCAGGAAATGCCCTTTGAGCCACTTGCTGAAGCCATAATCACGGTTACGGGTCACGGCACGCTGAACGCCGAACCAGACATTGCTGTGGTCAACGCAGGCGCAGTTACTGAAGCGCGCACCGCACGTGAAGCGCTGGATGCGAACACAAAAATCATGGCGGATGCATTTGCAGCCCTCCAGGCGATGGGCGTTGAAGAGCGAGATATGCAGACCAGCCGACTAACCGTCGAGCCGCGCTACACCTACTTCGATAGCTCAAATGGCGAGCGGCGCCCGCCACGCATCGATGGCTACACTGTTTCCAACCAACTGCGCGTTCGCGTTCGCGATCTAACCGTCATTGGCGAAGCGCTTGATGCGCTGATAACGGCGGGCGTCAACCAGATGGGCGGTCTGTCTTTCGCAGTTAATGAGCCGGACGCCCTGTTCGCACAGGCCCGCCAGGCCGCTGTCGCCGATGCAATGGAACAGGCCAATATGCTAACAGAGGCTGCGGGCGTATCCCTTGGCCGAGTTATCTCCATCAGCCAGAACCAGGCTCGCCAGCAACCGCCACAGCCACAGATGGCACGCATGGCGATGGCTATGGAATCTGCAGATGCCATTCCCGTTGCCACCGGTGAGCAGGAATTGACAGCAACGGTCACGGTAACCTGGGCGATCGACAACGGCGCAAACTAGGCTGCCCAGCCAAAACGCTTACTTCGGTATAGCCAGGGTCTTGGCGGGTTCAGGCCAAGGCTGGCATGGCACTTGGCGTTAGCAAACACTTAAGCAAATTGAGAAATTTGCATGTCGACCCAACCGTCTCTGTTTACCTCTGCTGCCTAGGATCAAGATCGATCTGAGCACGGAGTCGAACTATGCCCATCCTTCCGAAGTGGACCAAGCATTTTAAGAGCTTTGTCTGCGACCAACGAGGCGTCGTTGCCATTATCTTCGGCATTGCGGCCATTCCTATCATGGGAATGGTCGGGGCAAGTCTGGATTACAGCCGTGCCGCCAACGTGCAAACCCAGTTGCAGGACGCACTGGATGGAGCCATCCTCACGGCGGCGCACGAGCGCCAACTGAGCGATACCCAATTAGAAGCTGCTGTTCGCACGCAGATCGAGGCTATGGTCGGTGGTGCGCACGGCGCTAACTCTCTAACCCTCAACATTTCTCGCAGCCCCGATGATGATACACTGGTCGATATCACCGCGACCATGAAGGTGGCCACGACGATACTGGACATCATGGGCGTTAACGACATTGTGGTTGGTGCCAACGCTGCTGTGGGTGTTGATTTCCAGTCGCTGGAAGTGGCGCTGGTTCTCGACAACACCGGGTCGATGCGATCGTCTAATCGGATCGGAAGCTTGCGCGAAGCTGCTCTGGATTTCGTTGACGTGGTCACCGACGAAGGCGAGGCTGACAATGTGAAAATTTCGCTTGTTCCCTACACCGCGCAGGTCAACATCGGGAACACAGTGACGATGGAGCAATATCTCGACCAAGAAGGCTTGTCAGAGCACCACGCCCAGCTCATCGAAGGCCAGGTCATTGCCCGCCGCGATACCTGGAGCTGTCGAAATGCCTGGGCAAGTAGCACGGTCAGACCTTTTGACACGCAGACAGAGCTTTCTGAATGGCAAGCACCATCTGAAAATAGTCCATCCGCACCTGGATTTGCTCGCCTAAGTTTCCTGGATGCCTATGGGGATGTTCTTCGCGAGCTGATTGGCGTCAACGCCGCACACGCACAAACTGTGACTCCCTATGAGTATGAGGTTGATGGTTGTTTCATCTACAATCCCGATCAGATCAGCCATTGGCAGCTTTACGAGCAGATGGACGATGTGGCTTGGAAAGGGTGCGTCGAAGCACGTCCCGAGCCGTTCGATGTCGACGATACGCCGCCAGACGACAACAACCCGGATACACTGTGGGTACCTGGTTTCTGGATCGATGATTCAGGTTGGAGCAGCACCAACAATTGGTTGTCCGACCGAGAGCCAGAGCATGATGGCGATGACTACGATTTCTACGATTATGGCGCCCATTACAGCGTCTACAAGTACTCTAGCTCATCGGGTCACAGCGTCGATGAGATCCCCAACACCACCCGTGGACCGGCGCAGAACTGCGGTGATCCGATCATTCCTCTGACAGATAACTTCTCGATGCTTGAAGATAGCATTGACGGTATGACCTATTGGCGTAGCGGCGGCACGGTCACGGCACAGGGCGTGATCTGGGGTTGGCGTACTTTGTCGCCAGCACAGCCTTTCACCGAGGGCGAGCCCTATGATGAAGTCTCCAAAGTCATGGTGGTCATGACGGATGGTCGTAATGAGTTGGTTAGCTCCAGCAATGGCGCCCTGCGCTCGCACTACTCAGCTTACGGTCATCTGGAATCCGGGCGCCTTCCCTCTCAATCAGTTACCGCGGCCCGTAGCTATATTGATGAGCGTACACTGGCTGCCTGCGCCAATGCCAAGGCTGCTGGCATCATAATCTACACGGTGACGTTTGGCCTCGATTCTTCCTCACAGACGATGTGGAACACCTGTGCAACGGAGACCGATATGGCGTATCACGTGAACTCGTCATCAGACTTAATCGGCGCATTTAACGAGATCGCTGACTCTGTAGGCGAGCTTCGCCTCACCCGCTAGCACCACCAAGTTGGTGGCGGGTTAGCTGAAAACAGCCGCGCCTTGTTCGTCGATCACCTGTTTGGCTTTCATCACCGCAAACTCAGTGGCTTGGTCTGCGGAGGTGAAGAGGTCAGCGCGTATCACTGTTGCCCTACGTGCATCCGCTGCTTCGCTCTCCACAATGAAGGCGCGCAGCCGATACTGCCCGCCCTCGGCCATGGGTGAGGCTTCAATGATGAAGTCCTTGTAAGTCTCGCGCGAAGCAACCTTAGGCGCCCCGCCAGAGTTTTCACCACCACCAAAAAGCTTCTTCAAAAACGACATGACGGCCTCTAATTGTCCAAGAACGAACGCAGTTTGCGCGACCGTGATGGATGTTTGAGCTTACGCAACGCCTTCGCCTCAATCTGACGAATACGCTCGCGCGTCACGCTGAACTGCTGACCAACTTCTTCCAACGTGTGATCGGTGTTCATGCCAATACCAAAGCGCATGCGCAGCACACGCTCTTCACGTGGTGTCAGCGACGCCAAGACACGCGTGGTGGTTTCGCGCAAGTTCGATTGAATAGCCGCATCAATCGGCAAGATTGCGTTTTTATCCTCAATGAAATCACCGAGGTGGCTGTCTTCCTCGTCACCGACAGGTGTTTCCAGAGAAATCGGCTCTTTGGCGATTTTGAGAACCTTGCGAACCTTTTCCAAAGGCATCGCCAGCTTTTCTGACAACTCCTCAGGCGTTGGCTCACGGCCAATTTCGTGCAGCATCTGGCGGCTTGTGCGCACAATCTTGTTGATCGTCTCGATCATATGCACCGGGATACGAATGGTGCGCGCCTGATCAGCAATCGAGCGGGTGATCGCCTGTCGGATCCACCAGGTCGCATAGGTGGAGAACTTGTAGCCGCGGCGGTACTCAAACTTATCGACCGCTTTCATCAGGCCGATATTGCCTTCCTGAATGAGATCCAGGAATTGCAGGCCACGGTTGGTATATTTTTTGGCAATCGAGATCACCAAACGAAGGTTGGCTTCCACCATCTCCTTCTTGGCAATCGCTGCCTCGCGCTCACCCTTCTGCACTTTGTTCACGATGCGGCGGAATTCCGGAACATCCAGGCCAGCTTGCGTCGCTAATTCGCGAATATCGCCACGAAGTTCTTTCACTGCGTCTTTTTCTTCGGCGATGAACGGCTTCCAGCCACGGCCGGCCAGATTAGCCACTCGGCGCACCCAGTTCGGATCAAGCTCTGAACCCTGGTGTGTCTTCAAAAACTCTGTCCGGTCCACGCCGTAGCTCTCGGCAAGGCGCAGCAAGCGGCTTTCCATCGACACCAGATTGCGGTTGATTGTGTAGAGCTGCTCAACCAACGCTTCAATGCGGTTGTTGTTGAGCTGAAGGCTCTTCACCGCTTTGATCGTGTCGTTCTTCAAGCCCTCCAGACGGCGCTCTTGGCTAGGCGTCAATGACGACCCAGCCTTACCATCAAGGTTCACATCCTGAAGTTTGGAGAGTTTGTTGTAATTGTTGGCAATCTCATCGAAAATTTCGACGACCTTTGGCTTCAGCTCTGCTTCCATGGCCGAGAGCGAGAGGTTGATATCGTCCTCATCATCCTCATCATCTTCATCAGAGTTTTCGCTGTTTTCTCCATCTGGCGCATCATCATTGGCAGCCGTTGGTGCCGCTGACGTTGGCGGTGGTCCATTAACACCGCCAGGACGGTTGTGGGTAGGGTTGGTCGGCGGTGGCGGTGTCACGCCTTTGCCTTCCGGGTCAGCGTAGGTCGCTTCAAGGTCGATGATATCGCGCAGGAGAACCTTTTCTTCGTTCAGTTCATCACGCCAAATAATAATAGCCTGGAAGGTCAGCGGGCTTTCGCAAAGGCCTGCAATCATCGCCTCACGGCCGGCCTCAATGCGCTTGGCAATGGCAATCTCGCCCTCACGAGAGAGCAGTTCCACCGTACCCATTTCACGCAGATACATGCGCACAGGATCGTCGGTACGATCTGTCGGCTCACGCTTGGTGGTGGTCGCAACAGCCTTAGTCGTGGTCTCAGCGACGGCCGTCGACGTGCTTTCAGCTGCCTCTTCAGCTTCCTCGGCCTCAACAACGTTGATGCCCATATCATTGAGCATCGCCATCGTATCTTCGATTTGCTCAGACGCCACCTGGTCGGATGGCAGCACGGCATTCAACTCGTCATAAGTCACAAAGCCGCGCTTTTTGGCGGCCTTGATCATCTTCTTGACGGATGCATCATTGAGATCGAGAAGGGGCGCGTCCGCGCCTTCGGTCGAAACTTTGGCTTCAGCCTGTTTTGCAGCCATATAAAAGGCAACTCCTGGTCAGGGTCGTACAACGCGGCGCACAATGCGCGGCAAGCGCCCTTGAAAAAGTGAACATCTGCGCAAGCAGTGTAATGCATCAGCGTAAAGCGGCTCTTAACCATCATCACGCGCCAGCAAGACACATGATATCGACGCTGATCGTTGCAACGATCAATCGCTTATGGTTCAGAGGCGCCCTTGTAAGAAACAAGTTTGCCGGATGTTGCGCGTTTCTGAGAATGGGGCGCCATGGCGTCTGGTCGGCCCGCGTTGTCGCGTCGAAGTTTATGTAGGCAATTGATGGCCTTGCGCAACCACCAAAATCACCCAAAATCGACCCAATGAGAGGGTTTTTCGCGCTTTTTTGGCGAAAATGCCTGTCACTTAACCCGCGTTCTTGACCTTGAGGCTGCGCATAACGCTCGCCTCCTCATCAAGTTGACGCTCTAACTCATCAATCTGCACCTGCATGGAGCGCGCTTCATTTTGCAACGCCATCTGCCTTTCCATCGTCGCCTCATCGATTTGAGCTGAATCGATTTTGAATTCAGAACCGATTTCTGCGGCCAGTGATTCAAGCTCTAAATAGGCAAACTGAATGTCCATAAGCGTTTGAATAAAGCGTGGAGATGCATCCATTTGCAGAATTGGAAACTCTAAGCCCCGAAGTGCGTCATCACCGATCAATTCATCAGAACTTATTTGCTTTTGTAGAGCTGCATCTAGTTTGGAGGCCATAACTGTGTCTGCGCACAAAGCAAATACGTCGCGGTC
Source organism: Pseudomonadota bacterium (assembly GCA_039814945.1). Lineage (GTDB taxonomy): Bacteria > Pseudomonadota > Alphaproteobacteria > Rhizobiales > MH13 > MH13. The sequence goes on from JBCCAF010000001.1 coordinate 275,198, forward strand.
AGCGAAACGATCGACCTCTTCGGGAAACCGCTGAAGGAGTGCCAACAATCGACGGGCATATGGGACTCTGCTTGGTGTGGTCCTTGGATTGATAGAGGACGAGTTAGATTGGTTCGGGCCCGCTGGCCGTGAGCCTTTCGGGTTTTGTGCCTGCCGCAACGCCCGGCGCATGGCATAAAACCGGTCTTTGAGCGCCTGGTCATAGTGCTGGCGCACCGTCGCATCTTCAATGCCAGCAACCAAGCGTGAGAGGTTGGTTTGAAATGCTGCCATGCGTTCGGGCGTCGACACATCCAGCGTCGCCGTTTCGCGCGCCCACAACGCGTCAACCATGGCACTGGCTGTACCAAGCTCGGCCTCGAAAGCGTCAGCCCCGCGTTGGCCAACAAAGTCATCGGGGTCCATGCCCTTGGGCAAAAACAAGAACTTCAAACTCTTGCCGGGTTTGAGCATCGGCAAGGCGCGATCAATAGCCCGGTGAGCAGCACGCTCCCCTGCCCCATCACCGTCAAAACAGATGATCGGTTCATCGGTGAAGCGCCACATAAGCGCAATTTGCTCCTCACCCATCGCGGTTCCAAGCGACGCAACCACCTCTGGAAACCCTGCGCGATGAAGCGCGATGGCATCCATATACCCTTCAACGACAATCAAACGGCTGTTTTTGTGTGCGGCCTGCCGAGCACGTTGCGCATTGAACAGCATCTCGCGCTTGCGAAAGAGCTCCGTCTCTGGGGAATTAAGATATTTTGGCTCGCCATCGCCAAGCACCCGGCCGCCGAAGCCGACCACTTTGCCACGCTGGTCCTCAATGGCGACCATCAGCCGGCCACGGAACCGGTCATACGGAGCACGACCGCCATCTTCCGGCGCAATCACCAAGCCGGTCTCGATCATATCACCAACCGGCACATCATGGCTTTTCAAGAACCCGATCAACCCATCACGCCGGTCCGGTGCAAAACCAATACGAAAGGTTTGTTGCGTGGTGTCATCGAGCCCACGTTTCAACGCATAGGTTAGCGCATGCTGGCCTTCTGGCGCGCGCAAATAGCGCTCAAAATAGCTGGCAGCCAGATCAAGCACATCATTGAGTTTAAGGCGCTCCTTCTGGCGCTGCGCAGCCTGCGGATCAGGCGCCGGCATGGCAAGCCCCGCCTCGCCAGCAAGAAGCTCAACGGCTTCAGGGAAGCTGAGGCCGTCAAGCGACATCAAAAACCGGAAGTGATCGCCAGATTCCTGACAGCCAAAGCAGTGATAGCGGCCCTTGCGATCATCGACGTGGAACGATGGGGTTTTCTCGCTATGAAAAGGGCAGCACGCCCAATGGTCGCCTTTGGCCGGACGCGATTTGCGCCGATCCCAGGAAACCCGCCGCCCGATAATATCGGACAGCGGTATACGATCACGGATTGTGGAAAGAAAACCGTCAGAAAAGCGGATCATGGGCGCACCTGTCCCGCCCACTGGCGCGGCATCTTAGCTGGCAGCAGGGGCACACAAATGCTGCTTGGCGAGGCTAGAAGCTTTACAGGCATCAATTTGCCCGGGAAACCGAGCTTTCAGGGTGCTCATAATCTTACCCATGTCGCGCAGGCCTTCAGCACCGGTTTCATCGATGACCGTCACCACCGCTTCGCTCACCTCATCCTCGCTCAACTGGCGCGGCATAAAGGTGCGGATGATATCGATCTCGTCGGATTCCTGCTGCGCAAGATCAAGCCGACCGGCCTCTTCGTAGAGCCGGTGTGATTCTTCGCGCTGCTTCACCATTTTGGCCAGCAAATCCAAGATGCCTTCATCGGACAAACGCTCAGACCCACTGGTCCGCATCGCAATGTCGCGGTCCTTGATGGCGGCGTTGATCAAACGAAGCGTACAAGCCTTGCGGCTGTCTTTCGCCTTCACGGCATCTTTTAAACTGTCATTGAGCGTATCGCGCATGGAGATCCCATAAGATGTTGAACGCGTTGAAATTTCACTAGGCGGAAGCCAACGGCGTCGCATCGCTAACAAACTGACACACCGGTAAAGTTAACGCAGGTGCAGCCCGAAGCAAAGCGACATTTCCTTTTCCACAGGCCATAAATGCAGCCCATCATCGGAGAAGCACACAGTTTACAGGGTCAGTTCAGGCGCGTAGCACACGCAGCAATCAACCTGCTTGGCCATGAGAATTGCATTGTAACGAGCGGGTTGATGTAAGGACTCGCCAGCAAATTGCAAGTCATGCTTTGAAGGCCCATATCCACCTCCAATTATGCCGTATCGACAACAAAGAACCAGCTGATGACCACCGACACCTTGACGACCACCCCACCAACACCCGCTAATTGGGCGCCTCGCATCAAAACCGGTCGATTGGTTTTGGCAGATGGCAGCACCTTTGAAGGTTTTGGGTTTGGCGCCACGGGCACCGCGCTGGGCGAGGTATGTTTTAATACGGCGATGACGGGGTATCAGGAAATCCTGACGGACCCATCCTACGCCAATCAGTTCATCACCTTCACCTTTCCTCATATCGGCAATGTCGGCACCAACGCAGAGGATCAGGAACAGCTGCCGCCAGGCGAAGATTTCGCAGGCGCGCGCGGCCTTATCATCAAAGCCGACATCACCGAGCCATCCAATTGGCGCGCTGCCCAGCATCTAGATGCGTGGCTGAAAGCACGCGGCATCATCGGCCTATGCGGTATCGATACACGGGCGCTCACTGCCCACATTCGCGAGCATGGTATGCCCAACGCGGCGCTTGCCCATGCGCCTGATGGGGTCTTTGATCTTCCAGCGTTGAAATCAGATAGCGCAGCGTGGCCAGGTCTTATTGATCAAGACTTGGTTCCCGATGTCAGCATTGAAGAAACGACGGGTTGGAGCGAAACCAGCTGGGTGTTTTCTGAAGGTTTTGGCGAAAGAGCCGAGACCACCCACCATGTGGTCGCCATCGATTTCGGGGTGAAACGCAACATTCTGCGCTTGCTAGCCGACCGCAACTGCAAGATCACCGTCGTACCGGCATCAACCAGCGCTGAAGACATTTTGGCCCTCAACCCAGATGGCATCTTTCTGTCAAACGGGCCTGGGGATCCTGCAGCGACTGGAACATACGCCGTTGCTACGATTCAGAAGCTAATAGGCGCCAACCTGCCAATCTTCGGCATTTGTCTGGGACACCAAATCTTGGCTCTGGCGCTGGGCGCAACCACCAAAAAGATGCACCAGGGCCATCACGGCGCCAACCACCCAGTGATGGATTACACCACCGGTAAGGTTGAAGTGACATCAATGAATCACGGTTTCGCGGTGGACGGCGACACGTTGCCCGATACCGTCGAAGCAACACACACCTCACTGTTTGACGGGTCAAACTGTGGGTTGCGCCACAAGAGCTTGCCGATTTTCTCGGTGCAGCATCACCCTGAGGCATCCCCAGGTCCGCGTGATAGCCACTACCTGTTCGATAGGTTTATCGCTCACATGGCGGCGCGCTGACCGCGCCAAAAGCTCGGCTTAAAGCGCCGTCAGGCCGTCGATGACGCGGCTTGTTTCGTTGATTTGCTCATTGATTGTATCGCGGCGGGCTGCCAGAAGATCGCGCTGCCGCTCACACAGCGCACGCACGGACTTGGCGCGTTCTCCATCGGTCAACTCACTTTCAACAAGCTTCACCAGTTCACCTATTTCATCAAGGCCCAAACCCATCGCCTTGCCCTTGAGAACCAGCCGCAACCGCGCACGACTGGTTTCGTTGTAAAAACGGCGATTGCCGATGCGCCGAGGCTGCAGCAATCCTTTTGACTCATAAAAGCGCAGCGTGCGCATGGTCACACCAAAGGCTTCGGCGGTCTGCGAGATGGATTGCTCAGCCAAATCAACAGGTGACGACCGAACAGCTTCGGCAACGCTTCCAGACGCCATTTCTGCCGATGCGCTTACCACATACGACGTGTCAAAAAACCAACGCATGGTGAACTCTCCAAGATTGAACGCATTGCTATTGACCCAACTAAGGACTCTCGACCATTTCTATCTAAAGAGGTAGAGCACGAATCCACAACGTGAAGGGTTTTAAGGAGAGATTTCTTTACGGGCGTCAACGCAACAGCGCTTTTCCGCAGACGTCAAAAACTTGTCCTCTGCGTCAAGCCAACTATTAACTAGCGGTCTAACAGTACTACTGCGTTCACAGTGCCTCAGCGCGAAATTGTCGTGGCGAAAGACCAAACCACCTCTTGCAAGCACGGGTTAGATTGGCCTGATTGGCAAAACCCAGGCGATAGGCAATCTCGCCCATTGGCAGTTTGGTTTGCGTCAAAAATTCCTCTGCCAAGCGTTGGCGCGCTTCATCACTCAGTCTTTGATAATTCGTGCCCAACTCGTCAAGGCGACGCTGCAAGCTTCGCGGACTAATCCCCAAACGGCGTGCCGTTTCATTGATGTTTGGGCCCTCATCAACAAGGTGATGCATAATGTCCTCGCGTGCGCGAATGGACAGATCATCGGGGATACGCCGCTCTGCCATCATGCGATCGGCCAGCACAACAGCAACCTCGTGGGCGTGGCGGTCGGCACGCACATTGGGCAAGTCCAAATCCGAACGTCGCAGGACAATGCGGTTGAGGGGCGCTTCGAAACTCACATTGACACAGAGCGCATCACGATACGGGCGCACTTCGGTAGGACGTGGTCTCTGCAATTGCACCTCAAGAGGCACCCAATCGCGACCAAATAGATCCCGCATGTGAGTGAGAAACATACGCGCAGCGCGGTCGCACATGACATCGCGCGCCACAATCAGCGGCGAATAAGCCCACTCGAATGAAACATGCTCTTCGCCCACGGTGGTGGAAGCAAAAGAAACATCGGCATAAAGGCGCATGTAGCGACCAAGCACCTGCAAAGCGGTATCAAGATTAGGCGCGCTTACAACCGCATTGCCAAAAGCACCAAGCGAACTGAAGTGGAGGGGATTGGCGACATCAAGTCCAATCGCCTCATTGTCCAACAGACGACCAAATCGACGGATCAGTTTGGCGAACCGGCTCATGCTGATGAAACCATCAAAGGCGTCGACACGAACCTCGCCAAGACCAAGCAACGCCAATTCTTGCTCAATCACATCATCGGCAAGACCTTGGGATGCCCCATACTCAACCAAGCTGGCCAAGGCGCGCGCATGAATGAGAAATCGGTCGGATTCATCCTCGCGCCCGTCCGGTTCGCTTGCCGCTTGACGACGTGAAACGGCAGACGTGCGGGTGTTCTCTACGGTTTTGCCCTTCGGCGACGAAAATGTGTCGTCCACCATGTGAAACCCACGCGATTATCCCGATGCCCCCAGCGGAAATTCCTGCTGAGATAAATATACGGCATCAGGAGACAATTCCCAAACTTGACCCTTGGTCATTGTCTGCTTGTGCGACACCCACCGCCTTGTCATCGCAAATGTGAGGCGATAGCTATCGCGAAGTTAACAACGACAGCCTGTAGATGATCCAGCCCGTTGCTCCATCCGATCCGCTGGTTGCCTTTTCGGCGGCTTGGCAACAATGCCGGGATGCAGGTGCATTGCCGACACTTAGCGCGATGAAAGATCAAGGCGCTCCGCTCGATGATCCAGGCTTTGCAATGCTTGGGCGTGGAGAAACCCAATATCGTGGAAAAAGTAAGGCTGTTTTCCGAGTTCTCGCGGCGGGTGACAACCATGTCCGTCTGGGCGGCCCTGTTATGGCAGGACAATTGCTCGACGAAATTGTCCATCCAGCGCATCTGGAATCATTGATTGGGTTGTACAATCGGCTGTGTGAAGAGAAGACGCTTCATCGCTGGCGCTGCATGAACATGGTGCGCAATGCGCCACCCACCAGCTATACGCGGGTTCTCGCACCCATTGCAGATGATGTTGGCGACGGTCGTTGCTTGGCAGGCGTATGGGTTTGGCACACGCCGCGCGCTAAGGACGCTGTGGCCGCGTGAGGCTATAACTGCCGCACTTCAAACGTATCGCACTGGCTCATATCACCACCCTCAAAACCGACGCTGAACCAACGCATGCGCTGTTCTGCGGTGCCATGAGAGAAACTTTCCGGCACCACATAACCTTGAGCACGGCGCTGCATCGTATCATCACCAATCTGACTGGCAGCATTGAGCGCCTCGTCCAAATCGCCGCGCTCCAACAAGCCGCGCGCAGCGGCGTTATGACCCCAGACGCCAGCCAGGCAATCAGCCTGAAGCTCAACACGCACCGACATCGCGTTCGCGTCACGTTCCGACATGCGCCGGCGGGCCTCATTGAAGCGACCAAGAATACCGAGCTGGTTTTGGATGTGATGGCCAACTTCATGGGCAATCACATAGGCCTGCGCAAAATCGCCTGGAGCGCCGAAACGGCGCGAAAGCTCGCCAAAAAATGACAAATCCAAAAAAACACCGCGGTCCGGCGGACAGTAAAACGGACCGCTCGCCGAGCTGGCAAAACCACACGCCGACTGAACTTGCCCAGAAAAGAGTGTCAAAGTTGGTGGTTCGTAGCGCATGCCCTGTTGGTCAAACTTGGTCGCCCAAACATCTTCGGTGTCGCCAAGCACACGTGAAGCAAAATCGGCCAGTTCATCGCCCTGCCCTGGATTGAACGGTTCGCTGGTCTGCTGAGATGGCGCCAACTGCCCACCACCACCGCTGGTTCCACCGGTCAGCAAGGTCAGCGGGTTGATGCCAAGCGCCCACGCGATGATCACCATGACAATGATCCCGCCGATCCCCAGACCACCGCCAGCACGCGAGCCGCGACCAGAGGGAATGCGAACCCGGCGCCCTGAAGGAATCCGCATACGTGAACCACCCATGCCGCTAGGTGAGCGCGAGGCACGCCGCAAATCGCGCACCTTCGTGCTGCGTCTCATATTTCGCCAACGCATGCTTGAGGTATTCCCTTGTCACAACCGATGGTCGCAAACTGCCAACCCCTTGGGACAAGAGCAAGGCCAATAGCAGCGTAACAACGAAAAACGCCGCCCTAGGGTCTGGTCCTAGAGGCGGCGCTTATCTAACAACGTTTATCGCTGGGGTGTTATGGTTTTACCAATCGATCCCAACATAGCGCATAATTGCATTCCAAGAGCACGAGAACGTTGCATGGCGATGCAAATCTGGACGACGCGGTTCAACCATCGAACGGTGGACAATCATATCCGTCAACATGGCGCATCCTTTCATTTTTCGTTGGCGTGTGAACCAGGAAGTCTGGTTTAAGAAACCATGGCTTGACCCGGCGCACTGAGTACGCTTTACACAAACGTATATGCACTTTTTGCACCTTGCGCAAGAGAAAAAATGCACTTTTTGCATGTTTTCGCGCACAAATTGCGACTCACTGGATTAGGAATGTCTGACAAGCACGGTAAAAAATCTGATGACGACGCCAACCCAATGCCCGCCGAGGCCTTTCGTGATTGGCGCAAGCGTCTTGGGCTCAAACAAAAGGATGCTGCGGATCTTCTTGGTCTGAAGAAACGTATGATCCAGTATTATGAGACCGGCAGCCGTAGTGGCAAACATGTCTCCATTCCCAAATCGGTTCGTCTGGCCTGCTATGCGCTGGAGGCAGGCGTTGGCGACTATGATGGGCAAAACATCCTTGGTGATGCGCCGGTTTCAGCCAGGTTCCAACACCCAAGCCTTCAGCAGCGCAAGATGGAGCCCATGACCGCATCTGCATTGCATGCCGAGTCCTCAAGACGCATGGGCGAGTCCCATGGCAATGGACAACCACCGCCGCTTCCACGCAGCGAGCCTGAGTCCAGCTGATCACCGCAAAACGCCCAGGACGTCATATCTTAGGCGAAGACGCACAGCTTCTACCCCTCCCCTCCCTTCCCAACATCACACTTGGTCTCTATAGAGCCATTTCAGCCCCTTTGACGCGCTTCAGCGCTCGCCCATCGCACGCAAGTCCTCGTGCGCAGCGATCGCGGTGCGCGCCGCACGTCTGCCCACCTGTTCCCCTCTCTGCGAGCTGACCGAACCACCATGCCAAAACGTACCGACATCCAGTCCATCCTCATCATCGGTGCGGGACCGATCATCATCGGCCAAGCCTGCGAGTTCGACTATTCCGGCACACAGGCCTGCAAGGCGCTGAAGGACGAGGGCTACCGGATCATTTTGGTCAATTCCAACCCGGCCACCATCATGACCGACCCTGATCTGGCCCATGCCACGTATGTGGAGCCAATCACCCCTGAAGCGGTGGCCAAGATCATTGCCAAAGAACGCCCGGATGCGATCCTCCCTACGATGGGCGGGCAGACAGCGCTGAACTGCGCTCTGAGCCTGCGCAAAATGGGCGTGCTGGAAGAGTTCGGCGTGGAGATGATCGGCGCCACCGCCGAGGCCATCGATAAGGCGGAGGATCGCGAATTATTCCGCAAGGCGATGATCAAGATCGGTCTTGAAACGGCGCGCGGCGAAACGCTCAAAGGCTCGCTTCGCGATAAGTTAGACGCAGACGGCAACCCAATCACGGATCGCGCGGGCAATCCCATTCGCGAGCTATCACCAGAGGGCCTCGCCAAAGCCCTGAATCTCTTGGACATGGTCGGCCTGCCCACGGTCATCCGCCCGTCCTTCACGCTGGGCGGCACCGGCGGTGGCATTGCCTACAATCGTGAAGAATTCCTCCAGATCGTGGAAGGCGGCATAGACGCTTCGCCGACCAACGAGGTGCTGATCGAAGAATCGGTGCTCGGCTGGAAAGAGTATGAGATGGAGGTCGTGCGCGACAAAGCCGACAACTGCATCATCATCTGCTCCATCGAAAACGTTGACCCGATGGGCGTGCACACCGGTGACTCGATCACAGTCGCCCCCGCCCTCACGCTGACCGACAAAGAATACCAGATCATGCGCGATGCCTCGCTGGCGGTACTGCGCGAGATCGGCGTGGAAACCGGCGGCTCCAACGTGCAATTTGCGGTGAACCCAGACGATGGCCGCATGGTTGTCATTGAGATGAACCCTCGGGTGTCACGCTCGTCTGCGCTTGCCTCCAAAGCAACCGGCTTCCCGATCGCCAAGGTCGCAGCCCGGCTGGCAGTGGGCTACACGCTTGATGAGTTGGACAACGACATCACTGGCGGCGCGACCCCTGCTGCCTTTGAGCCCACCATCGATTACGTGGTCACTAAAATCCCACGCTTCACGTTCGAAAAATTCCCCGATGCTGATCCGGTGCTCACCACGAGCATGAAGTCGGTTGGTGAGGTGATGGCTATCGGCAGAACCTTCACCGAGAGCCTGCAGAAAGCCCTACGCGGGTTGGAGACGGGGCTCTCTGGTCTGGACGACCAACACATCGAGGGCTTGGGCGGCGACGATGATAAAAATGTTATCCGCGCAGCCATCTCCACACCCACGCCCGACCGGCTGCTCAAAGTGGCGCAGGTTATGCGTGCTGGTGCGACGAATGAACAAGTGCACGCCGCCTGCAAAATCGATCCGTGGTTCATCGCTCAAATGCGCCAGATCATCGATCTGGAAGCACGGGTGAAAACCCATGGCTTGCCGGACAACGCTGAATGGATGCGCGAACTCAAAGCCAACGGCTTCTCTGATGCCAGGCTTGGTTCGCTGACAGGTCAATCCGAGGCCAAGGTCAAAGCGCACCGGCTTGCGCTGGATGTGCACCCAGTCTTTAAACGCATCGATACGTGTGCAGCGGAATTCGCATCGCCCACCGCTTACATGTACTCAACTTACGAGAACCCGTTCGGTGACGCGCCTGCCAACGAGGCCGAGCCATCGGATCGCAAAAAAGTGGTCATCCTGGTCGGTGGACCAAACCGTATCGGCCAAGGGATCGAGTTTGACTATTGCTGTTGTCACGCGGCCTTCGCTCTGAAGGACGCGGGCTACGAGTCAATCATGATCAACTGCAACCCCGAAACGGTCTCCACCGACTACGACACGTCTGACCGGCTCTATTTTGAGCCGCTGACGGCAGAAGATGTGCTGGAAATCCTCACTCTTGAGCAGACCAAAGGCACGCTGCATGGCGTGATCGTACAGTTTGGCGGCCAGACCCCGCTGAAACTTGCCGATGCATTGCAGCAAGCTGGCATTCCAATCCTTGGCACCTCGCCTGATGCCATCGACTTGGCTGAAGACCGCGACCGGTTCCAAAAACTTCTCACCCAGCTTGGCTTGAAACAGCCGCGCAACGGTATTGCCCGTTCCAATGAGGAAGCCAAGCAGATAACCAACGCAATCGGCTATCCGGTGGTGGTGCGTCCTTCCTATGTGCTTGGCGGTCGGGCCATGGAAATTGTGCGTGATGATGCCAGCCTTGATCGCTACATGCGCGAGGCTGTCGTGGTATCTGGCGATAGCCCCGTGCTGATCGATGGCTACCTAGCCGACGCTGTAGAAGTGGATGTCGACGCCCTGTGCGATGGCAAAACCGTGACGGTTTGCGGCATCATGGAACATATCGAGGAAGCAGGCATTCACTCCGGCGACAGTGCCTGTGCCTTGCCCGCCCATACACTTTCCAACGCCATACTCGATGAGCTGGAAAATCAGACCAAAAAGCTTGCTCTGGCGCTCAATGTCGGCGGCTTGATGAACGTGCAATACGCCATCAAAGACGATGTGATCTATGTGCTGGAAGTGAACCCACGCGCCTCGCGCACCGTGCCATTCGTCGCCAAAACCGTCGGCGCACCCATCGCCAAAATCGCCTCCCGTGTGATGGCTGGCGAGGCGTTGGAACCAACTCTCACCGCCTATGGCCGGGCACCGCAAACGCGCGACTTGCCACATATCGCGGTAAAAGAAGCGGTGTTCCCCTTTGCCCGCTTCCCAGGTGTGGACACCGTGCTTGGCCCAGAAATGCGCTCAACGGGCGAGGTGATGGGCATAGACACCAGCTTCGGCTACGCCTTTGCAAAATCTCAGCTTGGCGCGGGTTCCAAAGTGCCTCTTCTCGGCAATGTCTTTGTGTCACTGCGCGATTCCGACAAGCCACGCGCGCTAGAGGCCATCCGGCTTCTGCGTGACCTTGGATTCGACATCCTGGCAACCTCTGGAACGCAGCGCTATTTGGCCGACCAGGGCATCGAAACAGAGCGCGTGAACAAGGTGCTTGAAGGCCGCCCGCACATTGTCGATGCAATCAAGAACGGCAATGTCCAGCTGGTTTTCAACACCACTGAGGGCAAGAAGGCGCTGGAAGACTCCCGCTCCCTTCGCCAGACCGCTCTTGTGCAAAAGGTGCCATACTACACCACCGTGGCCGGGGCCAACGCGGCCGCACAGGCCATTGATGCGGTTTTATCAGGTGACATTGCCGTCAAACCCTTACAAGATTACATGGCCAATCTGGCGAACTGATTTGCCAGCGGCGCGAGACACCGCTCCATAAGCAGGCTCCCCAAACCGACTGCTTAAGACAAGCACACTGCCTGGTTCCTATTTCGTTGGCAGGCAGACACGTACACGTAAAGGACGGACCATGGAAAAGGTTCCGATGACCATCGCAGGCCACGAGGCTTTAAAAGAAGAGCTTCAGCGACGCCAAGCCGAAGATCGCCCGCGCATCATTGAGGCGATTTCCGAAGCGCGCGCCCATGGCGATCTGTCCGAAAACGCCGAATACCATGCCGCAAAAGAGCAGCAGAGCTTGAATGAAGGCCGCATCAAAGAGCTTGAAAGCAACATCACGCGCGCTGATGTGATTGATCCTGCCAAAATGTCAGGCGACACGGTGAAGTTCTCCGCCAAAGTCTTGATTGTGGACGAAGAAACCGACGAAGAAAAAACCTACATCATCGTTGGTGACGTCGAGGCAGACATCAAACAGCACAAAATCTCGCTCTCCTCACCCATCGCCCGCGCGCTGATCAACAAGAAGGTCGGTGACAGTGTGGAAGTGGCAGCGCCCGGCGGCAAACGCGCCTTTGAGATTTTGAAAATCAGCTACGGCTGAGACCGAGGATCGTCACCGCTCCCAGTCTTTTCGGCTGCCTCCAAAAGCTCTGCACGATTGATTTGTGCCAAACTGCCTGGACTGTACTGGCTCTCGCCCGCCAAGCGTTCGAGCACCGATGGGTGCAACTCATCGATGGATGAAGGGCCTTTGCGATCGCGCGCAGAAGCAGCCAAAGCGCGCGCCATCAGGCCGGGTTTTTGCGTGGTGTTACGCAATGGTCCCAATGGATTGTGCTGCTTTGCGATGCCTTGAACAGCTTTGGCTTTGAAAGCCAAACCACGCGCTTGCGCACCTTCTAAAATCCAAGACAGTCCAATGCTCGACAGCGCCAAAACATCACCGCCGCCACCGATCGATCCGTGATCACCCAGCAAGAATTTTTCCTGGTAAAGGTCTGACCCACTCTCTTGTGAGCGTTGAAGGCGCTGCAGATTGGTCCAACGGGTGGGCTCAAAGGTTCTGCGCCGCTCATCAAGCGCTATAGCGTGCCGCGCCGATTCAACCATGCTCGACAAGTCAGCATCGTGAAACTGGTATTTCTTGCGGCTCAACAAGCCTGCCACGGACAAGTGGCGAGGCACGCCCAAAGCACCAACGGAATCCCAGACGCCCAGATGAGTGATCGTCAGTTTGAAGGGTTCTGATGGCTCTTGGGGATTTTCGACAGTTTGTTCATTGTCCAAGCGCCATTTCAGTTCCTTCTCACTCGTCACGATCAACGGTGACATCTTGAGACGGTGCTGATGACTTTCCTCGCTATCTGGGTGCGTTGCTTCATCATCAACGATGCGATAGCGACGGATGGCTTCGGGCAACAGATACAGATGGTCTCGCGAAATGATTCCTGTAGAGCGGATCAACCCGGTCAAAGAGCGCGCGGTGTAAGCGCCTCTGGAAAACCCAAAAATGTAAATCTCATCGCCTGGCTCGTAGAGAAAAACCAAATGTTGATAGGCTGCAGCAATGTTATCCAGCAGTCCCCAGCCGAACATTCCGCCCAGATATTTATCTGACCACCGGGAAAAGGCTGTGACACCTTTGCCAGTTCCAACGCCTGGAACGTAGATGGGCACCTGCGTTACGCCGACAGGATCGACGCTTTTCATCGCCTGAGTTAGCCGCACGACATTGGTCGGATACAGGCTATCGACCTTGTTCCATGTGCCATCGCACAGAATAACGATGCGCTTCATATCCCAGGCTCCATAGATCAGAACAGGCCAGATCCGGCCGCTCGGATTGCACGGTGCCTAGCTGCGCGTGATCAGGCCCGCATAACAACCTCGCAGAGCATAGTGAGCATGAATTCGGTCAGTTTTTGGACGTACCAACAATCGCTGCACTGTTTGGCTGATGGCATCCCCCTCCGCCAATTCCGCATCCAGCATCATGCCCTCAGCATCGAAAGCGCGCAGAGACAAAAGGCGGCGAGACATCACCTGTGGGATCGTGTTTTGCGCTTGATAGGTGTCTTGCGCACCTTCGCAGACAAAGATGGCATGGGACGTTTTGTAAGGCGTGTCCTGGCCCATGCTGACATGATTCACCAGCAGCAGCGTTTCGCCAACCTCAGCATCGCGCATCTCGATACGATCAGGGAAGCCAGGGCTCGTATCGGCAGTATACCGACAAGCACCATACGTCGCCAGATCGTCGTCAGACAGTCCATAAAGGTGGCGATAGGGCTGAGGTGAGAGACCCGAAACGACAAATGATGAAGCGGTAAACATGGCAGGCCCCTCCTTGGACCATCGCCATGTTGGATTGCAGCCAACGTGGCTGCCACCCGTTTTCCAACCAGGCAATGGCTGGCTCTATAAGGCCTGGCTGGGCCGCGTTTTGCTCCAACCTACGCTGGGTACCATCCTCATTTTGGAACAAAAGTATAGCATCGTTCCGCAAGCACCGGGTGATCCATCAAGAATTGGTACAACTGTGACCGGCCTGTTCCAGGGAATGCTTAAGAAGAACATGATTACCTTCAATTCGGATTACGGTCAGGGCGCCAAGACTTTGGAAAGACTCACAGATAACCGCCAGCTTCAAGCAAAACTGAAAACCAAAGGCGTTACAGTTGAATCAGAAGTTGATGAGGTAGGAAGCGGCCCCGGGAGCTTCGTCATTGTCGATCCAGACGGCAACCCAACCCTTGTTGATCAGCACGCCCAGCGCCTAGTCGACGGGCGCCACACCCGCATCTTTAACCCGGCGCAGCGTAAGTGCCGTGCGCACCGACGCAATGTTGTCAGCCTTGGTCAGCTCGTCGATCACAAAAGTTTGGAAGCTGGAAAAGTCTTTGGCCGCGCATTTCAAAATGAAGTCGGCCTCACCGGAAATGGCATAGCATTCACGCACCGTAGCCCAGCCGGCCACCCGCGCCTCGAAGGCCACCAAGTCACTTTCTGATTGATTGACCAAACCGACCATCGCGTAGGCGACCACATCAAATCCGAGCGCCTTTTCATCAAGCAGCGCGCGGTAGCCGCGGATCAACCCAGCCTCTTCCAAGGCACGCACACGGCGCAAACAGGGCGGCGCTGAAATGCCGACACGGCGCGCCAACTCCACATTGGTCATGCGCCCATCGGCCTGCAATTCGGCGAGGATTTGCCAATCGATATCGTCCAAAAGCGCTTTCATCGCTGGCTAACCTCCTCATATGCAGTTTCGCCATAGTTTTACCGCAGCGTAACATTGTTGCGCGGTCTTGATTGACACCTTCATGTGACGCTTTCAAGCAGACGCTATGGCGGAATTTCGAGCAGGCCTCAACAGAACGAACGGCAAGCCTTTGCACACACTGATCCTAACCGATGGCAAGATGGGTGATCTGGCCCAGTGCCGAGGGGTTGCCAACGCCCTGGGCGCACCGATCGACGAGATCGTGGTGAAGCCCGGTAAGATTGCCGCGATGCTAGCTCGCACCGGCAAGGATCCGAACTTTGAAGAAGCGTTGGCGGCAATCGACATAGCCCCAAATGTTGTTTTGGCATCAGGTCGCCGCGCAGCCCCCTATCTGAAAACGATGAAAGCCCAATGGGGTCATGAAACGCTGACGGTTTTTCTCAAAGACCCGCGCACGGGCGCGAGCGCTGCCGATCTCATTTGGGTGCCAACGCATGACGCATTGCGCGGGTCAAACGTCATCACCACGCACACAGGCCCCCATGGGCATACAGCGCAGCGCCGGGCCAAGGCTGGCAGTGCGCTGCGCGCGCAGCTTGCGCGCTACCCACGACCATGGCTCGGCGTGCTGCTGGGTGGGGCGACCAAAAAAGTGAAGTATGAACAGGCCACCATTGATGGGCTGATCCAAGCTGTCGCAACAGCCGGTAAAAACGCCGGCAGCATCTTGATCACGCCCTCACGACGCACACCAATGGAACTGACCGAAGCACTGGGCACTGTCCATCGACACACATGGGTGTGGGACGGCAACCCGCTGGCTGACTCCCTCGCCAATCCCTACCCCGGCATGCTCGGCGCGTGCGATGCCTTTATCGTGACAGGCGACAGCCACAACATGGTCTCAGAGGCCTTGAGCGCAGGCAAACACACCATGGTATTTCGCCCAACAGGTTTGCCGAAAAAGTTCACTCGCTTTCTTGATTCTATGGAAAGCGAAGGCGCGATCACGCCACCAGGAACGGCCCAGTTCGACCGCACGCAGGACTCAATTGATGCCACATCTTTCATTGCTTCAGCCATCACAGAACGGCTGAAACGCCGCGCTTAAAGCCGGAAACCGGGGATAAGCCATCACGAGGCGGTGACCCGGTGGCACCAAAGCTTGGCAGCCTGCGCAAGCATGCCTATCTTTTGGGCTAGAAATGCACTGGCCACAGACTCAACTCTGCGCCACGTGCCAAAATCCGTTGCAAGGCTCTGTCTCATGTCCCAAACGCTCCACACCAAAGTGCTCGTCATCGGCTCCGGCCCTGCCGGTTACACAGCCGCCATTTATGCGGCCCGCGCGATGCTAGAACCGATGCTTGTCTCGGGTCTGCAAACCGGTGGCCAGCTCACCATCACGACCGATGTTGAGAACTATCCAGGGTTTGCCGATGTCATCCAGGGTCCTTGGTTGATGGAGCAGATGAAGGCACAGGCGGAGCATGTCGGCACGCAATTCGTTCAAGACATCGTCACCGATGTCGACACGACACAGCGCCCGTTCGTTTGCCAAAGCGATTCTGGCACCACCTACACAGCCGATTCCATCATCATCGCCACCGGTGCGCAGGCCAAATGGCTTGGCTTACCATCGGAGCAAACTTTCATGGGCGGCGGCGTATCGGCCTGCGCGACATGCGATGGGTTCTTCTATCGCGGCAAAAACGCGGCTGTCGTTGGTGGTGGCAACACCGCGGTTGAAGAAGCGCTCTATCTGGCCAACCTCTGCAACGAGGTGACACTGATCCACCGGCGCGATGAGCTACGGGCGGAAAAAATCCTTCAGGACCGTTTGCTGAAGCACCCAAAAATCAACGTGCTTTGGAACAAACAGGTAGAAGAAATTCGTGGCGAAACCGGCTTCCCGGCGCACGTCACACGCCTGCACTTGAAAGACACGGTAACCGGCGAAACCATGGATCACCCAACCGATGGGGTGTTCATCGCCATCGGTCACGCGCCAGCCGTCAGTCTGTTTGAAGGCAAGGTGAAACAAAAGGACAATGGTTATCTCTGGACGGCACCCGACAGCACAGCCACAAATGTGCCCGGCATCTTTGCAGCGGGCGACGTGACCGATGATATTTACCGCCAGGCCGTGACGGCGGCTGGCCTTGGCTGTATGGCTGCTCTGGAGGCGGAGAAATATCTCGCCGAACATGAAAGCCTTCAGCAAGCTGCAGAATAGCCATTAAGCGGGGCCAACAGGGGCGCCGTCCCGTCGTTTGAGCCTCACAAGGAACCCATCCCATGCCCAACTCAGGCCGCATCATCGTCCATGACGACACCGCTGCGGTGATGGACTGGGACAAGCTGCGTATTTTTCACGCTGCAGCTGAGGCTGGTTCGTTCACCCATGCTGGCGACGGCTTGCACATGAGCCAGTCCGCCGTCAGCCGTCAGGTGTCCGCCCTGGAAGCCGACCTCAATGTGAAGCTGTTCCACCGCCACGCCCGTGGGCTGGTGCTGACCGAACAAGGCGAGCTGCTCTACCGCACGGCGCACGAGGTTCTGCAAAAGCTAGATCGTGTGCGCACGAGGCTTTCGGATTCCAAGAACCAACCAACCGGCACCCTCCGTGTCACCACCACGGTGGGCCTTGGCTCAACTTGGCTGACCGCGCGATTGCAAGAGTTTCGCGACCTCTATCCCGGCATTCAGCTGGAATTGATCCTCAATGATGATGAGCTTGATCTGTCCATGCGCGAGGCCGACGTTGCCATTCGGCTGCGCAAGCCTATCCAGCCTGATCTTGTTCAGCGGCGACTGTTCACGGTGCATTTTCACATCTATGCGGCACCGGAATACATCAAGCGCCACGGCCAGCCGAAGTCTATCGCCGAACTCGATGACCACGTCATCCTCAGCTACGGCTACCCGGCACCGCCCTATCTGCGGAACATCAACTATTTGGAAAATGTCGGCCGCGATGAGGACGACCCTCGCCGCGCTCAAGTGCGCATCACCAACGTCTACGGCCTGCGCAAGGCATGCCTACGCGGCGTCGGTATCGCCATGTTGCCGGACTACATTGTCGAGGACGATAAGAACCTGGTGCGTATCGAGCTGGAAGGTCAGGACCTGCCCTTCTTCGACACCTATTTTGTGTACCCAGAAGAAATGCGCAATTCAGCGCGTGTGATGGTGTTTCGTGACTTTCTGTTGGCCAATGCCCGCCGCTGGAGCTACTAGCGACTGCTGCTAGCACGCCACCCAATCTATCGACTCAATGGTAAACCATGGCGCTGGTCAACGGGCGGTTTTTTAAGCCCGCAGATAGCGCAGCCAATGGTGTGTCCATTCAAAAGACTCGCCTAAATCTAGGGTAAGTACGTATAACACTCGAGTTGGAGCAAGAAACTTTCTTTCAATATATCAATGGCCTATGCGCAGTGAGAGTGTTTCTGCAAAAGCCATGCACCAAACGCATAACTGACATGCTAGCTTGTTCATTGTGATTGGTGAGCAATTGCTTAGATATCTCTTCGACACGGTCATACAGGCGCGTCCCTCCCTGCGCCGACCGCTGTTCCCCTCGAGACGACGCTCCACCCCTCGGACGCGTCGTCCGTAACTCCAGACGTCGGGCTTGATCACACCTTTTGGGTGACCGGATCGCCCGGCGTTTTTTTATGGCCCGACTGGAGTGCAAAAATGGCCTCTGCCAGAGCATGTCTTGTGTAGATTGCAGCGATTTGATGGATGAGATTGTGTGCGTCCCACAAGGAAAAGACCGCAGCGCGATGCAGCGCATCACGCGAGGATTTTGAAGAAGTGGGCGCACACAAGATCGCCAAGCCACAGGGTACAACAGTTGATACACATCATTTTTTTTGCAATCCTTTGAGCTTGGTCTTTTCCACCCCGGACGGCGTCGCGCGAAGCTAACGGTGCCCGCACCGCTTCGCTTCACGCTCCTTGCCGGATGCGAAAAACTCCGGCGCTCAAACGATCCAATCTAGACAAGATATGCTCTAGGCGACGGGCACATCACAACATTCTCCATCAAGGATATCAGCTGCCCCACCCCAACCTCGTCGGAACCTGGGAACTGAAACGCTGGTACAATGAAGATGCGTCGGGCCAACGCTTTTTTCCATTTGGAGAGAATGTCTCCGGCTATATCAGCTATTCAACCGATGGCTTTGTGTTCGTGCACATGTCGGCTGCTGATCGTCCCAATTATGCTGACGCCGATCCTTTCACCGGCACCCCCGAAGAACACCAAGCCGCGATGATCTCCCACATCACCTACGCCGGAAAATACACACAGGACGGCGATGTGGTCACGCACCACGTCACGCAGGCCTCTTGCCCCAATTGGGTTGGCAGCAAGCAAGTGCGTCAGGTGGTGTTGGGTGGCGACAAGCTGGCACTGAGCGCTGGCGGCGCAAAGTTTCAAGGGCAAGACGTGACCGCATATGTCGATTGGGTCCGCGCAAAAGCGTGATCGTTCAACAGGTCTGCAATCGGGTCGTTCGGCCCTGATCAACCAACTAGCAAAAGCCTCCCAAAACACACGGAGGCAACATGCAACTCATCGACAAAACAATCTTAATCACCGGCGCAAGCAGTGGTATCGGCGCGTGCGCCGCGCGCCTTTTCGCAAACCAAGGCGCAAATTTGGTCTTAGGTGCCAGGCGACAACACCACTTGGAAGACTTGGCGAGCGAACTGGAGAGCACGGGCAACCGGGTTGCCGTGCTGGCTGGAGATGTCCAAGAAGAAGGTTATGCATGCGCACTGGTAGACATCGCTGAAAGCCAGTTCGGCGGTCTCAACGGCGCATTTAACAATGCCGGTATCCTGGGTGAAATGGGTCCGGTGCCAGATATGAGCTTGGAAACCTGGCAAAGTGTCATTGCCACCAATCACAGCAGCGGTTTCCTGGCCGCCAAACACCAAATTCCAGCGATGAAGAAACAAGGGGCTGGCTCGTTGGTCTTCACCTCGTCCTTTGTCGGCCACACGATTGGGCTGCCAGGCATGGCCGCTTATGCTGCCTCCAAAGCCGGACTAATCGGGCTTACACAGGTGCTCGCTGTTGAGCATGGCAGCGACAACATCCGCGTCAATGCGCTTCTGCCTGGCGGCACCAAAACCGCGATGGCAGGTGATGATCCTGGAACACATGAGGCAATCAGTCAGTTCCATGCCCTCAAGCGCATGGCCGAACCTGACGAGATAGCGCAAGCGGCACTCTTCCTGCTGTCAGATCAGTCTTCTTTTGTCACAGGCAGCGCCATGCTGGCTGATGGCGGCAACTCGATCAGCAAGATTTAGTCACAGACATAGCTGTCATACCTCGACTAGGAATTGGCAAACCAGTCCTATGGACCGTTTGGCTAAGTTCCTAGCGGTCCACGCGCGCCAGGGCCAAACCCACGCCGGAAGCAATAAACAAGCCTCCGGTGAGCTTGTGACGCAGCTTGCCCAACTTTAGAATGGCGGGCCTGGCCGATCCAGCAAACGCTACCCACAAAAGATCACCGATCAGGACGACGCTAAGGTAGATCACCATCGGCAGCGCCATCCCTACCGCACCGGCGTTTACATTGACGAATTGCGGCAAGAAGGCGATGTGAAAAAGCAGTGTTTTTGGATTGAGCATAGAAATGAACAGGCCTTGGAGGAACATGCGCCGCCCGCTCATCCGTTGCGGGGCCACCTCGTCCAGACTGGCCGATCCGCGTCGCCATGAGACGATGCCCAAATAGAGAAGATAGGCAACGCCGGCCCATTTCAGCCAAACCAGTGCAGAGGCTGCCATCGCCAGCAGCGCAGCGAGCCCAACCAGCACCAACGACAGTTGTACGGCGACACCGAGCGCCGTGCCGAACACTGTCACAGCACCAGCACGAAAGCCGAAGGCCAACGTGTTGCCAATAAAAAGCGCGAGGTTGGGGCCGGGTATAGCGACCATGACAACCGTGGCGCCGACCAGAGCTAGGATCACATCGAGTGCCATGTCCGCGCTTTAGTTCGCCACGCCACCGAACGGTTCCATAGCCACCCAGCCGGTTTCACCGTTCTCGCCAAACGGGATCAGGCACCAATCCAGTGCTTCGTTGCAGGTTTCAATGAAACCACCACCACCCGGCGCAACTGTCCCGGCGACTTCGGTACCATTGGCCTCTGTGTAGGCCATCACCGGCTCTTCAGAGAGATTGTAGAAGGGAACTTCAGCAGAGAATGTGCTCTGCCAACCGACATCTGGCGTTAGGGCTTCGGTTGCGGCGGCTGCCAAGTCCTGCGCAGCATCTTGAACCGCATCAACAGCATCGCCTGTCGTGGTTGCCACATCGCTGGCAACCTCTTCGGCCGCCGTTTGGCCAGCGGCCATATCATCGGCAACAGCATCTTGCGCTGCATCAGCCGTTTCGCTTGCAGCACCAGCAAGATCACTGGCCACTTGCGACAAGCCTTCGCTGGCATTGTCCAATTGATCGCTTAATGAGGTTACCACATCGCTCGCAAGCTCCGAGGCCGCTTCATCAATCGGCTGACCGTTGGTGATTTCATTGAGCTGCTCGGTGGCCAGTGTTGCAAGTGTGCCCGCGGCTTCCTCAACAGCATCCACCGCTTGTTCGGTAGGCGTCAGGTCCGTTGGCGGCGCATCCGCCACCTCGTCCTCTGGAGCAGGCGCTTCGGGCACCGGCGAGTCATACTCATTCAGCTCCGGGGCCTCTGCCTGATCGGTGTTCTGATCATCACAGGCAGCAAGAACAAGAGCAGCGAGGACGGGAATAATGGCGTAGCGGATGCGCATGGAAAGGCTCCTCAGTGGGCAAACGGCACAGGGCCTGCCCGCGAGCAAGATGACTCACGGACAGGCCCTGTCGTAACGCGAAAGGTTCTACTCTGTTAAGGGCTGCTGCTCGGGAATTGGCGCAGGCGCCGATTCATTCAACTGAGCGGGCTCATCCGCACCAGGCGTCTCAGCCGGATTACAAGCGGCCAACAAAAGTGCAGCAAAAACAGGCAATAAAGCAAATCGGGGGGTCATGATCTCACATCCATCTGGTTGAAAGAAGTCACCAGACAGCGCGAGCATTATGCCGAACATGGGGCAAGGTAGCCTGTTAGGCCATCACGTCCCGTTACCGATTGCAAAAGCCCTACATAAACAGCCGCGGATCGTCGATCTGGCTGTAAAGCTCAGCCACCTCTTCGGCGTAGCCATTGTAAAGCTGGGTCGGCACGCGCTCTTCGGCATCGCCAAGCAAGCGCTCAGATGCCTGGCTCCAGCGCGGATGCGGAACTTCCGGGTTCACATTAGCCCAGAAGCCATACTCATTGGCATTGGCTTCTTCCCAGAAGGTAAGTGGGCGCTGATCGGTGAAGGTGAACCGGACCAACGATTTGGCGCTTTTGAAGCCATACTTCCAAGGTGCAGCCAAACGCAGCGGCGCACCATATTGCTTGGCCACCGGCTTGCCGTAGACACCGGTCACCATGAAGGCCAAATCATGGGTGGCCTCTTCAATCGTCAGGCCTTCTGTGTAGGGCCACGAGTACCAGCTCTGACGCTGGCCGGATGCCATATCCGGATCGTTGAAGGTCTCCATAACAACGTACTTCGCACTGGAAAGCGGACGGGCATAGGCCACCAGATCGCGCATCGGGAAACCAGTCCATGGCACTGTCATCGCCCAGGCTTCCACGCAGCGATGGCGATAGACGCGCTCTTCCAAAGTCATGGCGCGGATCAGCGTGTCGATATCGACCTGCCGCTCTTCCTCAACCATGCCGTCAAAGGTCACCATCCAGGGGCGCGTTTCCAGATCTTGCGCGGCACGCCAAATGCCCTTGTGGGAGCCGAACTCATAGAAATTGTTGTAGGTCGCCGCGTCCATCTCTTCAGTCAGCGCACGGCCAGCATTGGCAAAACTCGGGTTCGTGAACGCCGGATAAAGGTCTGCGGTTGGGTCACCCTCGACGGTGAAGGGCACTGCATTGCCGCCGTCATCACCTTCAAACAGGCCAAACAAAGCGTGACTTTGCCTTGTGCCAGCGCCGAGCGCCGTTCCAGCAGCCCCAAGTGCCAGGGCACCTTTCATCAGGGAACGGCGGTTGAGATAAACACTCTCGTCCGTTGCAGCCCTTTCAGGCAATTCCCAACGTTTCTTTGAACGGATCAGCATGGCTTTCGCGCACCTTGTCTGTTTGCAACTGCAAGAACAGATAGGCGCGCAGTCCATCACCGTCCACTCACAAGGCCGTTAGCGCAACAGCAGCCCGCGGAAATTTCTCGTCATCCTCGCCCTCGTGGCGGGGATCCATTCCAAAGCCCTAACAAGCTTCGCGTGGCTGCCATAAGGGCATGGACCCCCGGGACAAGCCCGAGGGTGACGCAGTTGGGAAGCCTAAACTACTTCAGATTACCGCAGAACCGTTGGATGCGCGTGCACGCCTCTTCCAGCGCCGCATCCGATGTCGCATAGGAAATGCGGAAGTTCGGTCCAAGACCAAAAGCCGAACCCTGAACCACAGCCACGCCTTCGGTTTCCAAAAGCTCGGTCACGAAGTCTTCGTCGCTCTCCAGAACTTTGCCTGAGGGCGCCGTTTTACCCATCGTGCCTGCACAGGATGGGTAGACATAAAACGCGCCTTCCGGGGTTGGACAGTTGATACCGCTGGCCTGATTGAGCATGGAAACCACCAAATCACGGCGCCGTTTAAACGTCGCATTGTTGGGCGCGATGAACTCTTGCGTACCGGTCAGCGCTTCCACCGCCGCCCACTGCGAAATGGACGAGGGGTTGGAGGTCGACTGCGATTGGATTTTGGCCATCGCCTTGATCAGATGCGCCGGACCGCCAGCATAACCAATGCGCCAGCCGGTCATGGCATAGGCCTTGGAAACCCCGTTCACGCTCAAGGTGCGCTCATAAAGCTGCGGCTCAACCTCTGCGACCGTGGTGAACTCAAAATCATCATAGACAAGATGCTCATACATATCGTCGGTCATGATCCAGACGTGTGGATGCTTCACCAGCACATCGGTCAACGCCTTCAGTTCAGAGCGCGAATACGCAGCTCCAGAAGGGTTGGACGGTGAGTTGAAGATCAGCCATTTGGTTTTTGGCGTGATCGCAGCATCCAAGGCTTCAGGCGTCAGCTTGAAGCTGGTCTCCATAGTCGCCTCGACGAAGGTCGGCGTGCCACCGGCCAGCAGCACCATATCGGGATAACTCACCCAATACGGCGTTGGGATCAGCACCTCATCGCCCTCGTTGAGGGTGGCCACCAGCGCATTGTAGAGCACCTGCTTACCACCGGTTCCAACCGTGATTTGGCTGGCATCATAGGTAAGGCCGTTTTCTTTCTTGAACTTCGCTGAGATCGCAGCCTTCAGCTCAGGAATGCCATCGACGGCAGTGTATTTCGTCTTGCCGTCATTGATCGCGGCAACAGCTGCCTGCTTGATGTTGTCAGGCGTATCGAAATCCGGCTCCCCAGCACCAAGGCCGATCACATCACGACCTGCGGCCTTCAGCTCACGCGCCTTGTTGGTCACCGCGATGGTTGCGG
This sequence comes from Pseudomonadota bacterium, assembly GCA_039814945.1. GTDB lineage: Bacteria > Pseudomonadota > Alphaproteobacteria > Rhizobiales > MH13 > MH13. The sequence continues at coordinate 299,394 of JBCCAF010000001.1, forward strand.
AAGGCTTGATGCGGGCAAGGGCGTCGGCGAGGAAAGCCATGGGAGTGTGATCCTTCAATATGGGTTGAAACCAAGTGGGGGTGAAATATCGCGTTTGGAAACGCAGCAAAACTCCTAGACCTGCAAGCATCCCCGTGCAAGCAGACGAAGCACCAACACGACAACAACAGGCATCAGCACTTGGACTACGTGTCGGCGCCAACTTTATTCCGCGTGACGTTCTGGCAAGGTGAATTGGGCTGGTTAGGCGTTAGAGTGGCCAGATGAATGAAAGCAAAGCACCCCATATCCTCGTGCTCGGCGCCTACGGGCTGATTGGTTCAGGTGTCTGCCACCATTTGCTGGCGCTTGGCCACACCGTTACCGGCCTTGGGCGCAATGAAGCGACGGCCAAACGGGTGCTGCCTCATCTGCCTTGGCGCATCCGTGATCTTCGGGCACTGCAAACCGTTGAGGCTTGGCAACCACTGCTTGCCGATGTCGATGTCGTGGTCAATTGCGCCGGTACGCTGCAAAATGGCGCCAACGACGACACCGATCACGTGCAGCACCGCGCCGTCGCGGCCATGGCCAAGGCGTGTGAGGCGACCAAGACCAAAATCATCCAAATCTCAGCTGTCGGTGTGCAGGAGGATGCATCGACAGCCTTCATGCGAACGAAAGCTGCCGGTGACGCAGCAGTGCGGGAGGCCAGAACAGACAGCTGGATCATACGGCCCGGGCTCGTGCTCGCCCCTCATGCCTATGGTGGCACAGCGCTGATCCGCATGTTGGCTGCAGTGCCGCTTGTTCAGCCGCTAGCGCTCGCGGAAAGCCCCATCCAGTCAGTGGCGTTGGCCGACGTTTGTAAGGCCGTTGCGCTTTGCATCGCAGGGGAGATTCCACCTGGAACAGAGGCTGATCTGGTCGAGCAAAAATCGCACACACTGGTACAGATTATTGCCGCGCATCGTGCGTGGCTTGGCTTCAAACCTGCCCGATGGACTTGGACCGCGCCCAACTGGTTGGTCGCCGCAACATCCAAGGTAGCTGACGGTCTCGGCAGACTGGGTTGGCGCTCCGCGTTGCGCTCAACCGCAGTGGTCACGTTACGCGATGGCGTGAACGGTAATGGTGATCAGTGGATGGCGGCAGGTGGCCAAGAGCTGATGGGTTTGCAAGCCACGTTGCAGTCTATGCCAGCAACCAGCGAACACCGCCTTGCCGCCCGCATGGCGCTGCTTTTCCCAATCATCATCGCAACGCTTTTTCTGTTTTGGCTGAGCGCAGGAGTGATTGGTGTGCTCCAGTTGGACGACGCGGCCCAGGTGCTGGAGAACGCCGGTTGGTCGACATTGATGGCGCAAGCCAGTGTCATCTTTTGGTCGCTTGTCGATATCGCGCTGGCCTTTGGCATACTGATCAGGCGCTTTGCCAAACAAGTTTGCTGGCTCATGGTGGCCGTCAGCCTGTTCTATCTGCTCGCCTCCACCTTTGTCGTGCCGCATCTCTGGCTCGACCCGTTGGGCCCATTGTTCAAAGTGCTGCCAGCGATTGTATTGGCACTGGTCGCGCGCGTCTTGCTGGAGAGCCGCTGATGGTGAGCGCACTGGTCTGGGAGCTTTTTCTGCGCTGGGCACACGTCATCGGCGCAACAGTGCTACTGGGCACGGGGGCTGGCATCGCCTTCTTCATGCTCATGGCCCATCGCACGGCAGATGCAAAAATCATCGCCCACACTGCGGGCATCGTCGTTGTTGCCGATACAATCTTCACCGCCAGCGCTGCGATCATCCAGCCGATCACTGGCATCTTGCTGGCCAGCGCGATGGGTTGGTCGCTGTCTGAAGGCTGGATCGTTCTGTCACTGTTGCTTTACGTGTTCATCGGGCTGTTCTGGCTTCCCGTGGTGTGGATCCAAATCCAATTGCGCAACATGGCGCGCCAATCAGCCAGCGAAGATGCACCACTACCAGAACGCTACCACCGGCTTTTTCGCATTTGGTTCGCGTGTGGCTTCCCAGCCTTTTTTGCTGTGTTGCTTATCATCGCGCTGATGCTGTATCGCCCTGCGATTAATCCCCCCTTCTGACGACCAGTTCGAGGTCATTCATGCACACCCTGTTTTCGATGCAGAACTCCGGCAACTGCTACAAGTTGCGGCTTGCGATGGCGCAGCTTGGTATTCCGTTTGAAATTCATGACGTGGACATTTTAAAGGGCGAAAGCCGCACGCCAGAATTTCTGGCTCTCAACCCCAATGGCAAGGTGCCCGCGCTACGTCTGGAGACGGGCGAACTGCTTGCCGAGTCCAACGCGATCCTGTTCTTCCTCGCAGAAGGCACAGACCTGCTGCCAGACAACCGCTTTTGCAAAGCAGAGATGCTGCAATGGATGTTCTTTGAGCAATACAGCCACGAGCCCTACATCGCTGTGGCCCGCTTCTGGTTAAAACTGATGAAGGGCGGGCGTGAGCTCAAACGCGATATGCTCGATGATTGGTGGGAGCGTGGCTACGAAGCCCTCGGCGTGATGGAGCGGCATTTGGAAACCCATGATTTCTTCGCCGCAGGCCAGTACTCCATCGCTGATATCGCGCTCTACGCCTACACCCATGTGGCTGCCGACGGTGAGTTTGATTTGTCAGACTTCCCACGCATCAACGGATGGATGGAGCGGGTTCAGAACCAGCCGGGCCATGTGGCGATGGACTGGCGGCCATAAGCTGCTCCTGGCGGTAACGGCTGGCAATGTAAGCCGGCAAACTCGCGGTTTTACGCAGCGTTAACCATAAATCTCTCTTATAGCGTCACTCCGCTTCTGGTGTGCGCGAAGTTGAGTGAATGCCAAAATCATAGCGAATTGCAGAAAAGACAGTTGGCGCACCTCATTATGTCTTCGCAGGAGCGTATGTCGTGCCGACCAACAGTTCAAACAGTACCTATACCGCAATAAAGGCGGCGAAAAATCTCGCGATTAAGACCTCTCTTGTCTTGCCCATTTTCGTGGCGCCGACAGTGCTCTCACCAACCACCGCTTACGCCGCCTGCACGCCAGCCGTCGCATCCAATAGCGCCGTTATCGTCTGCGAAGGAACAACCCAAAGTGCAGGAACGAATGTCCTGGGAACCGGGGCCGAGACAGATGTAACTCTGACAATCCGGTCCGGCGCAACCATCCTGGGAACCGGAGGGGATTTAGGTGTTGAATTAGGCGGCGATGCCCAGATCACAAACCATGGCACCATTCAGTCTGGCGCGCGCGCCATCGATATCGATGGTGAGCTTATCAATCTGAACAACCACGGCCTCATCGATGGTTTAGATCGCGCGATCGTAGTTAATGGCAACCTATCCAACCTCATCAATCACGGCACGATTCAAGGTTCCGGCACCGATGGCATTGCTATTGATACCTTTGTAGCCGGTAACATCACCAATCTCGTCAACTACGGTTCGATAGTTGGTGGCGACGGGGCATTATTTGGACAAAACATAGACAATCTCGTCAACTACGGTTCGATAGTTGGTGACGACGAAGCCGCTGTTCGAGCGGCCGACGGTTTGTCCAACATTATCAACAGCGGCACCATTGAGAGCGATCTTGGTGGCGGCGGCCTAGCCCTCCACGAGATCGGGGCGTTTGACACCCAACTCACCCTCAACGCCGGTTCCATTCTCATTGGACGTGCCGATCTGGGCGGTGGCACCAACACACTGAACGTCGGCGAGGGCCTGTCGCTTAACTCGACCTTTGAGTCTGAAGGTGGAGCAACGTTTATCTCACTTGGCGCCCTGCGTGGTCATTTGGCAGCTACATCTCCTGTTGCTGGTGGTGGAACAAACAATGACGCCCAGGCAGTCGCCGTCGATCTTTCAGCTTTCGCTGGTTTCGATGACACGCTCTCCGCCCTCACTTCCGGTATTGGTGCCAGTATCCAATCGCGCCAATCGACCTTACGCTCGGACCCAACCCTGACATTCGCCAGCCGGTTTGCTGCCGCAGAAGAAACCAGCCTTGCCGCCTTCTCCGATCTCGATCTCAATGACACGCCCGACCTCGACCCCAATCGCATATGGATCGAAGGGTTCGGTGCCTACCGCCAAGACGATGGCGACCGTATTGGAAGCGATTTTGAGCACCTGACAGGCGGTCTTGTAGCCGGTGTAGATGTACCACTCGATAGCCTCACCAGCATCGGCGTGATGGCAGGCTTTGCCGCTAGCATCTCAGAAAACGAAATCAGTACGCAGCAAACCGACACCATGAGCTATTATGCGTGCGTTTATGCCTCCACAAAGGCCATGGGTTTGGCTTGGGATGGGTCGCTGACGGTCGGCTACACTGACTATGAACAGGAGCGCATCACCGCCAACAACCTTGTCGCCACCGGTCTTGAAACCGCGAACGCCGACTTTGGAGGTTGGTTTATCAACCCACAGGTCACCGCCACCCGGCAGGCCAACAATCCGCTTGCAGGTATCGGCATAGGTTTGCTGCAGGGAAGCCACGCGTTGGAACAAAGCCTGACGCTCAGCTATGCGGGCCTGTTCCTGGATAGCTACACTGAGACCGGCACCACCAACCCGCTGACGCTTGATGATCGATCCGTTCACGTCGCCTCCGCACGTGCTGCGCTGGCCCTGCCTTTTGAGGCTAGCCACGCCAGTGGTGTTGTTACCACCTTGCGCCTCATAGGGGGCGTGGAAGCGCGCACCCAGTTTGGTGATGACGGTGTGTCCGGCACACTGCTGGGCCAAAGTGTTTCCACCACTTTGGATGATGACGATGCAACGCTTGGTGCCTTTTTCGGTCTATCAGGCGAGTATCAAACCACAACCGGCCTCACCGCCTATGCCGATGCAGAAGCCCTGTTAGAAACTGACATGGCCTATCAACTTTCAGCAACAACTGGCCTGCGCGTCGCGTTTTAGCATCAATCCTGTGACGGCGGGCACAGCCCGTTTGCCACAATTGGGCCATCAAAGCGTACGCAAACGGCCTCACCACCTCCCATGTCAGGCCACACTGCGCTGATCAAACAGCATCATCAATAGTGATGATTCCAGCGTAACGGCCCTCGTGATGACCCAAACATACAGCGTCTTCCAAACTGACACCGACCTGACGGCAACGCCAAAAACCAAGCGCCGCCCTTTGCGCGCATTCGGCTTTATCGGCCGCGTGCTTGAGGGCACAGGCATCGTCGCATTCACGCTCTTCGTGGCATTGATGACGCTGACCAGCGCTGCCCGGGCCGACACGCTGCTCGCCAACGTAAGCAGCACGACGGGACCGTTGATCACACTGGCTGTTCTTGCCGTCTTTGCCGTGATGCTCGCGATGGTTCGGCAAACTTGGCGTCAAACCGCCAAGGGCATTGCGAACGCGCCGCGTCGATCCAATCGCATCGGCTGAGTCACGCAGCAAAAGACACTGACAGCCAATCCACGATTGCAGCAACGCATACAGCTCCTATGTGAGAGATCAGCCCCCACCTTTCTCTGGAGCCCTCATGCAACGCGTCTTCCCCATTGCCGCCTTCGTATTCACCCTGCCATCCATGATGGCCAACGCGCAGACATCTGTTGAAGACACCAGCGGCAGTTGCCCGCTCGTCGCAGAAACCATCGCAAGTGGATTTGAAAATCCATGGGGCTTAGCGTTTCTCAACGCCAACTCCGCTCTCCTGACAGAGCGGCCTGGCGCCATGACGCTGGTGAACCTAGCTGACGGCTCAACACAAGAGGTCGCAGGCGTTCCTGATGTTGTCGACAACCGCCAAGGCGGCATGCTGGACGTTGTCACCGCGCCGAACTTTGCATCCACCAACCGCATTTTCTTTTCGTTCTCAGAACCGCGCGATAGCGGCACGGGCACATCCATCGGCAGCGCCACGCTCGAGAATTGGCGCACCGGTGACCCAACGCTCAACGATGTCCAGGTGATTTTCCAGCAGTCAGGCCCTGATGGGTCGGGGTTCCATTTCGGCTCGCGTATTGTGTTCCTGCCAGACGAGACGCTGGCTTTCACCATCGGTGATCGCGGCACGCCGGAACGTGCACAAGACTCATCCGATCATGCCGGTTCGGTGCTGCGCATCAATCAAGATGGCTCGATACCAGACGACAACCCTTTCACTGGCCCCAATGAGACACAGCCCGCCATTTGGTCGCTCGGCCACCGCAACCCGCAAGGTGCAGCGCTTGACCCCGCAACCGGGCTGCTGTGGACAGTGGAACATGGTGCGCGCGGTGGCGATGAGATCAATCAACCACAAGCTGGCCTCAACTATGGCTGGCCAACCATTTCTTATGGCGTCAATTATTCAGGCACACCCATCGGCATCGGCACAGAGGCCGATGGCTTGGAGCAACCCGTCTACTATTGGGACCCATCCATTGCTCCCTCGGGCATGGCCATCTTAAGCGGTGCGAGCCTCTTCCCAAGCTGGGAGGGTGACATGCTTGTCGGCGCACTGGCCGCCCAAATGCTGGTCCGGCTCGACCGGGTGAGCGGCAACATCGTCTCAGAAGAACGTCTGTTTGAAGGCGAGCTTGGCCGAATTCGCGATGTGCGCCAGGGACCAGATGGTGCCATCTGGCTGCTCATCGACGACAGCGAAGGGTCATTGGTGCGCGTAAGCCCGCAAGAGGAAGCCTGTTAGACGATCAAGCTTCGTCCGCGTCCACAACCCAGGTTTCAGCTTTGCCCGCCGCCTCCCAATCTTTCCATGCAGGCAGCGCCTGGATTGTCGCCATATAGACGCGGGTCGCTTGCGATACCGGCAGATAGTAGACATCCAAACGGTTCACGACTGGGGCAAACATCGCGTCTGCAAGCGAAAACGTGCCAAACAGAAACGGCCCGCCACTCGCCTCCAAGCACGAGCTCCAAATCGTCTCAATGCGCGATACATCAGCGCCAATCTCCGGGGTCACACTGATCCCGGCTCGCGCTCGACGCATGTTCATCGGACAAGCCCCGCGCAAGGCGAAGAAGGACGACAGCATCTCGCAGCTTATTGCCATGGCCTGCGAGCGAGCTTTGCCATCCTCCGGCCAAAGGCCAGCGTCCGGGTTTTTGCGCGCCACATGATCAAGAATCGCAAGCGACTGCCAGATGGTTTCATCACCATCCACCAAGGCGGGCACCTGGGTAGTCGGCGAGAACGCTGCAAAGTCGGGGTTCTTCGCATCGGCGTTGAACGGAACCAGCCGTTCCTCAAATGCGATACCGGCAACGGTCATGCCGAGCCACGGCCGGAAGGACCAGGAGGAATAGTTTTTGTTGCCGATGTAAAGAATGGGCATGAAAAGGCCTTATCGTTGGTGTCTTGCTTGCACCAAGATTGCCCCGCCAAACGGGTGCAGGAAAACGAATTCTGCTGTCAGCTGTGTTGAAGCAGTTTGATAGCTCCCCCAATGCTCAGAAAGGCAAGGTTTGATGCGCATGGTTTTTTGGATTGTCGCTGTTCTCGTGATCGCTGCGGCGACCCTCTTCCTTGTCGGGCCTGCAACGCTGTGGGAACGCATGGCCGGCAACCCCGATATGGGCGCGCAAACACTGCCAACACTTGAGCGAACCGGCAAACCCAATGACGCGTTGCTTGGCCCAGAAGACGCACTTGCGATCCCCTCCGATGCCGCAACGCCGGTCTTCGCGGTGCCACCTGAAGAGCTGTTCGAGACTTTGGTCGCCCGCGTTGATATCGCCGAAGACATCAGGTGGGTTGAGCAGGACTCTGAAGGCCTCTACGCCCGCGGCATCACCACCTCACCGCTGATGCAATTCCCCGACACCAATCACATTTGGGTTGTGCCAGCAGGCGAGAGCGAACCGCAAAACGACTCCACACTGGTGCTTTATTCCGCCGCGCAGCTCGGTCAGTCGGACATGGGCAAGAACCGCGAACGCATGGATGCCTGGCTTGCTCTTCTTGATGATGTACCAAGGGCGCAGTAAGGCCGAATTTCTGGCCAATCGAACCGATCTTTATTTGAGATCAACGCTGCAAAGGTCCCGACAGGTCACACTTGTCGCACACCTCCGAGTGAAAAAACGCTGGCGGTGTAGCCCCCAATGCGTGCAAAGTTCCGGGGCGATATATGGAGGATTTGATGCGACCGCCCCTTTCCGTTGACCTAGCCCTCGATCCGGCAACCGTTCGCCTGTTTGTCGATAAGGCGAAAGCTGTGGCCGCCGATCTCAATCAGGAAAATCTTGATCAATCTGCCGATACCGTCGAGTTCGATGCAGAGCGGTTGGAAGACACCCACCAGCACGATGGCCTGGCTGAAGAAGAGACTGAAGACCTTACCGGCGAGGAGTTGCGTGAGCTCATCGACGATCTGAACACCGATGAGGCCGGATCCTTGGTTGCCATTGCTTGGGTCGGACGCGGTGATTTCGAAGCCAGCGACTTTGTTGCCGCGCTTGAAGCCGCTAAGGAGCGCGCCGAGGGCTCCACCAGTACCTACCTGATGGGTATGCCGCTGCTGGCCGAACATTTGGAGGCAGGTCTTGATGCGCTGGGGGTCTAGCCTTCTGGCGTTTGCCTGCGCCGCAAACATCTTGGCGAGTACTGCGTGGGCTGGCGAAGCCGATGTGATCGCCGCGACTGCGACGCAGGACATTCGCGGGACATGGACCGTGTCGGCTACCATTCTGCACGCCGACACCGGGTGGGAGCATTATGCCGACAGGTTCGATGTGCTTGATGATGAGGGCAATGTGCTGGGCAGCCGCACCCTGTTTCACCCCCATGTGGACGAGCAGCCGTTCACGCGCTCGCTCAATGCATTGGCCATACCCGATGAGGTAACCACCATCACCGTGCGCGCGCATGACAGTGTGGATGAGCTGGGCGGCGCTACAATCGACATCACTCTTGAGCGCTAGCGGGCGCCTTTTCAACTCTCAAACCGTCATCCTCGCCCTTGTGGCGGGGATCCATTTCAGTGAGTGTTCCGACCAGGCCAGTGGTAGCAGATAGCTCACCGGAATGGATCTCTGTGACAAGCACAGAGATGACGGGAAACTGGCGATGTTCCGAAGAAAAAGAGTGAGCCATGTTTGAGGGTTTCACCACAGGAAAACACACTGGCCAGGATGAGCTCACCGTTGCCTATGTGATTGGCGGCTCAGGTCCACCGGTTCTGCTGTTGCACGGCTATCCGCAAACCAAGGCTTTGTGGGCAGGAGTCGCGCCCAAACTGGCGGAGCGTTTCACGGTGGTCGCGGCAGATCTGCGCGGCTACGGCAACTCATCCAAACCTGAAAACGCTGATAACAGCAGCACCTATAGCTTTCGCGCGATGGCCAACGACCAAGTCGCGCTGATGAAGCGTCTGGGATTTTCGTCCTTCCATGCTGTCGGGCATGACCGTGGCGGCAGAACCGTTCACCGCATGGCGCTGGATCATCCAAGCGTCGTGAAGACCCTAACGGTGATGGACATCATCCCCACCAGTGATGTGTTCGCCCACACGGATAAGCTGCTCGCCATGACCTATTGGCACTGGTTCTTTTTGGCCCAACCCTCACCATTCCCAGAAACGCTGATCAATGCCGATCCTGACCTCTTCTTTGAGACCTGCCTGCTCGGCTGGGGCAAGAGCACGCTAGAAGACTTTGACGCCGATCAGTTGGCCGATTACCGCGCCTCATGGCATGATCCAACAATGGTGCACGGCTCCTGTTCTGACTACAGGGCCGGCGCAACCATCGACAGCGATCATGACCAAGCTGACTCTAACGTCAAAGTAAGCTGCCCAACGCTGGTCATGTACGGCGCTGACGGTGTCATGGCCGACATGTTCGACATCCCAGCCCTTTGGCAAGCCAAGTGCCGAACCATCCAGTCGGTGGGCGTCCCAGGCGGACACTTCTTCATCGACCAGAGCCCACAACAAACCGCCGACTCGTTGCTGGCGTTTCTGGGCGACCAGCCTGTCTAAACACGGCCCTTAGGCCCGCTTGGCCACGATATAGGGGTGGTGCGGCTTACCGTTTGTCAGGTGTGTTTCGCTGGCGATGATCTCGAAACCGGCACGCTTGACTGCCTCATGAAGCTCATCCGGCGACAGGCTCAAAACATGCTGTGGCGCTTTGCCGACAAGTTTCATCAGCGGCACCGCAACCCAGCTGATCAACGGGTTCATCGCCCCCAAGCATGGCGTCTTGCTGATCAGCAAGCCGCCAGGTTTCAGGCTTGCCCTTAAACTGGCCAGCAGTTCGTCCAAATCAGCCACCAAGTGCAGGATATTAAACGCGCACACAGCATCGAAACCGCGCCCCGCAAAGCGCGGGTCGATGGCACCGGCGACCTCAAAACTCACATTGGTCGTGCCCTCGCGCTTTGCCTTGTCACGGGCAATGTCAATCATGGCGCTTGAGATGTCGGTCGCGGTGATATGAGCGGCATGCGGCGCCAGCTTCAACGCCGTGGTGCCAGTTCCGCAGCCAACCTCAAGAACGCGATAATCCTCTCCCAATTGAGATGCGGTTCGCTCCAGGGTTCGCTCATAACCGGCCATGTCCCCCACTGGGCTTGCCGCATATTTTTCGGCGATGCCATCCCAAAATCTGGCATCTTTTTGGGTGTCACGGTTCATCGCGTGCGGTTGCAGGCTCAGTGTGTCGCTGGTCATAATGTCTCTCCTTTGAGGTGACATCTATCATGCAATTTCATAGGGTGAATTGCCCAAATTTGCAGTCATGATATACGTATCTGCATGTCGAATTTTGATTGGAATCAGATGCGCGGCTTCATCGCCGCTGCCGAAACGGGCTCACTCTCCGCGGCTGCACGCCAGTTGGGGCTGACACAACCAACGCTCAGCCGTCAGGTTGCCGCACTGGAAGAGACGCTCGGTCTGACCCTGTTTGAGCGCATCGGCAAAAAGCTTGTGCTCACAGAAACCGGCCTTGATCTGCTGCACCATGGCAAAAGCATGGCCCAAGCCGCCGATGCGCTGGCACTTGTGGCGACAGGTCGTTCCGAGACAGTGGAAGGCTTGGTCAGCATATCGGCTGGCGATGGCATCTCAATCAAGATCCTGCCACCGATCATCGCAAAGATACGACAAGCCGCGCCGCAGGTGAGCATCGATCTGATTGTTTCCAATGCGTTGTCTGACCTGCGACGACGCGAGGCCGATATCGCTGTGCGTCATGTTCAGCCCACCGAGCCTGATCTAATCGGCAAGAAACTGCGCGATGCCAAAGCTCATTTTTATGCGTCTAAAAGTTGGGTCGAAGAGCACGGACACCCGCATAAGCCAGAGGATGTGAGTGGTCCGGTTTTCATCGGTTTTGATCGCTCCGAGCGGTTTGTTGGCTATCTGCAGGGGCTTGGCTTGAAGGTAACTGCCGCCAGCTTCCCGGTGTCATCGGAAAACACCGTGGCCTGTTGGGAAATGACCCGGCAGGGCCTTGGTATCGGCGTGATGATGCTCGAAACGGCGGACAACACAGAGGGCATGGTCAAAGTGCTTGAAGACCTGCCGCCCATCACCTTCCCCATCTGGCTGGTCACCCACCGCGAGCTGCGCACCTCACGCCGTATTCGCCTTGTCTTCGATATGTTGGCCGAAGAACTGAGCAACCCTGCTTAGGGCTTGGGGTCGGGGCCTTTGGTTCGCCGCAGCAAGACAAGCATCAAGCCACCAGCGACAAGACCCCAAAACGCGCCTGAAACACCAAGGATCGACATGCCCGAGGCCGCTGCCAAAAACGTCACGGCGGCGGCAGGACGCTCTTCCTCATTTTTGAAGGCATTCAGCGCCGCAGCCCCAAAGGCTGAAATCAGCGCCAGGCCCGCCACCGCCTCGATCAGGATTGAGGGCGCAAGGCTGACAAACGCGATCACAACACCGGCGAACAGGCCGAACAGGCAATAGGCAATGCCGCACACCACCGTGCCCCAATAGCGCTTGTCGCTGTCAGGTCCGGCTTCCTCGCCCGCCAGCATCGCCGCAGTGATGGCGGCCAAATTAGAGGATATGCCAGCAAAGGGCGCACCAAGAAGCGAGAAGACACCGGTCGCCGCCAGCGTTGGCCCGGTCTTCACCGTGTAACCATTGGCTTTCAGCACCGTCAAACCGGGTACGTTCTGCGAAGCCATGGTGACGATGAAGAGTGGCAGCGCCATGCCAAACAGCGCGGAGAGGGAAAAAGTTGGAACAATTATCACGGGCGCAGGCACCACCGAGGCGGCGATCCCCGCCTGCCAATCAGGTGGAAAATCAACACCAAACACCACCACCGCAATGAAGGCGAGCAGCGCTGCTGGCACGCCCAAAAACCGATTGATGCGCCCACCGATGATCCACGCCACCAAGATCGGCAGGCCAAGCAGAGGATCAAAAGCGATGGCGCGAAACGGCGCGAGGCAAAGCACCAAAAGAATTCCAGCCAGCATGGCGTTTGCCAGCGAGCCGGGGATCGCCTCTACGGCACGGCCAAAGGGCCGCCAGAGACCGGAGAGAACAATCAGAGCACCGCAGATCAAGAAGGCCCCCACCGCATCGGAAAATCCACCAGCGGCAGCAGCCGAGCCAGCCAGAAGCGCCGCGCCAGGTGTCGTCCAAGCCACGCTGATCGGTTGCTTGGTGCGCAGGCTCAGCACAATGCCGCAAAGCCCCATCGCCACCGCCGATGCCATAAGGCCGGAGGCAGCCTCAGCCTCGGTCGCCCCAACGGACCGCAAACCTGCCAGAACAACAGCAAACGAGGACGCAAAGCCGACAAAAGCTGCCAGCAAACCGATGAACACGGCTTGAGGTGTGAGATCACGAAACATGGCCGATGATTGGTCGGGCTATCATGCACTGACAAGCCCCATGAGCGTGTCTGCGGTACGCTCATCACGCCGGGGCAGATGGTCCGCCCCGGCGTTTTGCAAGTGCGCTTATAGAGCGATACGGAACCGGGCGAACCCGTCCGGCCCATCGCCTGCCGGTTCGATCTCAACGCCTGGAACATCCTCGGCATAGGCTTCCGCCGCCGGGCCGGTATCAAACAACACCGTGGTTCCCGGCATCGGCGCAAACGACCAGTTGGCATCGGCCCGTGGATTGATGGTGCCCTGCTCGACAATGTACCGCACAATTACATCCCGGTTGGTGTCCGGACCCTCAAAGATCGTGGTTTCCGGCGTAGCACCAGGGAAGCTACCGCCCCCACCCGCACGATAATTGTTCGACGCGATGACGAACTGCTGGTCCGGCGCAATCGGCTCGCCATTATAGGTCAGGTCCACGATGCGATTGGCGTCTGGATTGACCAAATTGCCATCGGAATCGAATTTTGAGGGCTGCGACAGATCAATCTGATAGGTCACACCATCGATCACATCGAAATTGTAACTCGGGAAGTCAGGATTCAGCAGAACCTGGTCGCTACCACCTGATTCAATCTGATTGAAGATACCTGCCGACCGTTCAAGCCAGTCCTTCACCTGCTCGCCGGTAACCAAAACGGCCCGCGTGGTGTTGGGGTAGAGATAGAGATCAGCCACATTGCGAATGGCCACATCGCCCGCTGGAACGTCGGTGTAGTACTCTGGACCGCCACGACCACCAGCCTTAAACGGAGCCGCCGCCGACAGGATCGGCAGACCTTCATATTCGGTCCCCGCCATCATCTGTTCAATGTACCAGGTCTGCGCGATGGAGACGATTTGCACCGATGGATCATCGGCCACCAGCGCAAAGTAGCTGTGCAGCGGCGCAGCGGTTCGACCCACTGCCCGGCGCACATAGGTCAGCGTTTCGTCATGTTCCTGCTGAACCGACTCCAGCACAGCCGGAGCACTTTCCACCAACGCGGTGACCGAGCGATCCTCATTGCGCATGGAAATCGGCCGCGCTTCGGATGTGTGAGCGGCAATGCGCCACTGTCCGCCATCATGCTCCAGCATCAGGTCCAGCAGCCCCATATGGCTGCCCCAGAAACCGCCCATCACGGCTGGCTTACCCATGATGGTGCCTGCCGCCGCGTCAACACCAGGCGTGTCTTCATAATCTGGGCCTGGGAACACACGGTGATGGTGCCCGGTCAGGATCGCGTCGATGCCGTCAATCGCCGCCAGAGGCACAGAGGCGTTCTCCATGCCGTCGACAGCATTGGCTTCGCCGATACCGGAGTGCGAAAGCGCAACGATGATATCAGCGCCAGCTTCCTTCATTTGCGGCACATAGGCCCGCGCAGCCTCTAGAATATCGCGTGCCATCACATTGCCCTCTAGATGACGGCGATCCCAGTTCATGATCTGAGGTGGCACAAAGCCAATGAGCCCGACCTTGATCGCGTGCTGTTCCCCGGCACCATCGGTCACCTGATGATCAAGGATCAGATAGGGGGGAATGAGCGTCGTATCCTCGGTCGGGCTTGCGCCCATTTGCGAGACGACATTGGCGCAGACAAACGGGAAATTGGCACCGGCCAGAGATTTTTCCAGAAACGACAGACCATAGTTGAATTCATGGTTGCCCAGCGTCGAGGCATCAAAGCCAAGCACATTCATGGCGTTGATCACAGGGTGTGTATCCCCGTCAGCCATGCCGCGCTCATAGGCGATATAGTCGCCCATCGGGTTGCCTTGAAGAAAGTCGCCATTGTCGAGCAACAGCGAGTTGGTGCTTTCATCGCGCACCGATTGGATCAGCGCGGCGGTGCGCGCCAGCCCCACAGTGTCGCGCGGACGGTCTGCGTAATAGTCATAAGGAAACACATGAACGTGCAGATCAGTCGTTTCCATGATGCGCAGATGCGCTTGGTTGGCTGATGCACGCACCGAAAAGGGATGCAGAGCAATCAGCCCCGCCGTCCCTGCCAGAAACGTTCGCCTGTTGAGCGTGAATGTCATGTCTTGGCCTCCTCTGGATTACAAGTCTGAGGCGAAGAGTGAATTCATTAGAGCGCGCGTACAAGCTGGAACACAGGTAATCCGTAATCACACTTAGCGCCCTGCCCGCACTTGCTTGAGAGTTGATTTGCAAAGTGCGACAGGCCGCCGCACACTTCGCTTCTCTGCACTCAGGAAAGGATACGGATATGTTGCGTCACCTTAGCCTTCTCGTGCTTACCCCGCTCAGCGTTGGATTGGCACTTGCTCTGCCCGCAGCAGCTGCGCCTGACCTTCCGGTCGGCACCTGTATGGCCGGTTCAACGGACGGCCAGATAACCTGCGATCTGCGTGCGGTAGTTCCTGCCACGCTCGATAAGTTGGAACGTGTCAACGACGCCATGCAAGGCGAAAGCCTAGTGGTCACGCCGTTTGAAGGCACCGCAGCCTGGTTGATGCTGGTGGACGAAACCCATGAAGCACCGATCGGGCTGATTACCGACGACCGCTATGGAGGCATTCGCGCCGACCTCACTGATATGATCACACTTTCCAACGGCAACAGACTGGTTGAGGTGCAAGCCTATGATGGCACGTTGCAAACTTTGGCGCCGTTTGGGACCGATCCCTCGCAGGCGGCAACGGCGCTGCAAGATTTACAGGCTGTGCAAGTAGACCCGCAAGATCGCTCCGGGCTCTATCTTTCCGCGCTCTCTGCCGTTGAGCGGCTGGCGGAATTGGACGCTGACCGCAAGGCTTTGGTGCTCTTCACCGATGGTCTGCAAAACACGTCAGACGCGAGCGTAGATCGCCTCATTGATGCCGCAGACGCAACGGGCGTGACCATCATTGGCATGGCCTATGCTAGCGGTGAGGCTGATCTTGCCAACCATTTGGACTTGCGTGAGATGGCGGCAGCCACCGATGGCACAACGCTTTACCCCTCCATGACCAACCAGCGCCTGTCTGACGACAATCTGCGCGGCTTCTTTGCCACGCTAGAAAATGGCGGAACATTGGAGCTGTCGATGGAGGCGATAGACATGAATGCTGTACGGGTACGCGCGCTCTACTCCGATGGCCGCACCATGGATGGGATGCTAAGTGTCCCTGAACGACAGTAACAACAGTCGGCGTTAAAAGGGCAGGTCAGCGATCCACGCACCGATCAACGTTTGGGTCGTAAACCTGCCCGTCCTCGCAGAGCGGCGGTGCCGTTTCAGATGGCAGAAGAACTTCAGCACTGGCAACAACCGGTGCAGCAAGAAAAGTGGCTAACAGAACGAAACGCTTGATCATGGGAACCTCGAGATGGCGTAAACTTGCCCGTCATTGGGCCGGTGAGGCAGCATCTCAAAGGTTGGAACCAACGGTCCAATCAAAACGATGTGAGGCAAAAGTCAGGCAAGCCAATCCAGATTGCGAAAGACCAGCGTGCGGACATATGGCGGGCACGCCGCGTTTTGCCCTGCCACGTAACGCTCCCCTCCTGCCAACATGCTGACAAATCTGTCAGGATAACGTTGCAGATGGCCTTCCCCTCGCCCGCGCTCGCGGCCATATAGAATGGTATGAGCACGAAGAAAAAACCGTCCGGATTCGAAGAAGCCCCGCAACCTGCTTTCGACAGCGGCACGTCGGTCGATGTTTTCGATCCGATGAAAATCGGCTCCACCTTTGCCAAAGAGGTGGAGGCTGAGTCCAAGAAAGCGCCGGCGAAAAAGAAGCCTGCCAAGAAACCAGCGAAATCCGCACGCGGCACGTCTCTCGGCGGCACCCATGATCCCAAGAAACGCGCCGCCGCTGGTCTGAACCCAGTTGCAGGCATGGACGTATCGCTGGAGGACGCCAAAAACCTGCCCTCCAATGATGGCGTTACGGCCACCGTGAAAGCGCTAGAAGACCTCATCGAGAACGGCCACCCGGCGTTCCGCGCTGGTACGTGGGAGCCGCACCGGCCAGAACGGCCCGTCAAATCGGAAGGCGGCATCCCATTCAAGCTGTCGTCGGAATATGAACCCAAGGGCGACCAGCCTACCGCCATCGCCGACCTCGTCGAGGGTATCGGTGACCAAGACCAAACCCAGGTTCTGCTCGGCGTCACAGGCTCGGGCAAGACTTACACCATGGCGCAGGTGATACAGCGCACCCAGCGCCCAGCGGTGGTGCTTGCCCACAACAAGACCCTCGCTGCCCAGCTTTACGGCGAGTTCAAGAACTTCTTCCCCAACAATGCGGTGGAGTACTTCGTCTCCTATTACGACTATTACCAGCCCGAGGCCTATGTGCCGCGCACCGACACCTTCATTGAGAAGGAAAGCTCCATCAATGAGCAGATCGACCGCATGCGCCACTCGGCGACGCGCAGTCTGCTGGAGCGCGATGATGTGATCATCGTCGCGTCCGTTTCCTGCATTTACGGCATCGGCTCGGTGGAAACCTACACCGCCATGACGTTTGAGCTGGAAGTTGGCGAGCGTATCAACCAGCGCCAACTGCTGGCCGATCTGGTGGCCCTGCAGTTCAAGCGCAACGATGGTGCATTCGCCCGTGGCACGTTCCGGGTGCGCGGCGACACGGTGGAAATCTTCCCGGCCCACTATGAGGATCGCGCCTGGCGCATCTCTCTGTTCGGCGATGAAATTGAGAACATTTCTGAGTTTGACCCGCTAACCGGCCAGAAGGCTGGCGACCTGAAAAAGGTGAAAATCTACGCCAACTCGCACCATGTGACGCCGCGCCCAACTCTGAACCAGGCGATCAACAAGATCCAGGTGGAGCTGCAATCGCGCTTGCAAGAGCTGAACGGCATGGGCCGCCTGCTGGAAGCGCAACGGCTGGAACAGCGCTGTAATTTCGACCTGGAAATGCTTCAGGCGACAGGATCATGCGCGGGCATTGAAAACTACTCGCGCTACCTGTCTGGCCGCATGCCCGGTGAGCCGCCGCCCACCCTGTTTGAGTACATCCCCGACAACGCACTGATCTTTGTCGACGAAAGCCACCAGACCATCCCCCAGATCGGCGCGATGTACCGGGGTGACTTCCGGCGCAAGGCGACGCTGGCTGAATATGGCTTCCGCCTGCCCAGCTGCATGGACAATCGTCCACTGCGCTTTGAAGAGTGGGACATGATGCGCCCGCAGACCGTGGCGGTGTCGGCGACCCCAGCGGCGTGGGAGCTGGAGCAGGCCGGCGGCGTGTTTGCCGAGCAGGTGATCCGCCCCACCGGCCTGATCGATCCGCCGGTGGAAATCCGCCCGGCCACCAATCAGGTGGACGATCTACTCGGTGAACTGAAGGATGTGGCCGCGCAAGGCTACCGCGCCCTCGTCACCGTGCTCACCAAGCGCATGGCCGAGGATCTGACCGAATATCTGCACGAAAACGGCGTGCGCGTGCGTTACATGCATAGCGACATCGACACCGTCGAGCGGATCGAGATCATTCGCGACCTGCGGCCGGGCGCATTTGATGTGCTGGTGGGCATCAACCTGTTGCGCGAGGGTCTGGACATTCCCGAAGTTGCGCTGGTGGCCATTCTGGATGCCGACAAGGAGGGTTTTCTGCGCTCCGAAACCTCGCTCATCCAAACCATTGGGCGCGCTGCGCGTAACGTGGATGGCCGTGTGGTGCTCTATGCCGACCGGATGACCGGCAGCATGGAGCGGGCGATTGCCGAAACCGACCGCCGCCGCGAAAAGCAGGTCGCCTACAATGAGGAGCATGGCATCACGCCGGAAAGCGTGAAACGCGACATCGCCGACATTCTCGACAGCCCCTACGAGAAAGACCGCGTGCATGTGAAGTCCGGCATGGTGGACGAAGGCAAGCTGGTCGGCGGCAACATGAAAGTCACGCTAGAAGAGCTTGAGAAGAAGATGCGCGACGCCGCCGCCAACCTGGAGTTTGAGGAAGCGGCTCGTCTGCGCGACGAACTGAAGAGGCTCAGGGAGACCGAACTGCTGCTCGCCGACGATGCTTTGGCAACACAATCCGCGTTAGAAAATGTTGCCGGCGGGTACGACGGTCAGAAAAAGGGTGGCGGTGCGAAGGCGCGTTCAAGACGTCACCGGTAGCGGTGGTTCCGAACGGGCAGAGCGACGGCGAAAGAAAAAAGGCGGCCGCTCACAAAAACGCGTCATCCCGGCCAAGCAAAGCGAGAGCCGGGACCCAATCCAATGAACGCTGTGTCTCACCGCAAGTGTCGGAAAAGCCTCAGGCATGGGTCCCGGCTCACACGCGATGCGTGGTGGCCGGGATGATGCATCAGAGAACATCCATCGACACGCGGCATGTACCCGACGAGATACATCCAATCTGGCGCGCAGCACCGCGGCTGAGATCGATACCACGACCGCGAACAAACGGGCCGCGATCATTGATACGAACCGTCACGGATCGGTCGTTGGCAAGATTGGTAACCCGCACCTGTGTGCCAAACGGCAGCGTTTTGTGGGCCGCCGTCAGGCCATCGGGATTGAAGGATTCCCCGTTGGCGGTTGTGTGGCAACATTGATACCAGCTGGCGGTGGTGACGGTTCCATTGTCAGACAGGCCAGGCGCTGACTGACAGCCGACCAGAAACAAACCCAGCATGACTGTGGCGAAAAACTTGTGCATTTTAGACCTCATGGACCAGCCCATAATGTGAATGATTGGCACTGGTCACTGCAGTTGGGGGGATGTCAGCTATCTTTGGTCGCGTCGCCAAAGCATCGTGACTCGCTTTCAAAACGAAGCGCGCTGGTCCGCATAAATTAAGGCATAAGCATGGCCTAAAGCGGCAAACTCGAACGCCTGCGGAAAACGGAGCTGTTGCTCACCAATGACGTCCGCTGGTGCGATAGCCCTGTTATTGGAGCTCGGATCCATCCTCGCCAGCAGCCCGTCGCAACAAGGCGCGATGAGCGGGGGCAAGATCATGGAGCGTCACGTGCACGGCTTCGCCCTCGTCTTCAACGGACCATATCTGCACCACATCACCATCAATCGCAGCAATCCAACCGGCGGGCTCAGCTAGCAACGCGTCGGCGATCTGGTCTTCCGCGATGATGCGGAGCACCCAACTGTCTGGATCATCCCCGTCCCGGAGCATCGTGATAAGCGATGCTTCGATATCAACTCTTGATATCTGCTCATAGGTGACAAGCAACGGCTCGCCTGAGTTTCGCAAGCCATCCAAACGCTCAACCATATGACGCAATATCGCTTTATCGGAACCAGAGACATGAATGACCCGTCCAGAAATGGTCGTGCGCACACTAATATCGGCTGACAGGACATGGCCTTGCGACACCGTCATGATGGTTCTGCCGACAAGACGTTCGGTGAACGCTTGCAAGCGCTGCGACATGGTCGGTGTCAGCGTGATTGCAATCTCACCGTGCTCCTCCTGCTCGGCGTCCAAAAACTGAACGCTCACGACATCCTCCGCCTCGAAGCGAAGCTCCGCCCCTATCTGGTAAAAAGTGATCACCGGGGACTGGGCGAAGGCTGACGACACTGAAAGGAGGGCAAAGGCCAAGACGGCAATCGAGCGAACAGTCAATGTGACGACATTCCGACAGAAAGACTGCTCATTCTTGCGCACCGAAGCCTTCACCTTGCGTCATCCTCGGGCTTGACCCGGGGATCCATTCTTTAGGCTGATTGTTACTGCGTGTGGCAGGCATTACCACAATAATGCAAACAAACCAGGAAATGTTGGACCTGTAGCCTGGATCCCCGGGTCAAGCCCGGGGACGACGCCCCTGAAACAGGCCCCAAAAAACAACAAAACCCCGGAGCGGCTGCGCCGTCCGAGGTGAAATCTTGTTGTAAAACAATCCCAGCTCTCACGCGATGCGTGGCGGCCGGGAGGATATAAGGCTAGAAGGCCGCAGCCCCTACCCCAATCCCGGCTTAGCCGGTCTGGTCATCCACCTTGGCATCCGGCGCGTTTTTCGCCACAGACGCAATGCCATTGTCGCGGGCGGAGACGCTTTCATAGGTTTCTGAAACGCCGATAACCTGGCCATTGCCAGCCCGCAAGTTGAAGCGCGGCTTGCCGTTCTTGGTTTCGGTGCGCTCAAAGCGCTTATCGTCCTGGCTGTTCTTGCGCACCGACTCGATGCCGTTCATGCAGCTGGCTTTTTTCTTATAACCTTCGCTCGCCAGGATCACCTGGCCGTTTCCGGCTTTCAGACGAAACCGCGTCTCGCCTGCTTTATCGGTATAGACTTCAAACTTACCAGCCATGGTCTCTCCCCTCGGTGATCTGCTTTGTGCATGTTGGTGGGCCCAGCAAGGCCGGATTTACGGGATTCGTCAACGTCCCACGGGCCACAAGAGGCGATATGACGGCAATTAGGTGAGGAAAGAGGCCAACAGCACACAGGAAGACCGCGCATGCAGGCGCGAAACCGATCCGATTAGGGCCCAGGGGGATAACATCCAACCTTATCCACGGCCCCTCCTCTTTCCACCACACTGCCCTCGCCTTCACCCGCGGAACAGCGTGTGCACCGTGATCATACGTGGCGTGAGGGGCAGGTTGTGCCCGGTGGGTTGAGCGCCAAGGGCTGGTCGCAGGATCGGCTCTCCAACGCTCTGTCACACTCCATCTGGCTCAGCATTTTGTGTGGGAGCGAAAGCTCCTAGCAGCGCAGCGTTCGTCCGCCCCAGTGAGATCGGGAACGGCGACGTCAAAGTACTGCCTTCGGGCGTATTCGGGCGCCTCCCGCTTCGATCCGAGGTTTGGGGCTTAAAATGTGTAGGTCGGGCCGGACTCAGCCTGACTGCATGGCCGACACCCGAGACATCCGTTCGACACCTGGCGCGGCAGCTTGTTTGCCTCAGTCCAGGTCGTCACACCTGATCGCACGTAGTGCGAAGGCGAATTTGGCTTGCCTGTCCTCGCGGCGTAGCCGCTGCGGGCAAGGCGACCAGCCTTCGTGATGCGCAAGATCAGGTGCAAAGAATGGAATGGCAGCAGGCGTCTGTGATCGGTGGCGATCCCACCGTCGCATAGTGTGCAGCACCTGCAAGCGGGGCGCGGCAAGCGTCATGTGCTTCCAATACAGCGACCCGGCGTTTTCCGCGCCCCGCTTCGGTTCCACCTGCGGTTGTTCCGCAGGAACAGAGCAACAAAGAAACCAGTTCGTTGCGCCAATGGCACAACGAACTGGTTTGTGCTGCGTGGCATCCTCAATCGTCATCCCGGACGGCCGGAGGCCGATCCGGGAACCATGCCTGAAACCCCTCCGGCAACCACACGGGTTGCCCAAAGTCCAAAGCCGTTGATCCCGGCTCACACGCGTTGCGCGATGGCCGGGATGACGATTTGCAGGTTGCAGCAGATGTTGACGCGCACGGCTTTGACCGCCACGCTCTTCCCACAACAAAAAGGGAGAAGACCCATGAGCGTAGCCCGCGTCACCGAAATCATCGCATCCTCTACCAGCAGCTTTGAAGATGCCATCCAGCAAGGCGTCGCCCGCGCCGCGAAGACCTTGAAAAACGTCGAAGCCGTCTGGGTGAAAGACCAAAAGGCCACGGTAAAAGACGGCAAAATCGTCGAGTACCGCGTTGGCCTGAAAGTGACGTTTGTGTTGGAGGACTAACCCTCTCCGCCCGTCATCACCGGGCTTGACCCGGTGATCCAGTTCCATATCGGCCACGTCAAAAGGCACTGGGCAGCCTTGTGCTGGATGGCCGGGTCAAGCCCGGCCATGACGGAGGTTGGCCCCCCTACCCCTCAAACCCTTGTACAATGAACGGGTTGCCTTCGCGTTCCGCCCCGAGCGTCGAGCCCGGCCCGTGGCCCGGTAGAAACTGATACTCATCGCCCAGCGGCAACACCGTCTGAAAGATGCTTTTCATCAGCGTGCCATGGTCTGAGCCCGGCAGATCTGTGCGGCCAATCGAGCCCTGAAACAGCACATCGCCCATGACAATAAACTTATGGGCATGGTTCACAAAGATCACATGCCCCGGCGCGTGACCGGGGGTAAACAACACGTCGAAGGAGAGATCACCGACGTTCACCGTATCACCGGCCTCCAACCAACGATCAATGTTGGGCACCTTCACTCCGGGCGTACCAAACATCGCCGCTTGGGCTGCCACGCCTTGGATGAGCTGCTCGTCAGCCCGGTGCGGCCCAACAATCGGCACACCAAAATGCGCCGCCACATCCGCCGCGCCGCCAATATGGTCGATATGGCCGTGCGTTAGCAGCACCTGTTCCAACGTGGCGTCGGCCTGCTCCACCGCCTCAATCAGCTTTTCTGCCTCCCCGCCCGGATCGACAATGGCCGCCTTACGCGTCTTGGTGCAGATGAGAAGGGAGCAGTTTTGCTGGAATGCCGTTACCGGCATCACAGCGATCTCCAGAGTCGGGGCTTTATGGCTCGGAGCTTTTGGTTCGTCAGTCATGGGCTTTGGGTGCCATGTTGCACCGCCGGTGGCAACACATTGACGTTGCGTACTTCCAAAACGTCACACGCCTGTGGCATGGTTGGTTAAACCAATTGGAGATTCCCCGATGATCCGCGCCCTTACCTTGGCTTTCGCAACCTTGATGGCCACCTCCACTTTCGCCGCCGACTATGGCCAAAACCGCACGACGGTCTATGGCGACATTCCCGCCTGTGACGCGCGCGGCGTGCTTTCCCAAGTGGCGGAGAAAGAGCGCTATCACGGCCAGCGGCCCTATCAGGATCTGGTGGATGTGGTTCAGTTCGACCATGTGCGCCAGACGCGTCATGCTGGCTCTGCAGGGCCAGGTCTGCGCGAGCGTCGTTGGTGCCAAGCCCGCGCCCACCTTGCCACCGGTCACACGCGCTCGGTCTATTATCTCATTGAAAGCCATGCCAGCTTTGTCGGCGTCTCCTACGGCGTGGAAAGCTGCATGGCGGGACGCGATCTCTGGAATGTCCATGGTGGCGATTGCAGCGCACTGCGTCTCTGGTGATTAGCCTCTGGTAGCAAAACATCGTGAACCGGCGGCTCTTCCAATGGGGCATAATTGCGCTCGCTATAGCGATTGCCGTCGCCACCGGATGGCAAAGCGATGAGCGGACCGAGAACACCGAACAGCCGTTCGATTTCTATGTCCTAGCGCTCTCCTGGTCGCCGACGTTTTGCGCGTCCGAAGCCGGGCAACGGTCCTCGCTGCAATGCGGTTCCGGCACCGACCACGGTTTCGTCACCCACGGGCTGTGGCCGCAATTCGAAGAAGGCTGGCCGTCCTTCTGCCAGTCGCCCCATGGCGACAGCATGCCTTCCACCATCGCCGAAGATCTGCTCGACATCATGCCAGATCACGGGCTGATCGAACATCAATGGGATAAGCACGGCACCTGTTCTGGGCTGTCCCAGCAGGCGTATGCTGATCGCACCCGTGAAGCCAGCGAACGCATTACCATCCCCGCACTGTTTGAAGGCTCAACGCCCACACGCGTCGATGCCAGTGAGATCGAACGCGCCTTTCGGCAGGCCAACCCAGCCATCCAGCGCGATGCGCTCGCTGTATCCTGCCCTGGCGGGCGCTTTGCCGAGGTTCGCATCTGCCTCGATCAAAACCTCTCACCACGTGCGTGCGCCGAGGTTGATCGCAATGGTTGTCAGCAGCAAAACCTGCACCTGACCGCCCGTTAAGCCGCTCAATTGGCGTTTCATCCCATTTGAGCCAAGTGTTTAAGACGCTGGTTACCCAGCCCGTGGCATACACAACCAATGGTAAGCCTTACCTCACACGCGTGGCGCCGCCCCCTGCCCGACCGCAGTCTAAAACTGATTGTGGTTGGCATCGGTTTGGGGTTTTGGCTCGCCTGGGGCATTGCCATCTTCTTTCTCGTCGACGGTCACCCGCTCAACGGCATGGAAGGCTGCGGCCCAGTCGACAATGTCGGCATCTTTTGGGAATGCGCCTCAGACAAGCTGCACACCCTACTTGCAACCACCATCAATGGCATCATCATCTTGACCTTGGCGATGCCGGTGTTCGTTGCCGCTGCCAACATTGATCCAGTCGCCCTGCCCTTGGCCATGCCGGGCTTGATGTTCAACGTTTTCGGCCTGCCCGCTGGTATGTTTGTTTTGGTGCGCTCGCTAAGGCGACTGGTAGAAAAAGCACGCGCCTAGACTGCCCAGACCAAGAAAACTGCCAACAATGCCGCGATAGTCCAACAGCGACACAAAAAAGCCGCCCCTTCGTCAGGGCGGCGACAAACGCATCGTCTTGTTTTCACTTGGGCCTGATTAGCCTTTCAAACGGCTGCTCACATACCCGAAATACCTGTCCATGAACTCAAGATCACGCACAGCGTCAACGCTTTGAACAGCGTAAACAGCATCAGCTGCAACAGATCTCACATCATGGTGGAAATTGACCAGCGGCACATCAAGCATTTCCGGGCGCAGATCGGCAAACTGAGGCGAGCCCCAGGCAAACGCAAACCCGGCTAGAAGCAATGTGCGGAACAACGAACTGGTACTTTCTCTGTTAAGCAGCACATAAGCTGCTTGTTTCCACTTGACGCTATCAAAATAGCAGCGATGTTTAAAAGTGCCATCAACGCAATAGGTTAAGTTTTAGGGGAATTCTCTTGGCAATTTTACGCAGTGCTGCTGCATCACCGTTTGTGCGCAAATGCTCCATTGCCGCTATCGTTCTGGGCTTGGAAAATCAGATCGAGTCGCAACCGGCCAACACCGCCGATCCACTTGACCCACTGCGCAAGCAAAATCCGTTGGGCAAGATCCCCACACTGATCCTCGATGATGGTGAAACGCTCTACGATAGTCGCGTCATCGTCGCCTATCTTGATCAGCTCGCTGGCGGCAACAAGCTTTATCCTGCCGATCCCACACAGCGCATCGCCGCCATGAAACTCGAAGCGTTGGCAGACGGCATTATGGATGCAGCCATTTTGCAAGTGTACGAGAAGCGCTACCGCGAACCGCATGAACGCAGCCACAGCTGGGTGGAACGCCAGGCCGAACGAGTGACCGTCGCGCTCAACCATCTGGAAGAGAGCCTCCCCCCCACAACTGGAGCGCCGACTGTTGGCACCATCGCAGTGGCATGCGCGCTGGGCTATTTGGATTTTCGCTTTGAAGGGGCTTGGCGGCGCGCGCATCCGTCGCTCGTTGCTTGGTTGAACGCTTTTCGCGCCACCGTGCCAGCCTTTGATGCCACGGCACCAACAGCCTAAAAGCGAAGTGGTGCAAAAGAATATGGCATAACCCAATGTCAGCCCTTGTCTTTTGCTGGTTACATCACACATGCGCTCTTACACGAGCCGCCGTACGCGGCATTAGCCCGCCACATCGCATGATCGCTCGGACAGCCCATCTTGCTTGACTATCTGATCTTGGCGCTTGGCCTTGCAGGGCTTGTTATCGCCGGTGACGCTTTGGTGCGTGGTGCTGTTGGCCTGGCCGAACGCTTTGGAATCCCCCCTCTCATTATCGGCCTCACCATTGTTGCCCTGGGAACCAGCGCACCAGAGCTGATGGTGTCGATCAAGGCCGCTTTTGAAGATGCGGCTGACATTGCCGTGGGCAATGTGGTTGGATCAAACGTCGCAAATGTTTTGCTGGTTTTGGGCGTTCCTGCCCTTATTGCGGCCACGCCATGTGATCAGATGGGTCTGAAACGCTCCACCGTTTTCATGATGGGAGCGTCTCTGCTGTTCGCTGCTTTCGCGTTCACCGGCCAATTGGTGTTTTGGCATGGCCTAGTGTTTTTGGCGCTGCTGGCAGTGTTTCTCGTCGGCTCTTACCTGTCCGCACGCAAAGCAGGCGCGAGCGGCGACGTCAGCGAACTTGAAACCATCGATGGCGTTGAGGGCGTGCCGCACTCGCTGTGGGCCGCGCTTGCGTTCTTCGCTGTTGGCATCATCGGGCTGCCATTGGCCGCTGATGCAACCGTGGATTCCGCCTCATCCATCGCACGCTCGCTGGGTGTACCGGAAGTCATCATTGGCCTGACGATCATCGCCATCGGCACATCTCTGCCAGAGCTTGTGACCACGGTTGCCGCAGCCCTAAAAGGTCAAGCGGATGTTGGCGTCGGCAATGTGATTGGCTCCAACGTTTTCAACATCCTGTTTATTCTCGGCGTCACCGCAAGCATCACCACGGTGCCCATTGCTGAACAGATTTTGCGCTTTGATATCTGGGTAATGCTGGCAAGCTCAGCCCTGCTGCTACCCTTGGTCATGATGAAAATGACCATTGGGCGCAAAATCGGCCTCGCCTTTTTGGCGCTCTACGCCATCTACCTCGGCCTGCTGATTGCCAAGGCCATGAGCTAAATGGCTGTCGGCGTATAACTCACGCCAAAAAGGCCTCCCATGACTGTTCTACCTGCAACACTCATCACCGGCGCAGCCAATCGGATTGGCAAAGCTATGGCAATGGACCTTGCCGAGGCAGGCACAGCCGTTTGCATCCATTATCGCAGCTCGCAAGATGCTGCCAGACAGACGGCTGATGCCATCAAAGAAGCAGGTGGCAACGCCACAACAGTGCAAGGTGACTTGCTGAACGATGATGATGTTCAAGGGCTTGTCGCCAGGGCGGCAAAAGCGTTGGGCACACCAGTCGGTTGCTTGGTGAACAACGCCTCACTGTTCGAAGGCGATGCGGTTGGTTCGCTCGCGCCGGACCTTTTCAAGGCGCATTTCGGTGTTCATGCCACGGCGCCAGCCTTGCTCGCCGATCAGTTGGTGAACCAACTGCCACGCGGCGCAGAGGGTCTCATCGTCAACATTATCGATCAGCGGGTGTGGCAGCTGACTCCGAATTTTGTGTCTTACACCTCCTCAAAGTTCGCACTTTGGGGGCTGACCCAAACACTGGCTCAGGCCTTTGCGCAAAGCACAGAGGGACGGGTACGCGTTAACGCCATTGGGCCAGGGCCAACGCTTTCCAATGATCGGCAGGCGGATGAAGACTTCGCCAAACAGATCGCTGGCGTACCACTCAAACGTGGCCCCGATCTTGATGCCTTTGCCACAACGCTTACCTATCTCTGGCAGATG
This sequence comes from Pseudomonadota bacterium, assembly GCA_039814945.1. Taxonomy (GTDB): domain Bacteria; phylum Pseudomonadota; class Alphaproteobacteria; order Rhizobiales; family MH13; genus MH13. The sequence goes on from JBCCAF010000001.1 coordinate 327,258, forward strand.
AAATCAATCACCGGCCAGATGATAGCGCTAGATGGCGGCCAGCATTTGGGGTGGGAAACGCCAGATGTTGTTGGCGTCAACGAATAACAAGCGCCATGACGATGAAGCCTGCTGCCAATTCTGGCAGGAAAGGCCGCCACAGTAGAAGGCGACCGATCTGGCTTCGGCCCAAATTTCCCGACATTATGGACCCCATGGACGAAAACGATTCCAAACTTGCAGACCCCAAAATGCGTGACGCGGTTGGCCCTGGCCCGCTGGCCAGCGAAGTGTGGGTAGGCGAGCAGGAACCAAGCGACACTGACGCGCCGCAAACAGGCTTCGATGTAATCGCCGCCTTCGTCAAAAAGCTGCCGAACACGCCCGGTGTCTATCGCATGCTGAACGAAAAGGGCGATGTGCTGTATGTCGGCAAGGCGCGTAAACTTAAAGCCCGCGTGACCAGCTACACGCGGCCCAACGGCCTCTCCAACCGCATCGTGCGCATGATCACGCAGACGGTGGCTATGGAGTTTGTCTCCACGCGCACCGAGACCGAAGCGCTGCTGCTGGAGGCCAATCTCATCAAGCGGTTGCGCCCGCGTTTCAATGTGCTGCTGCGCGACGACAAAAGCTTTCCGTATATTTTGATGGCCGAGCAACACGAAGCGGCGCAACTGGTCAAACACCGTGGTGCGCGCAACAGCCAGGGCAGTTACTTCGGGCCGTTCGCATCGGCTGGCGCTGTCGGTCGCACCATCAACGCGCTGCAAAAAGCCTTTCTCATCCGCACCTGCTCTGACAGCGTCTATGAAAGTCGCACGCGACCCTGCCTGCTCTATCAAATCAAACGCTGCTCAGCGCCGTGCACGGGCGAGATCAGCTTGGAGGATTATGGGCACTTGGTGGACGACGCCAAAGCATTCCTATCCGGCAAGTCCAAGCAGGTGAAAGCCGACCTCGCCAAGCAGATGGAAACAGCATCGGAGGCGATGGATTTCGAGCGTGCCGCCGTCTATCGTGATCGTATTTCAGCGCTCAGCCAAATTCAGAGCCACCAGGGCATCAACCCGCGCAATGTGGAAGAGGCCGATGTCTTCGCGCTCCACACCGAAGGTGGTCAATTTTGTGTGCAAGTGTTCTTTTTCCGCACCGGGCAGAACTGGGGCAACCATGCCTACTTCCCGAAGGCCGATAAGTCGGTGGAACCCGAAGAGGTGCTGCAAAGCTTCCTCTCTCAGTTCTACGACAACAAGCCGATACCCAAATTGATCCTGACCTCGCACGCATTGCCGGAAGCGGAGCTGATGGCAGATGCTTTCACCCAGCATGCCGGGCGTAAGATCGAGCTTTTGAAGCCACAACGCGGCGAGAAACGTGATCTGGTGGACCATGCCACCACCAATGCGCGCGAGGCGCTGGCGCGCAAACTGGCTGACAGTGCCAGCCAAACCAAGCTGCTCGACGGCCTGGCAGAAGCCCTAAAGTTGGACGGCACACCGCGCCGCATTGAGGTGTACGACAACTCGCACATCATGGGCACAAACGCCGTTGGTGGCATGATCGTCGCCGGACCCGATGGGTTTGTGAAAAACCAGTATCGCAAGTTTAACATCAAGGACTCCACCCTCACCCCAGGTGATGATTTTGGTATGATGCGTGAGGTGCTGACACGCCGCTTCTCCCGGCTGGTGAAGGAAAGCGAAGGACAGATCGAAGATGATGCCGAGGCATTCCCCGATTGGCCAGACCTCGTCATCATTGATGGTGGTAAGGGGCAGATGTCGGCCTCCAAAGCGGTGCTTGATGATCTGGGCATCACTGGCCAGGTGCAGATGATTGGTGTGTCCAAAGGTCCGGATCGGGATGCGGGCCGCGAGACGCTGCACCCTATGCAGGGCGAACCCTTCATGCTGCAACCGCGCGATCCGGTGCTCTATTTTATCCAGCGCTTGCGCGATGAAGCCCACCGCTTTGCCATCGGCACACATCGGGCAAAGCGTTCAGCGCAAATGCGCGAGAACCCACTGGATGAGGTGGGCGGCATTGGGCCAACACGCAAGCGCGCCTTGTTGAACGCGTTTGGATCGGTCAAAGGCATCAAGCGCGCTGGTTTGAGTGACCTGGAACAAGTGCCTGGCATTTCTGGCGCCCTGGCGCGCACGATCTACGATCATTTCCGCGAAAGCGGCTGATACTGGCCAAGCATCATGCTGTCATGCTCTTTGGGCACAGTCCTTGATTGACGCCCGCACCACCGCCGTGGTGAAACGACCCTAAGTCAACTGCCAGCGCGAGACCTTCTATGGCCACCGCCCAAAGCACAGTCTACTCCGTGCCGAACCTGCTGACCTATGGGCGCATTGCGGCCATTCCCGCCATCGTGGCCTGCCTCTATTCCAGCCAGCATCTTTGGCTTTGGGTAGCGCTGGTGATTTTTATTGTCGCGGCGATTACCGACTATCTCGATGGCTATCTGGCCCGCGCCTGGTCGCAGCAATCCAGCCTCGGCAAGATGCTCGATCCCATCGCCGACAAACTGCTGGTTGGCGCGGTGCTAATCATGCTGGCCGCCAACGGCACCATCACAGGCCTGGCGTTGATCCCGGCCATCATCATTTTGAGCCGCGAGATATTGGTGTCAGGCCTGCGCGAATATCTCGGCCAGATGAATTTGTCCGTGCCGGTCTCCAACCTCGCAAAATGGAAGACCGCGGTACAGTTGGTGGCGCTTGGTGTGCTGGTAACGGGGCCGGCAGGCGACGCACTTTTTCCCGGCACCGTGATGGTGGGCATCGGCCTTTTGTGGTTGGCAGCGCTTCTTACTGTGTGGACCGGCTATGATTATGTGCGGGCGGGCATCGGTCATCTCGTCGCCGCTGATCAGGCGTAAGATTATGAAACTGCTTTATTTTGCATGGGTGCGCGAACGCGTTGGAACCGAAAGCGAAACGCGCGACATCCCCGCCGACGTGACCACCATTGGTGCGCTAAAAACCTGGCTTGCCAGCCTGGATGAAGGCTACGCCTACGCTTTTGAGAACCCTGAGATCATCCGCGTGGCGCTCGATAAGACACTTGCTGAGGACGATGTACCACTTGGCGAAGCTGAGGAAGCAGCCTTTTTTCCACCCATGACCGGCGGGTGACATGAAAATCCAGGTTCAAGCCGAACCGTTCGACGCGGGTGCCGAGATCGCAGCCTTACATGCCGGCAACCCTTCCATTGGCGCGGTTACCAGCTTCACCGGCTATTGTCGTGATGAAGGCGGCCAGCTTGAAGCGCTGGAATTGGAACACTTTCCAGGGATGGCAGAAAACCAACTGACTGCTATCGTGCAGGAAGCCAAGGAACGCTGGCCGCTTCAGGGCATCACCGTCATCCACCGCTACGGCAAACTAAAACCCGGCGAACCGATTGTGCTGGTTGTCACCGCATCCGCTCATCGTCGCGCCTCGTTTGAGGCTGCGGACTTTCTGATGGATTTTTTGAAAACCAAAGCGCCGTTCTGGAAAAAAGAACACCCAGCAAACCCCTCCGAAGAGGCCAGCTGGGTGGAAGCAAAGGCATCGGACGATGTCGATGCCGGTCGCTGGAAGCGCTAGTCCTTAGGCTGCCGCTTGCGCCGCCTTGGGCCGGATCGCCACATCATAATCGGCAATCAGGCTCTGCGAGATTTGCCCAGGCTTAAAGTTAAACGGCCCGATTTCAGACACTGGCGTCACTTCGGCAGCCGTGCCTGTGATGAAGCATTCGCTGAACTGCGCCATCTCGTGCGGCAGAATGCGACGTTCAACCACCTCAATGCCACGCGCTTTGGCAAGCTTGATCACCGTGCGACGGGTAATGCCGTCCAAGAAACGATCCGGCGTTGGCGTATGGATCACGCCATCTTCGATAAAGAAGATGTTCGCACCAGTGGCTTCAGCCACATAGCCTTCCCAATCATACATCAGCGCGTCGGCGTAGCCCTTGGACTCCGCGGCGTGTTTCGAAAGCGTACAGATCATATAGAGCCCTGCCGCCTTGGCATCGTGAGGCGCCGTACGTGGATCGGGGCGACGCCACTTGGCGATATCCAGGCGAATGCCTTTCATCCGCTCTTCCGGCGCGAAATAGCTCGGCCATTCCCATGCCGCGATAGCAACATTGATGCGGTTGGCCTGCGCTGAGACACCCATCATCTCCGAGCCACGCCAGGCAATCGGACGCACATAAGCATCAACAAAACCGTTGCGTTTAATGACCTCTTCGCACGCCGTATTCAGCTCTTCAACGCTGTAAGGCATCGCCATATCGAGGATCTGCGCGGATTTGTGGAGGCGTTCGTGGTGCGCGGTCTGCTCAAAGACAATACCGCCATAGGCGCGTTGGCCTTCAAACACACCCGAACCATAGTGCAGGCCATGGGTGAGGACATGGACCTTGGCGTCATCCCATTCGACAAAGTCACCGTTCATCCAGATTTGTCCGGACAACTGATCGAAGGGCACACCGGCCATAGTCTTCACTCCCAAATGAAAAACGTTTTGTGTTAAGGACTTGGCTCCGGCAGCTCGATACACTTGAAAAGCCTGAACCATTCTTTGATCGTCAGGCACGCACGCTGATTCCTTAGCGGATAACGCAACTGCCTGACAAAGCGGCACTGAAAGCAAGAAATGAAAACGCCGACGCGACACGAGGACCTTTTCTTTCGCCAACAGAGGCGGTGGTGTAACAACCTTGCCGAAATATGTCAACATGGCTGACATATATTTCGATCCCAAGCCGCGTCATGATCAGGACAGTGATCCAGAAACCGTGTCGATCATCGAACACCTGTTTTTCGCCTACCGCGATTTTGTTGGCGAGCCGGATGCGATCCTCGCTGAGCTTGGCTTTGGCCGCGCGCACCACCGGGTTTTGCACTTTGTCCATCGCAACCCAGGTATGACGGTCGCGGTGCTGTTGGAGATTTTGCAAATCACCAAGCAGAGCTTGGCCCGCGTGTTAAAAAACCTGATTGAGACTGGCTACATCACTCAGGAAACTGGGCCAGATGATCGTCGCCAGCGGCTTCTTTACACCACCAAACAAGGCGCTGATCTGGCTGAAAAGCTCATCGCCATACAATCGTCACGGATCGAAGGCGCATTGCAGACGCTCCCAAAGGGCGGCCGGAGCGAAGTGCGTGACTTTCTGCGCGCGCTGATGAATGACCCGGTAACCCCGTTGGAAAGCTTGAACACTGCTGGCAAACCAGGCGAGACCTCCTCATAGGTCTCACTCTGGCGCGCCCGAACAAGGATGTCCGTTATGCCGTCTGCCGCCGCCACTTTGTCGATTCCAGCCGACACCGCCGCTCATATTCTCATTGTCGATGACGACGCGCGCATTGGTGACCTTCTCAAGCGCTATCTTGGCGATAATGGCTATCGCGTCACCGTCACCAAATCCGCCAGCGATGCACGCCGCGCCGCCTCTGGCCTATCGTTCGATCTGATGGTGCTTGATGTGATGATGCCTGGCGAAAGTGGTCTGGACTATCTCACAGAGCTCCGCAAAACCTCAGCGATCCCCGTCATCATGCTCACCGCCCGTGGTGAGGCTGGTGACCGCATCGCTGGTCTTGAAACCGGCGCCAATGACTATCTGGGAAAACCATTTGAACCGCGCGAATTGCTGCTGAGGATCGACAACATATTGCGGGCCAGCCAACAAACACGCAGTGGCAGCGTTGATGCTGTGGACTTTGGCCGGTTCCGTTTTGCGCTTTCCAAACGCGAGCTGACCAAAGATGGTGAAATGGTCCGACTGACAGAACGCGAGCGCGAAATCATGGCCATGCTCGCTGCTCGCCCCAATGCCACCGTGTCGCGCCTTGATTTGCTCGGCGATGATCCCAGCAAGACTGACCGGGCCATCGATGTACAAATGACGCGCCTGCGTCGGAAAATCGAAGAAAAGCCAGCAGCACCAGCCCATCTTCAAACCGTGCGCGGCGTAGGGTATCGTTTGGTGAGCGACTAGCCGCAACGCACCCTTTTTCCGCACAAGGATCGCCAACAGCCGATGGCCGACTGGCAAGAGACCAACCCAGATGCCATCGAGACGAGCGATGCAAGCGCGCGCGAGAACCGCCTCGGCGGGCTATGGCGCCGCCTTTCGGGCCACTGGTGGGGCGGAAGCGCCAGTAACACCGATCCGTCCATCGAACGATCTGTCGGTCGCGTGGGCGGCGCGATCCGCACCCTTTTGGCGCCACTCAATCCTCTCTTCTCCGCCTTGGGCTGGCTGCTCCGTCAGCTTGGAACAATCGCCAAACCGCTGCTGCCGCAAGGTCTGTATGCTCGTTCGCTATTGATCATCATTACGCCGGTGGTCATCCTGCAATCCGTGGTCGCCTTCGTGTTCATGGAGCGCCACTGGGAGCTTGTCACCGAACGCCTATCGCAAGCGGTAACTCGCGACATCGCCGCTGTGATTGAGATGGTCGAAGCGTTCCCGGACGACGAAGCTGACCAGACCGAGGTCATCCGCATCGCGCGCGACGCACTGGACCTCAACGTCGCTTTTCTGCCGGACACAGCCCTGCCCACAGCCCTGCCAAAACCGTTCTTTGACCTGCTTGATCGCACGCTGAGCCAGGAGATATCACAACGCATTGAGCGCCCGTTCTGGATCGACACGGTTGGCCGCTCCAACTTGGTTGAGGTGCGCGTCAAGCTGAACGATGGCCAGGTCCTGCGCGTGTTCGCCCGCCGCAACCAAGCCTATGCGTCCAACTCGCACATCTTTCTGGTTTGGATGACCGGCGCATCCTTGGTGCTGTTGATCGTCGCCGTGCTTTTCCTGCGCAATCAGATCCGCCCGGTTCTCAAGCTCGCCGATGCAGCCGATCGCTTTGGCCGTGGGCAAGAGGTGGATGAAGGCATGAACTTGCGCGGCGCGCGCGAAATTCGCCGTGCCACCATCGCGTTTTGGCGCATGCGTGAGCGGATCGAGCGCCACGTGGATCAACGCACAGCGATGCTATCAGGCGTCAGCCATGACCTGCGCACCATTCTCACTCGCTTCAAACTGGAACTGGCTCTGCTCAGCGATGAAAAAGCTGCCCAGGAGATGGGCCGCGACGTTGATGAGATGCAAGCGATGCTCGAGGGCTATCTGGCGTTCGCCCGCGGCGATGATGGCGAGGTGAGTATCCCCAGCGATGTCGAAGCGTTACTCGACGATATCGCGCATACCGCCAAGGCCACCGACCACGAGGTCACAGTGTCATACGAGGGGCCAACCACCGCCTCGGTCAAACCGCTGGCGTTTAAACGGCTTGTCACCAACCTCGTCAACAACGCCTTGCGTCATGCCGACACCGTCACAGTGCGTGCCGAACGCAAGGCTGAAGAACTCATCGTCAGCGTGGACGATGATGGTCCAGGTATTCCAGAGGCCAAACGCGAAGACGTGTTCCGGCCTTTCTATCGGCTGGATGAAGCACGCAATTTGGATGAAAGCGGTACCGGTCTGGGCCTTGCTATCGCCCGCGACATCGCACGCGCCCATGGCGGTGACATCACGCTGAACGACAGCAGCTTGGGCGGCCTGAAAGCCACCATCACAATACCAGCTTAAAAAGCCCTAGTAGAGCCGACCGCCATTGGGCACATCGGTTGTCGGTTGCAGCAGCACGACCTCACCATCGGCGTCGGGGACGCCCAATGTGAGAACCTCAGACATCATCGGCCCGATCTGGCGCGGTGGAAAGTTCACCACCGCCATCACTTGGCGACCGAGCAACGCATCGGGTGTATAGTGTTTGGTGATCTGCGCTGAGCTTTTCTTCACCCCAATCGCGCCACCAAAATCGATCTTAAGCTTGATCGCTGGTTTGCGCGCTTCAGGAAATGGCTCTGCTTCAATGATCGTGCCAACACGCACATCGACTTTCAGAAAATCATCAAAGCTGATGGTCTCGGTCATAACTTAAGCAGCTTCCGGTTCTGCATCTTCACTGCCGCCACGTTGGCGCATGCGTTCACGCAACCGACAAAGCGGGCCACCGTTGGCACCGCCCTGCCCGCGCAGCAACATCACCAGACCGTCCAAATCACCAATCCGGCGTTCCGCCTGACGCAACGCCTTATCAAGCTCGGCCATGGTGAGCGCCTGGCCTTCATCACTTTCACGCACGAACACCCGCATCACGCGGGCATAGACCTGCAAAAGGCCGGCCATCACGACAGCACCACGTGCTCCATCAACGTCAACATCCGCACTGGCAGCCATCCGTGCCATCGATTTGGATGCGATACGACCGAGCGCCATCGTCAGTGCAGGATCACGGCGTGCATCGCGCTCAAGCTGAATAAGCGCGAGCTTGTGGGGCAGCAACGCATCGAAACGGCGCATAAACACATCAAACAACCGCTCGCGCGCCGGTTCCTCGGCCATATCCGGATCATCCTCGGCCAGCACCACTTCATCGATACGCTTGGCGAAACCTTCAAACAGATCGAGCCGCGAAGAAAACGTCATCAACAGCTTTGCGAGCGGAACATCTGCTGCCTCAGCGACAGCGCGAAGGCGAATGTCGGAGAATGGGGTCGTCATCAGTGCCGTCATGAACGCATCGATGACAGCTTCTGTCTCAGTTGTGTTGAGCATGATCTCTCCTGCGAATACCGCAGAGTGTTACGATTTCGGCGCGTCTTTGGATGCCGCAAGCGCAACCGATCTGTCAAATGCCGCCTTTGTGGTGTCGCGCATGAGATCGGCAAGTTGGCCGGTGTCACGCAACACGCTCAAACCTGCGGCGGTGGTGCCGCCCGGCGAGGTGACATTGGTGCGCAATTGCGCTGCACTCTCTGAGCTCTGCGCCAACAGCTCACCTGCACCCACAATCGTCTGGCGGGCAAGCGCCATGGCAGTCTCAGCCGGAAGTCCGAGCGTTTCACCAGCCTCAGCCAGTGCCTCAACCATATGGAACACATAGGCAGGGCCGGAGCCTGACACTGCCGTAACCGCATCCATCGCCCGTTCGGTATCCACCCACACCACCTCACCAACGGCTTCAAGCAACGCCGTAACACCAGTTTGCACCTCCGCAGTCACATCGGGGCCATAGGCCGCAGTGATACCAGCACCCACAGCGGCAGGCGTGTTGGGCATCGTCCGGATGCAAACAGCTCTGGAAAAAGCAGTCTGAAGTGTGGCGAGCGTGGTGCCGGCCGCGATGGACAGCACCGTTAGCCCCTCGTGATCAAGCGGCGCCAAACCAGGCAGCACCGCATCCATCATTTGCGGCTTGATCGCAAGCATGAGCAATGAGGGTTCAGCGATGTCTAGATCATCAGCGCTTGCAAAACAGACCACACCTTTGGCGAGCCAACCACGATCTTCATCAGCAAGAGCAGGATCAACGAGGTGAATGGTTGCCGGATCAACGCCTTGGCCAATCCATCCATCCACCAAAGCGCCGCCCATCTTGCCAGCGCCAATCACCACGATGCTCTCAAACCCAGCCATTATGCCTAAGCTTCCATGGTGCTCACGCTTCGCCAGCGGTCTCAAACAGCGCGTCGGACAGAGCATCCTGTGCGCTCTTTCCCGCCCAGACAACATATTGGAACGCTTCGTAATAACGCTCGCAAACCTCAGCGGCAGACTCCAGCATACGAGCGCACTGCTGCGGTGTTGCATCAGCTCCACCGCTCAAAAGCAGCGTTGCCCGAAACACGATGGCCGACTGGTCGCGCCATAAGTCAAAATGGCCGATCCACAGCTGTTCGTTCACCAAGGCAAGCAGCTTGGTAACCTCACCAAGGCGTGTTGGCGGCACTTTTAAGTCAAAGCCACACGCCAGATGCAACGCTTCATAATCTTCCATCCAGGAGAAGGAGACATGGTAAGACGACCAAGAACCCTCCACCGAAATGGTGATCTCATGATCGCTCGAACGTTCAAACGCCCACTCGTTGAGTGAGGCCAAATGTTCGACAACATCGACGGGGTGGTTGAGGCGATCAGCCTCGAAATCGGCAAGCGACATACTGCCTATCCTTTGCCGGGACCAAGCAGAGCTTGGGCCGGGAGCAAGCGAATCTTTCGGTACGTCAACTATAGGTGAGCAGAGGGCCTCGAGCACCCCACAAAGCAATCAGACAAGGGGTCGAGAACGGCATTACCCGTGAACAACTTTGCATCACACTGTGGATGGCCCAAAGACGGGTCTCCGACACAGAGCGTTAAGCGTCAGATTTTTCTGCAGAATTTGTCGATGTGAGCTTGGCAATCTGCTCTTCTAGCGCAGACACACGTGCTTCAAGCGCCTCATTGGCGGTGCGTTGCGTGGCAACCATCTCGCGCAGGATGTCGACATCTTCCTCACGCGCAAGGTCCATCGTGGCCACCATCCGCTCCATCTGCGAGCGCGCCACAGTTTCCACCTCACGACGCACGCCATCGGCAAGTCCAGCAGCATCGGTCATCAAGCGGCCAAGATCGTCAAACAAACGGCTGTTCGATTGGGTCATGTGGAAGTGGTCCTTTTTCAAACGTGGCGCCACCAGCGCTTCAAAACATATGGTTCACCCTTCGCGTTCATGCAAGAGAGGGGCAAAACTGCCAATCACACAACTGGCCGAGATGGGGCGCAAACATACGCAATGATCACGCTAACAACCCTTCCAGCACTGGTTTTTCCAGTCATCGATCCGGTTCTGATCGAGATCGGCCCATTCGCGATTCGCTGGTACGCGCTGGCTTACATTGCAGGCCTGGTTGGTGGCTGGTGGTATGTACGCCGCTTGGTGCAACGCCCACAGCTTTGGCGGGCCGCTGGCGCACCTTACACACCAGAGGATGTGGATGATTTTCTAACCTGGGCCACCATCGGCGTCATCGTCGGTGGGCGCCTTGGCTACGTGCTGTTTTATGAACCGGCGCGCTTTCTCGCCGATCCAATAAGCATCTTCTATGTATGGCAGGGCGGCATGGCCTTCCATGGCGGGTTGCTCGGCGTTGTCGTCGCAATGTTTTTTTTCGCCCGCACCAAGAAAGCCAGTGCGCTTTCCCTGTTCGACATTGTTGGTGCAGCCGCCCCCATCGGTCTGTTCTTTGGCCGTCTGGCAAACTTCATCAACGCAGAGCTTTGGGGCCGCGCAACAGACCTGCCCTGGGGCATGGTGTTTCCAACCGCAGATGATCAACCGCGGCACCCAAGCCAGCTTTACCAATCCTTCGGTGAGGGCGTTGTTCTGCTTGTGGCCTGCGCCATCGCCATTCGGTTGGGCGGTCTGAAGCGCCCCGGCCTTGTCGGCGGCATTTTCACAACCGGCTACGGTATCGCCCGTTTTCTGGTGGAGTATGTGCGCGCCTTTGATCCGAGCATCGGGCTTATCGGCGGCGTCATCACCATGGGACAACTGCTTTCGCTGCCGATGATCCTTGCCGGTCTGATCCTGATTGCACTGTCACGCAAAGCAGCAACCGGCGCAGCGGCATGACAGCGCTGAAAACGCTTATCACAGCCGAGATTGAAACCAGCGGACCAATACCGGTAAGCCGCTACATGCAGCTTTGCCTCAACCATCCTGAGCACGGCTATTACATGAAAGCCGACCCTCTGGGCTCGAGCGGTGATTTTACCACCGCGCCTGAAATCAGTCAGCTTTTTGGCGAACTGATCGGCGCCTGGTTGGTGGAGGTTTGGCGACAGCTTGGATGCCCCAATCCTTGCACCTTGGTAGAGCTTGGCCCGGGGCGCGGCACATTGATAGCGGACATACTGCGCATCGCCACACTCGACGCACAGTTCATGAGTGCCGTCACCATACATCTGGTCGAAACAAGCCCGGTCCTGCGTACCAAACAGAGCGAGACATTGAAGCCATTGGGCATCACACCCACCCATCATGTCGCGCTCGATACCTTGCCAGATGGACCAGCCCTTTTCGTAGCCAACGAGTTTTTCGACGCTCTGCCAACCAACCAATGGGTACGCACACCAAAAGGCTGGAATGCCCGCAAGATCGGGTTGGATAAGGCGGGACACATCGTCTTTGGCGTCGATCCAACCCCACTGCCCGCGCCCAAGCCGATCCATGAGGTGCCACCCGGCACAATCTTAGAACACAGCCCAGCTCAGGATGCTGTGATGCGGCAACTGGCCGAGCATGTCAGAGATCATGGCGGTGCCGGGCTCGTCATCGACTATGGAGCGCTGGAATCAGGCACCGGCGACACACTGCAGGCGGTGCGCGCGCACAAAAAAACTGACCCTCTGGCCAACACTGGCGAGGCGGACCTCACCACCCATGTGGATTTTGCCCATCTGGCGCACCTGGCAAGAGAGGCCGGCATCCAAGCAACAGGGTTTGCTGACCAAGGACAGTTTTTGCTTGATCTTGGCCTTTTGCAACGCGCTGGCACGTTGGGCGCAAACAGCGCACCGGATGTGCAAGAAGCGATCAGCCTTGCTGTGGAACGCCTTGCTGGCGACACCGCGATGGGCAAACTGTTCAAAGTGCTTGGTTTTGCCAGCGCCTCGATTCCCTTACCTGGCCTTGTGCCTTTCACCATTCAAAAGGAAACCGCATGAGCGAAGCGCTCAAGCCGCTGCTAGACCCCGCTTTGGCGGCTATGACAGGCATTCGCCACGGCTTTTTTACCCGCCAGGGCGGCGTCTCGATGGGCATCTACAACAGCCTGAACACTGGGCTTGGCTCGCGCGACAATGTTCCGCACGTAAAGGTGAACCGCGCCCGCATTCTGGCCTATATGGGCGGCGATGCGTTTTTGACCGTTTACCAGCATCACAGTGCAACCTGCATTCGCACAGCCGTGCCTTGGCAGTCCAACGCGGCCCCGCGCGCCGACGCCATTGTCACAGCGACGCCCGGCCTGGTGATCTGCGCTCAAGCTGCCGACTGTGGCCCAATTCTCTTTGCCGATGAGCAAGCTGGTGTTGTCGGTGCGGCCCATGCTGGATGGAAAGGTGCCATGACCGGCATCATTGAGGCCACCATCACGCAAATGGAAACCGAGGGCGCCACCCGTGCGAACATCAAAGCAGCCCTTGGCCCCTCGATCAGCGCCAAAGCCTATGAAGTTGGGGCCGAGTATCTGGCGCGCTTTGTCGAACACGATCAGGACAATGCCCGCTACTTCGTGCCGTCGCAGCGTGAAGGGCATTTTATGTTTGATCTGCCGGCGTACACGATGGATCGGCTTACCAAGGCCGGTGTTACGGCCACCAGCCTCAACCGCTGCACTTACAGTGAGCCCGATCTGTTCTACAGCTACCGGCGCAGCACCCATTTGGGCGAGCCGGACTATGGCCGCTTGGCCAGCGCCATCATGCTGACACATGACCACCAGAGAGAAGAAAACGCTTAACCCTAGACGTGGTAGAGGATTGCCGCGATAAAGCCGGTCCGCCTTGGACTGCCCTCAGTTGAGTCGAGTACGCCCTTGTTAAACCGCGCCGCCATCTTCGCCGCCTTGTTGTTTCTTGGCGCGTGCGCATCGCCGGAAGGGCCAGGGTCGCTGCAACGGGTAAGCTCCGTCACACCGCAGCCGGTCACACAGGTTCAAACAGCCCCTCTGCCAGGCACGGTATCAGCACAGCCACTAGGCACAACACCAGGCGTCCCCGGCTCACAGCCTATACAAACCGCTCAGCAGCCGAGCACGCTGACACCGGGCACGTCGCAACCCGGAACCCTACAGCCTGGTACTTTGCAACCGGGCTCGCTTTCGACCAACCCGGCACAGTCTTCCACACTACAGGATTTTTCGCGCACACAGCCATTGAGCGGGTCAGAAGGCAACGCGCAGGAAACGCTGCAAGACGCCGTTCAAGCTGGCCTTCAGCCGCAGTCGGCGGCACCCGGTCTTGCTCCAGCTGTTCCAACATGGCCACGCGTCTCGCTTGCGCCAATCACCACAGCACCAGAACCACAAGCAACGCAGCTTTTTGACGCCATTGACGACGCCACTTATCGCCGTGGTATGCAGCTAGCCTTTTTCGGCGATGAAACCGCACACTATGTCGTGCGCTCACAGGTCAGTGCGATTCCCGCCGATCAGATAACATCGGTGATTTATGTTTTTGATATTTTCGATGCGCGCGGCACGCTGCGCCATCGTGTGTCCGGCTCCCAAACCATCCCACGCTCCGGTCCGGATGGCTGGGCCCTGGTCGATCCAGCGACGACGCAAACGATAGCCGATGATGTGGCAGGCCGTATGATGCAGTGGCTACAACAGAACCCGAGCTGACCGAAAAACTGGCTTTGGACCATCACCGGTAACAGTTCTCTCACAGACTCCAAACGCGGTGCATGGACTCTAAGGGACCCTTTCGCTAACACACCGGCGACTTTTCCCTTTCAGGACCGCCCAGATGAAGCTTGTCGCCGGAAACTCCAACCTTGCGCTGGCCAATGCCATTGCGGGCTATCTCGATGTGCCGCTTTGCAAAGCAGACGTCCGACGCTTTGCTGACAAAGAAATTTTCGTTGAAATTCAGGAAAATGTGCGCGGTGAGGATGTTTTCATCCTCCAATCCACCAGCTTTCCGGCCAACGATAATCTGATGGAAATGCTGATCTTGGTTGATGCGCTGCGCCGCTCTTCAGCCAAGCGCATCACCACCGTGATTCCCTATTTCGGCTATGCCCGCCAAGATCGCCGCACTGCCGGCCGCACGCCGATATCTGCCAAATTGGTTGCCAATCTGATTACCGAAGCCGGATCAGACCGCGTGCTCACCATTGATCTGCACGCCGGGCAAATCCAAGGCTTCTTTGACATCCCCACCGACAACCTATTTGCCGAACCGGTGATCTCCAAAGACATTGTCGACCACTACACATCCAACGGCCCGTTGGCTGTCGTCTCGCCGGACGTGGGCGGTGTGGTGCGCGCCCGCGCCATTGCCAAGCGTGTGGATTCGCCACTTGCCATTGTCGACAAGCGCCGTGATCGACCCGGCGAGTCCGAGGTGATGAACGTGATTGGAGACGTGGACGGCATGTCTTGTCTTCTGGTCGATGATATCATCGATTCTGGCGGCACACTGTGCAACGCTGCTGATGCGCTGCTCGCACGCGGCGCAAAAGAGGTGTCGGCCTACATCACCCACGGTGTTTTGTCAGGTGGGGCGGTGACCCGCATAGCAGGGTCCAACCTCAAAGAATTGGTCATCACCGACACGATCGAGACGACAGAGGCGGTGAAGAACGCCCACAATATCCGCGTCATCACTGTGGCTGGGCTACTCGGCGAGGCGATCATGCGCACAGCGCTGGAAAAATCGGTCTCAAGCCTCTTCGCCTAAAACAGGAGCAGGCGAGCAAGGTGTTCGAGCCCGCCTGCTTGATAGGCTCATAGCACCGCGCCTTAACGCAGCACGACCACGCGATCCAACTCGTTGTTGTGATCGATGATCACGCGGACTTTGTTACCTGCAGCTGCTTGCGAAGGCATCGCAAACCACTCAATCGACTGATCAAGCGTTGTGCCGTTCGCAAGGTTCATCACGCCATTGTTGCGATCAACCGAGAGAACTGTGGTGTCGATGTAGGTTTCTGAACCATTGTCGGCGAGCGCCGGAGCAACAGCAGTGCCAGCTGCCAAAGATGCAGCGACGAGTGTGAGAGCAAAACGTTTCATAAGGGTATCTCCTAGATTAGGGTTTCAGGTTTAAAATGAACTGAACTGTTCTGTTCAGTTGATGGACAAATGTCATAGAATTGCGCTATCGTCAATCAGAAAATGAACTAAACAGTTTGTTTTACTTTCGTGACCAATCCGCCCTGCCGCCATCAAACAAAAGACCAGACCGATGACAGAGACCACCACAAGCGTGCGCCGCCCTGACCAGTTGCCAAGCCAAGTCCTGCACGCGCTGGATGCCGCGGTGAAGCGCAAACCGGCCGGTCGCAAAGAGGATCAGTTGCTGGATGCTGCCGAAGAGATTTTTCTTTCACATGGCTATGCTGGCGCCAGCGTTGACGACATTGTCTTGAGAGCTGGCATCTCTAAAGCCACGCTCTACAAATATTTTCACGACAAAGAGTCTTTGTTCAGCGCCGTTATCGACAGGCGTTGTGTGCAGCAGCGCGAGCGCTTAAGTGCGCTCACCACAAACGCCTCAACCGAAGATGCGCTGATCGAGGGTGGTAAAATGGCCGTCACCTTCATGGTCTCGCCGTTGGCCCAATCAGTCTATCGCACCTGCGTGGCGGAGGCTGCGCGTTTTCCTCATGTTGGGCATGTCTTCTATCTTAGCGCGGCGGTTGCCATGACCAAGCAACTCTCTGCCGTGTTCGAGCGCGCCGAGGCAGCTGGCGACCTTGTGGTGCCTGACAAGGCGTTTGCCGCCAATCAGCTTTGGCAGTTGGCGCGGTCGGTCTATTTTTATGAGCTGATGTTTCAGGTGCGCGACAATGTCAGTCAGAATGAACGCAACCACGTGGTGAGGGAGTCGCTGGAGATGTTCGTCGCCCGCTACGGCACGGAGAGTTTTAAGCCGCGTATGGCAGAGGCGCTGGCAAAACTCAGCTAGAGCGTTTCGCGTTTACCTTGAGACACAGAGCGTCACATAACGCGTTGAAATTTTTGATTTCAGGCAGCGTTATGTGATTCAGGTTTAACGCAAAACGCTTTAGCCAAACAGTGTCAGCGCAACACCACTCGCCGCACAGACACCCAGTGTGGTGAACAATCCACGCTTCAAGCCAATCAGCAAAACACCCGCCGCCACAGCGATCACCAAGGCGGGTACGTTGATGCTGGAAAGCATCGGTGCGGGCGCCCGGGCCGGGCCAAACTGAATGGCGCTTACCACATCAAACAGAACCTGAATGGCAAACCAGACGGCCAGCGAAGCAATCACACCAACGACGGCGGACGTGACACCGCGCAGTGCGTTTTTCAGCCAGATGATTTCGCGGGTGCGTTCAACAAACGGCGCGCCAAGGAAAATCCAGACAAAACATGGGATGAACGTGAACCACAGCGTCAGCGTGCCACCAAGAATGCCAGCGAGCACCGGGTCGATGCCAAGGCCTGCCTGAGCTGCTGCGACATACCCCACAAACACCAGGACCAAAATGAGAGGTCCGGGCGTGGATTCAGCCAGGCCAAGGCCCGTCACCATGTCCGCGGTTGAGAGCCAAGCAAAATCCTGCACCACAACCTGCGTGATGTAGGCGAGCACAGCGTAGGCGCCACCAAAGGTAATAATCGCCGTCCAGGAGAAAAACAGCGCCTGCTGCGCCCAGAGGTTTTGCAAACCCAATCCAAGCACAAGCAATGCCAAGGGAAGCAGCCAGAGCGCTGCGCATACAGCAGCCGCGCGAAAAGATGCTGCGTTGCGTGCGGCATTGTCGGCGACGGGCTGGCCAAGCTGTGTGCCATCGCCCCTACCCCACACAGCAACGCCCAGCATGGCCGCCAAGGCGATAACCACCGGAAACGGAACATCGAACACATAAAGAGCAGTGAAGGCGGCCAACGCCAGCGCGGCAGCCAAAGGCGATGTCAGCGTTTTCTGAGATAGCTTGATCAGCGCCTGCAGCACGATGGCAAGCACCGCCGCCTGCAAACCAAACAAAAGGCCTTCCACGGCCGGTACATCGCCCACCGTGACGTAGAGCGTCGCTAACCCCAGAAGAACGAAAAACCCAGGTAGAATAAACAGCGCCCCTGCAATCAGCCCGCCACGCACGCCCTGCAACAACCAGCCAATATAGGTGGCAAGCTGCATCGCCTCTGGCCCCGGCAGCAGCATGCAATAGTTGAGAGCGTGCAAAAATCGGTCTTCGGGCAGCCATTTTTTCTCGTCCACCACCACCTTGTGCATGAGCGCGATTTGGGCGGCTGGACCGCCGAACGACAGCACACCAATGCGAGCAAACGCAGCGGTTACCTCGCCAAAACTGGCATGTTCTTGCGCCGATGGTGTAGGGGAGACGTCAACGGTCATCCCCTCTGGTAATCGAGCCGGTGTGACAGGGCAATGACAGCCGCAAACATCATGTGGGCTGCATTTGCATCGCACACAAAACAGCGTTATAGACCGGCGTCCGCGCCAGACCCCCCTGGAGGCACGCGTGGATGGATCGCCGGATTGTCCGGCGTTTTTTATTGTATCATTGGAGAAATGCCATGCGTGAGAGCTATGAATTGGCTGGTGCGCGGCGCGAACGGGTCGGCAAGGGAGCTGCCCGTGCTCTGCGACGCGAGGCTAAGCTGCCCGCCGTGATTTACGGCGACAAAAAAGATCCGATCCCCGTTGCACTGCCTTACAAGGAAGTGAACCTGTTGATCCAAGGCGGTGCCTTTATGACCACCGTCGGCACGATCAATGTGGATGGTGACAAGCACCAGGTGATCGCGAAAGACTTTGAGCTCGACCCTGTGCGCGATTTTCCCATGCACGTTGACTTCCTGCGCGTGTCCAAAGGCGCAACGCTGACCGTCAACATTCCGGTGCACTTCCTCAACGAAGAGACCAGCCCAGGCCTGAAGGCTGGTGGCGTTCTCAACGTTGTGCGCCACGAAGTTGAGCTGAACTGCCCAGCCAACGCGATCCCAGAATCGCTTGAGCTTGATCTCGGGTCCGCTGATCTTGGCGACACGCTTGGCATTTCGGCCATCAACCTGCCCAAAGGCGCTGAGCCGACCATCACCGACCGCGACTTCGTTATCGCCACCATCGCGGCGCCTGCTGCGCTTAAGAGTGAAGAAGACGAAGCTGCTGAAGGCGAAGAAGAAGTCAGCGTCGAAGTACCAGCGTCCAACCAGAAAGACGACGAGGAGTAAGCTCCTCGTTTTGTCTGCCCACCTGAGCGAGGCGAGCCATGCATCTGCTTGTCGGCCTTGGTAACCCAGGTGGCCAGTACGCAGGCAACCGGCACAATATCGGCTTTATGGCCGTTGATGCCATCCATGCGCGCCACGGCTTTTCGCCGTGGCGTTCGCGTTTCTCTGCGCAATTAAGCGAGGGACGTATTGGCGACCACAAGGTTCTGCTCGCCAAACCCACAACCTTTATGAACCTTTCTGGCCAAGCTGCTGGCGAGATCGCACGCTTCTACAAGCTCGAAGCAAGCGACGTAACGGCGATCCATGATGAGCTGGATCTTGAACCTGGCCGCACCCGCATCAAGGTTGGTGGGGGCCATGGCGGGCACAACGGCTTGAAAAGCTTGGATGCCCATTTGGGCAAGGACTATCGCCGTATCCGTCTCGGCATCGGCCACCCCGGGCACAAAGACTTGGTGTCCGGTTATGTGCTGCGCGACTTTGCAAAAGCCGACGAGCCATGGGTGGAAGCGCTGTGCGATGAGATAGCTCGCTCCATCGACCTGGCTCTTGATGGCAAAGACAGTGACTTGAATGCGCGCCTCAATGAGGCGACGGCAAAGTGGCGAAAGTCCGAAGACAAGCCTGCCAAAGCACAGAAGCCAAAATCCTCTGGCGCCGGAGGCGGCCAGTCCCATATTCGCCAAGCCCGGCAAACAAAACCAACACAGGCGCCGAAGACCGGCCCAATGGCCGACATGCTGAAAAAGCTACTCGGCAACAAAGACTAGAGCGTTTTGCGTTGGATTGAATCGCAATTCGCTGCCTCTCCCTTCGGTCGAACGCAATTTGCGACAAGACCACCCTATAAAAACGCAAAACGCTTAGAACGGATCACTTTCCATGGGTTTCAAATGCGGCATCGTTGGCCTGCCCAACGTCGGCAAATCAACGCTTTTCAACGCGCTGACCAAAACGGCAGCAGCGCAGGCAGCGAACTATCCCTTCTGCACCATTGAGCCGAACACCGGCGATGTAGCGGTGCCTGATCCACGCCTGACAGACATCGCTGCGATTGCGACCTCCAAAGAGATCATCCCGACGCGGATCACCTTCGTGGATATCGCGGGCTTGGTGCGTGGCGCGGCATCCGGGGAAGGCCTGGGCAATCAGTTCCTGGCCAACATCCGAGAGGTCGACGCCATCGTGCATGTGGTGCGTTGCTTCGAGGACGAAGACATCACCCATGTGGATGGCAAGATCGACCCCCTGGCTGACATCGACACCATCGAAACCGAGCTAATGCTGTCCGACCTGGAGAGTTTGGAAAAGCGCGTTGTCGCGATGCGCAAAAAAGCATCCAGCAAGGATAAAGAAGCCCTGCAAATGGTGCCATTGATGGAGAAGGCGCTAAACCTTCTTCAGGACGGCAAACCGGCCCGCTTGGCGGATGTCACACCGGAGGAAGAAAAGCCGTTCCAGGGGCTCAACCTGCTCACCTCCAAACCCATCCTCTATGTTTGCAATGTCGAGGAAGACTCCGCCGGCGAGGGCAATGAATACTCAGCAAAAGTGTTTGAGCACGCTGCTGCAACGGGTGCACGCGCCGTGGCCATTTCAGCGGCGATCGAGTCCGAAGTGGCCGTGCTACCCTTGGATGAGCAGGCGGGATTTCTGGAAACGCTAGGCTTGGAAGAAGCAGGCCTCGATCGCCTGATCCGTGAAGGCTACGCACTGCTTGGCCTGGTGACTTACTTCACCGCTGGGCCAAAGGAAACGCGCGCCTGGACCATCACTGAAGGCACCAAGGCCCCACAGGCCGCAGGCGTAATCCACACCGACTTTGAGCGTGGCTTCATCCGTGCGCAGACCATTGCCTATAACGACTATGTGACTTTGAAGGGCGAGACAGCCGCCAAGGAAGCCGGTAAGGCTCGCGATGAAGGCAAGGAGTATGTCGTCCAGGATGGCGATGTGCTGCTGTTTAAGTTCAACACCTAGGGTCGCGACCCTAACAATCTCCCAACATAACGGATGGCAGCGTGAACACACAGACCCATCTGCTCGTTGCTGCTGCCATCTTCGCAAAGCCAGATCAGCCCAAGCGTAACGCTGCGCTGATTGTCGGCGCTCTGTTGCCCGACGCGGCCATTTTCGCGTTGTTTGGGTGGGCCGTGCTGACCGGCGTGCCACAGAATGAGCTGTGGGGCCGCATCTATTTCTCCGAACCGATGCTCACCTTCACAGCCATCGGCAACTCAGCTCCGCTTTATATAGCGATAGCCTTGCTTGGTTGGTTCTGGGCCAAGGCGCAAAAGGGCACAGAGATTACTGTGCTTCCAGCCCTCACGGTTCTGGGATTGGCCGCCCTCACCCACCTGGCAGGCGACTTCCCTGTACATGTAGACGACGCCCACCCGCACTTTTGGCCTTTATCGGACTGGCGTTTCAGGTCACCGATTTCCTATTGGGACAACACTTTTCATGCGCAATGGGTGAGTATGATGGAGTTGATTGTCGCGTTGGCTCTGCTGGCATTGCTGTGGAGGCGCTTCAAGGCGCGCTGGGTGCGCATCATCCTCTCACTGGCAGGCCTTGCCTATATTGCAGTACCCGTCTTCTGGTATTTGCAGTTTAATATCTAGTATCTAATTAGCTTACATACCAAAAATATCGGCAAACGCCGCCTGTTGGTTTGACCGTTTGCCAGCACCAGAATTATAAATGTTACGAATTTTAAACGTATCACCTGCAACGTGGTGTTTATTCAACAAATCATGGTTTCTTTCGGCAGCAGCACCAATCAACATATATTCAATCTCACCAATTTCTCTAAGATTTGGCTTTCCTCGTTTTCGAAGCTCAGTAACAAAACTCACTTCTAGAGTCCCTTTTCGAGAATTTATTAGGCTGTTCAAACTTAGTATGTTTCGTGAGTTAAAGCCTTCCTTAAGCAGCGTTGATCTTTCACTTTTGCCAACATACCAGGGCTTGCGCCCCTTTCCTGCTTTCAAAGTAAAAACATACACTCCTTTGGATTCCAGCAGTGTTTTCAGTTCGGCGTCCTCATCGGCGACCAATTTAAGTCTCGCAAGCTCTATTTCGCGGCCACCGCTCTTTTGCCGAGCAACTGGCACCTCATAGATCTTTGAAACTTCAAATGTAGCCATTGCCTAATCGCCTTCGAATTCCATCAGGGCATGCACCGGCACACCGAGAGCCTCGATCTTTTTTGCACCCTGAAGGTCCGGCAGATCGATGATGAAGCAGGCCGCAACCACCTCAGCGCCAATGGATTGGAGCAGTTTGATCGCCGCTTCTGCCGTTCCACCAGTGGCAATCAAATCATCGACCACGACAACCTTTTCGCCTGGCTTGATGGCGTCTTTGTGCATCTCCATCTCGTCGATGCCGTACTCAAGGCTGTAGGCAATGCGCACCGTTTCGTGCGGCAGCTTGCCCTTTTTGCGGATTGGTACAAACCCAGCGGAGATTTGGTGCGCTACGGCACCGCCCAAAATAAACCCACGCGCTTCGATACCGGCCACCTGATCGATCTTCAGACCTGCATAGGGCTGGACCATCTGATCGACAGCGCGGCGGAAAGCACGCGCATCACCCAAAAGCGTTGTGATGTCTCGAAAACTGATGCCGGGCTTGGGATAATCGACAATGGTGCGGATGGCCGACTCAAGGGTCGGGTCAGGTTGGATAGCCAAAGCGGAACTCCGTCAGGAAAAACAGGCGCGAGAGCGCGGCAAACCGAGGCACCCTAGTCTCGGGCTGGGCCGGTGAAAAGGCCAACCAAGGTCATGGTGCGGTCGCCCACAAAAAAGCCGCCCATGGCAAACCAGGGGCGGCTTTGAAATTGAGCAAACGAAACGCTTAGTGGTCGA
The DNA here is from genome assembly GCA_039814945.1 of Pseudomonadota bacterium. Taxonomy (GTDB): domain Bacteria; phylum Pseudomonadota; class Alphaproteobacteria; order Rhizobiales; family MH13; genus MH13. Next base: position 349,929 of record JBCCAF010000001.1, read on the forward strand.
CGGCGTTCCAAACGCGACGCTTGGTCATGTAAACCAGTCCACCAAAGATCAACAAGAACGCCATCACGCGGAAACCCATTTCCTTACGCTGCTCCAGGTGAGGCTCAGCAGCCCACATCATGAACGAAGCCACATCCTGTGCGTACTGAGAGATCGTCTCTGGCGATCCGTCCTGGTAGGCATGCATGCCATCGAACAGTGGTGGCGCCATGGCGATGTATTCGCCAGCCAGGAAGTACGGGTTGTAGTAGTTCAGCTCGCCCTCAGGGTTCACATGGTCCTCATCGTACCCGGTCAGAAGCGAGTAGATGTAGTCTGGCCCATTCTCCTGATACTGCGTGAAGATATCGATCACGAAGCCTGGGAACCCACGAAACGCTGCTCGCGCTTTGGCAAGCAACGAGAAGTCTGGAGGATAGGCACCCATCGCAGCAACAGCAGCTTCCCGATTAGGAAACGGCGGCGGGAAGCGATCCGACAAACGGCCAGCACGCTCAAACATTTCACCAAATGAGTCAGGCCCATCCATGATGAAATAGTTCGCAGCAATCTCGCGAACTTCAGCTTCTGAGAATTCCGGGCCACCCGGTTCCATCAGGTTGCGGAAGGCAACGCGGCTCAGTGCGTGACAGGCTGAGCAGTTCTCAGTGTAGACCTGAAAACCACGCTGAAGCTGTGCGCGGTCATAGTGGCCAAAAATCCCTGAAAACGTCCAGTCCTGCATGCGCGGTGACTTGGAATCGCCACCTGCTGCAAGCGCAGTGCCCGCTGGAACGAAGGCAACAACAGCTGCCATCGCTAGGGTTTTCAGGGAACGGCTTGAAAAGAAAGCCATGGATCAATGTCTCCTATTGGCAGAAGTGCCGTGCGGGTCGAGACCCTAACCTTTGGTTTCCGGTGCAGCGGTTGCGCCAGCAGGCTGGCCCGAACCGGATGCGACGCTCTTGCCGTTCTTGCTCAACACAGCCTCGGTGATCGACGCTGGCAACGGCTTGGGTGTTTCAAACAGACCAAGCAGCGGCAGAATGATGATGAAGTAGGCGAAGTAGTAGATCGTCGAAAGCTGCATCATCGTGACGTAGAGGCCTTCAGCAGGCTTGGAGCCAAGCCAGCCGAGGAACACCGCGTTGACGGCAAACACCCAGAACGCAACCTTGAACCAGACTGAGCGGAATGCGCCCGATTTCACCTTGGATGTATCAAGCCAAGGCAACAGGAACAGGATCGCGATCGAGCCGAACATCAAGAGCACGCCACCCAGCGCTGAGGGAACAGCGCGAAGGATCGCGTAGAACGGCAGGAAGTACCATTCCGGAACGATGTGCGCAGGCGTCACCAGCGCATTGGCTTCGACATAGTTGTCTGCGTGCCCGAGATAGTTGGGCAAGAAAAACAGGAAGTAGGCAAACAGCAAGAAGAAAACCACCATCGCGAACAGGTCTTTGACCGTCGCATACGGAGTGAATGGCAGCGTGTCCGACTTCTGCTTCACTTCAACGCCAGTTGGGTTGGTCTGGCCGGTCACATGCAGCGCCCAAACGTGCAGGATCACTACACCGAAGATCATGAACGGCAGCAGATAGTGCAACGAGAAGAAGCGATTGAGCGTCGGGTTATCAACGGCAAAGCCGCCCCACAGCCACTGCACCAATGTATCCCCTATAATCGGGAACACCGAGAAGAAGTTGGTGATCACGGTCGCGCCCCAGAAGGACATCTGACCCCACACCAGCACATAGCCCATGAACGCGGTGGCCATCATCAGAAGGAAGATGACAACGCCTAAAATCCAAAGGATCTCGCGAGGCTCTTTGTATGAGCCGTAATAGAGACCACGGAAAATGTGCAGATAAACCGCGATAAAGAACATCGAGGCGCCGACAGCATGCATGTAGCGCAACAGCCAGCCATAGTTCACATCGCGCATGATGTGCTCAACAGACGAAAACGCCATGTCAGCGTGCGGTGTGTAGTGCATCACCAGCACGATACCGGTGATGATCTGCGACACCAGCATGATCATCAAAATGCCACCGAAGGTGTACATGTAGTTGAGGTTCCGCGGGATCGGAAACTCAACGAACTGACCGTGCATCATGCGCACGATAGGCAGGCGTGAATCGAGCCAACGCTCGATACCGCTCTTTGGAACGTAGGTTGAAGGTCCAGCCATAAAGGGGTCTCCTAGAAACCTTTCAATCGAAAGATCAAGCTCGGCTTAGCCGATGCGAATGGTTGTGTCTGAAATGAACTCATACACTGGAATGGGAAGATTTTCCGGAGCCGGTCCACGACGGATACGGCCAGCCGTATCATAGTGCGAACCGTGGCACGGACAGAACCAACCGCCGAAATCACCAGCTTCCGACAGCGGGATGCAGCCCAAATGGGTGCAGACACCAACCATCAGAATGAACGCGGGATTTTCCGGCACCGAACGCTCTTCGTTGGTTGCTGGTGCAGCCTCATCACTGGCAAGCCGTCCCAACGGATCCGGCAAATCGCCGACATCGACCGCCTCGGCTTCGGAGATCTCTTCTTCGGTGCGGTAGCGGATGAAGACAGGCTTACCCTGCCACATCACCGAAACCTGCTCACCGGGTTGCATGGACCCGATATCAACCTCACTGGTCGACAATGCCAGCGCCGATGCATCCGGGTTCATCTGCGCGATGAACGGCCAGGCAAGACCGCCGACGCCAACAGCGCCCATGGCGGCTGTGGCAATGAAAAGAAAATCGCGCCGGGTTGGCTCGTCTTGTGTTTGGGCTTCAGTCGACAACTTCGTCATCCTTCGTAGCAACTGTCCGGTGGGTTGTGCCAACACGAGCGCCAACCCAGTAAAAATCCATACTCTGATGAACTGGCAAGCGGTATAGAGAATCACATGCCCGTTGCCATGCAGGCATATCGCCGCATTTGCTTAGGCTCAACAGATGGCTGCTCTTAGCGTTTGCGTGGCGCGCTTGTCCACTAGCCGATGGGCGGCAAAACATGAGAAACAGGGCTCCAACCTATCCTGCAAAGGGCTGAGATGAACAGCCGATCTTTTGCCTCGCGCTGCCGGCGGATGCGTGTAGAACAAAAGGCATCGCTTCAGCCACCGTCTTTGCATCGCTTCTGTTTTGGTTTCACTCGCCCTCTTTCAGCCCGAAATCCCCGCCAACACGGGCACGTTGATGCGCTTATCTGCTTGTCTGGCTGTGCCTTTGCACGTCATCGGCCCAACCGGGTTTTCGATGGATGATAGGGCTTTGCGACGCGCTGGCATGGACTATCGTGATAAAGCCCTAACCCATGTGCATGTGGATTTTGATGCCTTTTGTACAGCCAACGCCTGGACGGCACCGCGCCTGATATTGATGACCACCAAAGCGAGCATGGCCTACACCAACTTCAGCTTTCAAAAGAGCGACATGATTGTGATGGGCCGAGAAACCGCTGGAGCGCCTGCATGGCTGCACGAACGCTCTGATGCCCGCCTCACCATACCTATGGCCGAAAGCACCCGCTCGCTGAACATGGCCGTGAGCGCTAGCCTTGTCGTCGGCGAAGCTTTGCGCCAGACCAACGACTTTCCAGAAACACTGTCTCAAACTGCCGAGCATGATAGCCCCAGCACAGGGAGCCAACCACAATGACCAGCTTCACGCCAATCTTTACGCCCGACCAGTTGAATGCCGGTTTGCCCGATGACATTGAGACAAAAAAAGAAACAGCACAGGCGTGGTTTGCACAACTTCGCGACCAAATCGTCGGCTCGTTTGAACGGATTGAAGACGAAGCTGACGGCAAACCTGGAACCGAAGGTCTTGAGGCCGGTCGCTTTGAGTTGATCCCGCACGAGCGCACCAACCATGACGGCAAACCTGGCGGGGGCGGCTCAATGGGGCTGATGAAAGGCCGCATCTTTGAAAAAGTCGGTGTGCACATCTCCACGGTCCACGGCACATTTGCGCCAGCCTTTCAGAAACAAATCCCTGGCGCTGATGAAGACCCGCGCTTTTGGGCTGCGGGCATCTCGTTGATCGCCCATCTGCACAACCCCAACATCCCAGCGGTTCACATGAACACCCGCATGGTGGTCACCACACGCCAGTGGTTTGGTGGCGGCGCTGATCTGACACCAGTGCTGGACGCGCGGCGCAATCAAACCGACCCGGACACCATTGCATTCCACCAGGCGATGGAAATGGCCTGCGAAGGTCATGCCCAAGCCAACTACCCAGCCTTCAAAGCATGGTGTGAAGATTACTTTTACTTGCCACACCGCGATGAGCCGCGCGGCATTGGCGGCATTTTCTACGACTATTTGAACTCAGGAAACTGGGATGCTGATTTCGCGCTCACCCAATCGGTGGGTCGCAGCTTTGCCGATATCTATCCTAAACTGGTGCGCGAAAACTGGGACACGCCTTACACCGAAGAGCAGCGCCATGAGCAACTGGTTCGTCGTGGACGTTATGTCGAGTTCAACCTGCTTTATGATCGCGGCACGATTTTTGGCCTCAAAACTGGCGGCAATGTGAACGCCATCCTGTCCTCGATGCCGCCGGAAGTGCGCTTCCCGTAAAATCCATCGTCGGCGTGACCACACATGGTCAAAGACCCAATCCGACAGCACGGTTGATGCACTCACCGGTGTTCACCGCTTGATACATCGGAAAGGGCGAACGTTCGGACACATCGATCTCACGCTTGATCCAGTCGCGCTCTTCCAGGCTTGAGAGCGATCTAGAGAGGGCCCGATCGGTGATGTTTCCAAGGTCAGAGCGAATGACAGAAAAGCGTCTGGGTGACGTCGTCACGGCTAGAACGGGCACGGTCCAACTTCGCCGGACCAAAGCAAATGCCTCGTCTTCGGCAACATTTCCCATAATCCGACTCGCCAGTGCGCCTGCTTCAACGCCTTTTCGTGTCATTCGAATTTCTGGTCGGAGCGGGTGACCGTAGCCTGGGTTTCTCTCAAGCAATCCGATCTCAAAGAGATGATCGAGACTGGCCGAAAATGCCGTCCGGCTCGCCGACGTCCTCGCAAGCAAAGGTGCCTGGCGACCGGGGGCGCCATCATGGAGCAGCGCCAGGATTTTTAGCGACCAGGCTTTGGACGTCAGGTTGACAAGGAGCGTGATATCCATAATGGATAGTTACTATACTTTTAGTACAAAGGAAAGCAACATGCCGGTCGTTTCACTGGATAACACCATCACATTGGCCCTTTCGGTCCGAGACCGACATGCCAGCGCTGACTGGTACGAGCAACATCTTGGTTTCGAGTTGCTCTATCACATGGATGAGGCTGGCTGGAGTGAGTTGAAGACCAAGACAGAAGGTGTCACCCTTGGACTAGGCGAGCAGACAGAGCCCTCCCCCGGCAACACAGTTCCTGTCTTCGGCATCTCAGATATCGCGACCGCGCGGACAGCGCTGGAAAGGCAAGGTGTCAGGTTTGACGGCGAGACAGAAACCATTGAAGGCATGGTCAGCACAGCGACCTTTTACGACCCCGATGGTAACGCTCTCATGTTGGCTCAAGATCTTTCCAAATAGCCCGAGGCCTATCTCTTCAAAACGTCCAGAAGTTCATCGCGATCCATCGTGAAATCGGAGGCAGCCCAGGCGCCTTCCATCATTTTCAATGCAGTGCCGAGCTGTGGCCCAGCCGGAACGCCGCGCTTCAACAAGTCTTTGCCCGATACCGGCATCAATGGTTTCGTCCACGTGTCGGCAAGGTTCCACATGCGCGTGACACGATCTGCCTCGCCATCCGGCAACGCTTGCTCAGGGTCAGCGTCCAGTGCACGTGCCGCCTGTAGGATCAGCACATCACGCATCGCCCGCTCGCCATGCTGGTAAAGCGCAGCACGCAAAGGTTTGGGTTTGGCAAGCGAAAGGCTATCAAGAGCCGCGTCAGTTTCCATCGTCGTCGTCAAACGGTCGCGTTCAGCGCCAGAAAGCTTCAAACGGCTTGCCAAATCCTTCACGCGCTCGGCAGATTGCGGCGGCAAAAGGGCCATCAACCGCAACAGAGAGTCGGGGTGCACGCCGGTTGCTTCTTCCAACCTCATGAACCGGGAAAAGCCGTCCATATCGCCGCTTTCCGGCAACACAGCCTGGTACACACCGGTCTGGCGCATCCAAAGCAACGAGCGCGTGACGTGTGGCGCAAGAAGGATTTTCTTCAGCTCAGCCCAAACACGCTCTGCCGATAGCGAAGCAAGACCAGCTTTGTTGGCGACAATCGCCTTGATGGCGTCTCGGTCCGGCGCACCATGGCCATACCAGCCGTAAAACCGGAAATAGCGCAGCGTGCGCAGATAATCTTCGCGGATACGCGTCGCAGCATCGCCGATGAAGCGCACACGCCGCGCTTCCAGATCCTCCAAGCCACCCACCGGATCGTGCAACACCGCATTTTGATCGACATAAAGCGCGTTCATCGTGAAATCGCGGCGCCCGGCATCTTCAGCCAGGTCGCGGCTGAACGCGACAACAGCGCGGCGTCCGTCGGTTTCCACATCGCGGCGCAGCGTGGTGACTTCGATGGGCGTATGATCCACCACCAGCGTCACCGTGCCATGCTCAACACCGGTTGGGACAGCTTTCATACCGGCGGCCTGCGCGCGTGCCATCACGGTTTCCGGCAAAGCTTGGGTGGCGATATCGATATCGCTGGGCGTTTCACCCAACAGCGCATTGCGCACGCATCCGCCAACCAGCCAAGCTTCATCGCCGTCTTTGATGATGGCATCAAAGACCGGTGCAACACCCGAAGCGTTTAGCAGATCGCGAAGCGGCTCGCTCATTCGACGGGTTCAACGACCCGGCCTGGAACAATCTCGCCATCCTCAAAGCGCGGCGGCTCGTATTGTCCGGTAACATCACCAGTTTCAAATTGAGCAAAGGCGATCATCGCCACCAAAACCAGGGCAACCCCAGAACCGACCAACCAGTAAAACGGCATGTCAGAGCGTTTGCCACGCACGGTTGTCCATAACAGGTACAGCGCGAACGGGACCAGAAAGAGTGCCAGGTTGATGATTGCAATGCGCGCCACGCGATAGCTCCAATGTGAAAGGGGAATCTAGGACAAATGGGTGATCAGTCGCTCTGACATGTGGTGCACAATGCCCGCCGTCAAACCCCAGATGGCATGATTTTCAAAGTGGTAGGTGTAAAAGAAGCGCTCCTTGCCCTCAAACACGCGGCTGGTGCGCGCAGCATTGCTTGGATCGAGCAGAAAGGCCAGTGGCACCTGGAAAATCGCATCCACTTCGGCGGGGCTCGGTTGCAGCGTCGGTAGCCCGTCCAACGCGCCAACCACAGGATAGACGCGATAGCCGGTGCGCGAGGCGTAACTCGGCAAGAAACCCTGCACCTCGACCGCGCTTGGCGGCAATGCAACCTCTTCCATCGCCTCGCGCAAGGCGGTTTCTTGCGCGCCTTCGCCAGGGTCCACGCGACCACCAGGGAAGGCTATCTGACCGGCATGGGCGCTTAGAGTGGCGGTGCGCACAGTAAGCGTCACGTCGGGGTCGGCCTTGGCCATATCCACGGCAATCAAAACGGCGGCTGGCTTCAATCCGTCCTTGGGGCGGAACGCGGAGAAGTCTGGGTTGAGAACATGGTCGCCTGATGGGTCATTCGCCTCAGCGAGTGTTGAAACATCCGGCTGATCGGTTTGCAGCGAGTCAAACAGCGCGCCAGCCAACCGCTGGCCGTCAAGGTTCGCAATCGCCGAGTTCTGCGAATTTTTAAGATCGGTCCAATTGGACAAAGGCACATCCTTCAAGAGCGCCGACGAGAAGGCGCTCGTTCAACTTTCACCAGGCAAGATAGGAAATCTCTGGCCGCCGGAGCGCAGAATAGGCGTCTCTTGGGTAAGATCAACAAAGCGCTCATCGTTCACAAGCGCCATCGTCGTGGCCCGGTTAAGCAGGGCTTCGATCCGTCCGCGCACCAGCACATAGGGTTTCAGCCCCTCACTGCCAACCTCTTGTGAAAACCGTATCGGATGTTTCTCATCGACCTCCACAACATCACCCATGGAGGTTCGCAGGACCAAAACCTCACCATCAGACATGGCTTTGGACGCATAATCCACAACGATCAGCGGCGCATCCTCCACTGTGATCGAGAGCTTTTCGTGTGGCGTCACCAGATAGGTCACACCGTCCTCATCCTTGCGCAGAACAGTAGAAAACAGCTTGGCGAGCCTCGGTCGGCGGATCACCCGGCCTTCATGATGCCATGTGCCATCAGCAGCGATGCGGATGTCGATAGCGCCGCAAAGCTCAGGGTTCCACTGATCAACCGGGGGATTGCGCTTGCCCGAACCAGCCGCTCGCAGCAAGGCGTCAAACGACACTGATGCTCCGGCATCATCGGTGGTTGATTGGGCCATTTGCTGTTTCCATTCCCAGTTTCGGCGCTACCTTCACCAGAAGGTGATAAGCAGCTTATGCCAAACAAAGACCATGAGGTCTTGCGCACCGCACACTTATTGCGCAGCTTCCCACAAGCAGCCTTGCAAAGGGGTGCACCACGCATCTCACGACAAGTGACAAAAAGGCGCCATGAACGATCCTGATAAGTGTAAAAAGCTGCCACAGAATCAACCTCACACCATCCGTTTGGCCGCAAAACCTGTCGCCGCTTAGGAGCATCACGTGCCCGATACTGACTTAGACAATCCAGCCGCCGCTGAGACGGCAGCGATCACAGACCAAGCGCAAGCGATGGCAGAGCGGCTTTCAACAGCCAAAGAAACCATTGGCAAAACCATTCTTGGCCAAGAACAGGTCATTGAAAACACGCTTGTCGGCCTACTGTGCGGTGGTCATGTGCTGCTTGTCGGACTTCCAGGTTTGGCGAAAACCAAGCTGGTTGAAACGCTCGGCACGGTGCTCTCGCTCGGCGCGCGGCGGGTGCAATTCACCCCTGATCTTCTGCCATCTGACATTCTTGGCGCTGAAGTGCTGGAAGAAAGCGCCAGCGGATCGCGCGCGTTTCGCTTTATCGAAGGCCCGGTTTTTTCGCAGCTTTTGATGGCCGATGAGATCAACCGGGCCAGCCCGCGCACCCAATCAGCCCTGCTGCAAGCCATGCAGGAACATCATGTGACGGTGGCTGGCACTAGCCATGATCTGCCCAGCCCATTCCATGTGCTGGCCACGCAAAACCCCATTGAGCAGGAAGGCACTTACCCTCTGCCCGAAGCTCAGCTTGATCGGTTCTTGCTCGAAATTGAGATTGGCTTCCCTGATCGCGAAGCAGAGCGCGCCATGCTGCGCCTGACAACCGGGCAGGCCGAAGCCACGCCAAAGGCCGTCATGGGACCGCAAGAACTGATAGAAGCGCAGAAGCTTGTGCGTGCCATGCCGGTGGGTGAACAGGTGGCTGATGCAATCCTAGACCTGGTACGTGGCGCCCGCCCCGGTGCCGAAGCCCATCCGGTGGTCGGTGATCACCTCGATTGGGGTCCTGGGCCGCGGGCATCCCAGGCTTTGATGCTCGCCACCCGTGCCCGTGCTTTGCTGCACGGACGTTTTGCACCGTCCAAGGACGATGTGGCAGCGCTGGCTGAACCGATCCTGCGCCACCGCATGGCACTGACTTATGCCGCGCGTGCCGAAGGCGTCACCCGTCGTGATCTGGTTGCCAAGCTTGTCGAGGCGCTTTTGTGATCACATGGCCTGGCCAAACGAGCGCAACGCGAGGCCCAGGCGGTCTCAAACCCCTTGATCCGCTGGATCTTGGTACGCGTCCGCGCGCGTTGGCCGATGCGATGCCGGACTTGATGGTTGAGGCCAAAAACCTTGCCGCCTCGCTCTTGGCTGGGTTGCACGGACGCAAACGCGCGGGCGCTGGTCAGTCCTTCTGGCAATTCCGCCAATACAGCTCAGGCGACGCTTCCAGCCGCATCGACTGGCGTCGCTCAGCGCGTGGCGATGCCTTGTTCGTGCGCGAAATGGAGTGGGAAAGCGCTCACACGGTGCGCCTGTCGGTCGATATGTCCTCCTCCATGCGCTTTGCCTCACCCGATGCACGCGAACCCAAGCGTGATCGCGCCGTGGTGATGGCGCTCGCTCTGACGGCCATGCTCACCAAGGGCGGCGAACGTGTTGGTTTGATCGGTGGAGAGCGGCCCAAGACTGGCCATGCAGCCCTCAACACCATGGCCTTAGAGTTGATCACCCGCGACACTGATAAATCCGGTAAGCTGCGTTGGTCGGACATGACGGCGGTCAAGCCGCGCGAGGATGTGATCATCTTATCAGATTTCTTGTTTGACGAGGAAAGCCGGTCCGGGCTGATTGAACAGCTGGTCGCACGCGGGGCACGCGCCCATCTGGTGCAAATCGTTGACCCAGTGGAAGAAGCCTTCCCCTTCAAGGGTCGCATGCGCTTTCAACCGCTGGACAAACACTCCAGCGACATCACCGCCGGGCGCGCTGAAAGCTGGCAGCAGCCCTATCAAGTGCTGTTTCGCGCCTTCACAGATGAGTTGCGCCAAATTTCCCGCGCCCGTGGCTGGAGCCACACCATTTCGCACACCGATCGGCCCGCCGCGACGCCATTGCTGAGCGTCCACGAAGCGCTATCACGCGCCCGGGACCGCTGATGGGCGCGCTTAGCTTTCTCGCACCCCTGGCTTTGATTGGCCTGATCGCCCTGCCGGCGCTTTGGTGGCTGTTGCGGGCGACGCCCCCGCAACCGGCAACGACGCTGTTTCCGCCGCTGCGGCTGCTGGAAAAGCTGACCAACGCGGAAGAAACGCCGGTGAAAACACCCTGGTGGCTTCTGGCCCTGCGCATGGCGCTGCTCGCGATACTGATATTGGCTTTCGCTGGACCAATCCTGCGCGCATCTGACCCCATTGCCTTGCCCGGAGAAACATCGACGCCAGTACTTGTTGTTATGAAAACCGATTGGGCGGCAGCACCTGATTGGGATCAGCGTCTGGCCCAAGCGGAACGGATCATCGATACCGCCAGCGCCAATGGGCGACCTGTCGGCATCGCGGCCTTCCCGCAGCCTCTTTCCGCGACCCCTCTTCCTGGTGACCGCGCTGAGGCTTTGGCCAGTCTGGCAAGCCTCGAACCACAGCCCATTGAGACTGATACAACAGAAATGCGCGCAGCGTTGGATGCGCTGCTCGCCATCGCAGCCTGGCAAGAGACGAGCATCGTTTGGCTGTCTAGCGGCCTCGCTCACGACGGCGAAACACGGGGTTGGCTGGACGAGCTGACCCAGCAACACCCGATAACTTGGGTGAACGAAACCGCGCCAACACTCACGATCAGTCTGGACGGCGGCAGCGACGGGCCAGCAGTTTTGGTCACACCTGTTGGCGATGGAAACATTGCAGATGTGCGCTCGGTTGCCGCTTTTGACGGCACAGGCCGCCAGCTGGGCCTAGCCCCATTGCTGGATGCTGAAGGCCTATTGCAGACCCGTATCGCCTTCGATTTGCCACTCGATCTGCGCAACGACATCGCTCGCATCGCTGTGCTACCCACACAGCACGCCGGAGAAGTCGTTCTGGTTGATGACCGGCTGGAGCGTCGCCGTGTTGGCATCGTCGGCGCTGAGCGCAGCGATGAGGCCCAGCCGCTCCTCTCAGGCACCACCTATGTGGAACGCGCTCTGCGTCCTACCGCCGATGTCATCGTACCGCGTTCCGGTGACACAAACGGTGAGATCGAAGCGATGATCGAGCAAGACGCCAGCGTCATTGTGCTCGTTGATGTGGCAAGCCTCATTCCATCCACAGTGTCATTGCTTGAACCCTGGATCGAAGATGGCGGTGTGCTGATCCGCTTTGCATCCACTGGGCTCACCCAATCAGGCGACGATCTGATCCCAGTGCCACTGCGAGCCGTAGACCGTCAACTTGGCGGGGCACTCACCTGGGAAGAACCGCAAAGCATTGCGCCGTTTTCAACAGGCAGCCCGTTTGCGGGTCTCTCAATCCCGCAGGATGTCGCCATTGAACGCCAGATACTCAGTGAACCAGGCGCGGCGCTCGCGGCACGCACCTATGCCGAACTGGCCGACTCCACCCCACTCGTCACTGGCGAGGCCCGCGGTTCTGGGCAGTTGGTGCTTTTTCACGTTACTGCCGACACCGGCTGGTCCAACCTGCCGCTCTCGGGTCTCTTCGTTGATATGCTCGCTCGCTTGGTAGAGCTTTCAGCCACGCGGTCCGACACCGCAGCATCCTTTGGACCAAGCGAAGAAACCACCCTTGCACCGCGCACAACACTGAGCGCTTTCGGCACACTGGGAAGCCCACCGCAGCATGTTGAAGGGTTGGTCCTCACGTCGGCACCAACCACACCGACCTTGGAAAACCCTCCAGGCTTTTACGGCCCAGCGAGCAGCCCACGCGCGGTGAACCTGTTCGATGAACCTCCAAACTTTACACGTGCAGATCTGGCATTGATCTCCCAATCGGGCGCAGAGCTGTTGGAAATCGGCGAAGATGAATCCTTGTCTCTGCGCCCCGCATTGTTGAGTGCAGCGGCGATGCTCGCTTTGGGCGATACGGTGATCGTGCTCATTCTTTCAGGGGCCCTGGCAGGCTTCACGTCAGCCCGTCGCGCAGGCTCAGTGGCCAGTATAGCCTTTGTGGCGGCGTGCCTTATCACCGGCAATGCTCTCGGCCCAGCGCCTGCCCTCGCTCAGTCCAACAGCAGCGAGCAATCGCAGATCAGTCGCTTGATTGCAGCCGCCAACTCCACACGGCTTGCCTATGTTGTGACGGGTGATGGGCAGATCGATCAACGCTCCCGCGAGGGCCTTTCCGGTCTGTCGCGCATTCTCACCCAGCGCACGGCGTTTGAACCAGGCGATCCGATGGCCATCGATCCAGCGCAAGATGAATTGGCGTTTTACCCGCTGATCTATTGGCCCATGCCAGACGTGCCGCTGGCCGTTTCAGATCGGCTGATCACGCGGATCGATGCCTATATGAACAATGGCGGCACCATCCTCTTCGATACGCGCGATGAGGCCGTCAGCATCACCAACGCCTCGATCAGCCCGCAGACGGCAAACCTGCGCACACTGCTTTCAGCGCTGGACATTCCGCCGCTGGAACCCGTACCCGACGATCACGTGCTCACCAAAAGCTTCTATCTTCTCGACAGCTTTCCCGGCCGCTTTGCCACCGGACCATTGTGGGTGGAGGCACTGCCTGATGATCCGGAGGGCATCAACCGACCAGCACGCGGCGGCGATGGTGTCTCACCGATCATGATCACCGGTAACGACATGGCGTCCGCTTGGGCATTGTCCCCCGATGGCCGACCGCTCTACGCGACCTCTCCGCCGGATAGGCTACAGCGCGAATTTGCCTATCGTACCGGCGTCAACATCGGCATGTATGTCATGACCGGCAATTACAAAGCCGATCAGGTGCACATCCCGGCCCTTTTAGAGCGGCTGGTGCAATGAGCGATTGGACGCTGCTTTTCGACCCCCTGATCCCGCTCTGGTTGATCATTCTGGTCGGCGTGATGGCGCTCGGCCTCACCGGCTTCGCACTTTGGCGCGGGAGACGCGGCGCGTTGTTGCGCGCAGCCGCCATAGCGATTGTCATCGTCACACTGGTTGATCCATCGCTGCGCCTGGAAGAGCGCGAGCGGCTACCCACCGTGGTGGCGTTGGTGAGCGATGAAAGTGCCAGCCAAACCATCGATGGTCGCGATGCCATGGCAGCAAGCGCCGCAGACACGCTACGCCCACAGCTCGAAGCGCTTGGTGCTGTCGAGGTGCGTGACATCCGCCTTGGCACGGATCCAGAGAGCGGCACGCGCGCCATCGGCCCCATTCAGGCTGAACTCGCGGATGTGCCACAGGAGCAGATCGGCGGCGTCATCTTACTGACGGATGGCCAAGTCACCGATGCGCCTGATGAAGAAACAGCCATCCCGCTCACCGAAAGTGGCGCTGTGCCCATGCACACGCTGCTGACCGGTCATTCTGAAGAGGGCGATCGCCGCATTGAACTGCTGCAGGTGCCGCGCTTCGCCCTGGTGGATCGCCGCGAAGTTGTGCAGTTCACGGTGGTCGAAGACGGTGTTCCGCTTTCCGCCAACCCTAACCCGACCGTGAACCTCACTATCCTGCGCGACAACACCGTGCTCGCCGAAGCGCCTGTGCCAGTGGGCGTCACTGTTGATGTGCCGATCCAGGTGGACCGCGCCGGGGACAATCTGTTCGAAATCCGTATCGAAACGGCTGACGGCGAACTCACCGCGCTCAACAACCAGGCTGTTTTCTCGGTGGAAGGCGTGCGCGACACGCTGCGGGTATTGCTCGTCTCCGGCGAGCCCCATGCTGGCGAGCGGACATGGCGCAATCTTTTGAAATCCGATCCGTCGGTGGACCTGGTCCATTTCACCATTTTGCGCCCACCGGAAAAGCAAGACGGCACGCCGATCAGCGAACTGTCGTTGATCGCCTTCCCGACCCGCGAGCTTTTCGTTGACAGGATCAACGATTTTGATCTGATCATACTAGATCGCTATCAGCGCCGAAGCGTGTTGCCGCTGATCTATTTTGAGAACATTGCCGACTATGTGCGCCGCGGTGGTGCTTTGCTTGTCGCCGCAGGTCCAGAGTTTGCCGACACAAGCAGCATCGCTTTCACGGCGCTCGCAGACATTCTGCCCGCCTACCCCACCGGCTCGATCGCTGAGGAACCCTTTCGCCCCCAGGTGACCGATCTTGGCCGCCGCCATCCCATCACGCGAGGCCTGCCAGGGGACGTTTCTGGTGATGTGGCAGGTGATGGCGATGGTGATCCAAGTTGGAGTCGCTGGTTCCGCCTGATTGAGGCCGACGCGTCTGACGCCAGCACGGTGGCGATGCGCGCACCTCAATCAAGCTCCATGCCCGGCGCACCTCTGCTAGCCCTTGATCGGGTGGACGAGGGGCGGATCGCACTGCTGCTTTCCGATCATGTTTGGCTCTGGGCACGCAACTTTGAGGGGGGTGGCCCGCATGTGCAGTTGCTGCGCCGTATGGCTCACTGGCTGATGCGCGAGCCTGATCTTGAGGACGAAACGCTTAACGCCAGAGCGCAAGGTCAGCGCATGATCATCGAGCGGCGCACGCTTGGTGAAACCGTTGATCCGCTGAGGATCACCACACCATCGGGCGAAGACATTGCATTGGAGCTGACCGATGAAGGCGATGGCCTGTTTCGCGGCAGCCTACCCGCCGATGAGATCGGCCTTTGGCGTATCACCGATGGGACACGAACGACCCTTGCACATGTCGGTCCACCCAATCCAGTTGAGTTGCAACAAGTCGTCTCAACGCCCAATCATCTGGTCTCGCTAACCGAAGCAAGCAATGGCTCTCTGGCGCGCCTGACCGAAACCCGAGACGATGAGATGACCGTGCCGCGCGTACGGCTGGTGGGCGAGACAGCGCGTACCTCTGGTAATGGCTGGATTGGTGTACGCCGCACCGATGCCAGCGTTCTTATCGGCGCAACGCAGCAACCGCTATCCCTTGGCCTTTGGGCATTGTTGCCCGCTTTGGCGCTCTGGGGCGCTGCCTGGTGGCGCGAGGGACGTTAAGATGTTCCTCGAACGGCGCCAGTGGGCAAGGCATCCACTGAACCATTCATAGCGATGAGAAGCCGGGTGGGATCAACCGGCCCGGGCATAGCCATCGTTCCAAACGGCACGACTGCAAAGCCCGCAGGCGCGTAGTAGGGCAGATCGCCGACCAGCAGGACAAAGGGTTCGCCAGATTGATGGGCAGCTTCGACGGCCTGAAACAGCAAGGCTTTGCCAACACCCACATCGCGTTTTTCCGGCAAAACCGCCAAGGGGCCGAGCAGTACGCCACCGGTCTCGCCCACCGCGATCCGCGACATCGAAACAGCCCCGATCAGCGTGCCCGCTTCCTCCGCCACCAATGACAAGGACAGCAAAGGCGCTGCTTTCTCACGCAGGCGAAACGCCGTTCGCGCAAACCGACCCGGGCCGAACACGCGCTCATGAAGTGCGTTGACGCGTAGTTCATCACCAGACTGCATGGAGGCGATGGTGCTCGGCACGGCAGGCATGCCAACGGGCTGAAAAGAAAGGGTCACGACGGAATACTCGGAAAAAAGAACAGATCAGGCGGAAGGTTTCGGCGGTCATAGGTGACCACGCACGCGAATGTTGCGTTATCGTCGTGAGCGTCGTCGCTCTGCCTGGAACCTGATGATGTTCATGGCGTTGCGCTACCATGACAAAACGGACGATGCAATCGCCGCAGATCACCATTGTTCGCTGACGTGTAACAGTGCGTGTGGAACCTGATCGCTATACAGAACGATGCCGCCGCCCTATTTCTTCTCTCAACGCGACGAACACGCATGAAGGATCAAAAACGATGGGCTTGCTGGTAGACGGTGTCTGGCACGACACATGGTACGACACGAAGAAATCGGGCGGGAAATTTGTCCGGAAAGCCTCGCAGTTCCGTAACTGGATCACCGCGGATGGCAGCCCTGGCCCAACTGGCGAGGGTGGTTTCAAAGCCGAAGCCGGTCGCTACCATCTTTACGTTTCGCTCGCCTGCCCCTGGGCCCACCGCACGCTGATCTTCCGCAAGCTCAAAGGCCTGGAAGACATGATCAGTGTCGATGTGGTTTCACCGCTGATGTACGACAAAGGCTGGGTATTTGACGCTGATCAGCCAGAGGCCACCACCGACCGCTTGTTCGGTTCGGATGTCGCCGCAGATATCTATGTGAAGGCCGACTCGACCTATTCGGGCCGCGTCACGGTGCCTATCCTTTGGGACAAACACACGAACACCATCGTTTCCAACGAGTCGGCGGAAATCATCCGCATGTTCAACGAGGCTTTTGACGGCGTCGGCGCCAAGCCTGGCGACTACTATCCGCAAGCGCTGCGCGAAGAAATCGATGCGATCAACGAGCGCGTCTATCACGCTGTGAACAATGGCGTTTACAAGTCTGGCTTCGCCACCACGCAAGAGGCCTATGAAGAGGCGGTCACCGAGCTTTTCAAAGTCTTAGACGAACTGGAAGAGCGCTTGACGTCAAACCGCTATTTGGTTGGCGATCAGATCACCGAGGCCGACTGGCGGCTGTTCACCACGCTGGTGCGGTTCGATCCAGTTTATGTTGGTCACTTCAAATGCAACATCCGCCGCATCGCTGATTATCCCAACCTGTCGGGGTTCCTACGTGAGCTCTATCAGGTTGAAGGTATCGCCGAGACGGTGAGCATGGACCACATCAAACGGCACTATTACATGAGCCACGAGACCATCAATCCAACCCGCGTGGTGCCAGCAGGGCCCGAGCTTGACCTGACAGCGCCCCATGGCCGCGAAAGCCTCAAAGCCGCAGCCTAAGCGCTTTCTTTAAGCCCAATAGGGATCAAGTGACCGCCCGGCCTGCCATTCGGCAAGTCGGGCGCGTGTACCTCTGGTGGCACCATCCGGCAGACTATCGAGTGCAAAGAACCCGATCTCGGCGATTTCAAACCCCGGTTTGATGGCACGCACATTCTCGATGGCGTTCACGGTGTAGACAGCCACATGGTCGCCCTTCCAAAGTCGACTGTTGTAGCTGAGACCGCGAAGCGCAACCTCGCTCGCCGCCCGATAGCCGGTTTCTTCTTCCAGTTCGCGTCGCGCGGCTTGCTCCATGGTCTCACGGTAGTCAACGCCGCCGCCGGGCAAATGCCAACCTGGCGTGTAGCCGTGACGCACCAGAAGCACCTCTCCAGCATCGTTAAGCGCGATCACCCGCACGCCAAGCGTCATGCCACGCTGAAACAGCATCACACGCACCCACACCCAGCGGGTTAGCCTGCCAAAAAGTCCTCTTGGTGTGTCCAACGCCCAACCTGCCTGTGTATGAATCAATCGTTGCCAACCGCATGCGCGCCACGCATAGCAGCCGCGCCAAGCTGTGTGTTGTGCAGAACAGTCAAACACGCCATAGCGCGTATCCGATCATTGATCGGCACTGCCAACAGGCAGCGACTCCCCCACACGTATACTTCGGTGATAGAAATGTTCTCTTTGTTTTGGAAGGCCCTCTGGTCGAGCCCACTTAGCGCCCGTCATTCTTCTATGGACTGGTCACGCCCAGGCACATACGCCGCGCGCAACACCATGCCAATCTAAGCGCAGCCAGAAGAGCAAAACACACTTGCGCGCACGAAAAGTTTGGCCAATGTGCGCACAACATGACCTTCCGCATCGCTCACATCTCCGATTGTCACCTTGGCCCGCTGCCGCCGGTAAAGCCCAGCGAACTCGTCTCCAAACGAGTGCTCGGCTACCTCAATTGGCAGCGCAACCGTGCCAAAGCCTTTGTTCCCGGCACGACAGACAGGCTGATCAGCGACATCAAGACCCAATCGCCTGATCATATCGCGGTCACCGGCGATCTGGTGAACATCGCACTGGAAGCTGAGTTTGAAAATGCAGGTCGCTTTCTGGCAAAGCTCGGCACGACTGACAGTGTGACCGCGATCCCCGGCAATCATGACGCCTACGTGCCCGGCGCTCTGGACCGCTTTAACCTACACTGCGCAGCGAACCTCTCGTCTGACACGCCGCGTTCCTCCGTTTATCCCGTGTTGCGCCAGCGCGGACCTGTTCAAATCATCGGGTTATCGACCGCCACAGCCACCGGCCCTTTCATGGCCACAGGCAGCGTTGATCAACACCAGCGCCCCCGCATGGCCTCGGAGCTCGACGTCTCAAAAGATATGTTCCGCTTGGTGCTGATCCACCACCCACCGTTCGACAAAGCAGGGCCTTGGTACAAACGGCTGGTGGGCGCCAAGCGCGTGCGCGATATCTGGAAAGAGCACGGCGCGGAGCTGATCCTCCACGGTCACACCCATTTGCCGACGCGCCGGACAGTTACCGGCCCTAACGGCCCAATCGCGGTGTTTGGCGTTGCCTCAGCAGCACAGGCACCGGGCGGACATAGGCCAGCTGCGAGCTACACGCTGTTTGACATTGGTAAGACGGACACCGGCTGGCACGTCAGAGCCACCCGTCGCGGCTATCCAGCGGAAGGAGGCGCAATCACTGAATTGTCGCAAGAGGTCTTCGAGACCTCACACAACTAAGGTCCGGACCCTAGCCCGTTGGCCCAGCCTGAAGCCAAGCATAGGTGAAGAGCGCCGTCGCTGAGCAGAGACCGCCAAGCACAAACAACCAAAACCCTGGCCAAAAGCGCGCGCGAGGCCGTGCAGTAGGCTCTTGCTGCGTTGATACAGTTGTTGGCGCGGCAGCAGCCACCGGCGTTGTTCCCACCAAACCCTCGCGCTCAACAATCCGGTCAGCAATATAGTCCGCCACACTGTCGGCCATCGCGTCGCGATCAGCTTTTTCAGCAACAATCGATGGGCCATCACGCTGCTGTCGCACCAGGCGATAGTCCAGCGTTTCGGGGTGCAAATCGACATAGCTCAACGCGTCGATGGATAGGCGCTCGCCATTTTCTGATGGCACCAGCGCAAAGCGACCAGCCTCGCCGGGGGGCAACTCATCGGCCATGGCGCGCAACTCGTCGGCCAAGGCGTCCAGACGCCCTTCTTGCGCAGCCAGCGCATCGCGCAACCGGCTTTGCTCACGGGCACGTGCACGCTGCAACGCATCAGCCAAGCGACCGGCGCGGCTTACGATGGGCACGACATTGGATGTATCTTCACTCATGGTGAGAGCTTAGCAGACTGGCGGTGTAGCGGGCAATCTTGCCCTCTTCATCGGTTGGAACGACCAAGACATCAATGGACGATCCGGCAGATGAGATTTCGCTGGCGTTTGCAGCATTGGCACCCTCGTCTAGCATCATACCCAACCAACCAAAGTCGGCGCACACGCGCTGACGGATCGGCGCGGCGTTCTCGCCAATACCGCCGGTGAACACCAACGCGTCCAAGCCGCCGAGCACTGCCGTCATGCCGCCGATTTCACGCTGAATACGGAAGACAAAATAGTCGAGCGCTTCCTTGGCGCGGGGATCATCACTGGCAAGAAGAACCCGCATATCATTGGTGAGACCCGACATGCCTTTAAGGCCGGACTCCTTGTAGAGCAGCGTCGAGATCGCATCGGCATCCATAACGTGCTCTTGCATCAGATAGAGCAGAACACCCGGATCGATCTGCCCGCAGCGCGTGCCCATCGGCAGGCCATCCAGCGCGGAAAACCCCATGGTGGACCCAACACTCTGGCCACCTTTCAGTGCACACATGGACGCGCCATTACCCAAATGCGCGATGATCACCCGGCCTTCCCTCACGCCAGGATCAAGCGCTCCGGAGACATAATCGTAAGAGAGCCCATGAAAACCGTAGCGACGCACACCCTCGGCATAAAAGCGATGCGGCAAGGCAAATGTGTCATTCACAAACGGGTGGGTGCGGTGAAACGCGGTATCAAAACACCCAACTTGAAGTGCCTTGGGGAATGCCGCCTTGGCCTGTTCAACGCCCGCAAGATTATGAGGCTGGTGCAGCGGTGCAAGGGGCGAAAGCTTGGCCAGATCGGCAATCACATCATCGCTCAGCACCACCGGTGCGGTGTGGTGCATCCCGCCATGCACCACGCGGTGGCCCACAGCGACGATATCGCCAAAATCATTCCGGCCCTCACACCAAGCAAGAACAGCAGCAAAGGCGCTCGCCAATTCGCCAGGCTCGTCAAGCACAAGCACAGATCGTTCGCCATCCAAACTGGTGATCGCCACTTCATCTGGCGCGCCGCCGCGATCAAAGGCGCCGGTATAGCGCCTTTCAGGCACTTCGCCATTGAGTGTGAAAAGACTGAATTTTAGGCTGGAGGACCCAGCGTTCAACGTAAGCAGCGCCTGCGTCATAGCCAGTTACTCAACGGCGTTGAACAGGCGGGCATTGACCGGTTTACCGGTGCGAAGCCACGCGCCGTAAAGCGCAGCCAGTGCGCAGGAAGCAAGCCGCGCTTTATCGTCATCGGCGCGACTGGTGAGGATCACCGGCACGCTGGCACCCACCAACAGACCAGCGGCTTCCGCGTGGGCAAGGAACGTCAGCTCCTTGGCCAGCATGTTGCCCGCTTCCAGGTTCGGCGCGACCAGCACATTGGCGTGCCCAGCCACCAAACCGCCAATGCCTTTGGTGCGTGCAGCACCGATATCCACTGCATTGTCCATCGCCAGCGGTCCATCAACGATACCGCCTTTGATCTGACCGCGATCAGCCATCTTGGAAAGCACCGCCGCATCCAGTGTCGAGGGAATGGCCGGATTCACCGTCTCCACAGCGGAAAGAATACCGACCTTCGGGGTTTGAATACCGATAGCAAGCGCGATGTTGATCGCGTTCTGCACGATGTCGACCTTGGTTTTGAGATCCGGCGTGATGTTGATCGCAGCATCGGTGATGATGATCGGCTGCGGCCGCCCTGGCACATCCATCACGAACACATGGCTGATGCGTTTGCCGGTGCGCAGGCCGCCATCTGCTTTCACCACATGTTTCAGCAAGCCATCAGTGTGCAGATGGCCCTTCATCACCGCGCTCACGCGGCCCTCATGCACCATCGCAACGGCACAGGCCGCAGAGGCGGGTTCGTCGTCAATGTCCACCAGTTCCAGGTCGGCAATCGACACACCAAGTGTCTCGGCGGCCTGGTGGATGCGGGTTTTTGAACCAACAAGAATGGGTTTGATCAGGCCTTCATCGCGCGCCAGCAAGGCGCCACCCAGCGAATTGGGATCATCCGGTGCCACGACCGCCACCGGCAAGGGTTCAAGGCTCTGTGCCAACTCCAACATTGCATCAAAATGGCGATGCTTTTGCACTTGCAGGTCAGGCACTTCGATATCAGCCAGATACACCGGCGCATCTGGCGCCTGAACTTTCGCTTCACCCTCAACAAGCACCACGCCATCAGGCCCCTTCACGCGGGTTACCAGCGTCACCTGCCGGTCATCGGAAAGCTCAGCAACCGTGACTTTGATGGTGAGCTCATCGCCCACCCGTGCACGACCGGAAAACGTCAGCGTTTGCGAAAGATAAAGACTGCCCGGCCCCGGCAAATGGTTGCCCAGCACCGAGGATATCAGCGAGCCGAGCCACATGGCAGGCGCGATGGGCACATCATCGACGCCATCACCGGTGATATCGGTCGACGGCAGATGGATCGGATTCATATTGCCCGAAGCGTGCGCAAACACGATCAGATCGTTGGCGGTGCAAAGCCGCGCGATGGAGGCACTTTGCCCAACACGAAGCTGATCAAAGGGTGTGTTGGCCAAACTGGTGGACGGGTCTTGGGAGGAGAGATTCATGGGGGGAGATTCCATTGTTAGACGGCCGGAACCTAGCCCAAGCATGGTGACGATGCCATGTCAGCAAAACCCGCAAGGTCAGGCTGTTGAAACACCCAGATAATCAGCCAGCGCAGGGTGCGGCGGATTGGCGAGCATGGCATCAGTATCGCCGATCACGGCAATCTGACCATCGAACACAAAAGCCAGCTGATCGCAGAGGCCACGAAGCTCGGTTGGCGCGTGCGACACTGTGAGCATCGTCAGGCCACGGTCTTTCTGCATCGCGCTCAAAAGCGCGGTAAAATCAGCACGCATCGAAGGGCCAAGCGCTGCAAAGGGTTCATCCAGCAACAGGATGGGTTTGTCGCGCACCAAAGCGCGCGCCAAAGCCACGCGCTGCGCCTCTCCCCCAGAAAGACTGGTTGGGCGCCGGTCCTCAAAACCCGCCAAGCCTACCTGGGCCAGCGCATCGCACACTTTTTTCATCGGTGCGCCAGCCTTGCGAAAGCGCGGACTGATCCCCAAACCAACATTGGTGGCCACATCCAGATGTTCGAACAGATTGTTGGATTGAAACACCATCGAGATCGGTCGCTCTGCCGGAGTGCTGGCTGAGTGGTCCTGTCCCGCTAGGCCGATAGTGCCGCTATCAAGCTCCACAAAACCAGCAATCATCTGAAGCAATGTGGACTTACCAGCACCGCTGGCGCCGATCACACCAAGGCTCTGCCCCTCGCCGACCTCCAGATCAAAGCGAAAAGTTCCTTCCCGCGAGAAACATTTTGTGGCGCCCGATAACTTAATCACCCAAGCACCTTATGGGTCCGTTCTGCGAGCGCAATAAGCGCAAAAACAAACAGGCCAAGCAGAAGCGCCACGCCGGCTGCATCATCGGTGCGATAGCTGCCCATCAAATTGAGAATCAGCACTGGAAGCGTCACCAGATCATAGGCACCGAACAGTGCTGCGGCCCCAAGATCACCCACAGAAAGCACCAGCGCAAAGGCCAACGCGACAGCAAACGGTTTAGCAAGCACCGGCGCATCGACGCGCAAGAAACGGTTCATGCCCATCAAACCTAGACTGGCAGACAAAGCGCTGTAGCGCCGCTCGGAGGCTTCAAACGCCGGGCTCATGATCCGCAGCACAAACGGCAGCGCCATCAGCGCATTCACCAGCACAACCAAGCACGCCGCGATGAGCGTGGGTGCAGGCCAACCACGCATGGCCAAGAACCAACCTGCGCCAAGCACCAATGGCGGCACGGCCAGCACAGCCGATCCGACCATGCCGTAGCCCGCCTCATAGAACCGGAAAGCCTGGCTGCTCGCACGAAAACCTCGCAGCCTTGCAACCAACATCGCGTAGCTGGCCAGCGTAGCAAGAAGTGCAGCGGATGTTGCGATGACAAGGCTGGTGCCGATGGCTGCCCAGAGTCTGGCCATACCGAACAATCGCCCCCATTCAGCAAACAGACCACCAACAACCAGCGCGGCAAGTGGCGCAACGATGAAAAGGATAGCCAGGCCCAGCACCAAACGCCCCCATATCGGCAGTGGTCGCGCCCTCTCCTCGCTGCTCACCAAAGCCCCTGCCCGATCCTCTGGCGCACCGCCCAACCGGGTCAGAAAGATCAGCACAGTTCCAGCGAGTATCAATTGCACCAGCGTGTAGAGCGCCGCCAAAGCCGGATCAAAATCAAAGCGCAGCGCCTGATAGATCGCGACCTCAAACGTTGATGAAGACGGTCCGCCGCCGAGCGTCAGCACCAGCGTGAAGGATCCAATGCAGAGCATCATGATAAGGCCCGCAACGCCTGGCAGATGCGCACGCAACAAAGGCCACTCCAAGCGCGCAAACCGACTCCAACCCTCAAGAGCGAGCTGATCAGCCAAGCGGAAAGTTGTGGCCGGTTGCCGCTCCAAATGGGTAAGCATCAATCGTGCCGCTAAGGGCAGATTGAAGAAGACGTGAGCGAGCAACACGCCCTGAAGCCCGAAAATGTCGAGCCGCACATCAAAACCCAGGGCCTGCAAACTGGCGGAAACCAACCCGCTACGCCCCCATACATCCAGCAGGCCAAACACCGCGACCAGCGGCGGCAAGGCCAACGGCAAGGCGAGCAGGCGCACCAAGGCCGCACGCCCAAAAAACCGCTGGTGACGGTGCAGAACAATCGCCAGGGGCAGTGCGCCCAGGATCGACAGCACAACGGAGAGAAACGACTGCGTGAGCGTGAAGGCCAGAAGCGACCGGGTGTACGGACTGGCCAGCCGATCAAGCGGCAAGCCAGACCCGCCGGCCACCATCAACGCCACCAGCGCCAGCGCGATAAACGCGCCAAAGCCAGCAATGACAGCAACGCCTGGAAGCGCGGATGCCCGCACGTGCGCAGCCTCTACCGGCTCGCCGTTATCGGCTCATGGCATCCAGCCATTCCTCAATCCATCCCTGGCGCTCGGCAGCCACCGTTTCCGGATCAAGAAGCAGCGCATCAGCCGGCGTGACCAAACGCTCAAACGGTTCTGGCAGAGCCTCGGAGCCAGGCGCAACTGGCAACATCCAATTGGTCACCGGCAGCACCGATTGGGCCTCCGGCGCGATGAGAAAAGCCATGAAGTCCCGAGCCAGATCGATCTCTGGGGAGCCTTCAACGGCCGCTGCCACTTCTATCTGCATGTAGTGGCCCTCCTCGAAAGCGGCAGCTTGATAACGCTCATCCTCTTCCACAACCATGTGATAGGCGGGTGATGTTGTGTAGCTCAGCACCATTGGCGCTTCACCGGAGGTGAACAGGCCATAAGCCTCGCTCCACCCAGGGGTGACGGTCAAAATACGCTCCGACAATTGCGCCCATTTCTCTCCAGCCTCATCGCCATAAACGGCCTTCATCCAAAGCATGAAACCAAGCCCCGGTGTTGACGTGCGTGGGTCTTGAAGAACGATGGGCTGATCGGCATCCCCTTCGATAAGGTCAACAAGGCTGGTCGGCGGCGTACTGATCGCTTGCGTGTCATAGACAACGGCAAAATAGCCGAAATCAAACGGTACAAAGCTGTCGTCTGTCCATGCAATCGGCAAATCAAGCACGCTGACATCAACCTGGTGGGGCGCGATCAATCCGGTGGCCACCGCTTCGGCGGTGAGGTTGGTGTCGAGGCCCAAAACAAGGTCAGCATCGGTGCTGTCACCCTCAAAACGCAAACGGTTGAGCACGGCGACACCGTCGCCCGGTGCGACCCATTCGATGATGCAGTCACACTCGGCTTCAAACGCCTCGGTCAGCACGGGCCCTGGGCCCCAGTCGGCAACAAAACTGTCATAGGTATAGATCGTCAGCGTGCGATCATCAGCGTTTGCCGTGACGGGCAAAACCATCGCCAAAGCGAGCGCAGACAAAGCGGTGAATTGAGTAAGGCGATTGGCCATAGGTTAGGTCTCCACGTCAAAAGAGCGGAACACCAAACGGATGACAGATGTTGAGAAAGCGCTGCCCGTGAAAGGGAAAACGCTGGCCCAAATCCCTCCGCCGGCATAATCCGGATCAGGTTCTACGGGTTCACGAAACGCATCTCAGCCTCGCTATGAGGCACCCCGGTGAGCGAAGGCAGACATAGGACCAAGCTAAGAAACTGTCCAGTGGGCGCTTGCGTCGCACCGCCTGCTGGGCCATGGGGTCGCGGGATGACAGACCCGACCTCGACCCGTTTCGTGATTTTGCTGGCTGGCGCAATCACCCCAACACCCAGACTACGCGCGCAGACCGCTGGCGCACACGTGATCGCCGCCGATGGCGGCATCGCTCACGCCGGGACGCTCGATCTGACACCTGAGCTTTGGGTGGGGGATTTTGATTCATCCAACGAGACCGATGGCGATGCCTTTCCAGGCATGGTCCGCCAAGCCCATCCAGCCTTGAAAGCCGAAACCGACGGCGCATTGGCCGTTGAAGAGGCACGCAAACGCGGCGCCACGCAGATCACACTTGTCGGCGCTTTTGGCGGACGAACCGACCACAGCTTCGCCGTAATGACACAGGCCGCAGCTTTGGGCGCTGAGGATGTATCAATTCTTCTGACCGATGGCCGCGAGGAAGCTCACCCGCTATCGCCAGAACCACAAACGTTCGACTACCCATCCGGCACAACGTTCAGCGTGTTGGCCTTTTCAGCATTGGAAGGCCTCACACTCACCGGTGCCCAATGGCCGCTGGACGCAATCACCATGCCCTTTGGCGACACTTTGACAATTTCCAACACGGTTGATGGGCAACTGACCGCAACGCTGACGAAGGGCATAGCGCTGCTGCTTGCTCAGCTGGAGCCCTGACGCATCAGGGCAATGCTCGTGCAGCTTCCACCAGCGTCGGCGAACCATCCGAGGAACGGCGTACAAGCGTCGGCATCATGACAGCGTCAAACTGTGCGGGGTCGGCGCCCTCCATCACGCGGAAGAGAATATCCACTAATTGCTGACCGATCTCACGTGTTGGCTGGCTCATCGTGGTAAGTGGCGGCGCGGTGTAGGCACCCAAAGGCACACCATCATAGCCGGTGATAGAAACATCGCGACCGACATCATAACCACGCGCGCTCACTGCCTGGATCGCGCCGATGGCCACAACGTCGGCAGGGCAAACCACAGCCGTGGGTCGGTGCGAGTTACCGCCATCAAACAGCGTTGCGATGGCGCTTTGGCCACCCGCTGATGTGTGCGGCACCCGCACGACGGCAACATTGTCATCAAGCAATGCATTGCGACTGACGCCCAGCTCAAACCCAATTCGGCGCAGCCGTGCGAACGTCGCCTCTTCTTCCAAATCCACATAGGCAAAGCGCTGGTGACCAAGCGCGAACAAGTGATCAACCATGCCTGCAATGGCCGCCTCGTTGTCCATGTCCAGGTGCGGATAAGGCGCATCGCTCGACGCCCGGCCATAAACGACAAAAGGCACGTTGAGGTCACGAAGAAGACATATGCGAGGATCATTGTCGCGGGAGTTGGTGACGATGAACCCAGCGCATTTGCCCGCCGCGATCAAGCGTCGATACACCTCAATCTCTTCCTCATCATCCCGAACGGTGGCGACCAGCAAATCATGATCGCGCGCTGATAGCGCCGATGCCAAAGCATCCAAAAAATCAGAGAGAAACGGATCATGGGTGTTGCGGCTGTTCACAGGCAGAACGAACGCCACTGTTTCCACGCGGCCACGCGCCAATTGGCGCGCGCGCGAAGAAGGTTGATAGTTCAACTCCACCGCAAGGCCCAAAATGCGCTCGCGCGTTGCCTCTGCAATATCGGTGTAGCCGTTCAGCGCACGCGATACCGTAGCTGGCGCAACGCCAGCACGCTCGGCCAAATCATTGATGTTGATGCCAGTGCGACGGCGCTTCACACGCCGACTGCTGCCATTGTTCTTGGTAGACGTCATAACGCCTTCCCCCCATTGCGTGGCCTTTCTCTGGCCATCTTGTTCGCAATCACCCCGGGTGAGGCGAAATCCGAAAGCGGTTTCGCCCAGCCTGCCCCATCCCACCATCGGCACGCAAGGGTTGCGCTAAGAAAACGGCGTTACACCTTTTGGGGGCCAGCAGGCAAACCGCGCCGCGAGAGCAAAGCAAAGCGACCGCCCATGGCGATCAACGAAATGAGGCTTGAAATCAAAATCGCTTGGTAAAGCCCGATGGCACCACCGCCCAAGTGCAAGGCAAGAAACCAGGCAAGCGGAAGCATCACAAACCAGTAACTCACCATGTGCAGCGAGGTCGGTATCCACGTATCCCCGCGCCCACGGCAGGCATGATTGAGCACTGATTGCGAACCATCAGCAAGCAGCGCCATCACCATCCAAATCATGACGGGCAACGCCGCCGCGATCACCGCCTGATCGTTGGTTAGCCCCCGGATGAATATCTCTGGGAACAGAACGAACGCCACACTGACAGCCGCTGAGCTGGCCACCGAAAGCCCGAAGCCGGCCCATCCAGCCTGCGCCATGCCGCGCGCATCCTTCCGCCCCCAGGCATTGCCGACGCGCACCTGTGTGGCGCCAGCGATCCCAAAGGAAATCATGAAAGTGATGGCAAAAAGCTGAAACAGCACGCCCATCGCCGCCAAGCCGATCACACCCAAAAGACCAGCCAGCACAGTGATGCCCGCAAACGCCGCAGCCTCCAGCCCGTAAGATGCCCCAGCGGCATAACCAAGCTTACGCTGCTCATTGCCTGACGGTGGCAAGTCAACCGATTTGACGCCAAATCCATAGGTCTCACGACCTGGGAGTAGAAACCGCACATACCCTGCCAGCCCAAAACCGAGCAGCGCCGAGGTGATCACCGTCGCCAGCGCACAGCCCCAGGCGCCCATCGCTGGGATCGGGCCAAAACCGAAGACAAAGATGACGCTAAGCACCAAGTTCACACCATTGGCGATGAACACAGCGATGGTGGCGTGGAAGGGTTTTTCCAGCGCCTCAAGCAAGGTTGCTGACACCAGATAGAACCCGATGAACGGCAGGCTGAACGCAAGCAGAGCGGACACAGCACCACCACCGCGCGCCAGATCCTCGTCCTGTCCCGTAGCCGTGAAGAACCAGGGCGCGCCCTGCCAGGCAATCGCCGCAGCCAAACCAATGATCACGGAAAACATAAGCCCGCGACGCCAGATAACGGCAGCAAGATGGGGCTTGCCCTCGCCAATCGAGCGCGCAGCAAGAACCGGCACACCAAGCTGAAGGCCAGCCATCACGGCCACCAAACTGTCGATGACTGCGAAACCTAGAACATAATAAGCCAGCTCTTGCGCGCCAGCCCGACCAAGCACCACCACATCCATCGTGCTCATCATCACAATGCCAACACGCGATAGGATCACCGGCCAGGCGAGCACAAGCGTACGCCGCACATGCCAGCGCAGCGTATTGGGTGTTGTGGCTAGGGGAAACGGTGCATCAGCCAATCATTGTGCCGCCCGAAGACGCGCTATCATGCCTTAGCCAGCCACTTTGTGTAGTCTGAGACAAGCAGATGGTTGGGCGTCACATCTTCCTCGATCTCGGCAAAACGTGGAATGTCTTCCTGGAAGATGTTGTCGGTTTCATCATCATTGACGGTGGAAACCTCGCCGATCAACACATCGCCGCCCTCGCCCCAAAAGGCGTGCCAAACACCGGGAAGCAGCGTGACGCTTTCGCCTGGATCAAGCTTCAAAAGGCCACCGGCCTGCACGGTGCGCAACCGGCCATCCACGGGCACGGTCACAGGCTCCGTTGGATGGCAAGAGCCATCTTCCGCCGGTGCAAAAAGCTCCAGCACAAGCTTACCACCACCACGATTGATGATGTCTTCGGCCTTGATGACGTGCTTGTGCATCGGCGCAAGCTGATCCTTTTTCGAGATCATGATTTTTTCGGCATAGACCATGCCGCCGCCAGCTTGCAGGTCAGACAGCAAGCCATTGCGCACTGTGAACAAGAACAGACCGGTCGAATCGAAATCACCTTTGGCATAGTCAGTTATGTCCCAGCCCATGCGCCGTTCGATGATCATGCTGCCGCCAGGCGCTTTGCCATCGGCCAACATCTCTTCTGGCGACCAATAGGCAAAGGGCGGCAAAGTGTAGGAAAAGGATTTGAAGAAGGCATCGCCCTCTTCCAAGATGGCATTCACCTGCGAGCGCTTCATGGCAAGGGTCCTGACGCGTTGGATCGAAACTATCGGTAAACCGGACTTGCCTGTTTAGACCGATAGCGCCGCTGGTCAATCACCCGACGCGATCACGTTGATCAATCCTGCCATCAATGCAGGCTAAGCTCCCCATCCACATGGCGCCAAAGGCCAGGTTTGATCAGCTTTTGGTGGGCGTATTGCACCGAGTGCAAGGGGCCATCAAGCGAGGCCCGCCAAAAATCCAAGAACTTGGTGAGCCGGGGGAATCGCGGTGCCAGATCGTACTCCTGCCAAATATAGGTCTGCAGGACACAGGGGTGATCGGGCATGCGATAAAGAATGTTGGCCGTTGTCAGCCCGTAACCATCAAGCATCAACTCCATCTCACTGGGCGCGTCGCTCTGGGCACGTCCGGTATCTGGGTCCAAAAACGTCATAGCAACCTCCGTGGTGGCACATCGCCATTATGGAAGCCTCCGCCTGTATGGTTAACAAGTGTTGAACACCGCGAGCGCACGCCATCCATTTACCCGCATTTTCAACATGTTAGCAGCCGCACTTGGTGAGTGATAACGTGCTATCGCTCTTGAGCTAAAACCCGACCACGTCGCGACGATGCTGCAACCGATAAGCCCGCGGAGTCATGCCATGATGGGCTTTGAAGAGCGCATAAAAGTGGCTGAGATTGTCGAGCCCGACATCGATCGCAATCTGTACGATAGCCTCGCCAGTGTCGGCCAGCAGCCGCGCTGCAAGCGCCATACGGGCCTCGGCAACAAGCTGAGACGGCGTTTTGCCTGTGTAACGTTTGCACACCCGCGCCACATGGGCCGGGTCTAGGCCAGAGACGGCAACAAAACCCTTCACCCCCTGCCGCAGCACGTCCGGACGGGACAAAGCGCGGCAGCTTTCGCTGAGCCAAGCAGGGCCGTTGCCTGCGCCTTGCGGCAGCGGATCATCGTGCACAAGCAGGCCCAAAACCGCGAACAAAAACGCATCAAGCGCAAGCTGACCCCGACCCGACGCGTCTAACCTCTGTGTCCAAGCGTTCAGCGTACGACGCTGCAAGGGCCCAAGCCGAACAGCATCAGGTTGGTGTTGCCTGCTCCAAAACGTACTGCCGTGCAGCACATCACCATGGCGTGCGTCGAGATATGCAATCGTTTCTGGCCAAAAGGCGATGTTAGTGATCCGTGTTGAGCCGCCACGCGGATGGATCGCATGTTCATCATCAGGGCGAATGAAGGTGATGATGCCGCTCTCAAGCATCTCGGCAGTTCCATTGATCCGGTGCACAGCGCGACCACTATCAAGCCAAAACAGTTCAAAAAAGTCATGCGTGTGTACCGGCGGGCGGGCACCAGGCGTCAGCGGACGCCGGGTCAGCAAAAAGCGCTCATCGTCTTGAAGATAGTCGTTCAAATGGAACTGAGGGATCGTCAAAAATCAAAATACCATAAGAAATCGGAGATATGAGAGAAGATAGATCAACAAAACAAAGGCACCGTCAAGGCACCACCCAATCACACCAGAGAGTGCCCACCATGCTGCAATCTCAACATGACCTGGCCTTCAAGCCGGTTGCCAACACCAGTCCCAAAGCGCTCTCGCTGAAGCAAATCGAGCAGTACAATCGCGAAGGTTATGTGAGCGGTTTCAACGCCTTTGACGAAGCCGGAGCCAATGCCAACCGGGCCTACTTTGATGATCTGCTGACGCAGGCAGGTCCGGATGGAGCCTATGGCATCAACTGTTTTCAAGCCCGCCTGGCTGGTCTTTGGGATATCTGCACCAACTCCACGATCCTCGACCATGTGCAGGACATTGTTGGGCCAAACATCATCTGCTGGGCGGCGCACTTCTTTGCCAAACTGCCCGGTGATCCAAAAACCGTGCCTTGGCATCAGGATGCCAGCTTCTGGCACTTCTCCCCTGCGCGCACGGTCACCGTGTGGCTAGCAATTGACGATACCGATGAAGAAAACTCTGCGATGCGCTTCATTCCACGCACCCACGACAAAGGCCCAATGCAATGGGAGGCTGCCGCGAAAGAGTCGGTGCTAGACAGAGAACTGATAGGCGCCGAAAACCTTGGTTCACCGGTAAGCAACGATCTTAAAGCCGGGCAATTCTCCATGCACGCCGATATGCTTGCGCACGGCTCACTGCCCAACACCTCTTCGCGTCGCCGATGCGGACTGACCATCCGCTACTGCCCGCCGGATATCGCAATCACCGACGAAAAATGGGGCAAGGGCATCGAGGCCATCCTCTGCCGCGGTGAGGATACCAGTGGCACCTGGCGCCACCATTCACGTCCACAAAGCGATCACTTGGTTCTAAGCGAAGGGCCGCGCAATATTGGCGGCAACTAACCCTCTACAAGCGAGAGAGCAGCAATCCACCCATCACCATCAAAACCGCAAGCACGCGGGTGATCGAAATCTCTTTGGCTTGCAGGCCAAACGCGCCGATCGCGTCAATCACCAGCGATGCCATCAATTGGCCAAACACGACGGCTGCCACCACAGTCAGCACGCCCAGCTTGGGAACACTCCAAAGCGCAGCCAGCACATAGACGGTACCAAGCACGCCACCGATCCATATCCAGGCCGGTGCAGCGGACATGTCAGGCATTACAAAGCTCTGTTCACGCAGCACCAGGCTCACCCCCCACGCGACAAGCAACGCAACAAAGCCAACGAAAAACGATATGCACGCTGTAAGAATAGGATCAGCAATGGTCCGGTTGAGCATGGCATTGATCGGCGCCTGCGTTGCAATGGCCGCCCCGCCGGCAACAACCGACAAGACGGCAAGGATTAAGATGAGGGGGGAAGGTTCGCTGGGCATTGGATCACTTTCTGAAGTGGGTGCCACTCGGCTATTGCATACGAATTCAACACGCGCGATGACTGCGGGTAACAACGCGCCATACTTGGCGATACCACGACAAAGGACACAAGCACCATGCAGCTAAAATGGTACGGTCACGCCGCCTTCCGCATCACTGCGGACAACGGAACCTCCATCATCACCGATCCCTACACGCCCGAAGGTGTAGGCTATCGCCCGATCGAAGAATCCGCTGATCTGGTGATCATATCCTCCGATGATGATGACGCCCATTGCCGCGCCGACCTCATCCCCGGCAATCCAGCGGTTATCAATGCGCTCGACACCGCGCTCGATGGCGGCAGCGCAACAGCTGCGAGCATCACAGTCAAAGCCATTGAGGCAGCAGAATGGGTCAACCATCCGCGCGGCATTCCAGGGCAGAACGGCATGTATCGGTTTGAAGTGGATGGCATCAAAATCGCCCATATGGGTGATGTCGGCAATCCGCTCACTGAAGCCCAGATGGCGTTCTTTGAAGATGTCGATGTGTTGCTGGCGCTGGCCGGTGGTTATCTCACCATCGAACTGCCTGACCTGGATGCCCTGATCAAAAAAGTGCGCCCAAAAATCATCGTGCCGATGCACTTCCGCACCCTCACTTACAAGCCGCGCAACACCATGTGGATTGAGAGCTTTCTATCCTATTTTGACGATGAAGACGTTGATTTCGCGCTCGACCACGTCAAGCAGCTTTCCAAGGCAGATATCCCGAGTCAGACCCGTGTCTTGGTGATGGATTACGTCCACTGATCACACTAGTGTGTGGCCGTTATGCTTACCGCTACCCTCTCCTTTTTGCTCGCAGCCCTGGCACTGACGGGAAGCCCAGGGCCCAACACACTCAGCATGGCCGCCGTTGGCGCCTCTTTCGGGCGTCTACGCGGCGTTGAGTATATGGTCGGCCTCAACCTTGGCATGGTGGTCGTCATCGCCCTGGTTGGCACTGGAATGGCCGGTATTGTTCTGGCCGTGCCCGGCCTTGCGCCAATCGTGACTGTGCTGGCCGCAGTGTACTTCCTCTACCTCGCCTATCGCATCGCCACGGCCCCGCCGTTGAAGGCGGCCACGCCAGACGATAGCGCGCCGACGAAACCCGCGCCACGCTGGTATGAGGGTTTTGGCCTCTCGCTGGTCAACCCAAAAGCCTATGCCGCCATGGCAGCCCTTTTCTCCGGCCATGTGCTGGTAGACGGCAATCAAATGGCTGACAGCCTATGGAAAGCTGGTCTGCTGATCGCGACAATCACCGTCGTCAACATCGCTTGGCTTTCCGTCGGGGCCGCGATGACAAGTGCTCTGCAAGACCCGCGCACATCGCGCACAGTCAACATTGCTTTTGCCATTCTTCTTTTGCTTTCGGTGGCTTACGCGATCCTTGGCTGAGACCTTTCCGGCCACAAGCTGACGTTGCGACAGCACAAAATACGTGCACCCTTGCATTCGTATTCAATCTGGACTTATGCTTGTCGGAAAATAGCTTCTCAAGAAGTGTGGCAGCTTTCTCCGAAAAGGCTTCCGCGAAATTCATGCATCAGGTTCTAAGGGAGGAAACCATGAACCATTTCAAAGCAAGCTTGCTTGCTGGCACCGCTTTCGCTGTCGCGTTGACGGGCACTGCCTTTGCGCAGGACGTACCGCGCGAAGACACCGTTGTTTTCGACATTGATCGCACTATTCGCGATCCAGAAAACTTCAACCCTTTCACCCCAGGGGTGAAACGTCAGCACGGTGCCCACCAGACAATGTGGGAGCCGCTCTTCATTCTCAATTACGAGTCCGGTGAGATTGAACCGTGGCTCGCCACGGGCTTTGAAGCCAACGACGCACAAGACGAATGGACCATCACCCTTCGCGATGGTGTCACCTGGTCAGACGGTGAAGCATTCAACGCCGATGATGTGGTGTTCACCGTGCAAATGGCACTCGACAATGAGGGCCTGTCAGAGCGCGAGCCAGCCACGATCCGTGCGCAGGTTGCCAGCGTTGAAAAGGTCGATGATCTCACCGTTACGTTCACGCTGAACAACGCCAACCCTCGCTTCGTGCTTGAAAACTTTGCCAATCGCATTTTTGGCTCGTTCCTCATCATGCCCGAGCATGTTTGGGCTGGCGAAGACGCAGCAACATTTGCGTTTAATCCGCCCATCGGCACCGGCCCTTACACCATGACGTCCATGGCAACGAACCGCGCGATCTGGGATCGCAATGATGGTTGGTGGGGCGCAAAGTCCGGCTTCATGGATTTGCCAGAACCGCTTCGCGTGATCTTCCTGGAGTCCGGTGGTGAAGAAAACCGCGCCCAGCTCATGGTGGCCAACGAGATGGATGCAGCGCAGGCCGTGACACTTGGCACGTTTGAGGCCATGGGCTTCCAAAACCCCAACATGATCGCTTGGTTTGATGATCTGCCCTACGCCTGGCCAGACCCTTGCGCCCGCCAGATGGAGTTCAACGCCACAGTTGCCCCATGGGATAATGCAGACATGCGCCGCGCGGTGGAAATGCTGATCGATCGCAATCAGATCGTGAACGTCGCTTATGAAGGCACCACGCAGGCATCGCGTTCCATGTTCGTCCAGTATGGCGCAATGGAACCGTTCATCTCTGCGATTGAAGCAGCAGGCAACGGTTTCACGGCCGAAGCTGATGTGGAAGGTGCGCAGGCGCTGATCGAAGCCAATGGCTACGCAATGGGTGACGATGGCATCTACGAGCTGAACGGCGAAGATCTTGTGGCCAACATCCACGTGAATTCAGCCTCGCCGGAGTACACGCGCACCATCGATGTGATCGTGGAACAGATGAACCGCGCTGGCGTCTCTGCCCGCTCGGTGCCGGTTGAAAACTCGGTGTTCTGGGGCGAAGTTCTGCCACTTGGCGGCTACGACATGAGCTATTCTTGGCTCTCCTGTGGTTCGGTGAACGAGCCTTGGGCGTCCATGAACCGCTACACCAACGCGACCATCGCACCCATTGGTGAGCGTGCACCTGGCTTCAACAATACTGGACGCTGGGACACAGACGCGACGGCCGCTTACAGCGAAATCGTGCAGCAAATGGGCACCATGGCCATCGGCGATCCAGCCATCGTAGACATGGTTGCTGAAGCCCACGGTTACCTGGCGCAAGAAGTGCCGTTTGTACCGCTGGTGCAGGCTGCAAAACTGCTGCCGTTCAACACCACCTATTGGACAGGATGGCCAACGGCAGAGAACAACTACAACCACCCCGCGTTCTGGTGGGGGTCTGCGCACCAGATCATCCACAATTTGGAACGCGCGCAGTAGTTGCTTCACAATCGGGCGGGACGCTGAAAAGCGCCCCGCCCTCTTTTTATCCGCTGCAAAAAGAACAGCGGAACAAGAAAACAACAGGCTGAAGAGCCACGGGATCAGGGGCATTAGCAGGGGCATGGGAGCGTTTCAATGAGCGGGTCATCTGGAGGCGGCATACCCAAAGAGTATGTCATCAACCGTCTGATCACCTTCGTGATCACAGTTTGGATTGCAGCGACGCTGATCTGGATCATTCCGCGCCTGTCACCGGTCGATCCGGCAGAGGTGATGCTCGGACGCATGGCCTCGGGCGGTGCGTTTGTAGAAGGGTCAGACCAAATACTTGCCCAGCTGCGTGAGCGCTTCGGCCTCAACGAGCCGCTATGGATGCAGTATCTGCTCTATCTGCGCTCCATCCTAACCTTCGATTTTGGACTGTCGGCAGCAAGCTTCCCCACCCCCGTCGCCGCCCTTATCTGGCAGGCCTTGCCCTGGACCCTTGGCCTAATGCTGCTGTCGGTGATCATCACCTTCATCATCGGCAATGCGCTTGGTGCCTTCATGGTGTGGGAGCGAACGCCGAAAGTTTGGAAGGTCGTCATCCCCAGCATGATGATCTTTACCGCTATCCCCCCAATTCTTTCAGGACTACTTCTGCTCTACCTGTTTTCCATCAAGATGCGGCAATGGACG
Organism: Pseudomonadota bacterium; assembly: GCA_039814945.1. Lineage (GTDB taxonomy): Bacteria > Pseudomonadota > Alphaproteobacteria > Rhizobiales > MH13 > MH13. Next base: position 386,789 of record JBCCAF010000001.1, read on the forward strand.
GGCAACGAGTTTTTCTTCCCGCTCACCGGGTCCTATGGGCTGAATGTGGAACCCGGCTGGACCTTGGAATTTGCCCAATCGGTTGCCTATCACGGCACGCTGCCTGCCCTTTCCATCATCCTGGTGACGTTCGGTTTCTGGACGCTTGGTATGCGTGGCCTGATGATCACTGTGCAAGGCGAGGACTATGTGAACCTTGCCAAGGCAAAAGGCCTAAAACCGCGCTACATCCTCTACAAATACATGGTGCGCAATGCGATCTTGCCGCAAGTAACAGCGTTTGCCCTTAAGATCGGCTTGCTGGTTTCCGGCCAGATTCTGGTGGAGCGCATCTTCTCCTACAATGGCATGGGCAAGCTGCTCTACGACGCAATCCTGGATCAGGATTTCTCGGTCATTCAAGGGGTCAGTTTCATCATCATTTTGATGACGGCAGCCAGCGTGTTCATCGTCGATCTCATCTATCCGCTGATTGATCCGCGCATACGCCAATCAACTGAGAAGGCTGCGTGAGATGGCCGACACAGCAAACACACCCAATGTAACCGCAACCACCGATTCAGAAGCGGCTGGAGTGGTGGACACCTCCACTGCCGGCGGTCGCTTCAACCGGTTCGACAATCCATGGCTCAACCCCAAACTGATCTGGGGCGTCAGCATCCTGCTCTTCATCATCGTGATGGGTATGATCGGTCAGTTCATCTGGAACACCGATCTGGTCTTCACCGGCTCAACGCCCCTAAAACTGCCCCCGGTTGGGTTTGAAAACCTGCGCGGTCAAGGCGGGGTCGGCGACTATCCGATGGGCACCGATGGTGCGGGTCGTGACCTTATGGCCTTGCTGATTGTCGGCACACCCAACACGCTGATGATTGGCGCTATCGCTTCGCTGATCGGCATGTCCACCGGCATCTTTTTGGGCTTCTCAGCCGGATTCATAGGTGGGCGCACAGATGATGTCATCCGCATCCTGTCAGATGTTATGATCACCATCCCACCGCTGCTCATTTTGGTGGTGTTTCAATCAGCCTTTGGCGATGTTTCGCTCATCATGATGTCGGTGCTGATCGCAGGCTTCATGTGGCAATCGCCAACGCGCCTCATTCGCGCGCAGGTGCTCTCGATGCGGGAGTCGGGCTACGTGAAAATGGCCCAGCTTTCCGGCGCATCAACGATGCACATCATGTTCGGCGAGATGATGCCCAACCTGGTGCCCTATCTCTTCGGCTCGTTCATCGCCAACGTGACCACCGCCATTGTGACGGCTGTCGGGCTAGAAGTTCTTGGCCTTGGCCCGCAGCGCATCCCAACGCTCGGCCGGGTGATCTATGACGCCATCAACTCCGGCGCCCTCATCCAAAATCTCTGGTGGTGGTGGGGCCTTCCCACAGCGCTTCTGGCCATCATGTTCATCGCGCTTTTGCTGGTGAATTTGGGCCTTGATGAAGTCTCCAACCCGCGCCTACGCAAAGTGTGAGGACGAACCGATGGCAGTCAAACAATCCGGAAAAGTCGTCCTAACGCTGAAGGACATTTCCATCGACTTCCCCACGTCGGCAGGTCTGGTCCACGCGGTGCGCGATCTTGATTTGGCGATTTATGAAGGCCGCCGCGTAGGTTTCATCGGCGAGTCTGGCTCCGGCAAAACCACCACAGCGTTGGCGGTCATGCAGATGCTTGCCGCGCCTGGCATTGTGTCAAAAGGCTCCATCAAGCTGGGAGACACCGAAATCCTCGATCTGGGTGATGAGGAGATGCGCAAAACGCGCCTCCAGCGTGTCAGCTACATCCCGCAAGGGGCGATGAACTCGCTCAACCCCATCATGCGGATCGAAGATCAAATCTGGGATGCCGTGCGTGCCCATGAGGGCAATGTGGCCAAGGCCAAACTCAAAGAGCGCTCGGACAGTTGCCTGGCCAGTGTTGGTCTTGGCGGCCATGTCGGGCGGCTCTATCCGCACGAGCTTTCTGGCGGCATGAAGCAGCGCGTCTGCATCGCGCTTGGCGTCTCACTGAACCCCGAACTCATCATCGCCGATGAGCCGACCTCCGCGCTTGATGTGGTAACCCAGCGCCATGTCATGCAGACCTTGAAAGAGGTGCAGGCCAAAATCGGCTCCGGCCTCATTCTCATCGGCCACGATATGGGCCTGATGGCGCAAAGCGTGGATGAACTTGCGGTGCTGAAAGACGGCGAACTGGTCGAGCACGGCACGGTGAAGCAAATCATCGAAAGCCCCAAACATCCCTACACCAAGCAGCTGATTTCCTCGGTGCCATTGGTCGGTGGCGATAGTTTCTTGGAAGAGGGCCTGGGCGCCCCCCCGGTCAATCGCTCGGCCGGCTCAGAGCCGCTGCTGGAGTTTGATGCCGTCACCAAACGCTATGGCGATGTCACCGCCGTTCAGCCCATGTCGTTCAAGCTGGATGGTGAGGTGCCGAAGATCATTTCCATTGTTGGACAGTCCGGGTCAGGCAAATCGACCATGGGTGATATGATGCTTGGCTTCACGCCGCCTTCGTCGGGCAAGGTGATGTTTGAGGGCAAGAACATCAACGCGATGGGACCATCAGCCCGGCTTGATTTCCGCAAGTCTGTTCAAGCCGTCTTCCAAGACCCCTATGCCTGCTTCAACCCGTTTTACCGGGTGGATCATGCGCTGAAATTTCCGTTCAAACGCTTCGGCTTTGCCAAATCCGACAGCCACACTGAAGAAAAGATGTTTGAAGCCTGCACCGCCGTGGGCTTGGATCCAGGTCAAGTGTTACGGCGCTACCCGCACCAGCTTTCCGGCGGCCAGCGGCAAAGGCTAATTGTCGCGCGTGCGCTGATGCTGGAACCCAAACTGCTGATTGCCGATGAACCTGTCTCAATGGTGGACGCCAGCCTGCGCGCCACAATCCTGAAAAACATCTACGACCTCAAAGACCAGTACGGCATCTCGATCCTCTACATCACGCATGATCTAGCCACGGCCTATCACGTGTCGGATTACGTGATCGTGCTCTACCACGGCCATATCGCCGAGGCCGGGCCGCCTAAGGAGGTGATCGGCAACCCGCAGCACCCCTACACGCAGCTACTCATCGACTCGATCCCCTGGCCGAATGTGAACCGCTCATGGGGCGAGTCCGCATCCGCAGACGACGACGTCAAAACGCTCGAACAGCTGTCGAAAAACACCCAAACCGTGTTTCGCGGACAAGTGCCGGGCTTTGATCTTACCGTGCCAGGCAAGCTCTCCAATGCTGCATAGATACGTCATTTGGCGGGGAAAACTGGCCGCGAAGCCTCTCTACGTGGGTCGTTAACGACGGCCACAGAGGACGCGGCCTTGGATATTTCAAAGCTGTGTCCTTTCCCCTACGCTAAGCGCTCCTCAGCACATTGCCTTCCGCGGGCATGGTTCAAGATACATGAAACACTCCATCTACTGGACGGTCGAGAAAATCGCCGCCCGTCTGAAACTGATCGCGCCACTGGTCTATCGCCGCCGCCAGCCCATCATGCCTTTTCGCTACACGACGTTGGACGGACCGCTGGCCAAAGCGCCGGTTGAGGCGGGCGTTGATATCAGTGATTGGGAGATGATCCCCTTCGATAGCTATTGGGGCAGTTGGGCAACCGATTTTGTAATGCGCACCCGCATCTCTGTACCGCCGGGCTGGGGGGCCAAGGGCGAGCATGGCGGGCCGTTGGCGCTGCACCTTCCACTGGGTGTGGCTGGCGATATCTTCACCCACCCTGAGGCACTGGCCTACATCGATGGTGAGGCTGAAGCATCTGTTGACCGGCATCATCATGAGCTATTTCTGCCCGACCACATTAATGATGGCAGCGAGCACGAGCTGGCCCTGCACGGCTGGACGGGGCTTTCCGGCTGGCCACCGGACCCGACCGCCAAGAACAAGCTCTTCATGCGCGAATGCTCGCTGGTGGAGATCGATCCGCCAACACGCGAGCTTTACCAACTGGCAGGAACGGCGCTCGATGTGGTCAGCCAGCAGCCCGAAACCTCCACAGCCCGCAACGAAATCCTGAAAAGCCTCGATGCCGCTTTCAAAGCGCTAGACACCCGCGATCCGGTCGGCGGCGAACGGTTTTACGCATCCGTCCCTGGCGCATTGCAGGTGCTCAAAGAGGGCCTGGCCCAGGGCGGCAATCCGCTGGACGTCGACATCATCGCCATCGGTCACGCGCACCTTGATCTGGCCTACATGTGGACGGTCGACCAATCGCGCCGCAAATGCGGGCGCACCTTCGCCAACGTGCTGAAGATGATGGACACCTACCCGGACTATCATTTTAGCCAGTCGCAGCCGCTGCAATACCAGTTCACCAAGGAAGACTATCCGGCCATTCATGAAGGCATGCGGGCGCGCATCGAAGAGGGTCGCTGGGAAGTGCTTGGCGGTATGTGGGTGGAACCCGACTGCGTGATCACCGGCGCTGAGGCGCTGGCCCGCCAGATTGTCTATGGCCGCCTCTATTTCCGCGAAGAGTATGGTCCGGAAGCCGAAACCCCGGTTCTCTGGCTGCCCGACACGTTTGGTTTCACCTGGTCCCTACCCCAGCTGATGAAGGAAGCAGGGCTGAAATGGTTCGTCACCAACAAGCTCAACTGGAACCAATACAACCAGATGCCCCACCAGTTGATGTGGTGGCAGGGGCTGGATGGCACCAAAGTGATGGCGCATTTCCTCACCACGCCCCGCCAAGTGCAATACCTGCCGCACGCGACGACCTACAAAGCTGAACTGACCGCCGAGGAGGTATTCGGCACATGGGAGAACTTCCGCCAAAAACCCTCACACAATGAACTGATCATCGCTTACGGCTATGGCGATGGCGGCGGCGGTCCGACGCGTGATCTCATCGACACGCTGCACGCCTATGATGAGATGCCTGGTGCCCCGCGCCTGCGCCCCGGCACTGTACGCGAGTTCTTTGAGAACGCTGAAAACGACCCCGATGTTTCCGATGTGCCTACCTGGAACGATGAGTTCTATCTGGAGCTACATCGCGGCACACTGACCAGCCAAGCCCGCGCCAAGTGGCACAACCGAAAATGTGAGGTGCTGCTGCATCAGGCAGAGTTTATCGGCTCACTGGCAAACCTTGCCACCGGCCACCCCTACGCCGGGCAAACACTGCGCAAAGCATGGGAATTGGTGCTGCTGAACCAGTTCCACGACATCCTGCCCGGCTCCTCGATCACCGAGGTCTACGATGAGACGATGGCCGATTACGATGAAGTGCGCCGCAACGTGTCAGCAGCGCGCGACACGGCCATCAAAGCACTAGCTCAAGCCATGCCGGAGCGAACCACGGCCCTCGTCATCAATGCCCAACCTTTTGGCGGCGGACGTATCGGTTTCCTGGCAGACGATCTCGACACTGGGCTGATGGATTTGCGCGACGAGCGCAGCCTTCTCACCCAACCGGTTGATGGCGGCACGCTGATCGAAACGCCAATCATTGAGCCCTATTCCGTCATTGCGCTTGGCCCTACTGCAACACCGGCCAACCCCAACACCGGCCTTTCTGCTGAGCTGACGCAAAGCGGCGCAACGCTTGAAAACTTTGACCTCAAAGTCAGCTTCGATCTCAATGGCGAAATCACATCCATCTGGGACAAGCGCGCCAAGCGCGAGGTGCTTGAAGAGGGCAAAACCGGCAACCGCCTGCTCGCCTTTGAGGATCGTCCGGTTGTCTGGGACGCTTGGGACATCGATATCTACTACGAAGACCGCTGCGATGTGATCGATGTGCTGGACTCTATGCAGGTCGTCGAAACAGGACCGCTGCGCGCCACCATCGAAGTGAAGCGCACGTTCCGCCACTCCACCATCACGCAACGAATATCACTGGACCATCGCTCCAAGCGGATCGACTTCGATACGGTCATCGATTGGAACGAAACCCACACTCTGCTGAAAACCGCTTTCCCCGTCGCGATCCTCTCGCGAACGGCCACCTACGATATCCAGTTTGGCAACATGGAGCGCACCACGCACCGCAACACCAGTTGGGACTATGCGCACTTTGAAAGTGCCGCGCAGAAATGGGCCGATCTGTCAGAGGGTAATTACGGCGTGGCCCTGCTCAACGACAGCAAATATGGCTACGACATCCACCACAATGTCATGCGGCTATCGCTGTTAAAGTCGGCCACTATGCCCGACCCGATTGCCGATCAGGGCGTGCATTACATGACCTACGCACTGCTGCCCCATGAGGGCGATTGGCGTCGCGATGTGCCGCGCGCCGCCTACGATCTCAACAATCCGCTCATCGTTCGCCATGTCGAAAATGCCGGTGGACGCACGCCTTGGCGACACTTTGCCATGCCGCACAAATCCAACCTCGTCATCGAAACCATCAAGCAGGCTGAGGATGGCAACGGCGTGATCATGCGGCTTTACGAGAACTGTCGTGAGCGCGGGCCTGTCACCGTTCAGTTTGGTTTTGATGTTGCCGCCGTGCAGCGCTGCAATCTGCTAGAGGACGTGCTGGAGCCGGTTCCCGTGCGCCACAATCATATTGAGTTGGATGTGAAGCCCTATCAGATCATCACACTGCGGGTGATCCCGGCACTTTCCGGCGGCGGCGTACCGCTAGAGTTGGTCAGTCAGCAGAACCCTGACGCTGCTCAGCAACCAGACTGACCAGATGCTTGCTAATCGGCAACGACGAAGTCGCCGCCGGCGACGGCGCATTGCACACATGCAGCGTGCGCGGCGTCTGCTTGATCAGAAAATCATGCACCAGCGTGCCATCGGCCATCACAGCCTGCGCACGAATGCCGGCTGGATAGGGGTCCAGATCATCAAGCGTCAAACCGGGCGCATATTTCTGGCAAAGCGCCAGATAGCGCCGCTTGGACAGTGAGTTACGAAACTCAGTGATGCCCGAGCCAAGATTCTTACCCATGACTTTCCAGAACCCATTGAAGCCGAGCATCGCCAACACATCGCCCGCATTGAACGAACCCTTGGGATAGCCCTCACGAGCAAAGCCTAAAACCGCGTTGGGGCCAACGGTCACTGACCCATCGATCATCCGTGTCAAATGCACGCCAAGGAACGGCAAATCAGGATCGGGGATCGGGTAGATCAAATGTTTGATGATCGCATTGTGCCGGGCGTTCAAGCGATAATATTCGCCGCGAAACGGTACGATCTGGAAGTCGACATCGACACCCGCCATCTTGGCCAACCGGTCAGCCTGCAACCCACCACACACAATCAACTGCCGGGCTTCATAAAGGCCCGTGCTGGTTGCAACCGACACCGTATCTGGCCCTTCGGCGATGCCAGTAACTGCGCAATCAAGCACCACCTCGCCACCAGCCTCTTTCAGCTCCACGGCCATAGCGCTAGCCATGGCCGGATAATCGACGATGCCGGTGGCCCGAACAAACAGTGCGCCTAGCCCGGTTATGTTGGGTTCGCGTTGTTTGAGTTCTTCAGCAGATAGGCGCTCCGGGCCCAGCCCATTGGCATGGCAGCGCTCTTCCAGCGCGTCCATCCGCTCAAGCTCAATCGGCGTGGTCGCCACAAGCAGCTTGCCGCACTGTTCAAAGGGAATTTGGTGGCGCGTGCAAAACGCAATAGTAGCATCCACACCAGCGCGGCAGAACTTCGCCTTCAAGCTGCCAGGCGCGTAGTACACCCCGGCATGAATGACGCCGGAGTTGTGACCGCTCTGGTGTGCCGCGAGACGATCCTCTTTTTCCAGCACGCGCACGGTGACATCCGGGTAGGTCTTGGCAAGCTGCATCGCGGTCGAAAGACCAACAATGCCGCCACCAATCACCAAATAATCAGAATGCCGGTCGTCAGAGCGCAAGGCTTACCACTCGCCGGTATTGCCCATGGATGCCCAGGGTTCTTGCGCAGGCAGCGGATCGCCTTTCTGCAACAGCTCAATCGAAATGCCATCGGGCGAGCGCACAAACGCCATGTTTCCATCACGCGGCGGGCGGTTGATGGTCACGCCACCATCCTGCATTTTCTGGCAAAACGCGTAAATGTCATCGACCACATAGGCCAGATGCCCAAAGTTGCGCCCGCCGGTGTAGCTTTCGGTGGAACCGTCTTCGGCTGGCCAGTTGTAGGTGAGCTCGATCATCGGCGCTTGGTTGGCAAGTGCGGCCTCTTTGTCCTCGGGCGCTGCCAGGAAAATCAGCGTGAACCGCCCACCTTCACTCTCACGGCGGCGAATTTCCACCATACCCATAAGGTTGCAATAAAAGTTCAAACTGGCATCGATATCTTCGACACGAACCATAGTGTGCAAATAACGCATGAACGGGCTCTTCCTTTTGTGTGAGTGTGCCCGACATAGGACACCTGACGTTCTGAACCAAGGCCAATCCCCCAATGCCCATCACAACCCACACGCCGCGCAACACCCAACCGAAAAACGATCTGGAGCGCGCCGCCTATCCCGTCCTGTCGGACGAGCATGTTGCGCTTCTGGAAAGCGTCGGGGAACGGCGGACCTTAGAACCTGGTGAGGTGGTGTTCGAAGTTGGCCAGGATAGCTATGATTTTCATCATCTTCTCTCCGGCACAATGCATGTGATCGACCGCACAGATGGCCACACAGTCGTGACGATTTCCTCGCCCAACTTTGTCGGCGAGCTGGGCATGCTGATGGGCCAGCGCACCTTTTTCGCGTCCGAAATAGGCGAAAGGGCAGAGGTCATCACCGTTAAAAACGAGGTGCTGCGCGACCTCATCGCCACCAATCCAGAGTTCAGCGATATCATCGTGACATCCTTTGCCGCGCGGCGGCGCCTGATCATGGAATGGGGCGAAGGCCGCCTTACCCTTGTCGGCGACCCAACCAACCGCACCACGCTGCGCCTACTGGAATTCGCAACGCGCTCGCTGGTGCCGCATCGGTTTGTGGACCGCACACAAGAAGGCTGGGAAGAGGCATTTGGCCACCATTGCGCGCTGCCTGAGGCGGACTGCCTGGCGCTCATCGGCAAAGACGAGATTCTTATCAATCCAAAAGCCCGCGAGGTTGCATCCGCTCTTGGTCTTGATCTGGAAGCCAAAGCTGACAAGCTGTTCGATGTGCTCGTCGTCGGCGCGGGCCCTGCTGGTCTCGCCGCATCGGTTTACTCCGCCTCCGAGGGCCTCAACGTCATCAGCATTGAGGACACGGCCATCGGCGGACAAGCTGGCACGTCCTCACGCATTGAGAATTACCTGGGGTTCCCGCGTGGTATTTCCGGCGCGGACCTTGCCTATCTGGGTGAAGTGCAAGCGGTGAAGTTTGGCGCGCGTTTCACCGTGCCACGCCGCGCAACGAAGCTGCATTGCAAGAAAACCCATTACGAAGTGGAACTGGATGATGAAACCAGCATCCGCACCCGCTCCATCGTTCTGGCCAACGGCGTTCAGTATCAGCGCCTACCGTTGGATGACCTAGAGCGCCTGGAAGGACACGGCGTCTACTACGCCGCCACGGAGCTTGAAGCGCGTTTTTGCAAAAACACCGAAGTGGTGATCATCGGTGGTGGCAACTCTGCCGGCCAGGCAGCTATGTTCCTGTCGCGCCACGCCAAACATGTGCATCTGTTGGTGCGCCGCGATGGCCTGTCTGAAACCATGTCGTCCTATCTCTCCACCCGCATCTTAAGCGATCCATCCATCACGCTGTGGACGCAAAGCGAGGTGTGCCATCTCGATGGCGCGCAACGCCTTGAAGCCGTGCACATCAAGAACCGTCAAACAGGTGAAGTAAAACAGGTGGATAGCCAAGCGCTCTTCATCATGATCGGCGCGGCACCCAACACAGGTTGGCTGGATGGGCAGATCGATCTCGACCCCAAAGGTTTCATCAAAACCGGCGGCGATGTGAACCTGGAAACCCGCGGCTATGCCACGTCCATGCCCGGCATTTATGCGGTCGGCGACATCCGATCAGGATCCATCAAACGAGTCGCATCGGCAGTTGGCGAAGGGTCTGTGGTGGTGTCAGCCGTGCACGGTTTCTTGGCTGATAGCTGACGCTTGACTTGCCTGATGTCATCGCTGGTGCGCCGATAAAACACCACCATTGATCGGTGTCCATTGCCATCACCAGATGATAGCTGTCCGACCATGAGACAGCCTATCATACTCAGCACAATCAGAGACTACAGTTTGAGCACATTCGCCAGGGATGCGCTTGCAGGCTTCACTGTGGCCATGGTTGCCATACCGCTGAGCCTGGCCATTGCCATCGCTTCAGGCGCACCCCCTGAGACCGGTTTGGTGACGGCGATTGTTGGGGGTTTCCTGATATCGGCCTTTGGGGGCAGCCGTGTCCAGATCGGAGGCCCCACCGGCGCGTTTATCGTGGTTGTTTATGGTGTGATAGCAGAGCATGGTTTTGACGGGCTTGTCCTGGCCACACTCATGGCTGGTGCCCTGCTTGTTATTGCGGGTTTCTTTCGCGCTGGGCGCCTCATCGCCTATGTTCCAGAGGCTGTGATCAACGGCTTCACAATCGGTATCGCGATCGTCATTGCAACGAGCCAATTGAAAGACTTTTTCGGGTTGTCCGTCGATGCCTTGCCAGCTGAGTTTATTGAAAAAACGATCGCCTTGTGGGAAGCGCGCGCCAGCGTAAACTGGGCGGCGGTCCTTGCCGGCTTGGCGACCATTGTGGTCATTGTCGGCGCACGGCGCCTTTTTCCTCGTTTCCCTGGATTGATCGTTGCCATCTTCGCCGTTTCTGCTGCGGTGTCCCTCCTTGCCTTACCGATAGAAACGATCGCGGGCAGGTTTGGTGAACTACAAGCGACGCTTCCAGCACCGTCTTTGCCAGACTTTTCGTGGGCACGTGTTGTGGAGCTTTTTCCCTCTGCAATTGTCATCGCCTTCTTGGCTGGCGTCGAATCGCTTTTGTCGTGTCTGGTCGCCGACCGCATGATCGATGATCAACACAGGCCAAACGCAGAACTCACCGCCCAAGGCGTTGCCAACATCGGTTCAGCGTTGTTTGCCGGATTGCCAGCAACGGGAGCCATTGCGCGCACGGCAACCAACATACGTGCCGGTGGCCTAACACCCGTTGCTGGCATGGTGCACGCGGTCATTGTGCTGGCCGTTATGCTCTTTGCAACGCCGTATGCGGGCATGGTGGCTATGCCGGCGTTGGCTGGCCTGCTGATCATCACCTCTTGGAACATGAGTGAGCCACACAAGTGGCGCGAATACGCGCGAGCCCGTCGTAGCGATCAACTGTTGCTCGTCCTAACTTTGCTTCTCACCGTCTTCATCGACTTGACGGCAGCAATCAGCGTGGGTGTTGCGGTAGGCCTTGCTTTGAGGCTTAGCCGCCGTCCAACGATACCAAGCGATTGGACGCCACCAGAACGGTGATATCGACAGCCGACAACAGTGATCAGCGTTGAGGAAGATCGGGCTGCATGGCGCAAGCTGGCCTGGCATATCAAGCGCTCTTAAAGCTATTGAACGTTCACCATCGGTTTACCCAGTCACCGAAGTTCCCCGCAAAGCCGGCTATCCTTTAGCCAAGTGTTAGCCTGACTGCCCCACATTCGCCGCGGGGAGTAGCAAATGGCTATCATCAGACGGTACCAAATTCGGTTTGGCGCGATTTTTCTGTTGGCTTTTTCCGCCTGGATTTTGGGTGGTGAAGCCTTGCATGACGGCATTTCAAGCCACAACAACAGGCTGCAGCTTGAGGACGTTTCCCATCAATTGATAAGGCGTTCTGAGAAAGCGATTGATTTCGTTGTCATCGCCAATTCTGAGTTTCTTGTTGCTGGCCATAGCGCCTGCGATGATGCAGCGCGCAACATGCTGCGGCAGTTGGTGATCGACACAGGAACAGTGTCCGACGTCTACATGGTAACGCCAACTGGCGTGTGTTCCAGCTTTGATCAATTGAGCAACCCTCTGCCAGCAGCCAGCGAACGCGCAACATGGGTTGAAGCGCGCAATCCTGCCTATCGCATCGGAAAAATCGACGGCCACAACTCCCATTTGATCGGCGTGTCGTGGGGGTTTGGTACCGACCTTGAGTTGGTCGCCGCCATCAGCGCTGATGCAATCTTGTTTGATGTCTTGCCCAACGAATTGCGCAGCACAGGCCGCGTTGGCCTGTCAATCGATGAGATGCTGATTGCAGATTTCGTTGGCGCGCAAGCGCAAGAGCGGGATGCAAGCGACTGGACGTCGTTCACCGCCATGGGCTCTCGCTATCCCCTCAAGGCAGACATTCTGGTGGCCTCAGAAGCCCTATCAAGCTGGCGCGCAACTGTTTCCGTGCCAATCATGCTAGGCTGGCTTGCCTTGGGCTCTGCTGTTGCCGGTTTAAGCGCCTGGGCAGCCAGTGGCGGTCGCAACCGGCATGTCGCGGACGTTGTGTATGCACTTGAAAACAATGAAATTGGCCCGCATTTCCAGCCAATCGTCGACCTTCAAACGACCACCGTTATCGGCTGCGAGGCCCTCGCACGGTGGACCAAACCAGATGGTGAGCACATTTCGCCAGGTCGCTTTATCCCGTTGATTGAGCAACATGGTCTCAATGATAAACTGCTCAAGATCATGGTTGAAAAGGCGGCCGTCGGTCTACGCGAGGCGCTGCAAAACGATCCAGATTTCTATGTGAGCTTCAACGTCACGCCGGACCAGTTGTGTCGGCCTGGGTTTGCCAAGGTTCTCACCGACCTGGTGGAAGACAATGGCTTGGCACCTAAGCAGGTGTGCATTGAAATCACCGAACGCCAGGAAATCACCTCACCTGAAAACGCAGCATCTGCGACAGCTATCTTGCGCGAAGCAGGTTTCCGGGTTGCAATCGATGATGCGGGAACGGGGCACAATGGGCTGGCGGCCATTCAGATGCTCGACGCATCAGTGCTGAAAATCGACAAGTTCTTCATCGACCATATCGCCCATGATACGCGCTCAACTGTGATGGTTGATATGCTCGTATCCATGGCAAAACGCTATGGCATGAAGACAGTCGCCGAAGGCGTTGAAACGCAAGAGCAAGCAGAAATATTGCAACACGCCGGTGTCGATTCCATTCAGGGTTTTTTCTATTCACGGCCTGTCTCAGCCGGTGATTTTCTCGCCGCTCTCAACACACACTGGCAGCATTTTGGCGAACCCAAAACAAACCATGCTGCCGACGAGAAGCCAGCACCAATGACATCGCTCGCGGCCACGTCGCCTGTGATCCAAGTTGGGGTGGCAGCTTCAGCTTAAGCCGCGCTTCATCACAAACGTCGGTTGCCAAAGCACGCCCACCTAATCGCACAAACGATTTGATCAGCCTTCTGCGGGCCCAACCGCCGTTGCTTCAATCTCCACCAGAAATTCTTCGCGCGTGAAGCCACTAACAATGATCAGCGTTGAGGCTGGAAGTTTGGGCACGTCAGCAAGCCATGCATCGCGCGCTTTCATGTAGCCCGCCATATGCTCTCGCGCGGTCACGAAGGCGAACAGATGGCAGACATCGTTTTTGCTGAGGCCTCCTTCGGCAAGCACCGCGTCTAGGTTCGCAAACACCAGCTGCGCTTGGGCTTTGGCGCCCTCAGGAATGGAACCGTCCTTGGCCATCGCCAGCTGCCCGGCAGTGCGCACCATGCGCTGGCCTGCTTCAATCGCCACACCATGGGCATAACGAGCAAAGGGCGGAGCCAAACTGTTAGGTAAGAGGGATCGAAAGCTCACGGCAACCTCGTTCAAAAGCATTGTCTGATAGATTGTGCCTGCGTATGCAGCACAAAAGCTAGGCAGCGTGCACAGCACAAAGGCAATAGGGCAACACGATTAGATTTTAGGCGTTTTTGCGTTGACATCACAACCCGCCCGCCACCTAATCAGCACAACCGGAATAGTGCGCGCGGCATGACAGCGCTGCCGATCTGTTCCCAATCAAGGCCCGCGCATACTTGCAGGCCGAACAATGCGCGTCGCATGCGCACAAAAAACAGCGGAGTCGTTTATGACAGTTTCCAGCCCTTCAATCTCCAAGCGTCGCAAATCAATGCGCAAGGTCGCCTTACTGGCTGCAACCGCCATGTCCTTTGGCGCAGTTTCACCTGCCCTTGCCTTGGAAGAGGTTGTGTTTGGCACCAATTGGCTGGCCCAGGCCGAGCATGGCGGTTTTTACCAATCTGTGGCTGACGGCACCTACGAAGCCTGCGGTCTGGACGTTTCCATCGTCACAGGCGGCCCCCAGGTCAACAACAAAGCTCTGATGCTCGCTGGTCGCATTGATTTCCACATGGGCGGCGATCTGCTGTCCACCTTCTTGGCCGCAGAGCAGGGCATTCCCGTGGTGGCCGTTGCTGCCTCTTTCCAGAAACACCCCCAAGTGATCATTGCCCATCCTGGCGTAGCTGAGGCATGGGATGATCTGAAAGACCTGACACTGCTGATCGGCGACAATGGCTTTGCCGGCTACTACCGCTGGATGGTCGCAGCCCATGGCTTCACCGACGAGCAGCGCCAGCCCTACACGTTCAACCCGGCGCCGTTCCTGGCCGATACCGGCACGGCGATGCAGGGTTATCTTTCCTCAGAACCTTATGTGATTGAGAATGAGGCAGGCTTCACACCCGATGTGTTCCTCATCGCTGACGCTGGTTTTGCAACCTACTCAACGATCATCGAAACCATGGCCGATACCATCGCCGAGCGTCCAGAGGTTGTGGAGTGCTTCGTCGAGGGCTCAGTTCTTGGTTGGTACAACTATCTTTACGGCGACAATGCCGAGGCCAACGCCATGATCATGGCCGACAATGCTGAGATGACGCAGGACAAGATCGATTTCGCCATCGAAAAGATGCTGGAGTTTGGCATTGTTGATTCTGGCGAAGCATTGGAACTGGGCATCGGCGCGATGACTGATGAGACAATCAACGCCTTCTATGCCCAGATGGTTGACGCTGGCGTGATTGATGCAGGCCTCGACTACACAGCCGCTTACACAACGGATTTTGTGAACCAGGGCCTCGGCATGGATCTGCGCCCGCAGTAAGCCTTTCAATTCATCCCCCCGATGACAAACCCGCGGCGCGCCTTGAACCAAGGTGCGCCGTTGCCCTGAAAAGACCTGGATCAGCCTCTTTGCCCGAGACACCACACGCCACCTCGCCGATCCTCTCGCTACGCCATGTCGGCAAAGTATTTGGCGGCACCGTTACAGCGCTCGACGACATGTCGCTGGACATTCACGAAGGCGATTTTGTCAGCCTGTTGGGCCCATCCGGCTGCGGAAAATCCACCGCCCTACGGCTGATTGCTGGGCTGATGCGCCCAACGTCAGGCCGCATCGTTTGGTCAGACACGGGCCAGAAAAGCACCGGCGGGCAGGACCTCGGCGTGGTGTTCCAAGAGCCAACGCTGATGCCCTGGGCAACGGTGGAGGATAATGTCTGGCTGCCCATGCGCCTATCGCGCATTCCCAAAGCGCAGGTGCGGGAACAGATCGCAGAAATTCTCTCTGTCGTCGGTCTGTCAGGCTTCGAAAACAGCTACCCGCGCGAGCTTTCCGGCGGCATGAAGATGCGCGTTTCCATCGCCCGCGCCATGGTCACACGCCCCAAACTGATCCTGATGGATGAGCCCTTCGCCGCACTGGACGAGATAACCCGTTTCAAGCTCAACAATGATCTGTTGGAAATGCAGGCACGCATTGGCTGCACGGTCATTTTCGTCACCCACTCGGTGTTTGAAAGCGTGTTTCTTTCCAACCGCGTGGTGGTGATGGCCGCCCGACCAGGCCGCGTCGTGCAAGAGCTTTCCGTCGATGAACCTTATCCGCGTCACGAGGACTTTCGCACCTCGCCAGAATACGCTGCCCATTGCCGTGAAGCGTCCGAAGCGCTGCATGGCGCGATCATGACCACCAGTGTGGAGGCGGCATAGATGGCTGTGATATCTCCTGATGAACGCACACCCCATGTTGGCCCGTCTGACGATGCAAAGGTGGTGGATCTGGAAGAGCGCGCCATTGCCCGGCGCGAACGCCTGGATAAAATTGGTGCCTGGATGTTGCCCGCCGTCATGATTGCACTCGGCATTTTCGGATGGCACCAAATCGTCGCAGTCAACGAAATCCCCCATTACATTCTGCCCGGCCCTGGTCGGGTGTGGGACACGCTAATTGCCGACTGGCGTGTGTTGTTCGATGCGCTCTCGATCACCATGATGATCACGGCGGCCGCGCTTCTGGCCGCCATCATCGGCGGTGCCGGGCTGGCCATTCTCTTCAAGCAATCGCGCCTGATGGAGATGTCGCTCTACCCCTATGCGGTGATCCTTCAGGTCACCCCTATCGTGGCAATTGCCCCGCTGATCTTCATCTATGTTGAGGACCGGCTGCTTGGCCTGCTCATCTGCGCCTGGTTGGTGGCGTTCTTCCCGGTGTTGTCTAACACAACGCTCGGCCTCAACTCCGCAGACCACAATTTGCGTGATCTCTTCAAGATTTACGGCGCCTCGCGCTGGCAGCGTCTGTTGCATTTGGAGCTACCATCCGCCCTGCCCTATTTCTTGGGAGGCTTGCGTATCGCGGGTGGCCTGGCACTGATCGGCGCTGTTGTGGCGGAGTATGTTGCAGGCACTGGTGGCATCGGCTCAGGCCTTGCCTTCACCATCCTGGAAGCAGGCTACCGGCTCAACATCCCGCGCATGTTCGCGGCGCTTATTTTAATCGCCGCAACCGGCGTCGTGATCTATGCCGCGCTCAGCTTTCTCAGCTGGCTGCTGCTCCACAAATGGCACGAAAGTGCCCTAAAACGGGAGCGCTAGGTGCCGCCTCTTTCCCTACCAAACGGCCCTATCACTTTCGACAATCTTGTCATCCCCGGCCCGCTTATCGGCTCACAGGAAATGCTCGTCTCCATCTCGGTGACGATCCGCGACGGTCACTTTTCCGATCAGCCAGCCGAGCAGCGCATCGATATGGCAGGGCAGATGGCTCTTCCCGCCTTTGTCGATATGCACACGCACTTGGACAAAGGGCATATCTGGCCGCGCACGCCCAATCCTGACGGCACATTTGATGGAGCGCTGTCTTCGGTTGGCCAGGATCGCGAGGCAAAATGGTCAGCACAAGATGTTCGTGCTCGCATGACGTTCGCACTGGAATCCGCCTACGCCCACGGCACAACAGCCATCCGTACACATCTGGACTCGATCCCGCCGCAGGATGAGATTTCTTGGGCTGTCTTTGATGAGGTCCGTGCCGATTGGAAGGGCAAGATTGACCTTCAAGCCGTCAGCCTGGTCGGCGCCGACGGCATCGAACCCGATGGCACCGGTCGCTATCAAAACACGGCCAACATCGTCTCCAAGATCGGCGGCGTGCTCGGCATGGTCACCTATCCCCTGCCCGATTTGGAGCAGCGGCTAGAAGCTTTTTTTGAGTTGGCAAGCCAACGCGATCTCGACGCTGATTTCCACGTCGATGAAACCGGTGACCCATCTGTAGCGACGCTGCGCCAGATCGCGCAGATGGTTCTGAAAACTGGCTACAAAGGCAAAGTGGTCTGCGGCCATTGCTGCTCACTGGCGGTGCAGGACGAGAGCGAAGCGGACCGCACCATGGATTTGGTTGCCGAAGCAGGTCTCACCATCGTTTCGTTGCCACTCTGCAACCTCTACCTCCAGGACCGCGACCCTGGCCGCACACCGCGTTGGCGTGGCGTGACGCTGGTGCATGAGATGAAGGCGCGCGGCATTCCCGTCGCCTTTGCCTCCGACAACACCCGCGACCCTTTCTACGCCTATGGCGATTTGGATATGGTGGAGGTGTTGCGTGAGGCGACCCGCATCGCGCACCTTGATCACACCAGTAATGATTGGGTGAAGGCCTTCACCACGACGCCCGCCACGATGTGTGACTTCGATTATGCACCTTTTGCGCATGGTGAGCCGGCTGATTTGATTGTGTTCAAAGCGCGCAATTGGAACGAGCTGCTATCACGCCCACAAATCAACCGTACAGTCATTCGTAGCGGGAAGGTGCTCGACCTTTCTCTGCCCGACTATGCGGTTCTCGACCCCCTGATGGAGTAAAGCATGACTGGAAACATCGCCGCCGTACGCGAAGCGCTGGACCACCTTGATATCGACGACAATCCAGCCACTCTGAAACAGAAAAGCCGCGACTTTTTTTGGTACTCACCGGTGCTCAAAGAGAAGATGGATCATCTGGTTGGCGACTTCGTCGTGTCGCCTCGCTCCGAAGAGGAAGTCATCGAGGTCCTCAAAACCTGCTTCGCCCACGATGTCCCTGTCACCACGCGCGGCGCTGGCACCGGCAATTACGGTCAGGCTATGCCGCTCGCCGGTGGCGTCGTCATGCACATGAAGAACATGACCAAGGTGAAGGAGATTCATCCAGGACGCGTGATCGTCGAGCCAGGCAAGGTGGTCAAAGACCTTGACGCTGAAACCCGCGCGCACTCTGGCCAAGAGCAACGCATGATGCCCTCTACCTATGGCACGGCGACTATTGGTGGTTTCATTGCAGGCGGTTCCGGCGGCATCGGGTCAGTGCGCTGGGGTGCTTTGAGGGACCTCGGCAATATTTTGCGCCTTCGCGTCGTCACCATGGAAGCCGAACCGCGCATTTTAGAATTCACCGGCGAAGACCTTGCCCGCGTGTCCCACGCGTATGGTACCAACGGCATCATCACGGAAATCGAGATGCCGCTGGCACCGGCCTATGAATGGGTGGAGTTCGCGCTCGGCTTTGATGACTTCATGGAGGGCGCGACGTTCGGTTACAATCTGGCGCAGCAGGACGGCATTCTGGTGAAGCTCATCACGCCGATTGAAGCGCCAATCCCCTTCAAGTTCTTCAAGCGTTTTTCCGGCCATGTGCGCGAAGACCAAAGCATTCTGATTGTACTGGTCGCACCGCAGTCCTTGGACGGTTTTAGCGCGTTTATGGGCCGCAACAACGACCCCGATGTGATCTATCGCTCCGATGCGTCCACGTTTGATCGCACCCCCGGCCACCTCGCCGAATACACCTGGAACCATACCACTCTGCGTGCACTTCAGGTCGATCCATCGGTTACCTATTTGCAGGTGCGCTATGGTGGGCCGGATCCGTTGGCCAAAGTTGCCAAGGTGCGCGAAACCTTTGGAGCGGAAGTACTTCAGCATCTGGAAGCCATGCGTGAAAGCGGCAATGTCATCTATGCCGGTCTGCCCATTGTCGACTATTCCGATGAAGCACGCCTCAACGAAATGATTGCCATCCATGAAGAACTGGGCTGCATGATCTTCAATCCGCATCGTTACACGCTGGAAGAAGGCGGCCGCCAAAAGACTGATGATCGTCAGCTGAAGTTCAAGCAGGAAGCTGATCCAAAGGGTCTCTTGAACCCAGGAAAGATGATCTCCTGGGACGATCCCAACTGGTCTTATGACACCATGTACGCCTACCCAAAAATGAGAAAAGCAAGCTAATCAACTGAATTTCAGTTTATTCGGGGAAATAAGAGCATGCAAGGCAACGAGAAAAGGGTGATGGTGATCTTCGCGCACCCCGTGCCTGAAAGCTTCTCCTCTGCCTTGCACACGCGCGTGGTTGAGACGCTAAAAAACCAGCAATGGCAGGTGGATGACTGCGATTTGAACGCGGAAAACTTCCCCGCCGTGATGACATGCGACGAGCGTCGCACGTACCATGATGAAGACATCAACATAAATCCAGTTAAACTGTACGTTGATAGGCTCCAAGCGGCGCAAGCTGTGGTGTTCGTCTACCCGGTTTGGAACTTTGGTTACCCAGCCATCCTCAAGGGTTTTTTTGACCGGGTTTTTCTACCCGGTGTGTCATTCAAACTGGTCGATGGCCAAGTACGCCCGGCTCTGACAAACGTCAAAAAATACGCAACCGTCACCACCTATGGCGGCACACGGCTACGCGCTTTCATGGCTGGCGACCCACCACGCAAGCTGATGACACGGCCAATCCGTTACGTGATGAACGGCGCGCCTATGCAATACCTCGCACTTTACGACATGAACCGGGCGAGCGATCAGAAGAGGGCGGCATTTCTCGCCCACGTCACACGACACATGGAGAGGTTCTGACCCAGGATGCAGGTAACCACCCGCGGCAACCCGATGAAAGCGTTGATCGTCTACTGCCATCCAAGCGCAACCAGTTTCAATCACGCGGTGCTTGAAACCGTCATGGATGAACTCAGCCGAGCTGGCGCTGAAATGCGCGTGATCGATCTTTATGGCGAACAGTTTCAGCCTGCGCTCACGCTGGAAGACTGGACAGAATACGAAGACACAAGCTGCAACACCGACCGCATCGGCCCACATGTGGAAAGCCTGCAATGGTGCAACGTGCTGATTTTCGTTTACCCCACCTGGTGGTTCGGCCAACCGGCTATCCTGAAGGGCTGGCTGGACCGGGTGCTTGTGCCGGGCGTTGCCTTCACCATGCCGTGCGAGGAAGACAAGCGTTTCGGCCACACCCTCAAACACATCAAGCATCTGGGTGTCTTCACGACCTGCGGCGCGTCCTTCTGGCTGACCAAACTCATCGGCTCACCAGGCAAGCGCATCTTGATGCGCGGTTTGCGCGCGCTGTGTCATGAACGGGCACGCACCGCTTTCGCCGCGCATTACCGCATGGATTTTTCAACACCTGATAGCCGCGCCAAACATTTGGCCCGCGTTCGTAGCAAAATGCGCAAGCTCATCGGCGAGCCGCGTTTTGAACAGAAGGCAGCACGCTATCCCAACAAGGAGAGGCAAACGGCATGACCACGATCCCTATTCTCGACTACGCGACATTCTCTGGCGCGACCAAACAGGACTTTGTGGACGCTTGGGGCAAAGCCGCCCGTGGACCAGGCTTCATGGTGGTGAAGAACCATGGTGTGGACCCAAAACTCATCGAAAGCATGTTCGCCAAGGCCGATGAACTCTTTGCTCTACCCGGAGACGAAAAGGCCAAGATTTCCATCGACAAGTCACCGCACAACCGTGGCTACGCTGGCACCGGTTCAGAAAGCTTGGATGAGAAGAGCGGCCAGATGGATCAAAAAGAGGCCTTCAACATGGCCCTTGATCTGCCGGCTGATGATCCGCGCGTGATCGCCAAAGAGCCCTATCGCGGCACCAATATGTGGCCGGATGTTCCTGGCTTCAAAGATACCTTCACCACCTATTTCGATCAGGTGTTCAACCTCGGCCAAAATCTCCACCGCGCCATCGCTCTTGATCTAAATCTGCCTGAAGATCATTTCGTCGAGTCGTTCGAGGACTCCATGTCCACCTTGCGCGTTCTGCGCTACCCACCAGCGATCAACCCGCAACCTGGAGAAATCGGCGCCGGTGCACATACCGACTATGGCTCCATCACCCTGCTAATGAGCGATGGCACTGCGGGCCTTCAGGTCAAACCGCGTGACAGTGCCGAATGGATCGACGTCCCTGCCGTTGATGGTGCCTTTATCGTCAACATAGGCGACCTATTGATGCGTTGGACGAACGACATTTATGTGTCCAACCCACACCGTGTTCTGCGACCGGCAAAAGAGCGCCGCTCCATCGCCTTCTTCATGGATCCAAGCCCCAACGCGCTGGTGGAAGCTCTGCCGGGAACGGGTGAGGAGAAGCACTACGACCCCATCCTCTGCCATGAATATCTAACGATGCGCCTCACCGCGACCTACAGCCAGAAAGCGGCAAGCTGACATGGCAGAGACCTCTTCTCGCCGCTATCGCTGGGCCGAGTACAAAACCACAGAATTTGAAAACCTAGATCCGCAAAAAGTGATCGCCGTTTTGCCAACGGCGGCTATTGAACAGCATGGGCCACACTTGCCCGTGGGCGTCGACACCTATCTCAATGAGGGCATGCTCTCGACCGTTGAAGCCATGCTGCCGGACCTCGCACCGGACTTGGATGTGCGCATCCTGCCGGTCCAGGCTATCGGCAAGTCTAACGAACATCTGCACGCGGCAGGCACTTTGACCTTGCCCGCCGAGCTGGCGCTCTCGATCTGGACCGAAATCGGACTGTCCGTTGCGCGCGCTGGTGTTCGCAAGATGGTGATCACCAATTCGCACGGCGGCAACCTCGATCTGATCTCGATCTTGTCGCGGGAAATGCGGGTGCGCGCGCGCATGCTGTGCGTAAAAAGCCAATGGGGCAATTGGGGCGTGCCCGATGGCCTCTACACCGAGGATGAGATGAAATTCGGTATCCATGGCGGCGATGTCGAAACCTCCATGATGCTGCATTTCCAAGAAAACCTGGTGGATATGAGCAAGGCGGAGAACTTCCGCTCCACCGCCGAAGATCGCCAAGGCGGCTTCAACATTTCCCCCACCGGCATGCCCGCCTATGGCTGGATTTCTTCTGACCTCAACACCGAAGGCACGGTCGGCGATGCAAGCATTGCCACCGCAGACAAAGGCCGACAAACCGCTGAGCATTACGCCCGTGGGTTCATCGGCCTTTTGAAAGATGTCGCCGAAGCCGATATCACCCGGTTCGATTAGGACGCTCTAGCTGTTGTTGCCCTGATCCGGCTCATACCGGATCAGATCACCGGGTTGGCACTCTAGAAACACGCAGATTTTCTCCAGCGTCTCGAACCGCACGCCTCTCACTTTGCCGGACTTGAGAAGCGACACTTGCTGCTCGGTGATGCCAATGGCGGCGGCCAGCTCCTTGGAGCGCACTTTGCGCCGCGCCAGCATCACATCCAGATCAACGACAATAGGCATCAGACAATGCCTGCATGATCATCGGCGATGCGCGCTGCCTCGCTCAGAACCAGCCCCAAGCCCCACAGCGCAAACCCGGCCGCATACGCGCCCAAGTCTGATGCCGTGAACCCAACCGTGAAGATGCCCGGTCCATCCGGATTTCTCATGGAAAGGTAGAGGGTGGTCAATGTGTTGCTCAGCATGGCCGTCACCGCGAACAGCACAAAACCGATTCCCGCCCGCGACACCAGCTGCGCATTGCGGGCATCGAGAACGACGCCTTGCGCCAGTCGGCGAAAGAGCCGGAACAACGACACCATTGTTAGAATGAAGACGACTGCCGGGACGGTGCGAAACAGCATCGGCCAAATCACGCTTGGAAAGCTCGCTGCGTCCGGTGCCATCTCATTGCCTAGCATCCCAAGAGAGGAGCTGATGTAGGTCGCGCGAATATCTTCCGACACCCATTGCGCCACAACGCCGATGAGCAAAAGCGTAGCTGCCAACAGTGGCACAATGGCCACCCAGCGGGCGCGACGCGAGATGGGGGTAAGGGTGGAAGAATGGGGGGAGGCATGCATGGAGTTATCCTTAAATGTGGAAAAGATCAGGCGATGAAATTATCACTTCCAATTTAAAAATTAATATAATACATGAATTTTATCGTGTCAAAGTACGAGTTATTCAAACCATGAAATATCTTCCCCGCATTCCCCTCCCCCGCAAACTCATCAGCGCATCTCTCGGTGCTGCAACCGCGCTTGCCTTGCTTTCTGGCTGCAGCCACGTGCCAGTGATGTCTATCCCGGCGCTGGCGGCCATTGACTTTGAAACCACGCAGTTCAGCGTTCTGCGCGCAGCGATCACAATGCCCGCCGCGTTGGTGCCACAGCCCGAAGGCGTTCGTCTCAACGTGAACCTGACGATTGAAGGCGTCGTGGCTGAAGAACGCTCTTATGTGTTGGTCGGGCAGGACGTTGCCTCGCTCCAATCCGATCTACCCGAAGCCGGGCGTGGCCGTCACACCTTTGTTTACGCGCTCTCGGTTGAGGATCAGCGCGGCATGGATGCCATTCGCCGTGCGATTGAGGTTGCCGAAGCAAACCAGCAAAGCGGTTCGTTGGGCGTAAGTATCAGTGTCGAGGATATGTGCGCGGCCAGCAGCCCACCCGAAGGCCCACTGCGCGTCGATATCTTCCTGAAGACCAGCGAAACCAATCGCTTCGTGCGCACACTCGATGGGTTCGACTTGAGGGAAATCTCAATCGACGGATTGGACGACGAGCTACCGGCCTGCTGATTCCAGCGCGGACACTCTGCATAGAAATGCTGCTTGCCAAGATTGAGGGCAGAGTGGAAGGGTGAGCGTATCTCACAATGCTCGGAGCCCATGATGCCCTCAACTGCCCTCACCCGATTCTCTGTTGCGCCTTTGTCGGGCATGACCCGCCACCTTGCGGACGTGGCTTCCGGGCGGGCAGACCCTGATTTGGTGATCACCGGTGTGCGCACGCTCAACACCTATTCTGAGCGCATCGCAACAGACAAAGAAGTCTGGGTCGCAGGTGGGCGCATCGCCGCTGTAAAGCCCGCAGGCACCTATCAAGGCGCTGCCAGCCGGTATGACGGCAAAGGCGGCATCATCGCACCAGGGCTGGTCGACCCGCATCTGCACATCGAATCAAGCATGGTCACCGCCTGCGCCTATGCTGAGGCTGCGCTGCTTAATGGCACCACAACCATCTTTTGCGACAGCCATGAGATCGGCAACGTCATGGATGTGGCGGGCGTGGAGGCCATGCTGGAAGATGCACGGCAGGCACCGCTTTCGATCTTTCTCACCGTGCCTTCCACCGTGCCTGCCACATCGCCAGAAATGGAGACTGCAGGCGGTGATCTGACACCAGAGAAAATCGCAGGTATCTTTGATCGCTGGCCCGAAGCCGTCGCCTTGGGCGAAAAAATGGATTTCGTGCCCGTCTGCATGTCAGACGAACGCTCGCATGCCATCATTGAGGCATCCCTGTCGCGCGGACGACCGGTTTCCGGCCACGTCTATGGCCGTGAGTTCGTCGCTGCCTATGCAGCAGCAGGTGTCACCGACACTCACGAAGCCATCGACCGCGACATCGCCGATGATCTGCTGGATGCAGGTATCTGGGTTTTTCTGCGTGGCGGTCCACCCACGACGCCTTGGCACTCACTGCCCGAGGCAATCAAAACCATCACCGAGCTTGGGGCCTCCACCAAACGCGTCGCCGTCTGTACCGATGATCGCGACGCCGATGATCTTCTCCTGTTTGGTCAGGATTGGGTGACACGCGAAGCTGTAAAAGCTGGCATCAAGCCGGCGACCGCCTGGTCCATGGGCTCGCTGCACGGCGCCACGCGCTTTGGCATGGAAAACGAAGTCGGTGGCCTTGGTGGCGGCAGGCGCGCTGATCTGGTCCTGCTAAATGACAATCTGGAGCCGCAAAACACCTGGTATGGCGGCGAGCTTGTGGTGGAAAACAAAGCCATCACACCCATTCTCGATCAGGCGCTTTCCACCCGTTACGCCTACCCTGATGCCGCCTTCACCAGTGTCAAAGTGCCAGGCGCCGTCACCATGACGCCGGACGTTCCATCGCGTGATGTCACCGCCAATGTGCTGCGCGTGGCCGTACCCGGCATCACGCTTTTCCACGACACGGTGGATTTGAAAGCCAGCAACGATTGGACCACGCATTTCAATGAGCACGGGCTGTGCTTCGTCACAATCATCGAGCGCCACGGCAAAAGTGATGGAAACGTTGCCCACGGCCTGCTGAAAGACTTTGGTTTGAAAGACGGTGCCGTCGCATCCTCGGTCGGTCACGACAGCCACAACATCATCATCGCAGGCACCAATGCCGAGGATATGCAGATCGCGCTCACGGCGCTAAAAGAGCACCAAGGCGGCGTGGTCACCGTCCAAGACGGAAAAGTCACGGCCATGGTGCCGCTGCCCATCGCCGGTCTGCTGTCAGACAAGCGCGTGACCGCAGTGGCAGAAGAGATGAGCGCGCTGAAAGTGGTTTGGAAGGAAATGGGCTGTACCATCCCCTTCATGGGTTTCAACCTGATCCCTCTATCCGTGATCCCGGAAATCCGAATCACCGACAAAGGCATGGTGCGCGTTCCAGAAATGGTTTTGGAGCCGCTTTACGTTGGGGAATGAGAAAAATCCTGACAAATCAATACCGCTTGCAGCTTTTGGGATGCGGGGATTTTCCTAAATGATCTCAAGTACTTTTGAAGAGAATTATGCAATCGCCAAAGATTGTTGACCTAAACAGCGGTAAAGAGCGTAAGCTACGTTATGGACCAAACGGCCCTCCAACCCAGGAGTGTGACCATGCAGACATCTTCTCCATCGCCTCCGGGCAAGCAAAAAGCACCAAAGTTGGTGCGCTTTCTCATTAAAAACGCCGCCATAGGATTTGCCGTGGCCATCGTTTTTGTCGGCGCAATTCTCACCTTCAACATCGGCAATCTGGCCACGGTGTTCGCCCAATCTGGCGTTGGCCTGTTCGCCATCACATTGATGACGTTCATGATCGGCCTCACCTTCGCGAGCCTGCAAATGGGCTTCGCGGTGATGTTTACCTCTCGCGACCAGAACGATGATCACAACGGGCAAGGCAACCCTGAGGCGTCGCTGGACGATATGCGCCGTTTAGGCTTTCAGCCTGTACCGGTGAAAGCCGAGGCAAAACCAACAAGGCACTAGGGTCTAGGCCCCAAAAACCCCGAAGCTTCCTCCCGAAACTAAAAACGCCGCGCTGGAGTTCCAACGCGGCGTCTTCTTTTTGGGATTAGGGTTTGGCAAATCAGCCAGAACCAAAGACTATTCGTTTGGCACAACCGTCTGGCGATAGAGGTGCCAGGTTGCGTGACCGATGATCGGCAGTGTGATGATCAGCGGGAAGAAGAACAGCAGCGCTGAGACGGCCACGATGCCGGCAACCATCACGCCCCAGACAAACATTGGCCATGGGTTCTTGGCCACCGCATGCACGCTGGTCATGATCGCCGTCATGAAGTCCACCGGCTTATCATGCAAATAGGGCACACCAACGACAGAGATGGAAAACACAGTGCCGGCAAGAACCGCCCCGAAAGCATTGCCAACGAACAGGAACACCAAACCGCGGGCGGTAAAGGCTTCTTCGATCAGCGACGAAAGATCCATCTGGGCGAAATACAGTGGATCATAGCCAAAGTTCAGCGCGTAAATCACGCGGGCGACCACCAGCCAGACAATCAACATAAACGCCAGCACAAAGCCGTAGAGAAACACGTGCGTAACGCCATGGCGTTTGAAAGCGCCCAGCACATCCCAGCCAACGCGCTCTCCAGTTTCGATGCGGCGTGAAATTTCATAAAGGCCAATCGCCGCAATCGGACCAATCAGCAGGAAACCAGCGGTGAAGGGGAAAATCAGCGAGTAGGATTCGGTGACCAGCAAGAACACCATCAAAAGCAGACCCATGACAAAATAGGCCGCACCAAAGAAGGTGGAGATGAAGGCACCCTTCTTAAAATCTGCAATGCCAGCATGCAGAGAGGTGAACACAGTATCCAGTGTGATCGCGTTCACCTGGGTCGGTGGCACATAGCCCTGCGGCACAAAGCCTGCGCGGCTATCCTCGGGCTCACCAATGATTTCATCAAGTTCGTTGATGTCCGGAATATCGTTCGCACTCGTCATCGGTGTTTCATCCCTTTAGTGCCTGCATCATGCTCAGCCTTTTGAGCGTCATCCATTGACGCGCCAAGGCTCCTTCAAGTCGGACCATAGCCCAGCCCATGCGACAACCTGTCCAAGAGGCGCAAAAAGCGCAAGTTCGGGCAAGTGCCTGCATGCCGATCCATTGAGAGTCGCAATGGGGTCCAACCTGATCGCTATACCCAATCGCGTTTCTGTGGATCGACATAGATCAAACACGGACACGACTTTTGTTCATCCGCAAACACCCGTGCGCATCACCCCCAACTGATGAATGATGGGTCACTTTGTCTACCTTTGACCTAGCGCAACGCCTTCACGCCCGCTTGGGGGTTTGTGGGCGGTGCGTCGGGCCGTGAGTCCGTCAGTGCCAGCATTCAATCGGCTTCGACCGATGATCATCCGCCTGCACCGACATTTCACAAGCCTGTATGCAGACGCGACATGAGACGAATTAGGTCAAGGACACCATACAAATGTCAGCACAAGCCGTAGCAACATCGGCTGGCAGCACAGAAACCGCAGCACGCCCGCTTACCTATGCGGACGATGCCATTCGCCTGTTCACCATCGCAACGGTCCTGTGGGCCTTTGTGGGGATGGCAGCGGGGGTTTTCATTGCAGCGCAGCTCGCCTTCCCCTGGCTCAACTTCCATGAGTGGGTCAATTTCGGCCGCTTTCGCCCGGTTCACACATCGGGCGTGATTCTTGGCTTCGGCGGCAACGCTTTGCTGGCAACATCTTATTATGTGGTTCAGCGCACCTGTCAGACCCGACTGTTTGGACCCAACTGGTTCCACATTCTCCAGTTCTGGCTGTTCCAAGTCGTGCTGCTGTCGGCGGCGGGCTCCTATGTGCTTGGGTTCACCCAATCCAAAGAGTACGCCGAGCCTGAGTGGGTCTTTGATATCCTCATCACCGTCTGGTGGGTTTCCTATCTGGTCGTCTATGTCGGCACGTTAGTGAAGCGCAAAGAACCGCACATCTATGTCGCCAACTGGTTCTTCCTGGCCTACATCGTCGCTGTGGCCATGCTGCACACGGTCAACAACATCTCGATCCCGATTTCGTTGTTCTCCATGCACTCCTACTCGGTCTATTCCGGCGTTCAGTCGGCCATGATCCAGTGGTGGTACGGCCACAACATGGTGGGCTTCTTCCTGACCGCCGGTTTCATCGGCATCATGTACTACTTCGTGCCCAAGCAAGCAGAACGCCCGATCTACAGCTACCGCCTGTCGATTGTGCACTTCTGGGCGCTGATCTTCCTCTACATCTGGGCGGGTCCACACCACCTTCATTACACCGCGCTGCCCGATTGGGCGCAGACGCTCGGCGTTGTGTTCTCTGTGATGCTGTGGATGCCATCCTGGGGCGGCATGGTGAACGGCATCATGACCCTATCAGGCGCCTGGCATAAGCTGCGCACCGACCCGATCATGCGCTTCCTTGTGGTTGCCGTTGCCTTCTACGGCATGTCGACCTTCGAAGGTCCGCTCATGTCGATCAAAGAGGTCAACGCTCTCTCGCACTACACCGACTGGACAGTTGGCCATGTGCACTCTGGTGCTCTTGGTTGGGTGGCTTTCGTTGCCTTCGGAGCGATCTATTACCTGGTCCCACGCCTGTGGCGGCGCACCATGCACTCGGTCGCCTTGATCGAGGTACACTTCTGGCTCGCCTCAATCGGTATCCTTCTCTACATCACCGCGATGTGGGTGTCGGGTATCACCCAAGGCCTGATGTGGCGCACCTATGATGAGAACGGGTTCCTTCTCTACACGTTCTCCGACACGGTCGCGATGTTGCATCCTTACTATGTGACGCGCTTCCTGGGCGGTGTGCTCTATCTGACCGGTGTGGTTGTGATGATGTACAACCTCTTCCGCACCGTCACCGGCCCGATCGTCGCCAGAACCTCTCCCACCATGTCAGCGCCTCAAGCTGGCCTCACACCGGCGGAGTAAACGGCTATGTTTAATCACGGTATCATTGAAAAAAGCACGCCGTTGATGCTGCTCCTGATCCTCCTGTCCTTGGGGATCGGCGGCATGGTGCAGATCATTCCGCTCTTCAAGGTGGAATCCACCATCGAGCCGGTGTCGGGCATGCGTCCCTACTCACCGCTCGAGCAGATCGGCCGCAACATCTACATGCGAGAGGGTTGCTACAACTGCCACAGCCAACAGGTGCGTCCGTTCCGCGATGAAGTGGATCGCTATGGCCACTACTCGCTGGCCGCAGAAGGGATCTACGACTATCCCTTCCTGTGGGGCTCCAAACGCACAGGGCCAGATTTGGCCCGTGTGGGCGGCAAGTACTCCAACGAGTGGCACGCCGCACACCTGCGCAATCCGCAGGCTGTGTTGCCTGAATCGATCATGCCCGACTACGCGTTCCTGGAACGCCCCCTCGACTATGACGATATCGAGCTGCACATGCGCACCCTGCGCTTTGTTGGTGTGCCTTACAGCGACGCCGACATTGAAGCGGCCCGCGATGACATCGTCGCGCAAGCCGTGCCGCTCATCGGCGACACCACCGCTTTGCGTGAACGGTATGCAGGCGCACCGCTTGGCCCCTTCACCGGTCCCGATGAAGAGGTGACCGAGATGGATGCGATGATCGCCTATCTGCAGGTTCTCGGTACGATGGTGGACTTCACCTCGTTTGATCCGGACACCATGCTGCAAGGCCAGGAGGTCGGACGATGAGTGCTGAAGCTCTAATCGGATACTCCGAGGCCGCATTCCTAACGGTCGGTCTGGTGGCCATCCTGTTCCTGATCATTCGCGTCTACCACCCTGGTAGCCGTGACGCGATGGATGACCACGCCAACATCATTTTCCGCGGGGAAGATGCGCCCGAACCCAGATCAGAGGTCGGATCAAAAGCCCCTCAAAACGCAGGCCGCGCAGCGGCAAGGCAGGACCACAATGGGTAACAAGATTGAACGCGACCCAATCACGGGCCAATACACCACCGGTCACCAATGGAACGGCATTCGCGAGTTGCGCACGCCGGTTCCCACCTGGTGGATGCTGGTGTGGATCGCCTCCATCGCTTTTGCGGTGGTGTATGCGGTGCTGCTGCCTTCCATCCCGCTCGGTAACCAGACAACCGCTGGCACCACCGGCTACACAGCCCGACAGGCGCTCGAAGCCCAGTTGGAAACCGTGCGCACTGCGCGCGAAGCTCAAGGCGCCGTTCTGGCCGACACAGAGTTGGCCGATATCGTCGCTGATCCAGAGCTTGCAACGCTTGCCTTCAACGGCGGTCGTTCAGCGTTTGGCGTGAACTGCATCCAGTGCCACGGCGCTGGTGGCGGCGGTCAGATCGGCCAGTTCCCATCGCTTATCGATGATGACTGGCTGTGGGGCGGCACGCTGGATGACATCTGGTATTCCATCAACCACGGCATCCGCAACGAGACACTCGATGCGCGCTTCTCACTCATGCCTGCCTACGGCGACTTCTATGAGGGAGCTGATATCGAAGCCGTGGCCGACTATGTTCTGGCACTCAATCCATCCTCGCCCGATCATGCGACACGTGATCAGCTTCCTGGCGCGGAGATGTTTGAGTTGGAATGCTCGGCCTGTCACGGGGTGAATGGTCTGGGTGATGCAATCTTCGGCGCACCCAATCTCTCAGACGCTGTCTGGCTCTATGGCGGCGAGCGCGAGCAATTGGTCGCGCAGATCACCAACCCACAACAGGGTGTGATGCCTGCCTTTGGTGAGCGGCTCGATGAAGCCACCATCAAAATGCTGGCGGTCTATGTGCACGCGCTGGGTGGTGGCCAAGAAGCTGGTGCTGGCGAAAGCGCTGCCCTGCAATAGGGCCAAAGCAACACCAAAAAACCGCGCGGCGTGATGGTCGCGCGGCAAAAGGTCCCGGCGCCCTTAAGGGCTAGTGCTGACGACGAACCGCCGGGCACTGTGAAACATTAGCGTCACATAATTCTAATCGGACAAAGGCATACAATCCATGGTCGTGGGCTACCAGGCAGACGAGTTTCCTGGCGTCAAAAAAGTCTATCAAAAATCCGTCACGGGCCTCTTCCGACGGATCAAAAGCTTCGTCCTGGGCGCCATCACGATCTTCTTCTTTGGCGCCGCCTGGATTCCTTGGAACCGGCCCGGCGAAACGCCTGATCAAGCCTTCTTGATGTCGTTCACCGAAGGCAAGTTCTACGCTGGGCCTTGGACCTTCTGGCCGCAGGATATGTACCTGCTGGTGTTGGTGCTGCTTTTCTCATCCTTCGGCCTGTTCTTCACCAACACGATTGTTGGTCGTGTCTGGTGCGGCTTTACCTGTCCGCAGACCCTTTGGACCGATGGTTTCCAGATGATCGAACGCCTGTTTGAAGGCGACCGCAACATGCAGATCAAGCGCGCCAAAGAGGGTCTGACCGCGCAGAACCTTGTTCGCAAAATCGGCAAGCACACCGTCTGGGTGGCCATCGGCTTGCTGACCGGCCTGACGCTGATTGGTTATTTCGGTGGAACGGTGAACACCTTCACCCAGGTGCCCACCTTCCAGGCAAGCACAGCGGCCATCGTTATGGTGGGTGTTTTCGGCGCCCTTACCTACCTTTTGGCTGGATTCGCGCGCGAAAAAGTGTGCCTCTATATGTGTCCGTGGCCACGTTTCCAGTCGGCCATGCTCGACCCCAACACCAAGATCGTCACCTACCATGCGTGGCGTGGTGAGCCACGCGGCAGCGCCAAGAAGAAGGCCGCCGGCGCTGATATTGGCGACTGCGTGGACTGCAATCTGTGCGTCAATGTTTGCCCAACCGGCGTTGATATCCGCAACGGCCTACAACTGGGCTGCATCGGCTGCGGCCTGTGCGCCGATGCTTGCGATAGCATCATGACCAAGTTGAAACGCCCAACGGGCCTGATCAATTTTGCAAGCCTTGCTGAAACCCACGATGAAGCCCATCTCGCCGCGCCGTTGGTGGAAGTGGGCGGCAAAAAGCGCAAACCCACCAAGGTTCGCTTCTACGGCTATGGCGCGCTGATGATTTTGGTGTCTGCCGCCATGGTGTTCACCGTGCTCAACCGCACTGGCTTTGACGTTGCCATCACGCCGGACCGCAACCCGCCCTTCGTGACGCTGTCGGATGGCTCTATTCGCAACATCTACAATGTTCGCCTGTCGGATCGCGGTTCGGAAGCGGAAACCGTGCGCTTTGAAGTGGAAGGTCTGACGGGTCAAAACATCGCCATCAGCCATGCTGGCTCAACCCTTGCTGAGGGTCAGGCCCCCACCATCGGCTTTAGCGACATTGAAGCGGCTTCGCTGCGCGTTCTCATCACCGTTCCACCAACCCGCCGCCCTGAAGGTCAAACGCCCATTACCTTCTCGTTGGTCAATGGCGACAATGGTGAGGTGATGACGACAAGCAGCACATACTTCTGGGGCCCGGAAAACTAGGCGCACGCGCCCAAACGGCATCAAGGAAAAGAGACCATGAGCACTGACACCTTGCAGGAGACACCATCCAAGCGCCGCGGTTTTATCGGGTGGCTGGTCGATTCAAATGGCTGGATCCCCCTGCTCTTCGTTGGCGGTTTCCTCATCCTCTTCGCCGTC
Source organism: Pseudomonadota bacterium (assembly GCA_039814945.1). Taxonomy (GTDB): domain Bacteria; phylum Pseudomonadota; class Alphaproteobacteria; order Rhizobiales; family MH13; genus MH13. The sequence goes on from JBCCAF010000001.1 coordinate 419,892, forward strand.
ACCGGCAACTTTGTGCGCCTGGCGCTCACCACCTTCCCTGGCTTGGTCACCACCAACGCCTATGAGCGTGGCCTAGCCTATGATGACGTGATTGCTGCCGAACAGGCGCAGGCCGAGCAAGGCTGGCAAATGGAAATTCTTGCGCCTGAATTTTCTGGCGAAGGCCAGATGGCAGCGGTCAACCTGGTCGATCGCGACGGCAATGCCTTGTCCGGCGGCACCGTCATCATGATGGCCGAGCGGATGACCCGCTACGCCCAGCAGGTCCGTGTTCCGCTGACCGATGTCGGCGGTGGACAGTATGAGGGGGCGGTCAACTTCCCAATTTCTGGTCGCTGGTTTGTCAGTGTTCTCGCCGACGTGGATGGCGCGCGGCACTTCGCGACCGAAGAGGTTTTCATCCACGCACCAGGCGTCAATTAAGAGCACGGTCTAGAACGACATATGGCATCACTCGACGCATCCTTCGCCCTGCCTTCCAGCAAGCCCGGCGCACGGTCTGGCCTCGATCTTTCGACGGCCGTCGAAACCGACAAGGACGGCATGCACACGATCAATCTGTTGGTTGGCAATGTGCATTGCGGCGGCTGTGTGCGCAAAATCGAGGATCGCTTAGCAGGGGAGCCGGGCATTGAGGTTGGCCGCGTCAATCTCTCCACCCGTCGTTTGACGGTGAAATGGACCGGCGCAGAAACCCGCGCCAATGCGTTTGCCAAAGCCATCGAAGATTTGGGCTATCCCGTCGCCCTCTACCGCATGGAAGCGGTGGTGGAACGCGACAAGAAGACCGAACGCGAGCTGATTATGGCGCTTGCGGTCTCCTTCTTTGCCGCGGCCAATTTGATGATGCTCGCCTGGGCTGTTTGGGCTGGCCACTTCGCCACCATGGGTCAAGCGACACGCGACTTCTTCCACTGGATAGCCGCGCTGATCGCCGTGCCGTCTGTCTATTATGCCGGTCTACCGTTCTACCGCTCGGCCATCGCTGCCCTGCGCAAGGGCCGCTCCAACATGGATGTGCCAATCTCCGTTGGCGTGACCCTGACCACCGCGATGAGCCTCTATGAAACCTGGACCGGCGGCCCGCACGTCTACTTCGACGGTGCGCTCATGCTTCTCTTTATTCTTTTGGTCGGTCGTTATCTCGATCACAAGGTGCGCGGCACGGCTCGCTCAGCTGTTCACGATCTGGCGATGCTGGCTGGTCAGCCTGTGCAGAAGCTTTTGCCCGATGGAACGCTGCAAGCCGTGGCCTCCGATAGCCTGGATAGTGGTGATCGCATTCAGGTGACAGCCGGGGAACGCATCGGCGTGGACGGCATTGTCCGCGAAGGCGGATCAAGCATCGACACAGCCCTCATTGATGGCGAAACCACGCCCAAAGACGTCGCCATCGGCGCCAGCGTGCTCGCAGGTACCATGAACCTCACCGGCCCGTTGATCGTGGAAGCCAAAAGCGTTGGCGAAGCCACCGTGCTCGCCGAGATCGTGCGCTTGCTGGAAGCCGCCGAACAGAAAAAGGGCCGCTACATGGCCTTCGCCGACAAGGTGGTGCGCTGGTACTCGCCCACCGTACACGCCCTATCACTTGGCGCGTTCCTGGGCTGGTGGCTCTTTGGCGGCATGGCCGTGCCTGAAGCGCTGATGATTGCCGTCTGCGTGCTCATCATCACCTGTCCCTGTGCCCTTGGTCTGGCTGTACCGATCACCCAGGTTGTCGCGGCGGGGCGCCTCAGCCGTCAGGGCGTGCTGGTGAAATCCGAAACCGCGCTGGAGCGTTACGCCGCCATCGACACCATCGTGTTCGATAAAACCGGCACGCTCACCACGCTGGAACCGCGATTGGTGGGTCTGCCAGAAGATGAAGAGGCTCTTCAAGTCGCCTCATCGATCGCCGCTTCCTCCAAGCATCCCCTCGCCCAGTCAATCCGCGCTGCCGCGCCCGATGTCGCCCGTGTCAAAGGCGTCGAGGACACCCCAGGCATGGGCCTTTCCTGGATGAGCGACGGTGGTGAAGTCCGCCTTGGTTCAGCGCGTTGGTGTGGCTTGTCCGATGAAGAGACTGAAGCCAACGGCGCCTCCCACGGAGGCTTGGAGACCGAGGTTTGGCTCACACGCCCAGGCCACCCCCCAGCCCGCTTTGCGTTCGCGCCCTTGCTGCGCCCACAAACCCGGCAGGTGATCGACACGCTGAAACAACGCGGCTTTGACATCGCCATCATGTCCGGGGATCGCGCCCGTTTTGTTGGCCCCCTGGCCGATCAGCTTGGCATCACAGACTGGCAGGGCGACATGACCCCTGCCGACAAGATCGCAGCCATTGAAGCCATGAAAGCCGACGGCAAGCATGTGCTGATGGTCGGCGACGGCCTTAACGACACCCCTGCTCTGGCTGCCGCCCACGCCTCCCTCGCCCCTACCAGCGCTGTGGATATCTCACGGCGCGCTGCTGATGCCGTGTTCCAAGGCAACAGCCTTAAAGCCCTGCCTGAAACGCTGGAAACCGCGCGCGCAACACGGCGCATTGTGGTGCAAAACATCACATTTTCGGTCGGCTACAATCTCTTCTGGGTACCAGTTGCCGTGCTCGGCCTGGTGACACCTTGGATTGCCGCCATCGCCATGGCCGCCAGCTCCATCATCGTCACGCTCAATGCCTTGCGCATGGATGGCAACCCGTTCAAACGGCTCAATACGCGCGCCGATTCACCAGCCGCTGCACGCCCAGCAGAGGGAGCCATCTGATGGATGTTCTGCTTTTTCTGGTGCCACTGGCCCTGTTTCTCTCAATAATTGGTCTAATCGCGTTCTTTTGGGCGCTTAAATCGGGCCAGTTTGATGATTTGCAAGGCGCAGCGGAACGGATCCTCTACACCGATGACCATCCTGAGCATTCTTTGCCTCTCGACACCACACCCACCAAGACGGATGAAAAGCAATGAGCACTTCAAACGCGGGCAAATCGACCGCCGGTAAAACCCTAGGCGGCCTCATCGTCCTCCTCATCAACATAGTCGGCTTTGGCGGCATCGGCTATGCCGTGGGCGGCGTTACCGGCGCCATCTGGGTGACGTTGATCGGCCTGGTTCTGTTCGGCCTGTTGTTCGCCTGGCCAAGCCTGACATCCGGCGCTGAGCAAACCGGCCTGGCCAAAATCGTCTCTGCCCCCTTCGCGTTGGTTGCCAGCATCATCCTGTTCATCCCGGCACTCATTGTTGGTCTTGTCCGGCGGCTGAAAGCGCAGCGCGACCGCAAGATGGGCATCGAGCCAACCATCGATGATGTCGATGACACAGGTGAAAAGCGCAGCTTTTTCTACGGTCGCTGGACGGATGCAACCACGCTCTCGCTGTTCCTGGTGAATGCCGTGGTGGCGCTGATCATCGCTGTTATCTTTTTCGGCCCGGTGGCGCTTATCGCGTTTGGTGTGATCGCAACGCCAGTATTCCTGATTGCGCTCTTCCTGGTTGGCCTGAATGGCGCCAACCCCGAGCTTGCCAAACCACAGCCCGGTGAAGAGGTCGAAGAGCTGGCGATTTAGGCCACCCTTTTCCGGGTCGAAATTCAAAAGGGCGGCGCCAACTGGCGCCGCCCTTTTTTCATTGCCCCAAAGAGATCCCTTAGAACTGCTCCTGCATCCGCCGCAGGCCAACCTGGCGATCAGACGCTTCCAGCGCATCGGCCAGCGTATGGACGCCCTTGGCTTCAAGCAGCGGCAGAAGCTTGATGAACACCTCACCTGTGGCCAGTGCATCGCCCAGCGCCGTATGGCGATCCTCGGGCGGGAGCACCACACCAAACCGCTCCGACAGACCATCCAGTGACAGGCTTTCATCACGGCCCAGCGCGTGTGCCGCCAAAAGCAACGTATCGAGAACAGGCTGATTGAACTGCACGCCCACTTGGCTCTCTTTGAGGGCCAGGAATTTCATGTCAAACGCCGCATTGTGCGCGATCAGCGCGCCCGGACCGACATAGCCATGAAAGCGCGGCAAGGTCTCAGCGATCATCGGTGCATCGGCAACCATAGCATCAGTGATCCCGTGGATCTTGGTGGAAGCAGCCGGAATCGCGCGCTGCGGGTTGACGAACTCGTTGAAAATTTCACCGCGCAAAAGCCGCCCGTTCACAATGCGCACGGCACCAATCGAAATGATCTCGTCGCCCTTGGAAGGCTCAAGACCGGTTGTCTCGGTGTCAAACACAACGCTTGTCAGCGCGCGCAATGGTCGCTTGTCCAACGCGCTGGCATGTGGCCGGTGCAGCAGATCAAAGTCATAGAACTCGCGCCGCGCCTGCGCTGGCATGAACGAACGCTCCGTGCGCTCATACCGCTCAGCCGCCACTTTCAAAGCCAAGCGGAGCCGTGTCACACCCTCACCAATATTGGCATCGATCTGGAGAATGCTGCGATGCCGGTGGACAATGTCATCACCGGTCACCGACCCCAGGTCCGGTTCCAGTCGTTCCTCCAGCCAGCTGTTAAGAACAGCGTCGTCCACGGGCTCACCGGCATAGAGCAGGTCCACATAGGCTTCGCCATCGGAGGCCAGTGTGGCGATCACGCGAAAATCGCGCACGTCAAAATCAACGGCGATACGGTTGGCAAGACGATCCAACAGATCGGTGATTGAGGCGCTATCGCAATGCAGCCAAACAGGATCGCCTTCGACCGAGAACGTAAGGCCACGGCTTTCAGAATCCCGCTCGGTCACACAGTGAAACAGCGTGGTGGAAAACACCGCGCTCATTGGCCAAGCACCAGCCAGCACATCCAGAAGGAACGTATCCAGCCGCTCAACCTCCTCGCGCACCGCCTGCATCTCAGTTTTCATATCCGCCGCATCAGCCTTCGCGGTAAGGTCGCTTAAGCGCGTGCGCAGGTCATCACGAATATCAAACAGCGCGCGCTCACGATAAAGCGCCGTGGAAAGCGCGTTGGTCACATCCTCGAAGGTCACCACATAGCCAACCGGCACCTCACCCGCATCATCCATCATCAGCGACATGCGCCCTTTGATCGTGTGACGACCATCCACAGTACCGGCGATCAACATAATACTCAGTCCATCCGCATGATCAGCATGGCGACCGGACGCAAAGCGGGATTGAAGACGCAACAAGGCGTGGCGGAAAGGTCGTTCGGCGAGCGTTTCAAACAGCGGACGATCAAGACCCACCTCGCCCGTGACGTGAAGGATTTCTAGCGCACGCGCATTGTAGAGCAACACCTGGTGTTCCAGCGTGCAGATCAAAACACCATCGTGCAAATCACGCAGCACCGTTTCCAACCGCCCACGCACCGCCGTTTCACGCTGCTTGGCGTCGTCTTGCCAACTGGAAAGATGGGTTTCGAGCAGCTGGCTCACCTCACGCACCACGCCGCCCAGAAGACCTGGATCACGAAGGCCTGCAACCGCCGCCGCGCCTTCATCGGGAACACGGGCCAGCGCCCCTTGCAGTCGCTCTGCAGGCGCAAGCGCGGTTGCTTGCACCTTGTTCATCAACACAAACAACATGGCGATGAGGCCCAGCGAGGCAACCGCCGCAAGCGGCGCAAGCGTGCGCGACAAACCGCCATCGCCTCCAAAAGCTATGGCTGCTGCAAGCAAGGTGACCACAACAGCCAATCCCATGGCTGGCATGAACAGACTGCGCGCGGCGCGGCGCGGCTCAAAGGATGATGGAGCTTTCTTGCTCACGGCGGTCCTCCCAGGCACCCTTTCGGGTGTTCACCAGTGCATCAGGCCGCCATGTTGTTTTTATGTGTGGCTTTAGCCCGTCGAAGGTCGCAGGCTAAGCATATCCGGCCGACCTTTCCTTGATCCTAGCCAATTGCGGGATGTCCGCAGCCCTATCCTTCCGTCGAAGGCGGGCGCGAAGAAACCGCTAAGAGCCCTCGGAACTGTGGCGCGCGCATGTGGCCGCGATCAGCGGATCACCCAACCCAGCCTGCGTCCAGTTGGCATCAACCGGCATACCGTTCTCGTCCATCGCGGTGTCGTCACCCAGAAGAAACCGCTCACCCGCCTCGCAATTGACGATGTTGGTCGCGATCAATGCCGAGGAAAACCGCTCCATCAAAATGACGTCAACCAGTACCATATTGTCGAGATCAGGATTGGTGCGCGCCGTTGTGTGATCAATGGCAACAAAGCGGTTCACGCGCGGCACCAAATAGGTCCAGGGCTGATAAGCCACAGAATAATCAAACGTCTGCACCACCTCGATCTCTTCGGGCAGGTTGGAAACAACCTGATCGTACCAGCCATATTCGATGTGGATGGTCAGCAGCAGCATACCGAGGCCTGCCGTGGCCGGATACATCCAGCGTGGCAGTTTAAGCCGAAACGTTTTTGAGATGATCAATAGCACCGCGGCCAGGCTGATACCGCCAGCGATTGCGCCAACATAACCTAGGAACATAAATGCCTTCCGGGCAAAACGAGAAACACGATCAGCGCTCCGTTTAGCCTGTGACGGGCCAATTCACCAGCCCAGCCTTTGGTCGACGCGGCCAAGCGCAAGCCAAGCAGAGCTTTGACCTTTATCCCGCGCTGCGCCCGTGCCCAAGCGCTGACTGCAGCCCTTTGATAACGCCAAAAGCATCCTTCAAATGGTTGCGCTCAAAAGACGAAAGCCGCGATGGGGCCAGGAAGTTATCCGGCTTTTCACCATCGCGGATCTGCCGTGCCTGATGGCGCAAGCGCATGGTAGAAATCAGGTCATAGGCATCGATCAGATCGCTGGCACCGGACTTGGAAAGCGTGCCGGCCTCGCGTGCAGCATCCAGCCGCTCACGGGTGTTCACCGCACCAATGGCGCCTTCCAGCGCGTACATGCGCGCCAGATCAACAATCGGCACAACGCCATTGTGCTTCAGGTCCACGGTATCTTTGTGCTCGCCAGACTTGATCAAGGCGAAGCCGCGAAACAAGCCGAGCGGCGGGGTGTGCTTGAGCGAATTGGCCGCCATGTGCGCACGGAAAATTGAGTTCTTGGAAGCAAGAGCCAATGTGGAGTCTTGCAAGCCGTCAAACAGGCTCATCTCGCCATGAATGGCCCGCAGATCAAACATCACTGAGGCAAGCATTTGCGCCATCGGATCAGGTTTGCGCACCCAGTTCTCAAAATAGCCCCGCCAGACTTTCACCGGTTGGCGCCACCGATCATTCGTCGCCATCATGTCGCCAGGGCAATAGAAATACCCAGCTTCATCCAACCCATCAGAAACAAACTGAGCCATGTCCTTGAAATAGGCATCGTGTGAAGCCGGATCGAAATCATCGTGCAAGATCAGGCAGTTGTCTTGGTCCGAGACGCCGGTTTGCTCGCGCCGCCCCTGACTGCCGCAGGCAAGCCACAGATAGGACACCGGAGCAGGCCCAAACTTCTCTTCAGCCATTTCCAAAAGGCGGGTCGTCAGCGCATCGGTCAGCGAGGTCATCACCCGGCCAATCTGGTGCGGTGCAACACCAGAACCCACCAATTGCACCAGCAAGGCTGGCGCTTGCTCGATCACATCGGCCAGTTTGGCTGTGTCTGAGAGACGGCGAATATCGCCGATCATATAGACCGCCGAGACTTGCTGGCGGCGCACCAAATTGGTCCGCGTAATGATGCCAACAGGCGTGCCATTCTCAGCGATTGGCAAGTGACCGATGCCCTTGCTGCTCATGGCAAGCATGGCATCAAAGCCTGAGGCATCGGGCGAAAACGCCATGGGGTCGGCGGTCATCACCTCATCGACCGGGATCTTCGGGTCGCGAGCCTGCGAGACCACCCGTCCGGTGATATCGCCGGTGGTTAGCAAGCCCACCAACCTCTCGTCATCGACAATCAGCACGCAGGATATGCGCTTCTCGGCCATGATACGCGCCGCATCTTGCACGCTCGTGCCAAGCGGCACAGTGATCGGATTGGGCGTCATCAAGTCACGAAGCGCGATGCCCACCAGACTGGCATCGGCGTTGGGGGTCTGCTCAGCCTGCTTGGGGAGAAAGCGACCAAAGAACGCTTTGAAAGGCGGGCTTGTTTCCACCAATTGCATAAAAGCGGCGCTCGGCACCGTGTGCACGGTCACCTGATTGCCGCGTGCGCGCGCCGATTGATTGGCCACGCCATCATTGAACAAGGCGCGTGAGCCAAAACTGTCACCGGCGTGCACCTGGCTGATCACGTCACCATCAGGCGAAAGCAGATCAACCTCACCACGCGCCACAATGCGCAGCGCATCCACGTCCTGGCCAAACCCAAAAATGATCGTGCCATCGGAATAGGTTTCGACACCCAAGCCATCGAGAAGCTGCTCCATCGCCTCATCAGACAGCGAGTCAAACGGATGGTAGTTGCGCACAAAGTCAGGCGCGTTGGCGAGAGTAGCGTCCATCAGGAATCCTTGGCATCAGCAGCGGCAAATCAGCGTGCAGACCATGCGCTTGGACAGCCCGCAGGCCAATTGGGCAAAGCCCTTAAAAAAGCGGCCACCTGCGGTTGGGCCGAAGGCCCGGAGCAAATAAAAACGGGCCCCGCACAAGCGGGACCCGTCAAAGCATGTCGCAAGTTGCGAGGGCTTAGTGGTCCACAGCAGCCGCAGCACCACGTGGAATACGTACCGATTCCACCAGCGCCTGGATGTGCTCTGGCGGAGCCGCCGTTGCACGCGAGACCAGGAACGCAGCAGCAAAGTTGAACACTGCACCAATTGGCCCGAAGTGGGTTGGCGGAATGCCAAACAGATACTGCGAGCTATCAAACGATGCCGTGCCTGGGATGAAGAACCAACCAAGGAACAGGAACAGGTAGAGACAGGTCGAAATCAGACCAGCCAACATACCTGCGATCGCCCCGGCGGAGTTCATCCGCTTGGAGAAGATCCCCATCATCAGCGTTGGGAACAACGTTGCAGCGGCAAGACCAAAGGCCAACGCCACAACTTGCGCAGCAAATCCTGGAGGATTGAGGCCCAGATAGACCGCCACACAGATCGCCACCGCCATCGATATACGCGCTGCAAGCAGCTCGCCTTTCTCTGAAATACTTGGATTGAACACCGACTTAATCAGATCGTGCGAGATGGCAGACGAAATCGCCAGCAATAGACCAGCAGCCGTTGACAGCGCAGCAGCAATACCACCAGCAGCAATCAAGGCGATCACCCAACTTGGAAGCTGTGCGATTTCCGGGTTGGCAAGCACGAGGATGTCACGGTTAAAAGTGACAAGCTCATTGCCTTCCCAGCCGCGTTCAGCAGCAAGTGCATCCATGTCTGGATTGGCATCGTTGTAGTACTGGATCCGACCGTCGCCGTTCTTGTCTTCGACACCCAGAAGGCCAGTGACCTGCCACGTTTCGAACCAATCAGGCAGTTCATCCACAGCAACAGCTTCGCCTTCAATACCAGCCGGCCACATCGTGGTCGTGATGTTCATGCGCGCCATCGCACCCACAGCAGGAGCGGTGAGGTAAAGAAGCGCGATGAACACCAAAGCCCAACCAGCCGATGTACGAGCATCAGCCACTTTAGGCACGGTGAAGAAGCGAATGATCACGTGTGGAAGACCAGCTGTACCAATCATCAGCGACAGGGTGTACAGCGCCATCAACCAAGGGTTGGTTGTTGCCGTGTATTCCCTAAAGCCAAGGTCCGTTAGCAGCCCATCGAGCGTCACCAGAAGGTGTTGCCCAGCGCCTGCTTGGCCTTCAGCCATGGTCGAGAACAGACCAAGACCTGGGATCGGATTGCCAGTCAGGTTCAGCGAGATGAAGATTGCCGGAATGGTGTAGGCAATGATCAGCACGCAGTACTGTGCAACCTGGGTGTAGGTGATGCCCTTCATACCGCCGAGAACGGCATAAACGAAGACGACAAAACCAGCAGTGTAGAGACCCAGCTCAATGTCGATTTCCAGGAAGCGTGAGAAGGCAATACCCGCACCACGCATCTGACCGATCACGTAGGTCACTGAGATCACGATGAGACAGATAACCGCCACAACGCGCGCGGCGTTGGAGTAGTATCGGTCACCAACGAACTCAGGCACCGTGAACTTGCCGAACTTACGCAGGTAAGGTGCAAGCAGCATGGCCATCAGCACGTAGCCGCCGGTCCAGCCCATCAGGAACAAAGAGTTGTTGTAACCAACGAAAGCGATAAGACCCGCCATCGAAATAAACGACGCAGCCGACATCCAGTCAGCAGCAGTCGCCATACCATTGATAATTGGGTTCACACCACGACCAGCAGCGTAGAACTCGCTCGTGGACGCAGCACGCGCCCAAAATGCGATACCGAAGTAAAGGGCAAAGCTGGCCCCCACGACGATAAAGTTGAGTGTTGTTTGATCCATAATTGGTGCTCCCAGACCTACTCTTCATCCACGCCGTATTCTTTGTCCAAAGCATTCATGCGGATCGCATAAAAGAAGATCAGGACCAAAAATACGAGGATGGAGCCCTGTTGGGCGAACCAAAAACCAAGATCGGTACCGCCAACGGCGATGCCGGAAATAAGCGGGCGAAGTAGGATCGCAAAACCAAACGAGGCAAGCGCCCATATCACCAGGCAAAAGCCCATCAGGCGAAGGTTCGCCTTCCAATAGGCATTGTTATCGGAGTTGTCAGACAATACGCGTCCTCCCTAAAGACGTTTCCAGCCCTTAGATCGCATCTGCCCAAATGGAGATCCCAGCACGCCGCAAGGCACACAAAAAACAGGATAGCCCAATGGTAACGATCCAAAGCTGGAGCGCAAACTATCGGAACGCTTTGGATTCTTGAAGCGGGTACGTACGGACTACCCCCTATACTTCCGGGTAATCAACGAACGGCGTCCACCCTTCGGATAAGAAGAAAAATAGTATTTATTTTCAGTGGTTTAAAGAAAATATCGCGCCAAGTATTCACGCTGCACCGCAGCATTATCATGCACTGCAACTTATGTTGCCCGGTGAAAGCACGTAGCCGCCCACACGGGCGAGCGGCTACGCGCAGATGTCATCAAGACCTGTCGATCAGGCCTGCATGGCAGGAATAATCGTGTCGCCATAGCGCGCGATGATGTTCTCTTCATCGCCATTGTCCAGGTAGATGTTGAACTGGGTCACACCCACATTTTCCAGCTCTTGCAGCTTGGCAATGTGATCATCCACCGAGCCGAGAACCGCAAAGCCATCGATGATGTCATCGGTGATGAAATCAAGGTACGGATTGTCGCTCTGACCATGCTTGGAATAGTCGTAACCACGACGCTTCTCCACGTAAGCTGTCAGACTTTGGGGCACCAAGTCGGTGTCAGCGCCATACTTCTCCACGATGTCGGCCACATGATTGCCCACCATCGCCGGGAACCATTTGGTAGCCTCGCGCGCTTCGACAATATCGCCAATATAGGCAGGCGCAGCCGACATGACTTTGAAGGTCGACATGTCACGCCCAGCTTCCTTGCCCGCAGCAATCGCCTGATCGGCCAGCCACTTACAAATGCCAGGCTCAGCAATCTGTAAGATCAAGCCGTCGCCGACCTTACCGGCTGATTTCAATGCCATTGGTCCATAGGCAGCCACCCAGGCAGGCAGCTCGTAGCCAGTTGCCCAAGGGAACTGGATGGGCGCAGGCACATCGCCATACGTCACCTCTTCACCACGCACCATGGCTTGCACCTTGGTGATGAATTCCTCGAGCACCGCAAGTTTGGCGGGCTTTTTGCCCATCACGCGCACGGCGCTGTCGCCGCGTCCAACGCCGATATCAAACCGGCCACCAGACTGTTTGGCCAGCGACCCGAACATGGACGCTGCCAGCGACCAATCACGGGTGTTGGGGTTGGTCACGCACGGGCCAAACCGCATGTTTTTGGTGTGCTCCATACACATAGCCATAGCGGCGAAGCTCTCGCGCCACAAAATGTGACTGTCGTAAAACCAGCAATAGGTGAAGCCAGCATTTTCCGCCTGACGCACCAAGGCACGCGCGCGGTCCGGCTCGACAAAGCCTTTAAATGTGATCCCAAATTCCATCGGTTTATCCCCTTAGTATTGTTTGATTTCAGTCCAGGTAGTCACAACAAGGTCAGGAAAAGTGGGAACCGGTTTTCCGCCCGGACCTTGTTGGAAAAAGAGAAGCCATCGCATTAATGCGATGGCGGCCAGATTTTGATGCCTGCGTGCGTAAACGGCACCTGCTTGGAAATGTTGATACGAATGAGAATGGGTGTGATGGCTTCAATGCAGCGCGCAGCACTGGCACCACCGGCATTGTACGCTTCAACGCCAAGCTTCTTCACCAACGCGATCACCTCTTTGCGGGCATCCAACGAGTCGCCGCACACCAGGATATCGCAGTTGATATCCCAATCGAGGTGATTGAGCGTTGCCGCCGACACATTGTGCAAAGCGCCGATAACAGGAATGTCGTCGCCCAGAATGGCTTGCGCTGCCTCGGTCGCCGAGCCTTCCCGCGGCATATCCACCGTCTTGGGGTCATTGGGTGACAACGGCACCACAATGTCCACCAGCACCTTGCCAGCAAGGCCGCCCTTGATCTGCTCCAGCGTCGCGTTGTGGCCAGCATAGGGCACCGACAGGATCACCATCCGGTCGGCAGCAGCAACCGCATCATCATTGCTGTGGCCGGTGATCGGCGCGGCATCACTGCCAAGCTGCGCGGAAAGCTCGCCAGCAATCTCAGCGGCGCGTGCTCCGTCGCGCGATCCTATGGCCACTGGCACACCGGCGCGCGCAAAGCGCAACGCCAACCCTTTTCCTTGGGGGCCTGTGCCCCCGACAATGGCAAGTGTCATCGAAACATATCCTCAAGTTTTGCGCGTATCAGGTCAGCCCCCCGCGCGTCGTTCGTTGTTGGCCAATCGAGGCCGCGAAAAAGCACCACCGGCGTTTGCGCCGCCTTGCCGATCACCAGGCCCGACGCTGCCGCCACCTCATCGGCAAAGGCGGGTTCAGTCACCTTTAACTCGCGCCCACGCGCATCCTGTCCACCGGCTTCATTGATCCGTGCTGGCACACCAGCAAGACCGATGGCCACATTCACCTGGCCAAGCCGCCACGGCCGGCCAAACGTGTCGGTGATGATGACGCCGATATCCGTGTCAAACCGCGATTGCAGCGCATCGCGCAGTTTGCGCGCGCTGGCATCAGGGTCCTTGGGCAACAAAATCACCTCGTCCGCGCCGCCAGTGTTGCTTTCATCCACGGCAGCATTGGCAGAGATCAGCCCCAACCGATGTTCGCAGATCATCGTGCCTTCAGTGGCGTGCGGATGCTTAAAGGCGCGCACCACACGGGTGCTTTCATCCAGCACCGCCTGCACTTTGCGCGGGTCTTTGGAAAGCTCCGCCCCGTAGCGCAGCGCTTCTTCACTAGGCGTTATATCAGCAAGCTGCCGCACCTGACCCTCGGCCTTGGAAACGATCTTGTGGGCGAGGGTGAGAATGTCCCCCTCGCCTGGACTAAGATCAACGGCGACCAGCGCATCACCGATCAGGAGGCCAAGATCATCGCCCGCTTTTACTTCCGGAAAGCCTGGAACCGCCAGGATCTCTGCGCGCCTCATTGCTTGCCGCCTTTGGCAAACGCGCCCAGAGAGCGATCGAGGCCCCGCGCCAAACGGGCGCCGAGATCAGATGAGCGGTCCACATCGTAAAGTAGGCTTGGCAACGGCGTGACCAAACAAGAAAGCCCAGCCTCTTCGGCGTTGGTCTGGTGGGCTGCGCAGCTGTCAGGCCCATAGGCAAAGGGCAACGCATCCGGCGGTGTGACCAGCAGAGCATTCGTGCCACCATCATGGGCGGGGGCAATGACTATAGAGTTGGCTTCACGCGGCATTGCGAACAGGTTTCTCAAATCATCCGGCGCGGGATCGGCCAGATCACCGGGCAGAATGCAAACGCTGGAAAAGCGATGGTGCGCCGCATAGTCCGCGCCGGCTTTCACCGCCTCATTAAGTCCGCCGCCCGGATCGGCCAGCACCTGCACGCGAAACGGCAGACAGATTTCGCGGATCGCATCGGAGTTGGTGACCACCACAATGTGCAGGTCTTGATCCAATATCTTCAGCACGCGCAAGGTTTGACGGAACAGGGTGCGGGTTAGCGCCGCGCGGGTTTTGGCGGGCAGTGTATCGCCCAGTCGGGTCTTGGCCTCGCCCGGATCCTTCATCGGGATGACGACGCAAAGGGATGCGTTGGCCTGGCTCACAGCGCCACCTCCAACAGATGCGCAGCAACCTCACGCTTGCGCTCCGGCGTTGGCATCAAGATATCAGTGGTCGAAACCTCCACGCCCAGCGCTTCGATGTCAGCCTGAAGATCAGCATCCTGGCTATCAATGACCAGGCTATCAACCAACCCTTGATAGTGCCGCGCGATACCCAGTGCAGAAGCCTCAAGCCCCAAACTCTTCATCATCCTGGCCGCCGGGCCTTTTACGGTTTTACCGGCAATCAGCGGGCTCACAGCAATAACCGGCGCTGGTGCTTCCACCACGGCATCGTGCATGCCGGGAATGGCAAGGATCGGATCAAGGCTCACAAGCGGATTGGACGGGGCAAGAACAATAAGATCAGCACTTACAAGAGCTTCCAGCGCTTCCGGCGTTGGCTTGGCGAACTCCACGCCCTCAAACCAGATCTCCAAAACCTCCGGTTTGCACTGTTCGCGCACGAAATATTCCTGGAAACTCAGCGGCCCGATATCGGTGACCAGCCGCGTTTGCATCCAATCATCGGTCGGCAAAACGATGGTGGGTATCACGCCAAAGGCTTTGGCAATATGGCGGGCAATATCGCAGGGGCGATCACCTTCGGCACGGCGCATGGTGCGATAAATATGCAGGCCAAGGTCCTTATCGCCCAGCGTCATCCAGGTGTGCTCACCAAGCTTCTCCAAAACGCCAAGCGCCCGCAAACCTTCGTCCGCAACACCCCAGCCCTGCTTGCGATCAATCAGCCCGGCCAGCGTGTAAGTGACCGTGTCGATGTCCGGTGATACCCAAAGCCCATGAAACTGCTCATCATCGGCGATGTTGCCGACAATGGTGAGCTCAACACCCTCCAGTGCGGCCAAACCCTCAGCCATTTTCGCGCCACCAACACCGCCTGCAAGGAGCGTCACCTTAGGCACGTTTGCGCTCGCTTTTACCCAGGAACGCCAAGGGGTTAGCGCCCTTACGATCCACCAGCGGCGCTTGCATGTCTGGGTCAGAATTTTCGAATTTTCGCACCGTTCCGTAAAGCGTATTCCGTTGCACAGGCACCCGACCTGCGGAGCGGATGATTTGCACCATTTCGTGGGCCGTCACCTCCTGGCCGTTCTTCGCGCCAGCAGCCCTGGAAATGCTTTCATTCATCAGCGTGCCGCCCAAATCATTGACGCCACAACCAAGCATCGCTTGCGCCATTTCAGGGCCAAGTTTGGTCCAAGACACCTGGATGTTATCGATGTATCCGTGAAGCATGATCCGCGAGACGGAATGCATCGCCATCACCTCTTCGCGGGTGGGTCCAGGGCGAACGGAAGTTGGGTCTTTCAGGTAAAGCGGCGCATCCTCATGAACGAAGGACAGCGGCACAAATTCGGTGAACCCGGCAGGCGTTTGACCCCGATTTTGAGACAGACCGTCTGCTTGATCATGCAGACCGTCCGCTGTTTTATGCAGACTAGTCTGCGGACCGTCCGCTTTTTGATGCAGACCGTCCGCCTGATGAAGCGGACTAACGCGCGCAATTTTGCGCAAACGCTCCAAATGATCCGCCCAATGCTGCGGCGCATCCACATGGCCGTACATGATCGTCGCGGTGGTCGGAATGCCAACCTGATGCGCGGTGGTAATAATCTCCACCCACTCATCGGTCGTCAGCTTATCGCGGGTCAGAACTTTGCGGATTTCCGTGTCGAGAATCTCCGCCGCCGTGCCCGGCATGGAGTCCAATCCACAGGCTTTCAGATCAGTCAGAAACTCGGCAATGCTCATACCGGTCTTTTTCACGCCGTACCAAATCTCAAACGGCGAGAAGGCATGGATATGCATGTCTGGCAGGTCGGCTTTGATGGCGAGCAGAATATCGCGGTAATGCGTGCCCTTCATTTTCGGGTGCAAGCCGCCCTGAATGCACACCTCCGTGGCGCCGCGATCCCAGGCTTGGCGAGCACGGGCGACAACGGTTTCCAGCGACAGAAACTCCGCGCCTTCGTCTTCCATGCGTTTGGCAAAACCGCAGAACTGGCAGCCCATGTAGCAGATGTTGGTGAAATTGATGTTCCGATTAACGGCGAACGTCACGTGGTCGCCGCACACCTGGCGGCGCAGCTGATCGGCGACGGCCACCACGGCCGCCAGATCAGCACCACGCGCGCGAAAGAGCACCTCGCCCTCGTCGCGGCTCACCTCTTGGCCCGACAAAGCTTTGTCCAAAATGGCCCGCACGGGCGAGGAAGCAGGCTTCGGCATCAACATCAGGCCGCACCCTCCAAGATTTGCTCCAAAGCCTGGCTCGCAGCCAGCCCGTCCTTACGCGCCATCGCCTGGGCGCGACCCAACAGCCCCTCGGCCACATAGTCACCATCATGCAGATAGGCCGGATAGACGGTCAGCCGCTCCTGCAAGTGCAAGCCGGCCTTGGCGGTGGAGGCGGCCAGCGCATCCAGCTGTGGCCAAGGATGGCCAGGATTGATGAAATCGATGGTCACCGGCGAAATCCCGCCCCAGTCATTGATGCCCGCCGCGAGGTAATCAGCATGGCGCGCCGAAAGGTTCGGCGGTGCTTGCAGGCTGATCGATGGGTCCAGCATCAGCCGCGCGGTGGCGAGCGTCAGCAGCATATCATCAAGACTCGGCTCGGCATGGCTCTCCATGGCGATGCCCGGCTTGGCCTGAAAGTTCTGGATGATCACTTCTTGAATGTGCCCGTGGCGCTGGTGCGCGTCATTGATGGCCGCCAGCGCTTCCACGCGCTCGGCCCAAGTCTCACCGATGCCGATCAACAGACCCGTGGTAAACGGCACCTTGTTGCGGCCAGCGGTTTCCAGCGTGCGCAGCCGCGCCTTTGGCGTTTTATCCGGGCATTGATGGTGCGGCATACCCGGCTGCATCAGCCGGTTGGAAACAGTCTCCAGCATCATGCCCATGCTGGCGGAAACAGGTTTCAACTTGGCGATCTCATTGTCGGTGAGCGTACCAGCATTAACGTGCGGCAACAGCGAGGTTTCCTTCAGCACCAGCGCACACATGGCGGCCAGATAGTCGATCATGCTGGAATAGCCGAGTTTTTCCAATGCCTTGGCGGCTTTCTCATAGCGCTGCTCAGGCTTTTCACCCAGCGAGAAGAGCAGCTCCTTGCAGCCGGTCTCTTCGCCTCGGCGGGCGGTGGCCAACACGTCTTTTGGCGTCATGATGTACGCGCCGGGATCATCAGGATGTTTGACGAAGGTGCAGTAGCCGCAAGTGTCGCGGCACATGGTGGTCAGCGGCGCAAACACTTTGCGCGAATAGGTGATGACCTCGCCCCAGTGGGCGTTTCGGATGGCAGAGGCCTGAGAGTCGAGCTCGCGCCGCAGGCTCTCACCCGCCTCACTATACGCAACCGCTTCTTGCAGGCTGACCATAGACTGCCTTTCCCTCGTTCAAGCGCCTGCCTTTGACCGGCAAAACCGCTTTGAGAGGAAAAGTAGACCATTTGGTCAAATTTTGGTCAAGGGGCAAGGACTTTCGCTTTAATTCAGGGCCGGTTCGATGGCATCAATTGGTCTTTTAGGCCCAAACGACGCTTACAATCTGGTGACGGTTTCAATCAATGACGTTGTCTCTGAGCAGGAGCGCTCACCAAGCAGTTTCTTTTCGAAATCTAGCAGCTTTTTCGAGCAGATCGAGCCGCCTCTCAAGCTCTACGCGATCAGCTTCACGATCGCCTCGTCGCGCTGGAAGATCTAGAAACTCCCAGAACTCGTCTGGCGATTTGAATCCAAAGCCATTGAGGATGTATCGCTCCAAGAATGGAGCCACAAACTGGAGCATTTGAAACGCTAGTGTTTCCTCGTCGTCCGTCTTGATTGCGTGGCCATGTGCCAGCAAATTTCGTCGAATTGCCAGATGTCGGCCAATTGTCAAGTATTCGACATTGTCCTCAAATATATTAGACGCACGAAGCAATTGGTCACTTATCTTTTCGTACCGTGACCCTGAAATATTTTCAAACAGCCGCCACCCTTCAAGAAATGATTCTTCGAGCTTAGGATTTGAGAACGCTTTAAAATAGCGCGCGGCCGCCGACTTGCACCTATCGCGCCAGGGAGACCTGGAAATGCCAAGCTCAAGTTGATGGACTCGCTTTTCCCAGGCTTCCCAAACCTCTGTACCCAGAGACTTCTGGTTTGGCCCGCCAACCCAGTTTTCGTACCAAAAGCCATCGTGCGTTAATTGGCCATTCTCAAAGTGGGTGGTTGTGTGCGGTGCTATCAACACGTCCGAAACTGGCAATTTGCCGGTGATAGCGAATGATCGCCGCCAGTACTTCCCTCCATCCATGGCTAAGTTGACCAATCCGAGTGTTTCGTACAGCGCCTCGGATGCTCGCTCGTTTGCGTCGGCTGGGCTGTTGGCCCGAACATGAGCTAAGCAGATCGAACAACGGCGCAAATCGTTCAAACGTTCTTTTGTAAAGAAATATTCGAAGCGCGGGGAAGTTTGTTGTTCATGACGACCGCGTTCAATTCTCGCGAAATATCGTGTATTTACAGACGGCATGAAGTTTAGAGTTACATCGCCCAATTGCTTCGTGCCTCGAAGGAACTTAGGCATATTCCAAATAGGAAAGGCTACGCGATAGGGTTTCAGCTCCTCCGTTTGGTATTTGTTGCGCAAAAAATAAGCGGTCCTACGGAAATCTCTCTCTGAAAAGTCTAGAGGTAAATCCGGCGAGAAGAGTACGTCTCGAACAATTCGTGTTCTAAGGGCATCGGTGCGGACATCGAGTCCGACGGCGGAGACTAAAATCGCAATCCAACCGTCGTAGTCACCAACAGTTGTAACTGAGATGCGACCGTCGGCGCCTCGAACCCGACTACTTCTAACTTGCTCAAGAACGAAATCTATTTCGTTTTCAGAAAACTCTTCCCGCCAAAAGCCCATATCACTCAACTCTAAAATGGTTTTTTTGTGGGTCGCCCATACCCGCAACGGTTTCTTAGCAAAAAAAAGATCGCTAAAGAAAAACAAAGGAATCGAACACCACGCGCGCTACAACGCGGCAAATCAAAGCGTCAATTCTACCCGCCGCGCGGTCATTCGCATGGACGCCCTTGAGGCGGCTATCCAGTTGGTAGCCGTCCGCCCGCACCATCTCGTCAGCGGGGCCCACAAGAGCTGGATGGCCGGGTCAAGTCCGGCCATGGCGATCATTCTCAAGCGTAGGCCCATTGCCCACCTTCCCTCCCCCTGCCTAAACTGCGGACAAAACGGGGGACGAACCATGCTCACACGCTTTGCTGCCGCTGCAACCGCCTTCGCCAGCACTACGGCGCTCAGCGCTCTTCTGCTCTCCGGCGCGAGCGCCCAAGAGGCGCCAGAGCCCATCGATCTGATGACGTTCGCCCAAGGGGTGCTGTCGGTATCCATCAGCGCCAGCGCTGACTTCCGCACCGTGATGGAGCAGGCGATCAAGGCCATCGATGGCAACCCCGGCAAGTATGTGATGACCCCACGCTTCGGAGGGCCCAGCGACACACTAGAGATTACCTATGCCCTGCCAGCGCCAACCCGGTTCGAAAGGTTCGCCGTGCCGGGCATTGCCGAGACGCCGAGCCCGTCACAAACCTTCTTCAGGCAGGTTGAGATACTAGGGTCTGCCGAAAGCGCTGATGGTCCCTTCGTGACGCTCGCCACCGGTACGCTGGAAGAGCATGCCGAGCGCGGCCTCGTCACCGACCTCACAATGGGCGCTGACCAGCCCGATGTGCAGTGGGTGCGGCTGCGCCTTTCCGACGGCCTAGATGTGCAGGTGGAAAACACGTTTTTTGAGTTCTCCGAGATCATTGGCAACGGCATCCAGGCTGTGTCGGAGCCTTCGACCCTGTTCGATGGCGTTTGGGAAGGTCGTGGTGTTGACATCGAACTCGCACAGGAAGGCGCGACCGTCACCGGGTGCTATGATACGCGCAGCAGGCTTGCTGGCACAGTCGATGGTCGGGTGCTGAGGGCTCTTGGCGCTGATGACGCAGGCATCCCCTCGCAGTTCATCCTGATTGCTGCCGAGGATGGCTCACTGCGCGGCCTGCGCTCCAGCAATGGTGGGCCGTTCCGCCCCTATGATGGCGAATCGTCAGCGGCCACGCCCGTATGCCTGACGCCTGATGTGCCAACGCTTGGGTGCGGTGACACCGTGTATGGGATCGGTTTTGACTTTGATTCAGACGCGATCCGCCCTGAGTCCGATACAGTGCTGGATGATCTCTATGCCGGGCTGGCGAGCAACGGCGAAGCTCAAATCCAGATCATCGGCCATTCCTCCAGCGAAGGGGCGGACGACTACAACCGCGACCTCTCCCAGCGCCGCGCTGCTTCAGTCGTCGCTGCGCTGGTGGCACGCGGGCTGGAAGCTGGGCGGATAGCGGCAGTCGGCAAGGGAGAAGACGAACCCATCGCCAGCAATGACGATGAAGCCGGTCGCTCGCTCAACCGCCGGGTGGAGATCAGCTGCGCAGGGTGAAGCGGGGCTCCGCTCTGGCGCCTGTTTCCATCGCCGCACGTGTTGGCTATAGCCTCGCTGACCTTTTGCGAAGCGGAGTCGCATGAACACCCCCAAACATCTAGACAGCCAAGCGCCACAAGCCAGCGACCTGGTGTGCATTGGTGGGGCGGCGATCAACCGCAAAGTCCACGCCAAAGCCGCGCTCATCACCGGCACGTCGAACCCCAGTGTTAGCCACCAAACCTTTGGCGGCGTGGCGCGCAACGTGGCTGAAACGCTGGCACGGCTGCAAAAATCGGTGGCCCTCGTCTCTCTGGTGGGTGACGATGCGGCGGGCCGTGCCATCCTGCGTCATCTCGCCGACCTGGGCGTGGATGTGAGCCAAACAAGCGTCTCACGCACGAGCGCCACGGCCGAGTACATCGCGATCCTCAATGAAGCGAACGAGCTGCATATCGGCTTGGCAGCCATGGATGCCTTTGAGGCGATCACACCTGCGGTCCTCGAAAGCGCCTGGCCCCACATCGCTGCGAGCCGCTGGATGTTTGCCGATTGCAACCTCCCGCAAGAGACCTTGCACGCCCTGCTAAACCGCAAAGCGAGCACGGATGCGCAGCTTGCCGTCAACACTGTCTCCGTGCCCAAGGCCGTACGCCTGCCCAATGATCTATCGGCCATTGACGTGCTCTTCACCAACGCTGATGAGGCCCGTGCCATGCTTGGCGACACCGGACAAGCGCCAGAACACCTCACTGGAAAGCTGCGTGAACGCGGGGCAAAAGGCGTGGTGCTCACCCTCGGCTCAGAGGGCCATCTGGTCTATGACGACACCGGCATCACGTTCGTATCGAGCATGGAAGCCGCCACGCTGGACGTCACCGGCGCGGGCGATGCGCTGATGTCCGGCACACTTTATGGCATGATGAAAGGCCAATCGCTGGTCGATGCCTCGCGCCTTGGCGCCGTGCTCGCCACCTTCACGCTTGAATCCGAGCAAGACGTTTTGCCAGACCTCAACCCCGCCTGGTTGGAGTCGCAAACCGACCGCTTGGCCCGCATCACATCACGAAAGTTACCCGCACCATGACACCCGATACCTTGCGTTCCCTGGTCGATATCCATCCGACAGCGGCCGATGCGCTGGCTGCGGGCCACCCGCTGGTGGCGCTGGAAAGCACCATCATCACCCACGGTATGCCGTATCCGCAGAACATCGAGATGGCGCAGTCGGTGGAAGACATCATCTCTGAGGGCGGCGCCACTCCGGCGCTGATCGCGGTGGTGGATGGCTGCATCAAAGTGGGCTTGAGCGACGAGGAACGCGCCGCTTTGGGCCAAGCCAAAGATGCCCGCAAAGCCTCGCGGGCCGATCTCGCCTTCGCCGTTTCCAGCGGCGGAAGCGCGGGCACCACCGTTGCCGCCACCATGATGGTCGCCGAATGGGTCGGCATCAAAGTGTTTGCCACCGGCGGCATTGGCGGCGTGCACCAGGGCGCGAGCGAGAGCTTCGATGTCTCCGCCGACCTGCTGGAGCTTGGCCGCACCGGCGTGATTGTTGTTGCTGCCGGGGCCAAGGCCATCCTTGATATTCCCAAAACATTGGAAGTGCTGGAAACGCAGGGTGTCCCGGTCGTCGGCTATCAAACCGACGTGATGCCCGCCTTTTGGTCGCGCACATCCGATCTTCCCATCCCCCTACGGATCGACAGCGCGCGGGAGATTGCAGCTTTCCAAAAGACGCGCGATCAGATGGGTGTGGACGGCGGTATGCTGGTCGCCAACCCCATACCGGTTGCCGATGAAATCCCGCAAGACGTGATGCAAGGCTACATCGCGCAGGCGCAAGCCGATCTGGAGAGCCAAGGCATCGCTGGCAAGCAGGTCACACCGTTTCTGCTGGCCCGCCTTTTGGAGCTGACCGACGGCAAAAGCCTCACCAGCAACATCGCGCTGGTGAAAAACAATGCACGGCTCGCCACAGAGATCGCCAAAGCGCTGGCATGAACGGTCTATCGCCCATCATCGACGATCTTAGCCGCCCTGCCCCGCAAGCCAGCAATGGCGCGAACTGGCAGTTCATCGCCGATGGCGTGATGGGCGGCGTGTCGCAAGGCGCCATGGCACGTGAGAGGGTGGCGGGGCGAGCGGCTTATCGCATGCGCGGGGCCGTCAGCTTGGAGAACAATGGCGGTTTCATCCAAATGGCGCTGGACTTGGCGCCCGATGGCGCAGCGGTAGACGCCAGCGTCTTTAACGGCATAGCCCTGGATGTTTTGGGCAATGATGAGACCTACAATCTGCACCTGCGCACCACCGACGTGACACGTCCTTGGCAAAGCTATCGGCAAAGCTTCATCGCTGGACAGCAATGGGAAACGCACCACATCCCGTTTTCTGATTTCGCGCCACACCGGATTGAAACACCACTCAACCCAGCCAAACTCCGCCGGATCGGCATTCTGGCGATTGGACGCGCCTTTGACGCAGATGTAAGCGTGGGTGGGGTCCGGCTTTACTGACCCTTTCGCGCAGCATTTCGGCATCGCGAGCGAAGAACGGAGACCCCCATGGAGCACGCCTTTTGGCAAGAACGCTGGCGCGAGAACCGCATCGCCTTTCATGAAGCCGAACCCAACCCGCTGCTCACCGAAAACTATGATCACCTGAAGCTTTCAGCCGGCGACAAGGTCTTTGTGCCGCTCTGTGGCAAATCGTTCGATCTGGATTGGCTGCTCCTTCAAGGCGTCATGGTTATTGGTGCTGAACTTAATGAAGGCGCCGTGCAGGCGGTGTTTGAGCGCCTGCGCCTGACACCAGAGGTTAATGCAATCGGCACACTGAAACGCTATAGCGCCGAAGAACTCACCATGTTTGCCGGCGATTTTTTCCAGCTGCAAGACAGCAACATTGGGCCGGTAAACGCTGTCTATGATCGCGCCGCTTTGGTTGCGATGCCCGACACAATGCGGGCCGACTATGCCCAGCACCTCATGGCGATCACCAACAAGGCGCGCCAACTGCTGGTCTCCTTCGACTATGACCAAAGCCAGATGAGCGGACCGCCCTTCTCAGTGCCCAGCAAGACAATCGCGACCTATTACGATGACTTGTTCAAGCGAGATCTGGTCGCTGATACGGCCATTTCTGGCGCGCTAGCTGAACGTTGCAGCGGTCGCGAACTCGTTTGGTTGCTCTCGCCGTTAGACAGACTTCCATAAAAAAGGGCCGGTTTCCCGGCCCTCTCGAAACTCGCAGCACTCATCACGTCATCCAACAAAGCGGTCGTTCTGCAAGAACGGAGCGTGTTGGACCACTAACAGACGGGCTTAGAGCCCATCTGTAACGACGCTCGTCCAAGCCCCTGTTGGGCGCTCTGTGATCACGGGGTCTTCACCGCCGGACATCAGTGAGTCGACGGTCGTTTCATAGGCCGCAACATCCAGCGCACCGGTGGAACCAGCCGTCAGATTATTGATCTCACCCATCATACGGATCTGGTGCGCTTCAGTTTGTGCGCCGGTCTGGTCATATTCCAGAACGATCATCGCCGCTTCTTCAGGGTTTTCCTGCGCCCAGGTCCAGCCCGCCATGGAGGCGCGCACGAAACGGGTCAGCTTGTCGACCATCTCTGGGTCTTCCAGCGACTCTTCAAGCACATAAAGACCGTCTTCCAGCGTCGCCACGCCCTGATCGGTGTAGTTGAACACCACCAAATCGTCCGGCGAGAAGCCAGCATCGATAACCTGCCAATACTCATTGTAGTTCATCGTCGAGACACAGGCGGCCTGACCTTGAATGAGCGGGTCAACGTTGAAGCCCTGGCGAACCACCGTCACACCCTCATCGCCACCGTCGGTGGGGATGCCGAGCTGGCTCATCCAAGACAGGAACGGATACTCATTGCCGAAGAACCACACGCCCAGCGTCTCGCCGGGAAAGTCTTCTGGTGACGTAACGCCGCTGTCAGCGCGACAGGTCAGCATCATGCCCGAACGCGCAAACGGCTGAGCGATGTTGACCAGCGGCACACCGCGCTCACGTGCGGCCAAAGCAGCTGGCATCCACTCAACGATCACATCGGCTGCGCCACCGGCGATCACCTGCGGCGGAGCGATATCCGGACCGCCGGGATTGATGGTGATATCAAGGTCTTCAGCCTCGTAGAGCCCTTCGTGCAGCGCCACATAGTAGCCAGCGAACTGCGCCTGCGTGACCCATTTGAGTTGCAATGTCAGTTCATCAGCCGACAGCGCCGGTGCGGTCATCGCAAAGGATGAGGCAAGCAGTGCGCCCCCTGCCAAAAGTTTGGTTGCGGTCTTCATAAGTTGGAACTCCTTCCAGTTTTCGTGGGCACCTTTGCGGCACCCATTCCCCTTATTCTTCAAATCTTAGCGCGCCCGCCGATTTGACGGATGCCAGAATGTTATGCGCCGCTCTATCAAAGCTATCGCACCATAGGTGAGTGAGCCAGCCAAGGCGGCGACGAAAATTTCTGCCCACACCAGATCGATGTTGAGGCTGCCAACGGCGGTTGAAATCCTAAAGCCCATGCCGACGATTGGCGTGCCGAAAAATTCTGCAACGATTGCACCAATAAGCGCCAGCGTGGAGTTGATCTTCAGCGCGTTGAAAATGAACGGCATCGCGGCGGGCAGGCGCAGCTTGATCAGCGTTTGTGGATAGGACGATGCGTAAGTGTGCATCAAATCCCGCTCCATCTGCCCGGCAGCGTTAAGCCCCGCCAGCGTATTCACCAGCATCGGGAAAAACGTCATCACCACCACGACAGCCGCCTTGGAGGGCCAATCGAAGCCGAACCACATGACCATAATAGGCGCGATGCCAATGATAGGAAGCGCCGACATCAAATTGCCCACCGGCATGATGCCAGCTTTCCAGAAAGGCGAACGATCCACCAAGATCGCTACCACGAAGCCCAGCCCGCAGCCCATGACGTATCCGGCAATGACCGCTTTCAAGAACGTCTGCTGAAAATCGGCCCAGAGAATATCGACGCTGTTGGTGATCCGCTCCCACACCATGCTTGGCGGCGGCATCACCACCTGAGGAACATCCAGCCCGCGCGTGATCCCCTCCCAGAGCACCAAAAGCGTCGCGCCGAACAGCACAGGGATCAGAAGGTTCACCAGCACTTTGGGCGCGCCGGAAAGGTTCAATCCAGCAAGCCGTTGGTTGGCCGCCCAGGCCACAACCCAGAAGACCAGCGCGGCCCACAGAATGCTGGTTCCGGTGAGGCCCATCATACCGCGGCCTCGCGCGCACCCATGCGCTTGTTCACAAACGTGCCGATCCAGCCGATGGCGTAGACGAGCAACGCCGACATGAAGGCCGCGGCAAACAGCGCTGCCCAGATCTGGATGGTCTGGCCATAATAGGAGGAGTTGAGCAGCCGCGCACCGATGCCGCCCTGCGCGCCTGTTGGCAGCTCACCGACAATCGCACCAACCAGTGAGATGGCAACGGCGATCTTCATAGAGGCAAACAGATAGGGCAGCGAGGCAGGCAGCCGCAGCTTCCAAAAGGTCTGGCCGCGCGTTGCTGTGTAGGTGTGCATGAGATCAAGATGCATCGCCTCGGGCGAACGCAGCCCCTTCACCATGCCAATCGCCACTGGGAAAAACGCCAGATAGGTGGAGATGAATGCCTTTGGAATAAGCCCCTGCACCCCAAGCGTTGAAAACACGATGATGATCATTGGCGCGATGGCCAGGATCGGGATGGTCTGTGAGGCGATGATCCAGGGCAGGAGCGATTTGTCGAGCACCTTGGAATGCACGATGCCGACGGCAAGCAAAATCCCGAGCAGCGTGCCCATGGCAAAGCCAACCAGCGAGGAGGAAAGCGTGATCCAAGCGTGGAACACCAGACTGCGCGGCGAGGACGGATCGCGGCCAAATACGCTCGCTTGAAACTCGTTCCACACCTGATGCGGCGCGGGCAGGATCGGGCGATCCATCGCCATGGTTGCCTGCACCATCTCCATGGTGGTTTTTTCCAGGCCCATGCGCTCAAAACGCTCAGCCTCAATGCGCCAGTTCAGCGCCACCGTACCAGCGTACCAGACCACCAAAATAATGCCGAGAACGGTAAAGATGGGGAGGGTGGAGCGAGCGATCATTTTTGAGGAATCTCGACCGCTGCAAACGCCTCGAACACCTGGCGTGCCTTCACCATAGTCGGGCCTCTCGCTAGAACTATATCTTTGTCCAAATGGCGCATCAAAAGCTGGACTTGTCGGTGCGGACCTTCTCCGCTTTCTTCAAGCGAGCTTCGGCATGCAACCCATTGAATATCAGAGATATTATAGTTGGTAGATTGCAAAGAGAACAATCGCCAACGCCTTAAACAGACCTCAGTGGGCCTAAGGACCAAGGCATTTGGAACGAGGCTTTCAGCGAAAAGTCTACCAGCAATCATCAAGGTCACAACCAGCAACAGAAAAATCAGAAATCCTTCTCCAAACAGCCACCATTCCTCATTGCTATCGATTACCGCAGCCACTGGCAGCCAGGTGACCAGATACGCCGAAAATCCAAGCAGAACGAAGGCGCCAAGGACTTTCTCCCAACTCGGAAAACTGTTGAGCCGGATTCGGCGCTCGGCACGAAGATTTGCTGGGGAAGCCGCCAACACCACCTACACCGCCTCCTCATAGGCATGGCCGGCGCGCAGGCCCTCGCGCACACGGTGGGCGATGTCGAGGAACTCCTTGCTTTCGCGGATATCCAGCGGGCGCTCTTTGGGCAGCGTGGATTCAATCACATCCGTCACTCGGCCCGGGCGCGGGCTCATGACGACAATCTTGGTGGACAGATAGACCGCCTCGGGGATGGAGTGGGTGACAAAACAAATCGTCTTGTTGGTGCGGTCCCACAGCTTCAAAAGCTGCTCGTTGAGATGATCGCGAACGATCTCGTCCAGGGCGCCAAACGGCTCATCCATCAAGAGGATATCCGCATCGAACGCCAACGCACGGGCAATGGACGCACGCTGCTGCATGCCGCCCGACAGCTGCCAGGGAAACTTTTTGCCAAACCCGGCAAGGTCGACCAGC
Source organism: Pseudomonadota bacterium (assembly GCA_039814945.1). Lineage (GTDB taxonomy): Bacteria > Pseudomonadota > Alphaproteobacteria > Rhizobiales > MH13 > MH13. Next base: position 447,664 of record JBCCAF010000001.1, read on the forward strand.
GCCAATGATTTTTCAGCCCGCTCGCGCTGCTCTGTTTTGGCAAATCCCATGATCTCAAGTGGCAACGTGATGTTGGCCTCAATCGTGCGCCACGGATAAAGCGCCGGCGCTTGAAAAACATAGCCATAGGCGCGGTTCAGCCGGGCTTGGTGCGGCGTGGTGCCATCGACGGTGATCGTCCCGCCGGGGGGGCTTTCCAGATCAGCGATCACGCGCAGAAACGTTGTCTTGCCGCAGCCTGACGGCCCGATGAACGAAACGAACTCGCCCTTATGGATGTCGAGGTTCACATCCGACAGCGCATGCACCGGACCGTCATTGGTCTCGAAGGTAAGGTCGAGATTTTGGGCGGCAATCACGGGCGGTGAAGATGGGGCTGTCACGCGTATACTTTCATTATGATTTGGTTAGTTTCTTCAGATGCAAGATTGCTGCCAGATTTGGACCGGAACGAACACTCATCCCTTGCCACCTTGTTCAGGGGCACCTTCGCAGAGATTCAACTCCCAACGCGGGTCGCCATTGGCGGCAAAGACGGTCATTTGCGTGGGATCATCAAAGCCAAGCTCAATGACGAACTGTTCCAGCGATGAGATGCCCTCCCCACCGCAAAGGCCCTGCACGCCATAACCACCATCAAACGGATAAGGCCAAACCTCGGCCCACGTACACCCCCACTCATAGCCCCGAATACCATCGGTAAACACATTGATCCCGCCCGGCTCGTCGATATCGTTCGGGCCCATAGTGAGCCGTGCGCAGCCCAGCTCATCGCCAAAAATGCCATCAATGGGCAGCTCGGCGGCGAGGACCGACGTGGCTGACGAAAACAACAAAATACTGCCGGTTAAAACATGCATGCCGTTTGAACTACCGATCATCGATTCAGCCTCTTCTCGATCCACCACCAAACCGTGCCCGCCACCACGCCTGAAAGTGTATAACTGGGCAGAAACCGCACATACCACGCCCACGCTTTGAAACGAACTTGCTCCCCCTCAGACGAAAACAGGTAATCGCCAACGAGCTCAATCACCGGCAGGTAGATCGCACCAATCACCCCTCCAACAGCAGCAAACGCCCATATGCCCCAACGGAATCTCACAGCTAGTCGTACAAATAGCGTCGGCAGAGTAAATATGAGTATCACCGGACTTAGAAGTAGCGTCGTACGGAATGGCCAAGACGGGTCCAGTCGTTCCAAAGCCGATGGTACAGAGAGGCAAAATCCCGCAGTTAGGGCCGCGAAAAACCAAGCCACCAAAACTCTGTAACGCACCAGAAATCCTGATTGTGAGGCCAAGTAATCGCTCTCCTCAATCGGTGATGGTCCTGGCCACGTGGATGCTAGTGCTTGACGGCCTCATACCCCACTCGCCGGAATGCCGGTGCGCTCCACTTTGCGCAGGGCGGTGACTTCCTTCCACTGGGAAAGCGCTTTGTTGACGGCCTGGAACGGCTCTCGCTCCACGAACTTGCCGTGCCCTTCCTGGGTTTTCACTTCGCCGTCATCCACGGCCACCATACCGCGGGTCAGCGTATAGCGCGGCAGGCCCTTCACATGCTTGCCCTCAAACACATTGTAATCGATGGCCGATTGCTGCGTGCCAGCGGTGATGGTCTTTTCCTTTGTCGGGTCCCACACCACGATATCAGCGTCAGCACCCACCAAAATCGCGCCTTTTTTCGGATACACGTTGAGGATTTTGGCAATGTTCGTAGACGTCACAGCCACGAACTCGTTCATGGTCAGGCGGCCAGTGGCCACACCATGGGTCCAGAGCATCGGCATGCGGTCTTCCAGACCGCCGGTACCGTTGGGGATCAGGGTGAAGTCACCCACGCCGTTGCGCTTCTGCTCGGTCGTGAAAGCACAGTGATCGGTGGCAACAACCTGCAAAGAGCCTGAGGCAAGACCGGCCCAGAGCGAATCCTGATGTTCCTTGTCCCGGAACGGAGGCGACATCACGCGCCGCGCCGCATGGTCCCAATCAGGATGGGCATACTCGCCGTCATCCAGAGTCAGATGTTGGATCAGCGGCTCGCCATAGGCGCGAATACCGTTCTGGCGGGCCCGTCTGATCGCTTCGTGGGCCTGCTCAGATGATGTGTGCACGATGTAGACCGGAACGCCCGCCATATCGGCGATCATGATCGCGCGGTTGGTGGCTTCCCCCTCTACTTCGGCTGGGCGGGAATAGGCATGCGCTTCGGGGCCATTGTTGCCTTCAGCCAGCAGTTTTTGTTGAAGCTGAGCAACCACGTCACCATTTTCAGCATGGACCAGCGGCAAGGCACCGATGGCCGCACAGCGCTGGAAGGATGAGAACATCTCATCATCATCCACCATCAACGCGCCCTTGTAGGCCATGAAGTGCTTAAACGTGTTGATGCCACGCTTGGTGACCTCTTCCATCTCGTTCCACACCTGCTCACCCCACCAGGTGATCGCCATGTGGAAGGAGTAGTCGCAGTTGGCCCGCGTCGATTTGTTGTCCCAGCGCTGCAACGCTTCCAGCAGGCTTTGGTCCGGGTTCGGCAGACAGAAATCCACCACCATCGTCGTCCCACCGGCCAGACCAGCGCGCGTGCCAGACTCAAAATCATCGGTGGAATAGGTGCCCATAAAGGGCATTTCCAGATGCACGTGCGGATCAATCCCGCCGGGCATCACGTAACAGCCGGTGCCATCCAGCTCTGTACCGCCAGAAAGGTTCGGCCCGATCTCGGTGATCGTGCCATCCTCAATGCGAATATCAGACTTGTAGGTCAGATCGGCGGTGACGATCGTGCCGTTGCGAATGGTGGTGGTCATGGTTGGTCTCCCGATTGTGGGGCGGTCGCGATCAAGTCCCCCTCCCCTTTTTGGGAGGGGTTTCCGCTGGGGGTTCCGGCGGCATCATGCTCGGAAGACCCGAGCGGTATTTCTCGATGATAGATAAGGCTAGGTCGGTCGTGAATGAATACACGGAGTGCATATATTTGTCGTTGGTCTGGAATTCATGCAGCGAAACGACTTCCTCGGAATAGAACCAGTCAGGTTCAACTATGGGGTCCGCCCGTTGAGAAACGAAGAAATCGACATCCCCGCAATCAAATGCGCAGTAGTATTCAGCACCATCTACGAAGCCGGAGGAGTATGTCGGCTGGGAGGTCCGCGAACCTTGTGTCACAACACCCTCTTGGTGGATCGACAAGAAAAAAACAGGATGTCCCACCAAATCCGGATGCATGGAACGGATACCATCAAGAAACTGCTTTCGTATTGGCTTCCACTGGTCGATAGAGATGATGTCAACATCGACATTTTGGCCTAAGTTTCTCGCAACTCGGCTTGTGAAATCGGGCCAGCCCAACCAATAATTGAAACGCTGGGCAAAGGCTTGAAGGCAGGCGTTCGCTTGTTGGTCGTCGACGGGCAGGAGGAGATCTTGCTTCCAGTCTTGGCATACCCGATCTAGCTCCACGCGACTGCCGTCCGCAAGGATGCCTGCATGCCTCACCCAACAATCTCCGCTTTTTCGACAACCGCATGGAACAGCACATCGGCCCCTGCCCGTGCCCAGTCCTTGGTGATTTCTTCGGCCTCATTGTGCGAAAGGCCATCGACACACGGGCACATGACCATCGCGGTGGGGTAAAGCCGGTTGATCCAGCAGGCATCATGGCCTGCGCCAGAGACGATATCCTTGTGGCTATAGCCGAGCCGTTCGGCGGCATCACGAATCATCCCGACGCACTGCTCATCAAAGGCCGGTGGATCGAACTGTCCCACAATCTCGTGTGACAGCTCCACGCCAATTGCCTCGCACAGCTTCGGCGCTTCCGCCTCAAAGCGGGCGACCATACTGTTCAGCCGGTCTAGCTCGTGGGATCGCATATCGACAGTGAACACCACCTTGCCTGGAATGATGTTGCGGCTGTTGGGGTAGACATCGATATGGCCGATGGCGCCCACAGCGTTGGGCGCATTGTCCATCGCGATGGTGTGCACAAGCTCGGTGATCTGCGCCAGCCCGCGCCCAGCGTTTTTGCGCATCGGCATCGGTGTGGAACCGGTGTGGCTTTCCTTGCCGGTCACTGTGCACTCAATCCAGCGCAGCCCCTGGCCATGGGTGACCACGCCGATATCCTTGCCCTCGGCTTCCAAGATCGGCCCCTGCTCGATGTGCAGCTCGAAAAAGGCGTGCATCTTCCTGTCACCGACCTTTTCCTCGCCCTTCCAGCCGATCCGCTCCAGCTCATCGCCAAACGCTTTGCCCTCGGCATCCTCATGGCTGTAGACATCGGCCTGGTCGAGCACGCCGGCAAAAACGCCGGATGCCATCATCGCTGGGGCGTAGCGGGTGCCCTCTTCGTTTGTCCAGTTGGTGACGACGATCGGATGCTTGGTCTTGATATCGAGATCATTGAGCGTACGGATGATTTCCAGGCCCGCCAACACACCAAGAACGCCGTCATACTTACCGCCCGTCGGCTGAGTATCGAGGTGTGAGCCGACATAGACAGGCAGCGCGTCGGGGTCCGTGCCCTCACGGCGCATGAACATGGTGCCCATCTCATCGACACCCATGGTGAGGCCCGCATCCTCGCACCAGCTTTGGAACAGGCGGCGGCCTTCGGCATCTTCGTCGGTCACCGTTTGGCGGTTGTTACCACCGGCGATGCCCGGGCCGATCTTGGCCATATCCATCAGCGAATCCCACAGGCGCTCAGGATTGATCCGCAGATTTTCGCCTGGTTGATTTCCTGACTGGTTGCCTGTTGACCCCATTGCATTCCCCTCTGGCTCAAATCGGTTTGGAGCAGTGAAGACCGCAATTGGCCCGACGTCAAGATTTTGACCATTTGGTCGAAAGTTTTCTCGCTCGCCGTTGCTGAAATCGCTACTTTATGCCTTTCTTGACACTCTTTTTGCACACCCCGCCGATCACGAGTTCGATCTTTGTCAAAGCCAAGCCGTATTCAAATGGAAAACCGCGCCGCCATTGCTCAGGCGGCGGTCAGCGAGTTTTCATCGCGCGGCTATCATGGCGCCACCATCGATGCGATTGCAGATAAGGCAGGCATGTCGAAGCCCAACCTGCTGTACTATTTCCCATCGAAAGAGGTCATCTACCGCACGGTGCTGGAACAGATCGTCGAGGAGTGGCTCTCGCCGCTGATGACGCTCGATCCGGCTGCCGATCCGGTGGAAGAGCTGCGCCGCTACATTACGCTGAAAATGCGCATGTCGGCCGATCGCCCGCAGGCTTCACGTCTTTTTGCATCGGAGGTTTTGGCGGGCGCACCAATTTTGAAAGACTTTTTGGAAACGCGGCTGAAATCCCTAGTGGAGGAAAAATCCGCCATCCTTCAGGGTTGGATTGATGCGGGCAAATTGGCGCCCGTCGATCCGGTGCACTTGATCTTCATGATCTGGGCGACCACCCAGCATTATGCCGATTTCGAAGCGCAGATCGATGCGGTTACTGGCGCGCAATCGAAAAAGCCCGGGTTCAATGAACAAGCCTCGCAGGCGGTGCTCTCAATCCTGCTGAACGGCATCAAGCCGCGTTAGGGTGCAGATACTAGGGTTTGGACGCTAACTTTCTTTCGTTTGGCCCAAATCATTGTCGGCCAAAACACCGGCCAGCAAGCCAATCATGTGCGCACGCTCAGCCTGATCCAAGCGCGCCAGCAAACGCGCATTCACATCGGCCACAATCTTAAAAAGCGTCGGTGCAAGCCGTTTGGCTTTTTGCGTGGCGTGCACGGTGTTGGATCGCCGTGACGCCGGATCGATACGCCGCTCCAAAAATCCATCACGCTCCAAGCCATCAATCGCCCGGCTAATCGCATAAGCTGGGGCGCTGAACCGCTGGCCGATCTGCCGCTGCGACAGACCCTCATTTTCAATCAACATCATCACGACCGCAAACGACTGAACATGAAGACCATGTTCAGCCAGCGCATCGTTCATCGCACGATCCAGTTGCCCAGCCAGTCGCTGAATGTGCCAACCGACGCTGCCCTGGCGCACCTGCCGCACAGCATCAGCCAAGTCATCTGTGTCTTTGATCATACGCAGGTTTTCCAACAGGAGTTGACAATTGCCAGCACAAGCAACGGCAATAGTCGCTATACTCGCATATCGCAATATTTGCATATTGCAACAATTTATAAGATGCGCTATCCAATGCGCTCTCACTCACACCAACAAAGGCTGCATCATGACCCGTTATCACCCCACGCTTGTCGCCCTGCACTGGCTGCTCGCCATTCTCATTCTGGTTGCACTGTTCGGTGGCTCCTTCATTTTGGATGCTATGCCCAATGATCATCCCAACAAGATCGAAGGGCTACAGGGCCATATGATCGTTGGCATCACGATTTTGGTGTTGATGCTGGTGCGGCTTGTTGTGCGCCTGCGCACGACCCATCCACCCGAAGCCGATATTGGCAACGCGCTGCTCAATCGGTTGTCCAAATGGGCCCATTGGGCATTCTACCTTTTGATTTTCGGAATGCTCGGTTCAGGCATCGGCATGAGCGTGCTCGCTGACCTGCCACCCATCGTCTTTGGAGGCTCTGGCGACCCGCTTCCAGTAACGTTTGACGATCTTCCGCCGCGCATCGCCCACGGCATCTTTGCGACCGCGCTCATGCTGCTCATTGCAGGGCATATTGCGGCAGCGCTCTACCACCAGTTCGTACGCAAAGACGGGCTGCTGCGCCGCATGTGGTTCGGCCAACGCGCCTGAACGTGGCGCCAAACCTGCCTAATTCTTAGGCTGGACGAGGGAAAATTCATCGCATACGTTTTCGCCCGAACTCCGATCAACGGGGTCGAGCGCGGCGTGGGTGAACCTACGAAAGCGCTTCCAATTCTAGGGAGACACGCAATGAAGACCACAACCCTCACCGTCAGCGTGCTGTTGGCCGGCACGTTCCTGGCGTCAGCGGCAAGCGCTGAAACGATCCGCTTCTGGACAACGGAAGAACAGCCAGAGCGTCTGGCGATCCAAGAGCAGATGGCCGCCGACTTCTCCTCCGCCACCGGCAATGATGTGCAGGTGATCCCGGTTTCTGAGAACGAGCTTGGAACCCGCGCCACCGCTGCGTTCGCCGCAGGTGACCTGCCTGACGTGATCTACCACACCCTGCAATATGTATTGCCGTGGAACGAAGCTGGCATTCTGGACCCAGACGCTGCCACCGACATCATCGAAGATTTGGGCATGGATACCTTTGCCCCAGGCGCGCTTGAAATGGCAGCCATCGAAGATGGTATCTACGCCGCTGTTCCGGTGGATGGCTGGACACAGATGGTGATCTATCGCACCGACTTGTTTGAGGCTGCAGGGCTTGAGCCGCCAACCTCTTACGCCAGCATTTTGGCCGCTGTGGAAGCTCTCCACAATCCGCCAGAACTGTTCGGCTTTGTGGCTGCCACCAAGATCGATGAAAACTTCATGAGCCAGGTCCTGGAGCATGTGTTCCTTGCCAACGGCGTCTCGCCGGTCAGCGATGATGGCTTCGCGCCGCTCGATGAAGCGGCCACTGTCGAAGTGCTGGAATTTTATAAAGCCATTGCCGAAGCCTCGCCTCCCGGCGATCTCTTTTGGCAGCAATCACGTGAGCTTTATTTCGCTGGCCAGGCTGCGATGATCATCTGGTCGCCCTTCATCTTGGATGAGCTAGCTGGTCTTCGTGACAGCGCCCCACCAACCCTCAATGATGACCCAACATCGCGTGATCTGGCAGCAGCAACTGGTGTCGTGACCACGATCTCTGGCCCATCCAATCCTGATGGCGCGGCCTGGGCCGACATTCGCTATCTCGGCATCACATCCGGTGCGAACTTGGATGTGGCACAGGACTTCGTCGCCTACTCGATGAGCGAAGGCTACATGTCCACGCTGTCGATTGCACCAGAAGGCAAGTTCCCGGTTCGCCGCGGCACCAAAGACAACCCAACGGAATTTGTTGATGGTTGGTCGATGCTGGATGTTGGCGTGGATCGCCGCGCGCCACTGTCCGACCTCTACCCGGATGAGGTCATTGGCAGCATCGTTGCCGGTCTTGAAACAGCTGATCGCTGGGGCGTGACCGAAGGTCAGCTCTCCATCGCCTCGCAGATCATCAACTCGCAGATCATCAACCGCTATGTGCGCGAGTTCATTGATGGCGAACGCGATGCAGCCGCAACGGTTGCCATCATCAATGATGAGCTTGCAGCCGCCGTCGAATAGGCTGCCTTAAAAATGCTGGATGCGGTGCTGCTCTTTGGTGGCACCGCACCTCCCCCTCCGGCACCCCTATCCGCGACCAATATCGTGTCTGACCGCACCGGGTGAACGCCGTGTCGATTGCTGACTCTTCTTCTCTGGGACCACCACGTGGATCAGGCCCTATGCGCAAGCGCGAGGCCAAGCTTGCCTTCGGCATGCTGCTGCCAACGGCGTTGATCGTCATTCTGGTGGTGCTCGGGCCGCTGCTCGCCAACTTCTGGATTTCGGTTAAGCCGGTCGAGCTTGCTGACTTGCGTGCGCCCACGATGCTGCTCACCGAGCGCTTTCGTGGTGACGCGCAGGCCGTGGGCGATGAGGTTGAGCTTGAATACCGCATGCGCAATTCCTCGCCCAACCAACCAGTGATCGAGGCAGCCTTTACCGACACCATTCCCGAAGGCCTCACGGTCACTGGCCTTGATGAACGGTGCAGGCTAACAGGCCGCGAAATCTCCTGCGCTTTGGGTGATTTGGAAGGTGGTTTCCGCGAACGGTTCCGCCTGCAAGCAGACGTCACGCAGGCTTTTCTGGATAACCCTATCGACGTGCGACAGAGCGAACCTGATGTCACCGGCTCCGGCGTCAACGTGCTCACCAGCCTTGATTTCACGTTCGAGAATTTCCAGCGCGTGTTTGACAGCTCCGAGTTTTGGAGCGTCTTGCGCGTCACGATCTACTACACGGTTTTCTCCACCGCAGGCGCGCTGATCGTCGGCCTGTTCGCGGCCCAGCTAATGAACACCGCCTTCAAAGGCCGTGGCATCCTGCGGGGCCTATTCTTGTTCCCCTATGTCGCACCGGTCATCGCGGTGGCCTTCACCTGGCTCATCCTGCTTGATCCCTTTTCCGGCACCATCAACGCCATGCTTGTCGAGATGGGGCTGATAGGCGCGCCGATAAACTTCTTCGGCACGCGGGAGGTGGACATCACCATCTTCGGGCTAACCTTCGGGTTCCCCGTGGCGCTCTCCACGGTGATTGCCTTTGAGGCCTGGCGCTACTTCCCGCTCTCATTTCTGTTCATCCTGGCGGCCATGCAATCAGTCTCCGCCGAGATGTATGAAGCTGCGGAGATGGACGGCGCCACCCCGCTACAACAGTTCTGGTATCTCTCACTGCCGCAACTGCTGGGCATCCTATCGGTGTTGTTTTTGCTGCGCTTCATTTGGACCTTCAACAAATTCGACGATATCTTCCTGCTCACCGGCGGCGCGGCAGGCACGCGCACCCTCACTGTGCAGGTGTATGAGCAGGGCTTTGCACTCTCCAACCTTGGCGCAGGCGCGGCAGTGGCCGTGGTCGTGTTCTTTGTTCTCTTGGTCTTCGCACTCGCCTTCTTCAGGTTCTCACCCAAAGAGGGAGGGGCGTAGATCATGGCCATCGCAGAAACATCCCCCGCGTCTAACCCCACCCCCGCCCCGTCCGGTTTTGCCTTCGGTGCAGGCACACTGATCAGCGCCGCCATCGGGGCCTTGGCTGGCTTCGTGGTTATGATCGTCGTCGGGGTGACTTTGGGCCTCATCACCGGAGCGTTTGCCACGCCTCCCGCTGGCGCCGCTGCTTTGGCAGGTTTGGTGGCTGGCGCCTACATCGGCGCCCTGGATGCAAGCGCGCGCGCCACAAAGCGGTCACGTGCCATCGCCTTCATTCTTTTCCTGATCGTGCATCTTTTGGCGACGTTTGCCATGCCCTTTGGCTTGCCGATGGATATCATCGCCGTCCGGCAGGGCATTGCGCTTGCGGTTTTGGGCATGCTGACCGTTGTCGGAACAACGCTGATGATCGCCGACCTGCCGTCTGGCCAAGTGTCACGCTACATGACCGAAGCGGCCTTTGTTCGCACCATGAAAGGGCTTGGCTTCGTGGTCTTCACGGTCATGGTGGCCCTGCCCTTTTACGTGATGGTGATGACCAGTCTGAAAAATCAGGCTGAACTGCTCGCCAACCCGCTCGACCTGTCCATCGATCTGTCTCAGGGCTTCAGCAGCCTCTTCTCCAGCTACTATGAGCTGTTCACGCAGTTCAATTTCGGTCGCTATTTGCTGGTCTCGTTCATCGTCTCCACCGCGACAGTGATACTGACGCTACTATTTTCTATCCCAGGCGCTTACGCAGTGGCGCGACTGCGCTTCAAAGGCCAACACGCTTTCGCGCGCTCGATCCTCTTGATCTACATGGTGCCCGCCATCGTGCTGGTGATCCCACTCTACGCGGTGTTCTCACAGCTCGGCCTGCGCAACTCGCTTATAGGCCTCTTGATCGTTTATCCGGCCACCACGGTGCCCGTCGCCCTCTATATGCTCAAAGGCTATTTCGAAGGCATCCCAGCTGAGCTGGAAGAGGCTGGCCTGATGGATGGGCTGACCCGCATGGGCGTGATCCTCAAGATCACGCTTCCTCTGGCCCTGCCTGCGCTGGCTTCCGTCTCACTCTACGTGTTCATGATTGCCTGGAACGAGTTCCTGTTCGCCTTCATGTTCCTCGATGATCCGAGCATCTTCACGCTGTCGCGTGGTGTGGTCTCACTCAACTCCTCCGAAGTCCCGCGCCAACACCTGATGGCAGGCGCCGTGGTGGCCACCGTGCCTGTGCTTGTCGTTTTCCTGTGGCTGGAGAGGTTCCTGGTCGCCGGGCTCACCGCTGGCAGCGTGAAAGGCTGATCTTATGGGCGCAGCAGAAAGACTAGACATGGACGAATTCGCCCTTTCGCGCGAAGCGCAGGCGATCATCACCGGCAATGATCGCGGCGGCTACACCGTGCCAACCGCCGGGCTTTACCCCTACCAGTGGAACTGGGATTCCGCGATCGTTGCCATGGGCTTTGCCGCTTTTGATCTGGACCGTGCGTGGACGGAGATTGAGACGCTGGTCGCCCATCAATGGCCCGATGGCATGATCCCGCACATCATCTTCCACAAGGAAGCACCGACCTATTTCCCCGGCCCAAATGTTTGGGACACCGGCCGCCCAGTGCCAACATCCGGGCACTCGCAGCCACCGGTTGCTGCCTTCTGCGCGGAAGAGCTTCTTGCCCGCGACAATGGCCCACTTGGTCAAGCGCGAGCAGCCCGGGTGTTTGATGCACTGATGCGCTGGCATCGCTGGTGGCACGATTATCGCGATCCAGGAAAACTCGGCATCGTCGCCATCACTCACCCTTGGGAATCCGGCCGCGACAATTCTCCTGATTGGGATGATGCTTTGGAAGCCGTCGATGGCTCACATGTTGCGCCCTATGAACGACGGGATTTGAAGCATGTCGATGCGGCGATGCGGCCAACCAAGGAAGAGTATGACCGCTACATCGCACTGGTGGAGTTTGGCCGCTCACTCGGCTGGAACGCCCGCGACATTGGCCAGCGCAACCCGTTTTTTGTCGCCGATCCAGGAACGACGTTCGTCTTGCTCGCCGCCGACCGGGCGCTGCTGCGCATGGCGCAGTTCCTGAAAAAGATCGACGATATACCCGTCATCGAAGAGTGGATCGCACGCGCCGAGGCGGGCGTTGATCGCTTGTGGGACGCAAGCCAAGAAACCTTCGCCGCGCTGGATCTTCGCACCTCAAAACATGGTGGCGGCGTCTCCAATGCAGCCATGATGTGCTTCTTTGCAGGCGTGGGTAGCGACGATCAACGCGCTGCTATGATCGGCCATTACCGGCGCATCCGGGCCAAGACACGCTATGGCGTCGCCAGCCACGATCCCGACCAGCCAAACTTCAATTCTATCCGCTATTGGCGCGGGCCGGTTTGGGGTTTCATGAACATGATGATCGGCAAGGGCTTAAGCGATCAAGGTCATGAAGCCGAAGGCCAACAAGTGTGGGACGACACCCGCGCGCTGATCTCGAACTTCGGATTTGCCGAATATTTTGATTGCAATGATGGCTCACCAGCCGGTGGCGGCGCGTTCTCCTGGACCGCCGCGATATGGCTGCAATACGCCGCGGACGGAGCCCCCTGGGCTCCACAGAACAAAGAGTAGAGGGTTCCAATGGGCGCGATTGAACTCAAAGCGGTTGAGAAATGGTTTGATGAGCTTCAGGTCATCAAGGGCGTGGACCTCAAAATCGAGGATGGTGAGTTCGTGGTTTTTGTCGGCCCGTCTGGCTGCGGAAAATCAACACTTCTGCGCATCATATCAGGACTTGAAGAAGCCTCACGCGGCGACATTCTGATCGATGGGCAAAGCGTTGTTTCCGCGCCGCCATCGCAGCGTGGCCTTGCCATGGTGTTCCAGTCTTATGCGCTCTACCCGCACATGTCGGTGCGCGACAATGTCGGCTTTGGCCTCAAAACAGCAGGCAAGCCGAAAAGCGAAATCAAAGAGAAGGTCGATTACGCCGCTGGCGTTCTGAAGTTGGATGACTATCTGGATCGCCGTCCGAAAGCGCTCTCAGGTGGTCAGCGCCAACGCGTTGCCATTGGGCGTGCCATTGTGCGTGAGCCGAGTGCGTTTCTGTTCGATGAGCCGCTCTCCAACCTAGATGCGGCACTGCGCGTGGAAATGCGTTTTGAGATTGCCAAACTGCACCAAAACCTTGGCTCAACCATGATCTATGTGACCCACGATCAGGTGGAGGCCATGACACTGGCCGACAAGATCGTGGTGCTTTCAGCAGGCAAAATCGAGCAAGTCGGGTCACCGCGGGAACTCTACGAGCATCCGGCCAATCTGTTCGTTGCGCAGTTCATCGGCTCGCCAAAGATGAACATCATTCCTTGTTCGACAGTGGCGGAAAACTTCAAGATCGACGGCCACGGAACCGGCAGTTTCCCGCAACACACAACAGGCCGCAAAGCGGTGAAACTTGGCATCCGCCCAGAGCATATTCAGCTTGGCGACCCGTCTTACGCCCATATGCGCGGCACTGTGGATGTGGTGGAATATCTTGGCGCCGACACCTATCTCTACGTGACGCCCGAAGGCCACGACACACTAATTGTGAGGATCGCAGGCACCGAGACGGTCAAAGTCGGTGATGACGTCGCGATGATCTTCGAGAAAGACTTTGTCTGCTTCTTCGATGAGGATGGTCAGGCGATCCGCTAGCTACCCGTCGCAGGCCCGTCCATCTCGCGCACCGACCAACCGGTCATGCGCTTCTCAATCATGATCGCGATCACATACATGATGACGCCCATAATGGCCGTCACCAGCAGTCCAGCGAACACCAGCGGCACCTCAAAGCGTGAGGATGCCACGATCATCAAGTGGCCGATCCCTTTGTTCGACGCCACGGTCTCAGCGATGATGGAGCCAACAAACGCCACGGTGATGGCGATCTTCAAGGAGGCAAAGAAGTAGGGCAGTGAGCGCGGAATACCCACCTTGACGATGATATCGCGCTTGGACGCCCCAAGCGCACGCAACACGTCTTTCAGCTCTGGCTCCACTGTGGCGATACCGGTCGCGACGTTCACCAGGATTGGGAAGAACGAAATCAAAAAAGCGGTGATGATGGCTGGCACTGTGCCAATGCCAAACCAGATCACCAAGATCGGCACGACAGCCACTTTGGGGATCGAGTTGAAGCCGATCAGCACCGGATAGAAGCCATTGTAGATCAGGCTAGATGACCCGATGATGATGCCGGTCACCAAACCAAACACAATGGCGATGGCAAAACCGATCACGGTGGTCATCGCTGTTTGAGCGGCGTTATCCAGGATCGGCACGCGCCATTGCCACATCGCCTCAAAGATCACCGATGGGGCGGGCAGAATGAACTGCGGGAAATCAAAAACCCAAACGGCAAACTCCCAGAAAAGGAAGAGCCCAATCACCACCGCCCACGGCATGATCCGTTCCAGCGTCTTGGCGGACATGTGAAAGCCGGACGGGGCTTTCTCAGCACCCGTCGACGAGGTGGCCTGCGGTGCGGTTGTGTCAGCCATTACGCGGCATCCTGTCGAGCGGTGTAGATGTGGTCACGCAAATCGTGGGCGATATCGCCGAAGTCCGGGCGGAAGGTGATATCAAGCTCACGTGGACGTGCGAACTCGATCTCGCGCTCGTGGATGATGCGACCAGGGCGCGAACTCATCACATAGACTTTATCAGCCAGATACACCGCCTCGCGCAGATCGTGCGTGACCAAAATCACCGTCGGATTCTTGGTCATCCAAACCTCTTGCAGCACGCCCCACAATTCTTCGCGGGTGAACATATCGAGCGCGGCAAACGGTTCATCGAGCATCAGCAAGGCTGGTTCGTGGATCAGTGCACGGCAAAGCGACACACGCTGTTGCATGCCGCCAGAAAGCTGCCAGGGATATTTGTCGTCAAACCCTTCAAGGCCCACAAGCTTGAGCAGAGCGCGCGCTTTGTCTTTAAAATGGCCTTTGCGTCGGCTCATTTCTGAGCGGTACGGCTGGGTGATTTCCAGCGGCAGCATCACATTGTCCAGCGTTGTGCGCCATGGCAGCAAGGTCGCCGCCTGGAAGGCCATACCCACCATGGATAGCGGGCCGGAAACAGTTTGCCCGGCGACGGAAACGCCGCCGGACGTCACGGGCCAAAGGCCCGACATGGCTTTCATGAGGGTGGATTTGCCGCAGCCCGAAGGGCCAACAACGGCGATGAACTCGCCCTTTTCGACCGACAAGTTCATACCCGACAGGGCGAGCGTGCCGGTGGCTTCGCCACCGTAACGCAGCGCCACATTGTCGATGTCGACAAATCCAGTCCCCATGAGAAACCCTCCGCTGGCCAGCTTACATCGCTGGCATCATGCGCTCTTCCACCGGCGGAAGATAGGCATCGGAATAGATGTCATCGACGGTCAAAATATTGGGCAGGTCATAGGCGTTTTCCACCGCCACAATAGACCGCTGAAAGAACTCAGGATCGATGTTGGAAAGACCACCCTCGATCACGTTTTCCGTCATGATCATTTCATCGATGGAAATCTGCCAGCGTGTGATTTCAACCTCGGGATCGGTCAGCGGCTCATGGTCCACCAGCGCGTCCATCGCGCCGTCCGGATCAGCCACAGCCATCTGCATCCCGCTCATCATGCAGGCAACAACAGCGGAAACAGCCTCAGGGTTCTCTTCAGCGAACGCGCGGCTGGTGAGGATTGAGGTTGAGTAAAGCTCAACGCCATAATCCTTGTAGCGGAAGACGCGCTGGTCTTCAGCGCCCATGCCAAGGCGCTCCAGCGAAATGGTCGAGGATGTGATGAAGCCGGTGATGCCATCAGCTTCGCCACGCGCCAGCATTGGCTCACGCAGTTCTGGCGACACCGAAATCCACTCGATCGTGGATTCATCAATGCCCGTAGCAGCTGCAAAAATCGGGAACAGCTGGCGACCGGCATCAAAATCCGGTGCGGCAAGCGTTGTGCCGTTAAAATCTGTTGGTTCATTGATGTCGCTGTCAGCGGCCACAACGGCCACCAGCGGTGAACCAGAGAACATGACGGCGACCGCGATCAGATCGCTGTCAGGGTTCTCAGCGCGGAACTTGATCGTGGGGTTGATATCGGCAAGGCCCATATCATAGTTGCCGCCTGCCAATTCCACAGGCACACGACCGGACCCGAAACCACGGTCCATGGTGATGTTGACGCCGCGCTCTTCGAAGCAGCCTGCATTGTTGGCCATCAGCGCAAACGCTTGCGGGCCCTGCCAGGCCCAATCCATCATGAAACGAATGTCTGTGGCGGCAGCCGATGTTGCGCCCAAACCGATGCTCAAACTGGCGGCCAAAACGGCGCGGCTCATAATCTTGCGACCCATGTTTTCTCTCCTAACACAACACTGCGGACCAGTTGGCCCCTCGGGCGCGCCTCGCAAAAGGAGCGCCATCTAACCTAGCGGTAAAGCGCAGGTGAAAAGCCGACAAGCAGCACAAAGCGCGACTCCTGCACATTTTTCCATCATGCTCAATATTCGCTCTGATTGCACATGATTTTGCCAAAAAAACAGGCAGTCGCAATATCTCACTCTACGTCGCGACGGGCACGTAGCTTGGCATTTTACCAGGATTGAGCAAACCGTGCGGATCGACTCTGGCTTTAAAAGCCAGCTGATCACCGGGCACGCGCTTATGCCGAGAACCGTCCTCCACGGTGAACACGTGGGGATTCGCAACCGGGATGCCCGCATCCTCGTGCAGCGCGATAATCTCAGCCAAACGTTCGGGCGAGGTGTAGGGCCAAAGCTGCGCACCATTGGCGGCAAGCTGCCCTTCATAGCGAATGAACTCCAGATGCATGGGCAATTCGTCACCCAATGCAAGGTGCATCTGCGTCGCGGTTTCGATGACGCGCCCCGGCGGAAACAGCGTTTGCAAATAGGAGAGGTTCCGGTTCTCCTTCAGCGCGTGGAGCGTGGTGTGGCCCCACGCCATCTCGTAGATCGGCAGACGTTTGGGATCAGCTTCGCGTTCATCGCTGGGTTCGCAGAGAATGATCGGCTTGAGGTCCAGCTTCTCCAGATCACGCTGGTCGATCATCATCAGCACCGCACAATGCCCCTCCTCCAGTCCAGGAATGAGTGGGCGCAGATAGTGCGCACAGCTAGCAACATGGAACGAGACAAGCCGCTTGGCGATGGCCTCATTGCCCGCCACATCATGAGCAAAGGCCAGCGCCTCATCAAACTCGGCAAAGCTCGCCACCACATCCTGCCACGGTCGCGCAGGTTCGAGCGGCGCAGAGACATCCACCACAATGCCGGTGGAGCCAAAAGTCCGGTTCACAAGGCCGGTGTCGAGGCCAGATAACGCGATGATTTTGGGCTCTTCTTCCAGCGTTACAACAGTGGCACCGTGCAGATTGCCCTCCTCACGCAACCCACCCCAGGTCACCGACCCGATACCGCCGGACCCGCCGCAGAAATAGCCCCCGATAGTCGCCATTTTCTTGGTGGACGGGTGCATGCGCAGTTCAAGCCCTTGGGCGCGGGCAGCCTTTTCCACATCATGCACTTTTGCGCCGGATTGCGCGGTGAAGCCATCTGCGCCAACGCGCGTGATCTCCGTCATTTCGGAAAAGTCGAGCACCACGCCGCCATAAAGCGGCACCGCCTGGCCATAGGTGCCGGTTCCAAGGCCTCGCACCGTCACGGGAATACGCAACCGCGCGGCGGCTGAGGCAATGGCCATCACCTCGTCCACGCTGTGCGGCACGGCGACCAGATCGGCCTGCTTGCCATCAAGCGCCGCCTTGGCGATGGGGCTGAACCAATAATAATCACGGCTGCGGCGCTTCAGGGTGACCGGATCGTCCAGCAGCTTGATACCTGGGACGGCGGCGCGAAAGGCAGCAAGGTCATAGCTCGCCGGTTCAAGATCATAAGCAAGGCTCATGCATCATCCTCCGTCCGCTCACGCAGAGACACATGGGCCGCAACCACACGCCAGCCCTCAGACATCCGCACCCAGCTTTGCGATTGCCGCCCGATTTTGGTGGTTCCCTCACGGGTGAACTCGGTGTTGGCGGTTGCAAAGTTGTTGCCGAACGTCGTGATGACCGTGCGGCGAAGCATGCGGTCCAACCCGGCGGACGGGCGCGCTTTACGAAAGGCCAAAATCTCATCTTGCCCGTAGAGGCTCTCGGCAGGCCCGTAACGGATGGTGTTTGGCGAGCCCCAGAACAGCGCATCAAGCACAGCCACATCATTGCTGATCAGCGCCGCTTCATAGCGCGCGAAAGCCGCCTCAACCTCCTCCAGCACCTGCGGGTCGTTGACGACCATCAGGCGGCAACCGGCATGCGCCGCGAGATCACGGCCAGATCATCCTCGCTCAGCGGGACCTCTTGCCCCGAATGGATCAGCTCGGCGAATTCCTCATTGGGCACCATGGCGCAGAGCGCATAGAGCTTACCCGCACCGGTATTCTCAACCACATGCTCTTTGCCGGGTGGGATAAGCAGCGAGGAGCCAGGCGCCAAATCGACCTCCACGCCATCGCAAAAGCCTTTGCCCGTGCCTTCCAAAATGAAGAAAAACTCGTACGCAATGCTGTGTGTGTTGGGCGGCGTGGCACCACCTTTTTCATAGATCTCAACAATGAAAGTGAACGGCACGCCTTCAGCCACCGGGTCGGCAAGGCAGGCAAAATAGTTCGTGTCATCGGGGCTGATTTTGTAAGCCTTGAGGTCAGCGGGCGTTTTGGCAACAACTTGGTTGGCCACAACCTGTCCACTCATGAATGCTCTCCTTCGATAGCCGCAACAAACGCGGCGGATGTCAGCGTGAAACCAAAAATCTGCCGCGCATTGTGCAGCGTGGCTTGCATGCAAAAATCAGGGTTTGTCGTGGCGCTGGCATCTTCAAAAAGCAGCGTATCGTAGCCAAGAAAACTGGCATCAGCGAGCGTGTGCAGCACGCACTGGTCGGCGTTCACTCCGCCGAAGAACAGCGTATCGACCTTCAGATTGCGCAGAATGCTATCAAGCGGCGTGTCCCAAAAACCGGACATGCGGCACTTGTCGACGAAGATGTCGCTTGGCTCGGGCTCCAGCTCATTAATGATCGCTGCGCCCCAACTGTCTTTTTCCAGCACTGGCGCTTTGTGTGGACCAATAGCATCACCCAACCCACCGCCAGTGCCCGCACCATCATAAACGTGCCGCAAGGCTGGCGAGATGTTGGCAAGGTCGGCGCGGTTGCCCCAGTTCACCCAGACAACGGGTATGCCCGCCAAACGCGCCGCTGGCAGGACAGCTTGCAAGGGTTTGATGGCGGTGCCAGCACCCGCGACATCCACCCCGATGCCGGCAAGCCAGCCATCAGCATGGCAAAAATCGTTCTGCATATCGACAATGATCAGCGCACTGCACGCCATATCGACCCGCACCGGCTTGGGGTTGGCCTCCATCTCCGCTGGGCGCGGCAGGATGGTCTCGCGCACCAGGTCAGCGCCCCCCTCACCCACCTTCCAACGATTGCGAGGGTTGGGACCAAGCGGATTGAGATCATCGAATTGGCTCATAGGCCCTCCAAATCCAGACCAAGACCCAGCAAAACCTCATCAGCACCTGACCATCCAATGACGCCCAAACCGAGCGGGCCATCGGGCGTGGAGAGTGCCGGCACTGCAAGCTGCGGCAAGCGCCCAAGGCCGCTGGGCGAGAGAATTTCCAGCGCGCGGTTGCGTATGTCGTCCAGCACCGGACCTTCCAAACCGCGCGTCGGCGCAACGCCCGCAGCACCAGGCACCAGCAGCAGCGTTCCCGGAAGAAGCATGCCTGCCAGATAGGCGGCAATGTCCTCGCGCTTGGCCTGGGCTTGGCGCACGTGATCGGCATCAAGTCCCTTGGCATAGGCAAAGCGATCTTTGATGCCCGGACCAAGCTCTGGCTTTTCAGCCTCCACCCAAGCGCCATGCACCTGCCAAGCCTCCGCCGATTGGCAAATGCGGAAAACGTGCCGCCAGGCTTCAAGATCACCCAGATCGCCACCCTCGGGCGCGAGCGTAATGGTTTCAAGCACCAGGCCCAAACGTTCAGCTGCCAGCACGGCCTTAGCAAGCAGGGCATCACGCAGACTTTCATCGACGCGCGCAAACATGTCTTCGGCCAGCAGCAATCGATCCGCCGCCGCGCCAACCCCACCGTCGGTCATCAAAACAGCGCCAGCCTTGATCATCAACTCCGGCGATTTGGAGAACCAACCGACCGTGTCAAAACCTGGCGCAAGGGGTACTGCGCCACCGAGATCAATGCGGCCGTGGGTCGGGCGCAGGCCCCAAATACCGCAATAGCTGGCAGGCAAACGCACCGATCCGCCAGTATCCGACCCCAAAGCGATCTCAACCAAGTCTCCAGCAACCGCCGCAGCGGACCCAGCCGATGAGCCACCCGGGATGCGCCCTGGCGCGGCTGGGTTCACAGGCGTGCCATAATGGGCGTTCTCACCGTTCAAACTCCATGCCAATTCATCGGTCAGCGTTTTGCCCACAAAGCGGGCACCAGCATCCAACAGTGCGGCAACAGCAGGCGCATTTACCTGCTCATCCGGAGCATTTTTCAACCAAACCGGTGAACCCGCCCCGGTCTTCAGCCCTGCGACATCAAACAGGTCTTTGATCCCCAAAGAATGCCCGGCCAGTGGCCCATCAACGGGCGTAAACGCATAGCCGTCCAACGCGTACGGTGCGTGCGCCATGAAAGCACCAAGCGGGTCAGGTGTTGTGGTGGTAGGTTGGGTAAACATCATCATTCGGTCTTTCTGCAGGAATTAGCACAGCAAGAGCGATGCCAAGTTCATAAGGAGGAAAGGTGGGGTCTCGCCCATTACGTCATCGTGTTTTAGGGTCGCGACCTTAGATAAAGCGCAGCACTTCCTTTCCCGCAACCGATGGATCCCCATGGCCAAAGCCACTGACCCCGCCTTCGCAAACCTGATCACTAAGGCGCATCACGCCATGGTCATCCGCTTGGCTCTCATCGCATCGCTGGCCTTGGCGCCTGTGCCAGCATTCGCCCAATCACGTGATGAAGCCGATCTGCAAGCGCTGTTTTCCAACTGGTTGGATGAGGAAGAGATCGCAGGTGGGGTGCTGCTGATCTCCTCGCCTGATGAACGCTTTATCGTCACGGCGGGTGTTTCCAACACGCGGACCCAAGCACCGGTTACACCCGACACCCGCTTCTATGCTGCGTCCACCGGCAAGATGATGGTGGCCGCAGCGATCCTCACCGCCGTGGACGAAGGCCGGATCGCACTGGATGACCCGATTGATGGATTCCTCGCAACAATCGAAGGCGCCGATCAACTCGATCGCGCTGGCACGGTCACCATCGAACATTTGCTCAACCACTCAAGCGGGTTGCCGGAGTATCTGACCGACGATTTTTTCGATGCTTCCTTCGCGGCTCCCGCTACCCGCTGGAGCGCCGTCGACGCATTGGCCTATGCCTATGATGATGGAGCAATCCCACCCGGTGAGCGCTTCGAGTACACCAACTCCAACTACGTGATCCTCAGTCATATTCTCGCAACCTTGGATGGTTCGCTCGCCCAATCGCTGCAGCGTTGGGTGTTTCGCCGCGCCGATATGATGGCGACAACCGTTGGCGCACCGCCCAATCCTGGCGATGAGTTCGCCCACGGTTATGATGTTGATGGCGAGGATATCAGCGCGCTTGGCTGGAACAGCGTACTCGGCGACGGACCTGTCATCACCACGGTTACCGACCTGGAAGCGTTCGCCCGCGCCCTGTTCGCAAGCCAGCGCATCATCGCGTTCGGCACGCGCGATGACATGGTGACCCCATCGACATTAGAACCCTATTACGGGCTGGGTGTTGGTATCGACGAGGATGATTTCGGCGTCTTGTATGGGCATTCAGGTGGCTATGACGGCTTTGAAGCAGACCTGCGCTACTACCCACAGCATGATGTGGTGATCGCCTATTTGGTCAATGGTAACCAGCTTTCCGACACTGATGCCCTCGACGCAGCCGCCGACTGGCACTTCAACCAATAGGCGTTTTTCAAGTCTTTGCACGTAAACCACGCCGGGAAATCAACGGTTGCGCGGCTTTGGCCACTTGAACTAAGAAAAACTACGCGCGTTCATCAGGTTGCCCTAATCGCAGCTTGGCAGATGCGTAAACACAAGAAAAAACGCGCACAAACGCGCCGCACTATCGTCTTCACAGGGAAAAACAGTATGAAAAAAGTACTCCTTGCTGGTCTCAGCACCGCTGCTCTCATGACCGCAACAGCCGCAATGGCTGACGATCATGAAGTTAAACTGGGCATCATCCTCGGCTTCTCCGGCCCGATTGAATCGCTGACGCCAGACATGGCTGATGGCGCTGAACTGGCCATGAGCGAAATCAGCGACTCCGGCAACTTCCTAGATGGCACAACGGTGTCCTCCGTGCGCGCTGATAGCACCTGCATCGACGCCGCCGCTGCCACCGCAGCTGCTGAGCGCTTGATCTCTGCCGAAGGCGTCGCCGCCATCATGGGCGCTGACTGCTCCGGCGTGACCACGGCCATCATCAACAACGCGACTGTCCCACAGGGCATCGTCAACATCTCGCCATCGGCCACCTCACCAGCGCTGACCGATATCGAAGACAACGGCCTGTTCTTCCGTACCGCACCGTCTGACGCCCGTCAGGGCATCGTGTTGGCTGAAGTTGTGATGGATCGCGGCATCGATGAAGTTGCTGTGACTTTCACCAACAATGATTACGGCCAGGGTTTTGCTGATGCCTTCGTTGCAGCGTTTGAAGGCATGGGCGGCACCGTCACCCTGTCAGCACCGCACGAAGATGGTCGTGGCGACTATTCAGCTGAAGTTGGCGCACTGGCTGCTGCCGGTGGCGACGCACTGGTCGTGCTCGGCTATGTTGACCAGGGTGGCCTGGGCGTGATCCGTTCCTCCATCGACACTGGTGCGTTCGACACCTTCGTTGGTGGCGACGGCATGTTCGGCACCTCGCTGGTCGACAATCTCGGCGCGGATCTGGAAAGCTGGTACGGCACCGTTCCTGGCTCAGCTGTTGGCGACGACAACCCATGGCCTGGCGTTGCTGAAGCAGCCAGCGTCAACCATGAAGGCCCATTCGTTGGCCAAAGCTATGATGCTGCTGCGCTGATCCTGCTGGCCATGCAGGCCGGCGGTGAAGCGACATCAGAAGCTGCTGCTGCCAACATGCTGGATGTTGCCAACGCTCCTGGCGAGCCAATTGCTGCCGGTGAACTGTCTCGCGGCCTGGAAATCCTGGCTGCTGGCGGCGACATCGACTATGTCGGCGCAACCGGCGTTGAGTTCAACGATGTTGGCGAGCCAAGCGGCGTGTTCAACGAGTTTGAACTGATGGACGGCTCGCTCGACACGGTGCGTACGCGTTAAGCGCTGCCACTTTTTTGCACATCTTGATATATGGCCGCTCCTTGCCGGGGCGGCCATACTTCTATTGAGTACCCAGCCAAGTTGGGGAGAGTTCGAGTGTATTGGGGGCAGCCATGATCCGCGTTACGGATCTGCACAAGCGTTTTGGCGGTGTGCACGCCGTTGATGGTGCTTCCATCGAAATCAAAACCGGAACCATAACCGGTCTGATCGGCCCCAATGGAGCGGGCAAAACGACCCTTTTCAACGTCATCGCCGGTGCGTTCCCTCCCTCGTCGGGCAAGGTTGAGCTGGATGGCGAAGACATCACCGGTCTTCCTGCCCACACACTGTTTCACAAAGGTCTGCTGCGCACTTTCCAGATCGCCCATGAGTTTTCCACGCTCACCGTGCGGGACAATCTGATGATGGTGCCGCCCGGCCAGCCCGGCGAGTCTCTGATCAGCGCCTGGTTCAGGCCATCAGCGGTGCGCACCAGCGAGAAACAAATCAGCGATCGCGTTGACGAGGTGCTGGACTTTCTCGGCCTCACCCATCTGGCAGATGAGCGTGCTGGCAACCTTTCCGGCGGTCAGAAAAAGCTGCTTGAGCTTGGCCGCACCATGATGGTGGATGCCAAGATCGTCTTCCTGGATGAGGTCGGCGCGGGCGTAAACCGCACGCTGCTCAACACCATCGGTGACGCGATTATCCGCCTCAACAAAGAGCGCGGCTACACCTTCTGCATGATTGAACACGATATGGCGTTTATCTCCCGGCTCTGCGATCCCGTGATTGTGATGGCCGAAGGCAAAGTGCTGGTCGAAGGCCCAGCAGACGTGGTGCGCAAAGATGAGCGCGTCATCGAGGCGTATCTCGGTGTGGGCCGCAAACAAGCCGCCAAGCACGAGGGCGAGGCGCCCAGCCAAATTGGCTCTGGCCAAGCACCTGGCAGTGAGGCGCCAGCATGACGCTTCTGCAAGCCAACAATATGCGCGGCGGCTACGGCAAAGCCGACATCCTGCAAGACTGCACCATCACCTGCGATCGTGGTGAAGTGGCAGTGATCGTCGGCCCCAACGGTGCTGGCAAATCCACGGCCATCAAAGCTATTTTCGGCATGATGGGCCTACGCGAGGGTGAGGTAACCTTCGACGGCGAAACCATCAACACGATGCCACCGCAAGCGCGTGTGGAAGCGGGCATGGGCATGGTGCCGCAAACCAACAATGTCTTCCCTGGCATGACGGTAGAAGAAAACCTGCAGATGGGCGCCTTTCTGCGCGAGGATGGCGGTGCAGGTGTTATCGACAAAGTCTATGAGCTGTTCCCCGCCGTTCATGAAAAGCGCTTCCAGCACGCAGGCGAGCTTTCCGGTGGTCAGCGCCAGCAAGTAGCCGTGGGCCGTGCGATGATGACAGAGCCCACGTTGCTGATCCTCGATGAACCAACAGCGGGCGTTTCCCCCATCGTGATGGACGAACTGTTTGATCGCATTCTGGAGATCGCCAAAACCGGCGTCGCCATCTTGATGGTGGAGCAGAACGCCCGCCAGGCGCTGGAAATCGCTGACACTGGCTATGTTCTGGTGCAAGGGCAAAACCGCTTCACCGACACCGGCGCGGCCCTTTTGGCCGACAAAGAGGTGCGCGCGACGTTCCTGGGCGGAGACCAATCATGATCGACGTCGCCAACGCCTTGGTTCTGCTTTCCAATTTCGTTTTGATCCCGGCTATCACCTATGGCGCGCAGCTTGCTCTGGGTGCGCTGGGCATCACGCTCATCTACGCGATCCTGCGCTTTGCCAATTTTGCCCATGGCGACACCATGGCCTTCGGCACCATGCTCGCCATCTTCCTAACCTGGGGCATGCAGTCGCTGGGCTGGTCGCTTGGGCCACTGCCGGTTGCGCTGCTTGCTCTGCCACTGGCGATCCTCGGCACCATCGGCATGGTGCTTGCCACTGACAAAGTGATCTACAAATTCTACCGCGACAAACGCGTCGATGCCGTCATCTTTGTTATGGTGTCGGTGGGCGTCATGTTCATGATGAACGGCCTGGTGCGTATCTTCATAGGCACCGGCGACATCAACTTCGCTGATGGCTCGCGCTTCATCATCCGTGCCCGCGAGTTCCGCGAGATGACCGGGCTGGACGAAGGCCTCGCCCTGCGTACAACGCAGGTCATCACCATAGTTGTCGCCGTCAGTGTGATGGCGGCACTGTTCTGGTTCTTGCAGAAAACCCGCACAGGCAAGTCGATGCGCGCCTTCTCTGACAATGAGGATTTGGCGCTGCTTTCTGGCATCAAGCCGGAAAAGGTGGTCATGGTCACTTGGATGTTGGCCGCCGCTTTGGCGACCATCGCAGGCGTGCTGTACGGGCTCGATAAGGGCTTCCGCCCCTTCACCTATTTCCAACTGCTTTTGCCCATGTTCGCTGCCGCTATTTTAGGTGGGATCGGCCAACCCATCGGCGCGGTCGTCGGCGGGTTTGTGATTGCCTTCTCCGAAGTGGCCGTCACTTACGCTTACCGACGGGTGTTTGAGTATCTCGGACCGGAGGGTTTTGAGGTAGATGGCCTGATGCAGCTGTTGGCAACAGAGTACAAATTCGCGGTCTCGTTCATCCTGCTTGTCATCGTCCTGCTGGTCCGACCGACCGGCATTTTTAGGGGGCGCATCGTATGAGCGGATCAAGCACCTCACCGGCCCGCGTCTCTGCCGAGCAGCCAACGCTTTGGCAGAACCCTATTTTGCTGTTCGCCATTATGGCAGCACTGCTTGCCCTCACTGGTTTCGCGCAAAGCTGGCTGCTGGCGCTCACCATCCTTCAGCTCTGCATCATCTCCGCCATTATGACATTGGGCGTGAACGTGCAGTGGGGCTATGCTGGCCTCTTCAACGCAGGCACCATGGGATTCGTTGCGCTGGGCGGCCTGGCTGCTGTTCTGGTGGCCGCTGACCCCGTGCCGGAAGCCTGGGTTGCAGGCGGTGCGGGCATTGGCCTTTCCGCGCTCATTATCTGCGCCACCATTGCGGCCATTCTTCTTGTAAGAACCTATTTGAGTGGCTTGGTGCGCTTCCTTGCAACCCTTGTCTGCTTGGTCATCGGTTACGTTGTTTTCGGCCAAGTCTTTGGCCCAGCCAGTGAAGCCATCGAAGCGGTGAACCCAGCGCAATCAGGCTATCTGGGCGGCATGGGCATTTCCATCCTGTTCGGCTGGTTGTTGGGTGGTCTGCTGGCAGCAGGCGCCGCATGGATCATCGGGAAAATCGCTATCGGTCTGCGCTCAGATTATCTGGCGATCGCCACCCTTGGGATCGCTGAAATCATCCTGGCCTTCATCAAGAACGAGGACTGGCTGTCGCGCGGCGTGAAGAACGTCACCGGCTTGCCTCGCCCAGTGCCCTACGAGGTCGATCTGCAAACCGATCCTGGCTTCATTGAGCTTGCCGCCAATTGGGGCATGGAACCCAACGCACTGGCCGGCATTGTGGTGAAGCTCGCCTTCATCGCGCTCTTCACGCTGGTTCTTGTGGTGCTGGTCTATCTGGCCGAACGCGCGCTGCGCTCACCTTGGGGCCGCATGATGCGCGCCATCCGCGACCGTCCAGATGCCGCCTCGGCCATGGGCAAGGACGTCAAACGCCGCCATCTCCAGGCGTTCATCATTGGCTCGGCCATCTGCGGCATTGCTGGTGCCATGCTGGTAACCGTAGATGGTCAGTTCACGCCAGGCTCCTATCAGCCATTACGCTTCACCTTCCTGGTGCTGGTGATGGTGGTTGTCGGTGGCTCGGGCAACAATCTTGGCTCAGTGCTTGGCGGATTTTTGATCTGGTTCGTCTGGGTTCAGTCGGAGGCGGTGGGCTTTGCGCTGGTCGACTTGCTCTCCAGCGGGCTTGATCCAAGCAGTTGGCTGGCTGGTCATCTCACTCAAGCAGCGCCTCATTTACGGCCGGTTTTAATGGGCCTCATTCTGGTGCTCGCTCTGCGCTTTGCTCCGCGGGGCTTGATACCGGAGCGGTAGACGAGAAAGGCCGGATGAGCGATCTAGACCTCCTGCCATCCAAACTGCTTGCTGTGCTCGTGCGGCCAGATTTCTGGCTGTGGCTCGGGCTTTTAACAGCGCTTTGGGCATCCTGGCGCGGGTGGCGCAAAATCGCCACGTGGGTTCTGGTGTCGTTGGTAGTCGCCGTAACGCTGGTTGGCTTTGTTCCGATTGGTCATGTGTGGCTCACACCACTTGAGAGCCGCTTTCCCACCAACCCGAACCTCACTGGCACACCGAGCGCGATCATCGTTCTGGGCGGTGGCGAAGATCCGCGCACCAGCGCGGCGTGGAACGCGCAGAACGTCAGCAGCGCGGGCGATCGCATTCTGCACGCCATCCGTCGTGCTCATGAGTTTCCAAACGCGCCTGTTCTTTTCACAGGCGGCGCGTTCAACGCAACAAATGATCCATTGCTGGAAGGCAACGCCGAGCGTGTTGGCGCGATGCTTCAAGCTTCTGGCATAGCAGCAGAGCGTGTGCACATCGGCACCATCGCGCGCACCACCGCCGAGCACCCCGCAGACATCACCGCCTTTTTGGAAGATCAAGGCTTGGAGCCAAATGCTGAGGCACCCATGCTGCTCATCACCAGTGCGTTCCACATGCCGCGGGCCATGGGCGTGGTCTGTACGGCGGGCTTTGAGCACATCGTGGCTGATCCAACAGACCACCGTACCGTACTGGGCGCACGGTGGCAGGACACGATCCGATGGGCCTACGCAGGCAATCTATCAAACCTTCAACTTGCCATCCGCGAATGGGTTGGCCTGACTGCCTATCAACGGTCGGGGCACACATCCACGTTACTGCCTGATGCCTGCTGACCTCCCCGCGTTGGCGCTCTCCGTGCGCCAACCGTCCGCTTGGGCGATCATCCATGGCGGCAAGGTGATCGAAAACCGCTCGCTCGGCTCCATTCGCGCGAGCAAGATGGATTGCCGCCGTATAGCTATCCATGCAGCCGTGGGTCTCACAGAAAAAGAATATCGCTGGAGCGTGCACAAGTTTTTGGAGGCAGGCACCACCTGCCCTCTTCCAGCCGATCTGCCGCGCAGCGCCATTATCGGCAGTGTCGATGTGGTGGACATCGTCTCGGCATCCGACAGCCCATGGTTTAGCTCACGGCCCGGCAATCATGGCTTGGTGCTTAAGAACCCTGTGCCCTGCGATCCGATCCCCGCCAAAGGCACGCTCGGTTACTTTGAATGGGAACCATCTGGCGCGTTGGCGCTACCCAAGCCCTGGATGCGGGCCTATGGAGCACCCAACAAGGATGATCAGACCATCAACCTGTTTGATGATCTGCAACCTGGATTCAAAACCCCGCCCGCAAGACCTTGGGGCGAGGATTGAACCGGCAAAGCATATGACGACCCTTATTCGTAGGGACCACCAACCTCTATCGTTTGTCCATCTGGCAACACCAACTGGTCTGCGTAGACTTCTCTGGGCAAATCATCATCCAGACGCCCATTCACGGTGACGGCGTCGCCCGCGCCCACCGGCATGCGATGCGGGCCGATATAGACACGGATGCTCCCGGTCGCGTCCTCGAACACAAACGTATCACTGTCGGTAACGCGCTCGACTGTGCCTTCAAGCGCTGCGGGCTCATAAGGTTGCAGCTGATCGACCGTTGTTAGCTCATAGGCCAACGCCGGACTCGCCAGAAGCGAGATGGCGACGATCAGCGCAAGTCTAGTCAATTGCAACAACAAGAAGAACCAGAGCAACAATCGCTGCAAGTGCGAAAGCCCATGTCGGAGCTGTCAAACTGATCGGTTTCTTAAGGAAACTCATCACGTCTTGGGTCTGGGTTTGCTGATGCGGCGTGCCTTCAGCAGGGTTTTGCGTTTTATCCGTCGGCTGGACGTCTGTCATCGATTGATTCAAAGCTCCATATAGTGATTGCGATGAATGCTACGTAGAAACGCTGGATTGAAGTACAAGAAGACGCCCGACGAATTCACAGAAAAGCCACAAAGAATCGTGCCTGGCTCGTGGCACTTCTTTATAAGCGGCGAAATCGCAGCGCTATATCCACCACATGCGACAGGCCAGCAGCGGCCAAAACGCCCGCCACCCATGTCCATGGCGCATCGGTAAGAGAAAAGCGCACGGCCAGCATCAGCAACGCACCAGAAAGCAGCGTTGGCCAAAGCACAGCAAGGTGCGGGGTGAAAAGACGCGGCGCTGTGGGCGCCAGCTTGTAGAGCACCAGAAAGACCAGCGCCTCCAAAGCGACAAGCACCAAAATGGCGTCAATCAACGCGCCAGATTGCACAAGCTGCTCCACGCAGTGCTATCGCTAAACCTGTGGTTTGGCAGACGCGTCGCCAGCATCTTTTGGCCCTGGCGAAACCAGCCCGAACAGGTGCGCCACATCTTTGAAAAAGATGCGCGCATGGGCCATAGGGTCGGCCCTTACCAGTTTCTTGTTCATATAGGCCTGCCAAGTAAGCCGCTGCACATCAGGGTCCTCGCAGATGGAGACGAAGCGTTCACGGCGCTTGTCGCTGGAGTACCAAAAATGCTGCATCATACCCAAAATCCAAAAGACGCGGCCATGGGCCTTCATGAAGGACTTGCGGGCACCGGTGAGCGCACGGGCATCGCCGGTTTCCAGGAATCTCGCAGTGGCCAAACCGGCCAATCGCCCACCTTCCATCGCGTAGTAGATGCCCTCGCCTGAGGACGGCGCGACGATGCCGGCAGCATCGCCAGCCACCAAAACATTCTTGCCATCATCCCATTTTTTGAGTGGTTTTAAAGGGATGGGGGCGCCTTCGCGGCGCACCGTTTCGGCGTTCTCAAGCCCTGAAATTTCGCGCAAAGTTTTGGTGGCACCGCGCAGCGAAAAGCCCTTATTGGCACTGCCTACACCGATGCTCGCATGCTTGCCGTGCGGGAAAACCCAGCCATAGAAATCTGGCGACACACGCCCCTGATAATAGACGTCACACCGGGTTGGCTCATAGTCGGCGCTGTTGTCATTGGCTTCAGGCGCTTTGACGATCTCGTGATAGGCAAACACGCATGGCACGCGGTCAGCGTTCTTCACCGCCTGTTTGGCCACCGCAGAACGCGCGCCATCGGCGCCGATCAGACCACGGGTGCGCACAGTTTCCAAAGGCGCATCGGGATCGGCATCTTTGGAACGGAAATGCACTGTGACGGTGCCATCATCATTGCGCGAGAAATGATCAAACGTGCCATAGGCCCGATCAGCACCAGCCAGAACAGCACGCTCACGCAGCCATTCATCAAAGTCTTCGCGGTCCACCATCCCCACATAGCCGCCCTCAATGGGCATCGGCACTTGGCGACCAGATGGCGCCACCATCAAGGCAGACTTGATACGCGCAACAAGCAACGCATCGGGGATGTCGAAGTCTTCCACACAGCGCGGTGGAATCGCACCGCCGCATGGCTTAATGCGACCATCCTTGTCCATCAGAAGAACGCGCCATCCATCGCGCGCCAGTTCTGTGGCAGCTGTGGCGCCGCAAGGCCCACCACCGACAACAATCGCGTCGTACTGGTCCGATATTGCAGCGCCTGCCTTTGCAGATGCTTGAGGTCCGTTCGGTGTATCTGTTTGCATAGCTTAAGGGCCTCCAACGCCCGAAAGATAACCATCGCCAGCCACAGCGAGACGATTTCGTTTTTCGCCCAGATGGTTCATGCCAATGCGCGCTGCCAGCAGTGCAGAGACAAGGAACACAACACCCTCCAGAGTGAAAACAGTGGTGTAGGCAAAGGCCGCCGAGCCGGTGATGGCACGCGTGATATCAATGCCCATGGTGCCAACCAGGCCGCCAAGCCCGAAGGCGATGGCCTGCGCAGCCCCCCAAAGGCCCATGCGCACGCCTTCGCGGTTTTTCCCGCCTTCTGAGGCCAAGCTCATCATCGATCCGATGGCTGCCACCGCAAATGCACCGTTGGCGAGGCCCAGCGCAAACACGTTGGCTTGCAACGGCCAAACGTCTGGAAAACGGCTGGAAATCGCGAGCGCAAAAAGAGCAAGGCCGGACGCCACGCACCCTCCAACGGTCCAAGCCTGCAAGCTGCCGAACCGGCGGCCTTTGAAGCCCATACCAGCCAGCGCAACGATGATCATGCCGAGCAAAACACCGCCGTGCTGTGTGCCCGCCAGCTGCGTCGATGCGCCAGGGGTGTAACCGTAGATAGCACCCGCGAACGGCTCCAAAATGAGATCCTGCGTCGAGTAGGCGAGCATGGAGGCGAACACGAAAATAGAGAAATTGCGCGCCTTTGGCTCCGCCCAAACTTCCCCGATGACTTGGCGGAAAGATGGTTTGGGTTCGTCTGAGATTTCAGCCGCAACAGGCGCGGCCTTCGGTTGACCCTCAAGGCCAATCACCGCCACAAGTGTCAGCGCAAAGGCCAAAGCACTCACCACGGAGGTGACCACGACGAGGCGGGTCATGGAGAACGGGTCAAGCTGCCCACCGGCAATGGCCGCTGTGAGGATGAAACCAACGATCATCATCACCCAAACAATGGTAGCGGCAGGAGCGCGGCGTTCAGGTGCTACGCGCACCGCAAGCAGGGTCAGAAGCGAGGTGCCGGAGGCTCCAACGCCAACGCCAATGGCGATGAAGGCTATGGTCGCTGCAACAATGCCAAGCACTGTGCTGGTCGCCATCAGCGCCACCGACAGCGCAGCACCAACGCCACCAAGCGCAAGAACGGCCATGCCACCAATGATCCAAGGCGTGCGCCGCCCGCCCATATCCGAGCCATAACCCCAGCGCGGGCGTGACAGCTGAACGGCGTAGTGGATACCCACCAAAATGCCTGGCAGCATGGCGGGCAGCATCAACTCCACCACCATCACGCGGTTGAGCGTGGACGTTGTGAGAATGACGATTGCCCCAAGGGCTGTTTGCACCAGTCCCAGGCGGATAATGCCCAACCAACCGAGGGGCGTTTGCCCGTTCACAGTCATTTAAAAGCCCCCAAGGATGAGGCCGCGCACTGCAAAGGCGCTGACCATCATGCCAGAAACGTAAAGTGTGGTGCCGGTGGCATTGTAGATCGCAGCGTTGCGATAAGGCTCAGCCAACAGACGTTCGGTGTTCAAAAGATAGCGCGCCATCAACCCGATCTGAGCGAGCAAAAGCACCGCAACAGAAGCTGCAAAGAGCGGCTTGTCCCAGGCTACCAGAAGACCAATCACCACCACCTGCGGCAGCACCATCACCCAGCAGGCCAGCTTGGCAGCACCAGATGCGCCCAACTGAACGGGCAGCGAGTGCACGCCCATCTGCTTGTCGCCTTCGATGGCCTTGAAGTCATTGAGCGTCATGATGCCATGCGCGCCGATGCTGTAGAGCAACGCCAGCATCACGATGCGTGAGTCTGGAAAAGCCGCCATCAGCGCCGCCGCGCCGGTGAACCAGGCAAGCCCTTCGTAAGAAAGGCCGACGGCAGCATTGCCCCACCAACCATTTTCTTTCAGGCGGAACGGTGGCGCGCTGTAGGCCCAAGCAAGGAAAAGCCCAACAATGGTTGCCGCTACCACCCAGGTACCGAGCACAAAGGCAACGGCCAGTGAAAGCGCCGACCACAGAATGGCGATGTAAAGCCCCCATTGCCCCGGGATGCGACCAGAGGGAATGGGGCGATCAGGCTCGTTGATGGCATCGACATGGCGATCATACCAATCATTAATCGCCTGGCTCATGCCGCACACTAGCGGGCCGGCCAGCACAATGCCAAGCAGCGCAAAAGCCCAAGACTGTGTGATGGAGACGCCTGAAGAGATCACCCCGCAGGCAAAGGCCCACATGGGCGCAAACCAGGTGACCGGTTTCAGCAACTCCAAAACCGCCAGCGGATCAAGCCGCGTGACAACGCGTTGATCGGCTGCAGGAGATGGTGATGCAGGCATGGTGAGGCCGCTACGTTTCATGCCATCAGGCTACGCGCGGAACCAAAAAGTGTCAATTTTATTTGACGCTTTTTGGCGTCAACTAAGTGTTAGAACGTGGGCTCAGTCGTCCACATTGTCGGTGGCGAGATCACCCAGCCCGAAGCGGTGCATTTTAGCGTAAAGGCTCTGCCGCG
This sequence comes from Pseudomonadota bacterium, assembly GCA_039814945.1. Classification (GTDB taxonomy): domain Bacteria; phylum Pseudomonadota; class Alphaproteobacteria; order Rhizobiales; family MH13; genus MH13. The sequence continues at coordinate 480,893 of JBCCAF010000001.1, forward strand.
AAACGCCCAGCATCTGCGCCGCTGACGCACGGTTGTCACCAGTCAGTTTCAGCGCCGCTTCAATGCAAAGCCGCTCCACCACATCGGTGGTTTCGCGCACCACTTCTTTCAAAGGCATATGCCCGATCAGATCGGTCAACTGCTCAGCAGACTGGGCTGGGAAACCCGTGATTGGCGTTTCTTCAGACGAAGTTCGCACCGAACGGCGCAACACCAGCCCGTAGAGCGCACCGCTTTCGCCAGGAACAGAAACAGCGGTGATTTCAACATCTTCAGCTGAGCCCAGTTCACCGCGAACAACGGTTGGGAAACGGCGTACCAAACCGTGCTCGCGCACGTTCGAAAGAAGCACATTGGCATCGACGCTTGATCGCTCAAACCAGGAGTCGATCACCGCGTCATGAACCTGTTCATAGGTGGCAGCTTGAACCAACTCCAGGAAGGCCGCGTTGGCGCTCTGAACGCGGCGCTGCTCGTCGATGATGACGAAGCCTTCGGGCAAACGATCAATAACAGCCAGGGCACCATCGGCGCTGGCCGAACCTATGCTGACATCCGAGCTTGAACGTGGCAGCAGACGGACAAGGATATAGGTTACATCTGCCTGACGGAACAGCGATCCCTTCAGCTCCAGGCCACCCGTCGCTTCGCTGGTTGCGTTGGCGATCGCCTCAGCGCGCCCTACCGATTGCGATGTGGCCAACAGCGAGCGCACAGCCTCGCGGTCTTTCGATCCAAACACATGGCTTGCGCGGCGACCCACAATCTTGGCCACCGGCACGCCAAGCAGTTCAGCAGCCATAGGATTGGCGTCCGTCACCGCCATCGTCGACGCATCCACGATCATCACCGCTTCGCCGATAATCTGGAACAGCAGCCGGTAACACGCCTCAGCTTGGCGCAGCCGCGTGTATTCGCGCTCCATGGAAATTTGCGTGTTGACCAGGCGCTGCTGCAAGCGCGCAAGACCGCGCATATCGCGACCGAACAGCACAATACGGCCCTCATCGCCCAGCCGAACTGCCATGCAGTTCATCGGCAGCGATTCGCCGCTCTCACCAACAAAGTTCAGTTCGCGGCGACGCGAAACCAGCCCTGAGCTGAGCTCGCCAAACATTATCTCAACTTTGTTGCGGCTGTCTTCGGTAACACAGCCGCCAAGCGGACGACCGACCCAGCCATCAATGCCTTCACCGGTAAGCTCAGCGCCAGAATAAGCCATATCGAGCACAGCACCGTCACTGCTGAGCACCAGAGTTAGATCAGCGGCAGCCGACAAAAGGTTGGCGGCAACTGACGCATCCATTGCGCCAAGGTGGCTTTCCGCATCGTTGAAACTGCGAGCAACGTTTGGGCTAAGCAAAGCATCCACCACGTTTGGAACGATCGATCACGATCTGGAACTCCGTTGGTCAGTTGTAGGCGCGTTGCGGTGCGATACGTGACATCATGCGCTCGATCTGGTCGAGCCCCTCACGTCCGTCGCGAGCAATCAAATCAACGTCAAGCATACGGGTCGCCGTGCTGGCTTCCTGTATCCCGTAACCACCTACCAAAATTAGCAAATTAGAATTTAGTGATACATCGCGACATGCCTTTACAAGGCTTTGGCAATTTTGCAAGTCGTCCGAGCTGCCAACCGACAACCCCAAAACGCTGAACCGCGTTTTACGCACTGCATCAACGATGGCACTGTGATCAACAGTCGATGGGCTGCGAACGGTCCAACCTGAACGGCGAAACAATTCTTTGACGATCAACAGACCAAAAATGTGCTGGTTGCCAGGCATCGGTGCAAGCAAAGCACTGCGGTCTTGGTCTGATACAATGCGCGCAGCGCCAGCAGGACCTGAGCAATGCAGGACAACCTGTTCCAGTGCAGACAACCCGATGGTCACATCGCAAAAGCTACATGAATCGCGCAGCCACATATCGCCAAGCTCTTTGGCAGTCGGAGCACACAGATCAAGCAACAAATCGGGCACGGCATAGCCGCGCGCGATTTGCCCATCAATGAAGCGCTTGGCAACAGAGGGCTCAAAAGCGATTAAAAGCTCTGCAAACGCGGTGACGTCAGCTTGTGTTACGTGGAGCGTATGGGCGTCCACCGCCAGCTGATCCGTTGTGGCCCCACTCTGAGCACCATGGCAATCAGCATGACCTTGGGAAGTTATTGGGCCGGTTTCATCACGCAATAGGCTCTGATGGGCAAGCAACAAGCGCGGGATAATCTCACCCTCGATGGTATGGATTAGCCCGTCTACCGATGACGCTTCATCGCGCGCTGTTCGCGCCAAGTCACCGGGCACACCCAAGTCACCCGGCACACCACTGAGATCGCCACGTGGGCGTTCTGAGCGCCCTTCGTTCTGCACATTCGCCATACCGCTACTCCCCGTCGGTTGACCGGCGCTCAATATGACAAGCGCCTAAGCCTTGTGAATTGTTGTTGGCGCGCGCCACAAATCTCAAAGAGAACGTGGCAACACTTGGCATTGCAGTTCAATTGGACCAGGCGAAACATGCACTGGCCATGTTAAAGACCCACCCCGATGCGGGCCTTCGGTAGGACTGCCAGTTGGCCTTGCAACCCATGCGAGCACCCTAGGGCAACCCACCAGACAGGCCAACAGCTACATGCTCTGCGTCGTCATTAGGTACGTGCTACTATCGACTTGTTATTCACCTTTGGCGGTGCGCACACTTTATTATCCCGCACACATAGCCTCTCCCAAAAAATCCAATGTGTCAATTTTTTTTGACGTTCCGTCTAATTGACATTCAAGGCAAGCCACTCCTAGATTGTGCCATAAGACGGGCGCAGGTCCGTCGCGCCACAAAGGCAGCAATTCGGGAGAGCGCGGCACCACATGGTAGGGCAAACAGGCTCCAGATCAGCACGTGATCAACGCGCCTTTTCGGCCGCGCCCGAGAGCCGTTCGCACGTTGAGTCGGGCCGATCCAACCCGAACCCAAAAGCGTCAAGCCAGCTTTACACTCCCGCGCAGCGCGCCCGCCGCGACGCCACACCATGGACGTTGGTTCAGGGTATTCTGGCGCCAGTTCAGTTCCTTGTTTTTCTTGCCAGTTTGGCGCTCGTCGTTCGCTATCTGGTAAGCGGCGAAGGCTTCGCGCTCGCCACCTGGTCGGTGGTGATCAAGACCCTGGTTCTCTACACGATCATGGTCACTGGCGCGATCTGGGAGAAGGTGGTGTTTGGCCGCTATCTCTTCGCTCCATCCTTCTTTTGGGAGGACATGTTTTCGATGCTGGTTCTGGCCCTTCACACGGCCTATCTGGCAGCGGTCCTTTTTGACCTTTTGGGCGCGCGGGGGCAAATGCTTCTGGCGCTCGCAGCCTATGTCACCTATGTGATCAACGCCGCACAATTTGTGTGGAAACTGCGCCAAGCACGTCTTCAAAGCTCCGCATCACCCACCGCCAACCCCTCCTTTTCGATGGGGGCAACGTCGTGAACGAGCTTTCACCGATCCAAAATGCACCCGCGCAAGGCTGTCTTGAGCGCCCGATTCTACGCCAACGCGGCCAGCGCGAAGTGTTTTGCGGCCTCACAGGCATCATCTGGCTGCATCGCAAAATCCAAGATGCGTTCTTCCTGATCGTTGGCTCACGCACCTGCGCCCATCTCATGCAATCGGCAGCTGGTGTGATGATCTTTGCCGAACCGCGCTTCGGCACCGCCATCATGGAAGAGAAGGACCTGGCGGGCCTAGCTGACGCCAATGAGGAACTGGACAAAGTCGTTGCGCGGCTTATCGAGCGGCGTCCCGACATCAAACTCTTGTTCCTGGTCGGCTCCTGCCCTTCTGAAGTGATCAAGCTTGATCTTGCCCGCGCAGCTGAGCGCCTGTCTGGCTCCTATTCACCTGATGTGCGCATCCTCAACTATTCCGGCTCAGGCATCGAAACCACCTTCACCGAAGGCGAAGATGCCTGCCTGGCGTCTCTCGTGCCAAGCCTACCAGAGGCTGGTGAGGAAGCAGCAGATCAGCTTCTGGTGGTCGGCGCGCTTGCTGATGTGGTGGAAGATCAGTTCACCCGGCTTTTCAACACGATGGGCATCCAGAATGTCAGCTTCTTACCAGCCCGTAATGCCGGTTCGATGCCCGCAATTGGTCCAGGCACACGCTTTCTGCTCGCTCAGCCTTTTCTCACCGAAACATCGCGCGCGCTAGCCCGCCGTGGCGCACAGCATTTGCCCGCGCCCTTCCCCCTCGGCGCACGTGGCACAACGGCTTGGTTGAAAACAGCCGCGACAAGCTTCGGGGTCGACGACGCTTTGTTCAATGAGGTCACCGCACCGGCGCAGGCGCGGGCCGAAAAAGCGCTGACCCATTATCGCGAGGAATTGGAGGGCAAGAGCGTCTTCTTCTTCCCTGATTCACAGTTGGAGATTCCCCTCGCCCGCTTCCTCCATGAAGAGCTTGCTATGCGTCCGCTGGAAGTCGGCATGCCGTTCCTCAACAAAACGCTGATGGCACCTGAACTCGACGCCTTGCCAGAGGATGTGCTCGTCAGCGAAGGCCAGGATGTCGATAAACAGTTGGACCGTTGCCACACACAGCGCCCAGACATCACGGTCTGCGGCCTTGGCCTTGCCAACCCGCTGGAAGTCGAAGGCCTAACAACCAAATGGTCCATCGAGCTCGTGTTCACCCCCATCCAGGGCTACGAGCAGGCCGGTGATCTGGCCGAGCTGTTCGCCCGTCCCCTTGTCCGTCGCACACGGCTGGAGGTCTAACGGATGCAGCTCACCGTCTGGACCTATGAAGGCCCGCCCCATGTCGGCGCGATGCGCATCGCCACCGCGATGAAGGGCCTGCATTATGTGCTGCACGCCCCACAGGGTGACACCTATGCGGACTTGCTGTTCACGATGATCGAGCGGCGCTAGGAGCGTCCGCCGGTGACCTACACCACGTTCCAAGCCCGTGACCTCGGCAAGGATACCGCCGAACTGTTTCAGAGCGCGGCACGCGATGCTTATGCCCGCTTCCAGCCGCAGGCGATGATCTGCGGCGCAAGCTGCACCGCTGAACTCATTCAGGATGATCCAGGCGGTCTTGCCAAAGCCATGGATTTGCCGATCCCGGTGATCCCCCTGGAGCTGCCATCCTACTCTAAAAAGGAGAACTGGGGCGCCTCAGAAACCTTCTACCAACTGGTGCGGGGCATCGCGGGCGCGCAGGCACCAGAGCCCGGCACGACACGCGCGCCACGACCTGATGGCCAGCGCCCATCGGCCAACATTCTTGGACCCACCGCACTTGGCTTCCGGCACCGCGATGATGTCACTGAGATCACACGGCTCTTGGGCAGCTTGGGCATCGACATCAATGTGGTAGCACCATTGGATTGCACGCCCGCACAGCTTGCGGGTCTGGGCGATGCCGATTTCAACGTCGTGCTCTACCCGGAGATCGCTGAAACGGCGGCCAACTGGCTGAAACGCGCCTTCGGTCAGCCGATGACCAAGACGGTGCCCATCGGGGTTGGTGCAACCAAGGCCTTCATTGGAGAAGTGGCTGAGATCATCGGCGCAGACGCCGATACGTTGATCGCCAACGAGCAGAGCCGCCTGCCCTGGTACTCCCGCTCCATCGACTCCACATACCTCACTGGCAAGCGGGTCTTCATCTTCGGCGATGCCACCCACGCACTGGCCGCCGCAAAAGTCGCTGAAACCGAAATGGGCTTCAAAGTTGTGGGCCTTGGCACCTACAGCCGCGAGTTCGCCCGCGACATTCGTGCCGCTGCGAAAGACTATGGCGTCGAGGCGCTGATCACCGACGATTATCTGGAAGTCGAGCAGGCCATCATCGATGCCACGCCAGAACTGGTGCTTGGCACGCAGATGGAACGCCATATTGCCAAGCGTCTCGGCATCGGCTGCGCGGTAATCTCAGCGCCGGTTCACGTTCAGGATTTCCCCGCTCGGTATTCTCCCCAAATGGGGTTTGAGGGTGCCAACGTGCTCTTCGATACCTGGGTGCATCCGCTGGTGATGGGCCTGGAAGAACATCTGCTCGGTATGTTCCGCGACGATTTTGAATTCTCCGATGCCAACGGTCCGTCCCACCATGGCCACGCACCGTCACGTCATGCTCCGGAAACCGAAGCTGAGGCCATGCCAGTTCAGGTCTCACCTGTTCAAGACGCAGCCAACACACTGATGAATAGCCCGGCGGAGCTGCCAACGGGCTGGACGGCAGAAGCTGAAAAGGAACTGAAAAAGATACCGTTTTTTGTGCGCGGGAAGGCGCGCCGCAACACCGAAACCTTCGCCGCCGAACATGGGCTGGCGCAGATCACTTTGGAGACGCTCTACGATGCTAAAGCTCACTTCGGCCGCTGACGGCACCTCGGTGAAGGTGGTCATCGTCACGCTGGACAATCATTTGTCCGGTGCGGTGGAGCGCGCCCAAAAAATGCTTTTGCGCGAGATGCCCGGCGTTTCCATCGCTCTGCATGCAACGTCGGAATGGGGAGACAATCCCGACGCTTTGGAAGCCTGCAAGAACGACATCGCAACCGGCGATATCATCCTCGCCACCATGTTGTTCCTGGATGATCAAATTCAGGCCATCCAACCTGCGCTCGAAGCCCGCCGCGATCGCTGCGATGCGATGATCGGCATGATGTCGGCAGGCGATGTGGTGAAGCTCACCCGCATTGGCCAGTTCGACATGAGCGCCAAACAAAATGGTGCGATGGCACTGCTCAAGCGCTTGCGTGGATCGAGCAAAAAATCCGGCGAGCAAAGCTCCGGCGCCAAGCAGATGGCGATGCTCAAGCGTCTACCGAAAATTCTGCGCTTCATTCCAGGTACCGCACAGGATGTGCGCGCCTATTTCCTGACACTGCAATACTGGCTTTCCGGGTCAGATGAAAACGTCGCCAATATGGTGCGCTATCTAGTGAGCCGCTATGCCGCTGGCCCACGCGAAAACCTGCGGTCCTCGATCAAAGCCGACATGCCGACGGCCTACCCCGAAGTGGGCATTTACCACCCTGATTTGCCGACCCGCGTCACCGAAACAGATGCTGGCCTGCCGACCCCTGCCAAGGCGCACGGCACCGTTGGCCTCATCCTCATGCGCTCCTACCTGCTGGCCGGCAACACGGCCCATTATGATGGCGTGATCCGGGCAATCGAGGCGCGCGGCCTAAAGGTTATCCCGGTTTTTGCGGCAGGCCTTGATGCGCGCCCGGCAGCTGAAAAATTCTTCGTCAAAGACGGCCGTCCGATTGTGGATGCGATGCTCTCGCTCACCGGCTTCTCGCTGGTCGGTGGTCCAGCCTACAACGATGCCAAAGCCGCTGAAGAAATGCTGGCCGGGATGGATGTGCCCTATCTGGCCGCCCACGCCATTGAATTCCAAACCTTGCAGGATTGGGCGAAGTCGCATCGCGGTTTGATGCCGGTGGAATCGACCATCATGGTCGCTATTCCCGAGCTAGACGGCGCCACCGAGCCAACGGTCTTTGGCGGGCGCGTTGATCCAGCCGGGGATGCCTGCACCGGGTGCAGCAGAAACTGCAATTTCTGTGATCCAGAATTCGCCAAGCTGATGCAGGTTTGCTCCGAGCGCGCTGAACGCCTGGCCGTTCGCATCGATCAACTGATCACGCTGCGCCGGTCAGACCGCGAAGACCGCAAGGTCGGTATTGTGCTCTTTAATTTCCCGCCCAATGGCGGCAACACCGGCACGGCTGCCTATCTCTCGGTTTTCCGGTCGCTCTACAATGTTCTGCAAGGCCTTGAGGACGAAGGCTATGATGTGGACATGCCGCAAAGCGTGGACGCGTTGCGCGAAGCCATCGTCAATGGCAATGCCGCGCAGTATGGCGCGCACGCCAATGTTCACGCCCGCATCCCGGTAGACGATCATGTGCGCCGTGAACCTTATCTGAAAGATCTGGAAGCCGTCTGGGGCCCTGCCCCCGGCGCGCAGCAGACCGATGGTCAATCGATCTTTGTGCTCGGCGCGCAGTTTGGCAATGTATTCGTCGGCGTGCAGCCTGCCTTTGGCTATGAAGGCGATCCGATGCGTTTGCTGTTCGAAGAAGGCTTTGCACCGACCCACGCCTTCTCTGCCTTTTATCGCTGGATGCGCGAAGACTTTGGCGCCGAGGCTTATTTACACTTCGGCACCCATGGCGCACTGGAATTCATGCCCGGCAAACAGACCGGCATGTCCGGGAAGTGCTGGCCTGACCGCCTGATCGGCGATGTGCCAAACTACTATCTCTACGCCTCCAACAATCCATCTGAAGGCATGATCGCCAAGCGCCGCGCTGCTGCAACGCTTATCAGCTATCTGACGCCGCCTTTGGCGCAGGCTGGCCTCTATAAGGGCCTCAATGAGCTCAAAGCCTCCATCGAGCGCTGGCGCGGCATGGATGATGTGACCGGCAGCGAAGCGGAGAGCCTTGCAGCGCTCATCCAGACCCAAGCCGCCGAACTTGATCTTGCGGAGGAAATCCCGGCCTGGAACGAGACTGCCGGTGAGCAAATCACCGCGCTGCAAGAGGCTGTCCTGGAACTGGAATACACGCTGATCCCACACGGTCTGCACGTTGTTGGCGAGCCGCTGAGCGAGGCTGAGCGCGCCGATATGATCAAGGCGATTGCCGAGTCTGCCCACGGCATTGAGCTCAGCCAAGACGACGCGCTGGCCATCGTGCTGGGCGAAGACCCCGCACATCCAATAGAGGTTGAAACGCTCGATGCGCTGGCACAAACAGACAAGCTTTTGTCTGAAGACCATGAGCTGAAAGCCATCATCCATGCGCTGGACGGCGGCTTCATCAAGCCGGCGCCGGGCGGTGATGTTGTGCGTACGCCGGATGTGCTGCCCACCGGTCGCAACATTCATGGGTTCGATCCGTTCCGCATTCCATCGGCCTTTGCGATGAAGGATGGAACTGTTCAGGCTGAGCGTCTGCTAGAACGCTACCGCGAAGAAACCGGCGCCCTGCCCGCGTCCGTCGCGCTGGTGCTCTGGGGTACCGACAATTTGAAAACTGAGGGCGGAACGATTGCCCAAGGGCTGGCGTTGATGGGCGCTGCTCCACGCTTTGATAGCTATGGCCGTCTTTGCGGTGCGCAGCTCACACCGTTGGAAGAGCTTGGCCGCCCCCGCGTCGATGTGGTGATGACGCTGTCGGGCATCTTCCGCGACCTGCTGCCGCTACAAACCAAAATCCTCGCCGAGGCAGCCTTACTGGCGGCGCAGGCCGACGAGCCACTCGACCAAAACCCCATCCGCGCACATGCGCTTGCCTATGGCGAGAAGCATGGCTGCGACATGGAAACAGCAGCCCTGCGCGTCTTCTCCAACGCTGATGGCGCCTATGGCTCCAACGTCAACAATCTGGTGGAATCCGGCGCCTGGGACGATGAGAACGAGCTGGCGGAAACCTACGAGCGCCGCAAGAGCTTTGCCTATGGTGCATCCGGCAAGCCGGTGCAGCAATCAGCGCTTCTGCAATCCATGCTGGCTGATGTTGATATCGCCTACCAGAACCTCGACTCCGTCGAGCTCGGCGTCACCACCATAGACCATTATTTCGACACCCTCGGTGGTATCAGTCGCGCTGCGACCCGCGCCAAGGGTGATGCGATCCCGGTTTACATCGGCGATCAGACACGCGGCGAAGGCAAAGTGCGCACCCTATCTGAGCAAGTTGCGCTGGAAACCCGCACCCGCATGCTCAACCCCAAATGGTATGAGGGGATGCTGCAGCACGGCTATGAGGGCGTGCGCCAGATCGAAGAGCATGTGACCAACACCATGGGCTGGTCGGCCACCACCGGTCAGGTGCAGCCTTGGGTCTACCAGCAGCTCACCGAGACCTATGTGCTTGACCCAGAGATGCGCCGCCGCTTGGCCGAGCTAAACCCGACCGCGTCTGCGCGGCTGGCTGGCCGGCTGCTGGAAGCTCATGAGCGTGACTATTGGCAACCCGATGATGCTGTTCTTGATGCTCTACGCGACGCTGGCGAAGAGCTGGAAGATCGCCTTGAAGGCATCGGTATTCCCGCAAACGACACAACCCATCAACAAACCGCCGCCGGGCAATCGATCGGCATGGAGGCTGCAGAATGAACATTGTGACCCCACCGCCGACAGGCACCAAAACCACCCTTCTTGACCGTTCGCCGAAGGGATTCGGCGGCAAAGGCGAGGATGGCGAAGGTTCGGTCCAGGTGAAAATGGACCCAGCCATGACCATCGACACCGCCAAGGTGTTTGCGGTTTACGGCAAGGGCGGCATCGGCAAATCGACCACCTCCTCCAACCTGTCGGTAGCCTTCTCCAAGCTCGGCAAGCGCGTGTTGCAGATCGGCTGTGATCCCAAGCATGACAGCACGTTCACGCTGACTAAAAGCCTTTGCCCCACCGTGATCGACGTTCTTGAAGAGGTGGATTTCCACTCAGAAGAGCTGCGCACCGAGGACTTCGTGTTCGAGGGCTACAATGGCGTGATGTGTGTGGAGGCTGGTGGTCCACCCGCCGGTACCGGCTGCGGAGGCTATGTGGTCGGCCAAACGGTAAAGCTCTTGAAAGAGCATCATTTGCTGGAAGACACCGATGTGGTGATCTTCGATGTGCTGGGCGATGTGGTTTGCGGTGGTTTCGCCGCCCCTCTTCAGCACGCTGAAAAAGCGCTGATCGTCACCGCCAACGATTTTGACTCGATCTTCGCGATGAACCGCATCGTGTCGGCCATCAAAGCCAAATCGAAAAACTATGATGTGCGCGTCGGCGGCGTGATCGCCAATCGGTCCAAAGCGACCGATGAAATTGATCGGTTCAATGAGGTCGTCGGCCTGGAGCGCGTTGCGCACCTGCCGGACCTGGATGAAATTCGCAAGTCACGCCTGAAGAAACGCACGCTGTTTGAAATGGACGAAACAGACGCTGTTCTGGCCGTGCAGAAAGAATATCTGCGCCTCGCCGCCAGCCTGTTGGTGGATGACAGTGTTTGCGATCCTTCACCGATGAAAGATCGCGATATCTTCGACTTCCTGGGGTTCGACTAGTGGCCGCTGATACCTATCAAACACGCCGTGGCGAGATCGAAGCCTATTTTGATCGCACAGCGGCCAAAACCTGGGAGCGCCTGACCTCCGACGCGCCGGTGTCAGGCATTCGCGCCACCGTGCGCGCAGGCCGCGATGCCATGCGTGCGACACTGCTCTCCTGGTTGCCCAGCGACATGACCGGCCAACGCCTGCTGGACGCAGGCTGCGGCACAGGTGCCCTGGCGGTCGAAGCGGCCAAACGCGGCGCCGATGTTGTGGCCGTTGATCTCTCCCCCAATCTGGTGGACGTGGCGCGCGAGCGTATGCCGCACACTCTGTCCGGCTCCATCAACTGGCATGCTGGCGACATGCTGGACGAAAGCTTTGGCCGCTTTGACCATGTGGTCGCGATGGACTCTGTCATCCACTATGAATCAGGCGACAAAGTCGGTGCTCTAGCCCGTCTTGGCGAGCGTACCGACGGTCAGGTGCTTTTCACTTTCGCGCCCAAAACGCCTCTGCTGGCAGCCATGCACACAGTTGGCAAAGCCTTCCCACGCGGCGACCGCTCACCCGCCATTGTGCCGATTTCAGAGAAAAAACTGCGCCACCTCGTTCATGAGCGCATGCCCGATTTCGCGGCGGGGAACACCAAACGCATCGCGTCAGGTTTTTACACCAGCCAAGCCTTCCAGATCACACGAACGGAGCCGCACACGTGAGCAGACGGCTGCCCCAGCTTACAGATCAGTGGACCAAAATTGGCCCACGCTTTCTGCCGTTTGCCGATGCAGCAACCGATGAATTGCCTCTGTCCCGCTTGCTGCGCCTGGCGCTGTTCCAGATTTCCGTTGGTATCGCCGTTACGCTGATCACCGGCACATTGAACCGCGTGATGATCCTTGAACTGTCGGTTCCAGCTTGGCTTGTCTCCATCATGGTGGCTCTGCCCCTGCTCTTTGCGCCGTTTCGCGCACTGATCGGCCACAAATCCGACACCCATAAATCCATCCTTGGCTGGAAGCGTGTGCCGTACATATGGTTCGGTACCATCTTCCAGTTTGGCGGCTTGGCGATCATGCCGATGGCCATTCTGCTCATGAGCGAGGGGGGTGGGCCGTTCTTCCTGGGCCACATGATCACTGGCCTCGGCTTCTTGCTGATTGGCCTTGGCCTTCACACCACGCAAACCGCAGGGCTGGCCCTGGCCACTGACCTGGCACCGCAAGAGAGCCGTCCACGGGTGGTCGCATTGCTGTACGTGATGCTGCTCATCGGCATGGTCATCGGTGCGCTGGGCTTCTCTTGGCTCCTCGCCGACTTCAATCACCCACGACTTATCCAGGTTATTCAAGGGGCGGCGGTCGTTACCATCGTACTGAACGTCATCGCGCTTTGGAAACAAGAAGCGCGCAACCCCGCTGCCACCGCGCCTGATCTTCCTCGCCCAACGTTTTTAGAGGCGTGGCGCGCGTTCACCAGCACCAACCGCACAGGCCGTTTGCTGCTTGCTGTTGGTTTGGGCACGCTAGCCTTTTCCATGCAAGACATCTTGCTGGAGCCCTATGGAGGGCAGGTGCTTGGCCTATCCGTCAGCGCAACCACTTTGCTCACCGCCCTGTTTGCTGGCGGCACGCTGGCAGGCTTTGCCCTGGCAGCCCAGCGGTTGGGTCACAATTGCGACCCCTACCGCTATGCGGGTCTTGGCGTTGTTATCGGGGTTGTTGGCTTCACGCTGGTTGTGTTCTCAGCACCACTCCAGTCAGCCTTCATGTTCCGCGGCGCGACCGCGATGATCGGTTTTGGCAGCGGCCTTTTTGCTGTCTGTCTGCTCACCGCCACCATGCAACTGGCCCAGACCACGGTTGATGGCCGTTCCACCCCCCACCTTTCAAGCAACGGCATTGCGCTAGGCGCGTGGGGCGCCGTCAACGCGACAGCGGCAGGTCTTGGCTTGGCTGCTGGCGGCGCGCTGCGCGATCTCTTCACAGCCATGGGAAGCTCGGGGCTTTTTGGGCGGGTCATCACTGATCCAGCCTTTGGTTATGGGGCAGTCTATCACCTGGAAATTGGACTGCTCTTCGCAACGCTCATCGTTCTGGGTCCCCTTGTGGGTGCCCAGCGACGAGCCACGGACACCACCACCAACAGGCATGGCTTCGGCCTTGCTGAGTTCCCCGGATAGCCGGGCAAAAGGGAGGATCGAACATGCTGAACTTGCTAAGTCGCGAAAGCTTCGATGTCGGCTGCACCGTGGATGTGCAAAACACGTTCGACAGCTTGCACGCCTATGTCGAACTGGATGGCGATATTGCCATCAAGCCTGGTGATGAGGTCATCGTGCACGGTCGGCCAATCGAAGTACCCTACGGCGAGCATGTCGTGCTTCAGCGCACCGCTACCGTGCGCCGGGCCACTTGGTTGGAGCGCACCTGGACGCGTATGACCGGCGACTTTGAATTCATGGAACTTTGCGAATTTAGCTTCTCTGAGGAGGTTGCACTATGAACGTTCATGCCCCCGTCAAAGATGGCACGCCCGTGACATCCGATGTGAAAGCACGCGCGCCGATCAACGAAACCACGCGTATGGCGCAGGAAACCACCCTGCTTGATCCGCGCTTTTACACCACCGATTTCGATAAGCTCGACAAGGTTGATGTGACCTTGGTGCGCGAGGAATGGGACGCGCTGATCCAAGAAATGCGCGATGATCCCAACAAGGGCCACTTTAAGCGCAACGAAGATTGGGACGAGATCGACATTGATGCGCTTGGCCCAGAACTGAAGAAAGAGTTCATTGACTTTCTGGTTTCCTCGCTAACCGCTGAGTTTTCCGGTTGCGTGCTCTACAAAGAAATGAAAAAGCGCGGCAAAAACAAAGAGATTTGCGAGCTGTTTTCGCTGATGGCGCGCGATGAAAGTCGCCATGCCGGCTTTATCAATGATGCCTTGAAAGAGTTCGACATCGGCGTGAACCTTGGCTTCCTGACCAAGGCTAAGAAGTACACCTACTTCCAGCCAAAATTCATCTTCTACGCCACCTACCTGTCGGAGAAGATCGGCTACGCCCGCTACATCACCATTTTCCGCCATCTGGAAAAGCACCCGGACAAGCGCTTCCACCCCATTTTCAAATGGTTTCAGGAATGGTGCAACGATGAGTTCCGCCACGGCGAGGCGTTCTCCCTACTGATGCGCGCTGATCCGTCCCTGCTTCAGGGCGGCAACAAGCTGTGGATCAAGTTCTTCCTGCTGGCCGTGTTCTGCACCATGCACGTGCGTGACCAGGCACGCCCAGCGTTTCATGACGCGCTTGGTGTGGATGTCGAAGAGTACGACATGCAGGTTTTCCGCACGACGACCGAAATCACCAAGCAGTGTTTCCCGGTGCTTCTGGATTTGGACAATCCAAAGTTCTTGGAAGGCCTGCGCAAGCTGAACCGGATCAACATCGCGATGGGTGAGGCCCAGCGTTCAGGTGGACTGGGCGGCAAGCTTCGCAAGATCGGTTTGGGCGCCCAGGCAGGGCTAACGTTCGCGGGGCTCTATTTCATGAAAACCAAGCCCAACACGATCCCGGCAACCAGCCGGCTTCAACCAACCTGGTAAAGCGCAACACGTGATGACCTGGATCGCCCCGATTGGTTTTGCTTTGTTCCTCTGGTGGTTCTCCACCGGAGTGATCTTGCTCGCCGATCGGCTACCACGGGTCACACCACGCGCCACCTTTGTGGTCACGAGCCTGTTTGGCGTGGCGGCCATCGTAGCAGCTTGGTTGACCCGTGACATGGCAACGGTCAGCGGTGCCTTTATCGGCTTCACCGCTGGGCTGGCGCTATGGGGTTGGCATGAGGTGAGTTTTTTGACCGGTATCATCACCGGTCCGCGGCGTGATACCTGCCCGGCGGGCGCCGCCGGGTGGAAGCGTTTTGTCTACGCAACGCAAACGCTCATACATCATGAGGTGGCCATTGCACTGACTGTGGTTGGGTTGGCGGTCATGCTTTGGGGCACAGAAAATCAGGCCGCGCTTTGGACGTTCACGATCCTCTGGGGCATGCGCCTTTCCACCAAGTTCAACATCTTTCTCGGCGTGCCCAACATCACCGAGGAATTTCTGCCCACCCATTTGGAGCATTTGAAAAGCTATTTCCGCAATCGGGCGCTGAACATGCTTTTCCCGATCTCCGTAACCGCAGGCACCATCCTTACCGTTTGGCTTGGCCAGCAGGCCTTGGCGACAACCCCGCCTGCGCAAACGACTTACATTCTGCTGACCACGCTCGCCGCTCTCGGCGTGATTGAGCACTGGTTCCTCGTCCTGCCTTGGCGCGATGAGGAACTGTGGCGCTGGTATCTTAAAAGCCCAACGCCAAAACCCACTGAAACGCCCAAAGAGGCGTCCCTTCCAACCACCACCATCACACACCATGCCAAACAACGGCATGAGACTGAC
>JBCCAF010000036.1:0-2968 GCA_039814945.1 Pseudomonadota bacterium
ACCATGCGTTGGCGCACCAACAACCGCTTTGCTGCGCCGATGGTGCTACGCATGCCCATCGGCTTTTTCAAATGCGGTGACCCCTGGCACAGCCAGACCAATGAAGTGCAATTTGTTCATTCACCAGGCTGGAAGGTCGCTGCGCCTTCGAACGCGGAAGACGCCGTTGGCCTTTTGCGGACCGCCTTGCGCGGCGATGATCCCGTCATGTTCTTAGAACACCGCGCCATGCTGGATGCAGCCTGGGCGCGGCGCGCCTATCCGGGCGATGACTACATGCTCCCCTTCGGCACAGCGAAGATCACGGCTGAAGGCGACGCCATCACCATTGTGACCTGGGGCGCTATGGTCGAGCGCTGCGAAAGGGCGGCCAAAAGCGCGGGCGTTGCAGCCGAGGTGATCGATCTGCGGACACTGATGCCATGGGACAAGGAGACTGTGCTGGCGAGCATTGCCAAAACCAGCCGCTGCCTCATCGTGCATGAGGATTTGCGCACCGGCGGCTTTGGCGGTGAGATCGCCGCAGTGGTTGCGGAACTTGCCTTTACAGATCTTGATGCACCCGTTGCGCGCCTCACAATGCCTGATATTCCCAGCCCGCATAACGCCGCGCTGCTGGATTATGCCGTGCCCAATGAGGGTGTCATTGCAGCCAAGCTGCAAGAGCTGGTGGCATTTTAATGGCGTCTTTGATCGACATCTTGGCTCCCATTGAGCAAGAAGGCACAACGGCCAGCGTGCGCAGTTGGTTCATTGCCGTTGGCGACACGATCCAGGAAGGCGAACCGGTCGTTGAGCTTGAAACGGATAAGGTCGCCGTGGAAGTGCCTGCGCCAGCCAGCGGCATCTTGTCAGACATTATCATCGATGTGGATGGAGAGGCGCAGCCAGGGGCCTGTCTTGGCCGTCTTGAATGCAAGGGTGAGGACGTGCAAGGCGAAGTGACACAGATGTCGCCCCCCGCATCTGAATGTGTGGGTTCACTGACTGAAGCGCCGGTCAAAGGGCCAAGCGCGTGGATGTCGCCGGCGGTGAAACGGCTTGTCAAAGACCATGCGCTCGACATCACTGTGATCGACGGTACTGGTAAAGATGGCCGAGTGACGAAGGCGGATGTGCTGGCGTTTTTGAAAAGGCCGCAAGCGCCGCTGCCAACTCTCGCGCCGGTGGCCAAACCAGCGATGCCCCAATCATCAGGGGAAGCGCAAATCATCCCTCATGACAGCATGCGCCGTTCAATCGCGCAGCATATGAGCCATTCTGTTACCACGGCTCCGCATGTGACAGCGGTTTTTGAAGCCGATTTCTCCGCCATTATAGCGCATCGCAAAGCCAACAAAGATGACTTCTCTAAACGCGGCGCGAAGCTGACCTTTACCGCCTATATTCTGGCCGCCGCCGCCGAGGCGATGGCTGTGGTGCCAACGGTAAATAGCCGTTGGCATGAGGATCATCTGGAGGTCTTTCCAGACATCAATATTGGTGTTGGCACCGCGCTTGAGGATAAAGGCTTGATTGTGCCCGTCGTCCGCTCTGTCCAATCTCTCAACCTGTTTGGCGTTGCTCATCAACTCACTCAGCTGACGGATAAGGCCCGACACGGCAAACTCAGTCCGTCTGATGTCCGCGGCGGCACCTTCTCACTCTCAAACCATGGTACGTCAGGCTCCCTTGTTGCCAGCCCCATCATCATCAACCAGCCGCAGTCAGCGATCCTTGGCGTTGGAAAGCTTGAAAAACGCGTTGTGGTGAAAGAGCTTGATGGCATCGACACCTTGCAGATCCGGCCGATGGCCTACGTCTCCCTCACAATTGATCATCGGGTACTTGATGGCCATCAAACCAACGCCTGGCTAACACATTTCGTTCAAGTGCTGGAAACTTGGGCCGCCCCTTGAAAAGCTGCTGGTTCGGCGTGTCTAGTCAATCCAGCTCCAGACGGTGAAGGCGTAGGATTATGGGATCGGATCAGTTTTATAGATTGCAAACGGTGAACGGCGCTTCTTGGGCGTTGGCAGAAGGCGACGCGTTTCGCCTTGCTCGCAGCGCGCCATATGCTCAGGAGTGGCAGCTGACCAACACCTTGGTTGCAGCCGAGGACGCGGTCCTTTTAGCGCCGGTAACGCCGCGAACTATTATTGGGGCTGGGCGAACCTACCCAGCCCCAGGCGTCGATCTCCCTGACGCGCCGCGACTGTTTGCAAAGCTGCCTTCGTCTATCATTGGACCGGGGCAACAAGTGCGCGCCAATCCGGCTTTTCAGTCGGTCATGGCGGAAGGAGAGTTGGTCTTAGTGATTGGCCGAACTCTGCAGGGCGCATCGCTTGAGGAGGCAGAGAAATCGATCTTCGGTGTGACCGCTGGAAACGACATCACAGGCTTACCCGTCGAAATGGATCGGCTCCTGCAAATCAAGGCCGCAGACACTTTCGCGCCGGTTGGCCCATGCATCGCCACCGGGCTTGATATCAACGCTTTAGACATCTCGATTTCAGTGAATGGCCAGGTTGCCGCTAATGGAAATTCCCGCGATCATGCCTCTGGCTTCGGTGCCCTTCTGAGCGAAATTAGCCGCTATTTTACGCTGCAGCCTGGCGATATTGTGTTCACAGGCTCGCCAGCAATCGTGCCGGAAGTTCTGCCAACCGATATAGTCGATATCCACATTGCTGGTATTGGGACCTTGAGCAATATGATTGCCTAAAAACCGTTGTCCAAGCCCTGCGCGTTATGCCGGTCCACCGCCCCAATCTATTTTGCGATACTCGCCGCCTAAGACAGTGAAAGGGTGACGTGTGGAGCTGGAGGATAAGAATGTGGTGGTGGTTGGCGGGGCATCAGGCCTTGGTGCGGCAACAGCGCGCGCAATGCGCGCGAAAGGCGCCCATTTGGCAATCATGGACTTTGACATCGCGCAGGCCCAACGCATCGCGCGGGAGGTTCAGGGCGTCGCAGTCGATGCGGACAT
>JBCCAF010000026.1:0-40570 GCA_039814945.1 Pseudomonadota bacterium
TCCGACTGACACGTTAATGGGCGCGAAGTGGGGGCTGAAGTTGGGGGCTTGCATCTGCGGCAGATGTGCTAAGGGAAAGCGAACGCCCCGATGATCGGTTGAGCCTTCAATCGATCATCGGGGCGTTTGTGTGTTTGGCGCAAACAACAGGGCGCATCAGAATGGCAAATGTGGTGGTTGTCGGCTCGCAATGGGGCGATGAGGGCAAAGGTAAAATTGTGGACTGGCTGTCGGAGCGCGCCGATGTGGTGGTGCGCTACCAAGGTGGGCACAATGCCGGGCATACGCTGGTGGTTGGCGAGACGGTCTACAAACTCTCGCTTTTGCCTTCCGGCATTGTACGCGAGGGCACGCTCTCGCTGATCGGCAATGGCGTGGTGATCGACCCGCATCACCTGGTCAAAGAGATTGCGACATTGGCAGCCCAAGGCGTGGCGATTACGCCGGAGTGCCTTCGCATCGCAGACAATGCCACGCTGATCCTCTCGCTGCACCGCGAGCTTGATGGCATGCGCGAAAGCGCAGCCACGCAAACGGGGACCAAGATTGGCACCACCGGGCGGGGCATCGGCCCGGCCTATGAGGATAAGGTTGGCCGCCGGGCGATCCGCGTGATGGATTTGGCCAATCCGGCGACGCTGCCCGCCAAGGTGGACCGGCTTTTGGCCCATCACAACGCGCTGCGGCGCGGGCTGGAGGCGCCGGAAATCCAAGCGCAGACCATTTTGGATGAGCTTTTGGAAATCGCTGATCAGGTGACGCCCTTTATTGATCGGGTGTGGCAAGTGCTTGATGAACACCGCGCCAAGGGCTCGCGTATTCTGTTCGAAGGCGCGCAGGGTGCTTTGCTCGATATCGACCACGGCACCTATCCGTTCGTGACCTCCTCCAACACGGTGGCCGGTCAGGCGTCGACTGGGTCGGGTATCGGCCCTGGCGGCATCGACTATGTGCTTGGTATCACCAAAGCTTATACGACGCGGGTCGGCGAGGGCCCATTTCCCACCGAACAGCTTAACGAGATCGGCGAGTTTCTGGGCACCAAAGGCAATGAGTTTGGCGTTGTCACGGGGCGCAAGCGGCGTTGCGGCTGGTTTGATGCAGTGCTTGTGCGCCAGACCGTGAAGACCTCAGGCATCACTGGGATCGCGCTCACCAAGCTTGATGTGCTTGATGGCATGGATGAGCTGATGATCTGCACCGGCTATGAAGTTGATGGCGAAGTGGTGGACTATCTGCCAGCCAGCCAAGGCCAGCAGGCCCGTGCCAAGCCGATCTACACGCGTATGGAAGGCTGGTCCGATACGACAGCCGGTGCGCGCAGCTGGGCGGATCTTCCGGCGCAAGCGGTGAAATATGTGCGCCAGGTGGAAGAGTTGATTGGTGCGCCGGTGGCGTTGCTTTCCACCAGCCCGCAGCGCGATGACACAATTTTGGTCCATGATCCTTTTAAGGACTAAAGCCGTAGCAAGGGTGCGCGCGTCTTAACGATCTTGTTGGCAAGAGCGTGCTAAGCCCTTGATCTGGTGTCTTGTCCGTTCGCAGCCCATTGACCGAGGCTGTGTTCATTGGGCATTACTGGCCGCATAAGGGTGCGTGATGAGTATTCACGTAGGTGGCGGCACGCTTCTGGATTGGTGTGAGTATGGCAGATTTTGATGCAATTCTGCGCAAGGCGCTGGCTTCGCGGCCTGGTGCGCCGGGCGAAGAGCGTCGCAAGATTTATGAGCGTGCGCGGCAAGCGCTGGTGCGCCAACTAACTGGGTTTGAGCCACCGCTTCCTCCTGAAGATATTTCACGACAGCGCTTGGCGCTGGAATCATCCATCCGCAAGGTGGAGGCCGATGTGGCTGCCAATGGTGGTGTGCTGCCAGGTACGCCTGCGCCAGCTGCTGCACCCGCCCCTGCTGCTGCGCCCGCGCCCACACCAGCGGCACCCCCTGCGCCCACACCTGTTTCAGCTCCGGCTGCTGCGCCGCCTGCGCGCCCAGCGCCAGTGTCGCGTGCTACACCGATTGCACCTGCTACACCCGCAGCAACGCCACCCGTACCGCCTTTGGTGCCCGCGGCGCCTGTAGCAATGCCGCCCGTGGCCGCACCAAGCAGCGCTGGCCCCAATTTTGGACCGCCGCCAACGTTTGACAATCCGCAGCCTGTTTCTGTTGAAGAGCCGGCAGCGGTTGATCTTCCCGATTTTGAACCCGAGCGCAGCCAACCTGAAGCCAAGCCAGCCAAAAAGCGCGGCGGTATGGCCGGTATGTTGGTTGGTATCTTTGGCCTGCTCGTCGTCGCAGGCGGCGGTGTTGCCGCGTGGCAGCTCGGTTTTCTTGATCCCTATTTGAACGACACATCATCAGGCCCTGAACTGGTCATCGCGCCCGATGAACCAACCGAGGAAGCGCCGGACGTTCGCACCGTTGGCTCTGACCCTACCCAGTCCAGCGAACGTTTGTTGCCGGACAATCAGGGCACCGTTGATCAGACACCAGAAGAGGCGCCCGAGACACCTGAAGTGGCTGCTGTTGAGCCATCAGGTTCTGGCTTGCCTGTGGCGCAGACAGCCATCCTTTATGAAGAAGGGCTGACGCCGGATGCCGACGGGTTTACGGCGCCTGGCCGTGCCGTGTGGCGCCTGGAAGAGGGCGATAACCCTGCTGTTATCGGGACCATTGAAGTGCCGGCACGCGGCATCTTGATGAACATGCGCATCAGCCGTAACCTTGATGACGCGCTGCCCGCCACGCACCTGATCGAGTTCGATTTTGAACTGTCCGAAGCGTTCCCAGCGACCAGCATTGCTGAACTGGTAGGCGTTGTGGTGAAGCCGCAGGAACAGTCAGGCGGCGATCCGCTGCGTGGTGCGATTGTTGATTTGGGCGAGGGCGTATTCTGGCAAGCTCTTGCTGCCGGTGAGGCTGACCAAGCCGTCAACGTGCCGTTGCTGCGCGATGGTCGCTGGTTCGATCTGCCGATCCTTTACGATGACAATCGTCGCGCGATCATCACCTTTGAAAAAGGCAATGACGGGGTTGCTGTTTTCCAGCAAGCCATCGACGCTTGGTCCGCTCAGTAATCACTGGTCACATTGCCTCGCGCAGCGTGTGCACGGTGACAGGTTGGCTGCGGCCTTTGACCGTGTGATCACCAGCCGGTTCGAAATGTTGAGCCAAGCTGGCGTCGTGCGTGCTGGCAGCGTCGAGCGTTTCCTGCGTGATCAGCATTTTGTGGTTCTGGCTGCTCGTGAGGGCTTCAACGCGTGCGGCAAGGTTCACCGCGTCGCCAATGGCTGAATAGGCAAAGCGGCGCTTGGACCCCATATTGCCAACAAACGCCTCGCCGGTATGGATGCCAACGCCGATGGCCAGGGGCTGGGTGTTAGCACTTTGGCTGGCGTTGTAGTCGGTGATCGCTTGGTTCATTGCGAGACCAGCGCATACCGCGCGGGCTGCATGGTCATCCTGGTCCAGCGGCGCGTTCCAAAACGCCATCATGCCATCGCCCATGAACTTATCGATGGTGCCCTCTTCGGCGAGCACCGCTTCGGACAGTGGATCGAGCAGGGCGTTTAGCAGATCAACGGCATCCGTCGGTTCCATATGCTCAGAGCGCGAGGTAAAGCCGCGAATGTCCATAAAAAGGATGGTGATGGTGCGCCGGTCACCTTCCAGCTTGAGGGCGTTCGGATTGCTTTCCAGGCGTGCCAGCACAGGCTCTGCCAGATAGTGCGCAAACGCGTTGCGGATAAAGCGTTGGCGTTGATCGGTGCCGACCAAAACGGGCACCGTGACCGCGCCGAAGGTGAGCAAGGTAACCGTTATCGGAAAGCTCGCATCCACCAGCAGCAGATGGGTGGAAAAAGACCACCAAGAGCCAACGCCAAGTGCGACAAGGATCGCGGCCGCCACCAGGGCAGCTTCCATCGGGCGCATGGCGAGCGCTGCTGCGATCACCATCAAACCAGCCAGGGCCATGAGCAACAGTTCCAGGCCGGTTGTCCAGTCAGGCCTTGCCAAATGTGTGTCGGCGATGACGTTGGCAATGGCTTGGGCGTGCATGGTCACGCCAGGCACAATGGTGCCCAGTGGCGTGGCGCGCAGATCAAACAGGCCAGGTGCAGATGTGCCGATAAGCACGATGGTGCCCTCTAACAGAGGAGCAAGGCTGGAGGGCATGTCGCGCGCTTGCAGCACAGCGCTGGCGGGCAGCGTGATGGCTGGATCAAGCGTGCCGTAGCGAATGCGATAGGCGCCGGTTTCCGTTAGCGGAATGATGAGCGCACCCACGCGCAAATCCTGCGGGATGCCCGTGTCTGGCGCGCCCGGCGTTGGATTGCTGCGCACCACCAAGCTTTGCGCGCCCTGAGCGACACGCAATGCCTCCACAAACATGCTGGGCATGATGGTTTGGCTAGCTTCTTCTCCAACGCTGGTGAGCACTGGAATGCGGCGCACCACCGCGTCATCATCGCGGGCCGAGACATTAATGCCACCAAGCCCCTGAACGGCGTCTTGCAAGATGGGAAGGTTGCCAGTGATGGCGTTGGCGCGGGTGAGGCGACTGGTAGGCGTTGGGCCGACCATGGCGAGACCCGCGTGTGGCGTGAAGCTGGACCCTTCTGGCGGTGTTGCCACGCCAAGCACGGTCGGTGCAGATGCCAGGGCCTGCGCGAAAACCTCATCATTGGTGGGTAAGCCAGCCAGTGTTGTGCGCAGTTGGCGCGCAACATCTGCTGGCACTGCGAGCCCTTCGATGGCGGTCAGCGGGCTAGCGCGATCGGGCCCTGGGAACAGCATATCGAACGCGATGACCGCTGCGCCCGCCTGGTGCAGCGTGGTGACCATGTCGGCCAACAGCGTGCGCGGCCACGGCCATTGGCCGAGACTGGCAAGCGAAGCATCGTCGACATCGACAATGCGGACGGGAACCTCCGGCCCCAAAACCGGTGGGTCGACGCGCTGATAGAGATCGAAAACACGCTCGCGCACGATCGCCACAAAGCCTGGATCGACCGTACGCACCAACAAGCCGCTACCAAGGCAGCTGAGGCCAAGGACCAACGGAACAAGGATGCGGGAGAGACGCGTCATGGCGTACCGTTAACTGGCAAGACGGTGTGTCGTCCAGCACCGCCAAGACCTGAATGTGGCGCGCTGCGTGGTCGCGGTGCGCTGAATCGGCAACAGTGCGCCGCTATTGCAGGCCGCGTTGAGGTTGTGATCGGCTGAGGTACTTGCTCGTACGGCCAATTCCTAAGAAAACGTAAAACAGGGCTTGCGACAACGTTTGGGCAGCGTTGTGTTGTGTGTCCGCATTCTTTCGGGGTGAGGCGCATGCGCGTTGTGAGTACAACATTCAACAGATTGGCTAGCAGATTGGTGTTCACCGCTGGTGCTTGTTTGTTGGCGACAAGCTTTGCGTTGACGATACTCATGACCCCCGCTCTTGCTGGTAGCGCGCAGCACGAAGCTGCTTATCAAGCGGTTCTTGCCAACCCCGATAATCTGCAAGCCAATGTGACCTTGCTTGAAGTGCAACTTGATGAAGGCGACTTCCCTGCCGCTTCAGTGACGCTGCAGCGCATTCTTCTGCAAAACCCCAACTTTGATGAAGCCCGACTGATCCGCGTGGCCGTGTTCCTGCGCCTTGGCGATGACGCGGGCGCTGCTGACGATTTGGCCTATCTGGAGACCCGCCCGCTCTCGCCAGAGGATCGCGCACAGGCGGACCGTCTCGCGGCGTCAGTGCGCTCTGATCCCTTGGCTGCAACGCTTTCTGGCGTCATTCGTTTTGGTGCGCTCTACGACAGCAATCCTGGACAGCGGCCTGGCACGTATTCTCTGAGTGGGCAAAATTTTGCGTTCCCGGCTGAAGGCGCTTTTGGTGGTTTTGGTGAACTGCAACTTGTTGGTGAGCTGCCCTATGGCGGGCAGGGGCACAGTTTTCGTGTTGAAGGCCACGGCTTTGCTCGCGCCCATGATGATGGTTCACGTGGCCACTCATACGGTCGCTTGGCGCTCGGACCACGTTTTGATTTGGGTTTTGCCTTTTTCGATCTGATGGCGCTGGCGCAGGCTGAGTTTGTCGGTGGTGACTTGTACGGCAGCAGACTGGGCGGCCGCACTCAACTGATTGTGGATGTGTCGGATCGCGTGTCCGCGACGCTACGGGTGGAAGCTGCCCACGACCGCACGGACGTCAACCTGTTCTCCTCCACCAATGTTGGTGACGGGGACGGCTGGGAAATTTCCGCAACACCATCGATCACCTACCGCATCAATGACACTTGGGATGTGACGGCGCACGCAGTTTACGCGACGAAGGACGCTGGCAGTGCATGGTTCAGCTATGACGCCTTTGGCGGTGGCCTATCACTGCGTTATCGCAACGCGTCTGGTTATCAAGTGCGCCTGGGCGGCTCTGTGCGCGATGTTTCGTATGATGCGATCAACCCCAATGTGATCCCCGCCACAGTGGCGCGCGATGAGATGCGCTACGCCTTGGACTTGGCGGTTGCTGCGCCCTTCGCGCTGATCCTGGATCATTTGGGAGTGGATGGTGATCGCGCGTGGGCGAGTGGCTGGTCGCTGGAAACGTTTGGTCGCTACCAGATCAATGAATCGAACATTCCTGTCTATGACAGCGAAAACTGGACCGTGGGGCTATCAGTCGCTCGCCGGTTCTCCATGTAACGAGGCGCAGAGCATGACGCGCAGATCCGTGAGACCCTTGAGCAAAGCCTTTCAGCACCCATTGGCGCTGCTGGTGTTTGTTGGCGTTGTTGGCTTTCTGTTGAGCTCTGCGATTTTGCCGGTTTTCTCCCAGCAGGCGCAAGTGGGCACTGCTGCGGCCGTGCGTGGTTCGGTTGAAGTACGTTCCGGCGGGGCAGCGCGTGCGCCCTCGGGTGGTGATGCCATGCTTCTTGGTGATCGGGTGCTGACCCAACGCCAATCGGGCATGCAGGTGCTGTTGCTAGACGAGAGTGTGTTCACGATCGGTGAGAGCAACGATCTGGTGATCGATCGTTTTGTCTATGATCCTGATCGCTCGGTGGGTGAGATCGCGGCCCGTTCGACACAAGGCTTTTTGCGGTTTGTTTCCGGCGGTATCGGGGCCATTGCGCCGCAGAACATTTCGATTGAAACGCCATCGGCGACCATCGGATCGCGCGGCACGACTTTTGATATCGTCGTGGGTGCAGAAGCTGTTGCATTGGCCCGAGCGGCTGGGTTGATTCCTCCAGGCACTGTGGTGGACCCAGCGACCGCGGTTCTCATCTTGTTGCGCGGACCGGACACCAACTACAATGGCATTACCCAACGCGGGCGCGTGATTGTGCAAACAGCCGGTGGATCGGTGGAAATTCGCCGTGAAGGGTTTGGCGTGTTCGTGCCATCGGCAGGAGCAGGACCGATTGGACCAGCGGCCGTGCCTGGTAGCGTTCAATCGCAGATCATTGCGGCAATTGAGTTGCCGTCGGTCGGGTCGGCGTTGCAGGTGGGTGGTGTTGATATCACCGAACTGCCGAGCATCGATGTGCTGCCGTTTGACCTGCTTCCGGGTCCAAACGGCAACAATCCTGATGTGACTGGGCCCGAGTTCGACTATCCTTGCAAACGTAGCAAGGATGGCGCTTCGCCGAAGCAGACTGTTACGACGTCGAGCCCTTGCGGTACAGGTGGCGGCGGTACTGGTGGGACAGGTGGTCCTTAAAACCAAAAAAGCCGGGCTGCTTGATTGGAGCAACCCGGCGATTTGATATGTTATGCCTACAAAGCAGCCCTAGTGCGCGTCGGCTCCACGCTCTTCAAGCATGGCTGAGGCGGCAACAACCGCTTCCTGAACCTTCTCAAACGCTCGCACCTCAATCTGGCGCACACGTTCGCGGCTGACACCAAACTCCTGGCTCAGCTGTTCCAGGGTTAGCGGATCATCCGACAGGCGGCGGGCTTCAAAGATGCGACGCTCACGATCGTTGAGCACGTCAAGGGACTCGCGCAGCATAGAGCGGCGGTTGTCCTTCTCTTCGCTGTCGATCAGCATGACCTCTTGGCTGTCGCCATCATCAACCAACCAATCCTGCCATTCCAAGCTTTCGGTATCCTGGCGCACGGTGGCGTTCAGCGAGCTGTCACCGCCCAGACGGCGATTCATCGAGATAACCTCGGCCTCTGAAACGTTGAGACGGGTGGCGATTTCGGTCACCTGATCGGGTTTCAGATCGCCTTCTTCCAGTGCTGAGATTTTGCCCTTTACCTTACGCAGGTTGAAGAACAGGCGCTTCTGGTTGGCGGTCGTGCCCATTTTCACCAGGCTCCACGAGCGCAGGATGTACTCTTGGATCGAAGCCTTGATCCACCACATAGCGTAGGTGGCAAGACGGAAGCCCTTGTCCGCGTCAAAGCGTTTGACGGCCTGCATCAGACCGACATTGCCTTCCGAAACAACTTCACCAATGGGTAGTCCATAGCCGCGATAGCCCATGGCGATCTTGGCAACCAGGCGCAAATGGCTGGTGACGAGTTTGTGGGCGGCGCCAGAGTCTTGATGCTCGGCGAACCGTTTGGCCAGCATAAATTCTTCGTCGGGCTTCAACATTGGAAACTTGCGGATTTCTGTGAGGTAGCCAGACAGGCCGCCATCGATGGACGGCAGAGTGGAAACTGATTGTGCCATAGTGTGCACGCTCCCTTTTTTTTGTCTCTCCCGTAAAGGCGAGAGATCGCGGGCCCTTAACGTTAAGCAGCCCAATTTGAGCGCTTGATATAGGTACTGATTTGGCCAAAACAGGGGCTAGCTGCATTACAGTTTGTTCACTGTTTTGAGAGAATGGCCTCAAGCTCTTGTAATTGCTTGTCTAATTTCACGTCAAAACGCATGATTTCGGCGCTTTTAGGATGGGTGAATTGCAGCGTTGTGGCCTGCAAAGCCTGTCTGGAGAAGGCCAAAACGGCCTCTTTTGTCGTTTCTTCAAACCTGTTGGCGCGGGTGCGGCCGCCTCTGCCATAGTCTGGATCGCCCACCACGCCATGGCCGATATGGGCCATATGAACGCGAATTTGATGCGTTCGCCCAGTCTCCAGCTGACACGCAATTTTGCAAACCGCAGGGTTTTCCGAATCGCCATAGCTTTTGAGCCGGCGACCATGGGTTATGGCTTCGCGGGCATCGGGGCGCTTGGAAACGGCCATTTTTAGCCTATTTGCACGGTCCCGGCCGATGGCGGCCTCCACGGTGAACTTCGTTTTCGTGTTGCCCCAGACAAAAGCGGTGTAGATGCGCTCCAAATCGTTCGTGCGGCCATGGTCGGCGAACTGCGATGAAAGGTTCTGGTGCGCCTGATCGGTTTTGGCGACCACCATCACACCGGACGTGTCTTTATCTAGCCGATGAACCAGGCCTGGGCGTTTGACCCCGCCAATGCCCGACAGGCTGTCGCCGCAATGGTGCAAAAGCGCGTTGACCAAGGTGCCCGATGGGTTGCCAGCACCGGGGTGCACCACAAGGCCAGCAGGTTTATTGAGCACGATCAGTGCGTCATCTTCAAACAAGATATCCAGCGGGATGGCTTCAGGTTGGGGGTTGGGATCCTCAGCCTGTGGGATTTCCAGCGCGATGCTTTCGCCGCCGCGAAGTTTGACCGCTGGATTGCTGTGGGGGGCACCGTTCAGTGAGCAGTGACCTTGCTTGATCAGCGTGGTGATGCGGCTGCGTGACAGGCCTGTGCCCTCAGCTTCGCCTGCAA
Organism: Pseudomonadota bacterium; assembly: GCA_039814945.1. GTDB lineage: Bacteria > Pseudomonadota > Alphaproteobacteria > Rhizobiales > MH13 > MH13. The sequence goes on from JBCCAF010000026.1 coordinate 9,743, forward strand.
GCGCGGCATCGAGCCGCTTGCCCCGGTGCGCGTCAGATGCTTGAAGGCGCAGGACATCGTCTCCATCGCCTTCTGCCTCTAGGATATCATCGCTCATGGCGTCTCAGTCCCCCAACGCTCCGCAATCGCCAGATGAAGAGGAACCGCTTGACCCGCGGCTTGAGGCAGTTGCGCACAAGATGCGGCGATTGTCGTTGGTGTCATCGGGGCTCATGTTTCTTGGCATTTTTGCGGTGCTTGGCGTCATTCTCTACCGCTCCCTGTCAGGCCCGTCGAGCGATGGGCAGGTTTCTGCTTATCCAGCCAACATCACCGCTGATGAGGTGCGCACCGTTGTGGTGGAAAGCATGCCGGGCGCGGTGATCGATGGCGTGAGCGTGGATGCGCGCTCGCTGTTCGTCAGTGTTTCATATGCCGATGGCCCGGTGATCTTGGAGATCGACCGCGCCACCTGGCAGATTGTCTCGACCGTTAGGTTTGGCGAGTGACCTAATAACTAAGTCCCGGCCAAGCGAAGCGAGAGCCGGGATCTCGATACCATATAGGAGCGAGACCCCGGATCGCTTTGAGCGTCCGGGGTTTGGTGATGGTTAGCCCGTTGTTAGCGTACGATTTACCGCATCATGCCAGCGAGCCATGTGGAACTGGCGGGTTTCTTCATCCAGATGCGGGGTAAACTCAGCGTCCTTCTGCCACGTGGAGGCGAAGGTCTCGAGGTCCGGGCAGAGACCGGCTTTGAGGCCCGCCAAATAGGCCGCGCCTTTCACCGTGGTTTCCAGATCGTTGGGGCGTTCCACTGGCGCATCAAGTATGTCGGCGAGCAGTTGCAGTGTCAGGTTTGATTGGGTCATGCCGCCATCAACACGCAGAACCGAGCGCTCGCCTTCGGGCCAATCGCGCGCCATCGCGTCCAGCAGATCACGGGTTTGGAAAGCAACGCTTTCCAGCACCGCATGGGCGAAGTCTTCCGGCCCCGTGTCGCGGGTGATGCCATAGATGGCACCGCGCGCATCGGGATCCCAATAAGGCGCGCCGAGGCCAACAAAAGCTGGCACTAGCGTGATCGCGCCACGCACGCCTTTGGTCGCCAGATCGTTCACCTGGGGGGCGCTTTCAATCAGTTTCAACCCATCGCGCAGCCACTGCACGGCGGCGCCAGCGATAAACACCGAGCCTTCCAGCGCGTAGGTTGGTTTGCCGTCCAGGCGGTAGGCGAGGGTGGTGAGCAGGCGGTTTTTTGACTGGATACGTTCGCTGCCGGTGTTGAGCACGGCGAACAAGCCCGTGCCATAGGTGGCTTTTACCATGCCTGGCTTGAAGCAAGCTTGACCGATGGTGGCGGCATGTTGGTCGCCCGCGCAGCCCAAAATCGGCACGGAGGCTCCAAAGACAGATGGATCGGTGATGCCGAAATCATCGGCACAGTCGAGCACCTCTGGCAGCAAGGCCTCAGGGATATTGAAGAGTTTTAAGAGATCATCGGACCACTCCTGCGTTCCAATATCAAAGAGCAGTGTCCGGCAGGCATTACTGGCGTCGGTGACATGGCGTTTGCCGCCGGTGAGCCGGTAGATAAGGAAACTGTCGATGGTGCCAAAGGCCAGCTCACCCTTGCTGGCGCGGGTGCGCAATCCCCGATCCTGATCGAGCATCCAGGCAAGTTTCGACCCAGAAAAATAGGGGTCGAGCAGCAGGCCGGTCTGCTCCTGCACCATGGGTTCAGCGCCATCGGCTTTCAGCTTGCGGCAGGTTTCGGCGGTGCGCCGGTCTTGCCAGACGATGGCATGGCCCAGAGGCTTGCCGGTCGCACGATCCCAGAGCACGACCGTTTCGCGTTGGTTGGTGATGCCGATCGCGGCAATATCCGACGGCGTTTTGCCGGCCTTGTCCAGCGCAGCTTTCACCGTGGATTGCACCAAGCCCCAGATCACCTCGGCGTCATGCTCCACCCAACCATCGGCGGGATAGATCTGCGGCAGCTCTTCCTGAGCGCTGGCAAGCACATTCAGCGAGGCGTCATAGACCAATGCGCGTGCGGATGTGGTGCCTTGGTCGATGGCAAGGATGAGGCTCATGGTGGGTCTCCCGAAAGTGGTCCGGCACTCTGTCGGCGCCGTTGGTAGATAAGCGCTTGTCTTGTTTTGTGTCAGGCGGCGGCGCGTTTGGCCAGAAGGGCGTCGATGATGGTTTGCACCTCATCAAAGGCCTGCTTGGGTTGATCAATGCCGAGCTTGCAGCGGCGAAACAGAACATCGTCTGCGGTGCGCGCCCATTCTTCTTCCACCATATGCTCGATTTCGCTGGGGAAGAGGCCGCAGATCAGGGCGGTTTCTTTGCCTGCACCGATGATGCCCGCAATCGACTGGGCCGAGCGGCCGTACATTTTTACCAGGCGTTCAGCGTGAGCGGCCGCATCCACCACGCCCAAAGTCTGAGAAAGCTGGTTTTGTACCTGTTCCAGCACTTTGGCGCGGGCCACATCGTCAACAAAGGCGTCATCAAAGGCGGTGTAGCCGGTCCACCCAGTTTCCATGCCGCTGCCAGAGGGGCTGGTGATATCAGCCAGATCATCCACCACCTTCTGCGACAGCGTGCGGAAGGTGGTCAGCTTGCCGCCGAACACGTTGGTGAGGCCTGCCTGAAAATGTTTGCTGGTGAGGATTTTATAGTCGCGGGTGACTTCCTGCGCATCATTGGTGCCATCATCAAGCAGTGGACGCACGCCGGCAAAGGTCCAGGCAATGTCGTCGCGGGTCAGTTTCCTATCAAGGTAGAGGTTGGCGGCGTTGAGCAGATAGTCAGTCTCTTCGGCTGAGATGTGAACCTCGCTGGGATCGGTGTGATCAGCATCGGTGGTGCCGATCAAAGCATAATCGCCTTGGTAGGGAATGATGAAGACAACGCGCTCATCGGGTTGTTGAAAGAGATAGGCGTCCTCCAGACCAGCTGGTTTGCGCACCACAATGTGCGAGCCACGCACCAATCGCAGCCCAATGGGTGAGTTGGAGCCGGTGAGCAGATGGGCAACCTTGTCGGCCCACGGCCCTGCTGTGTTCACCACATGGCGGGCATGGATTTGATAGCGTGCGCCGTCGGATTGGCGCTCAAGGGTCAGTTTCCAAATGCCATCACTTGCTGTTGCGGCCACCAGCTTCGTACCTGGCTGGATGGTGGCGCCGCGCTGCGCCGCATCGGTGAGATTGGCGAGTGTCAGGCGCACATCATCCACTTGGCAGTCGTAATAGGTGAAGCCACGCGTGCGCAGATCAGGTTGGAGAACCTCGCCTGCCGGGTCGCTGGCAAGGTTGATACCTTTGGAGCCCGGCACCTTTCGGCTCATGGAAAGATTATCGTAGAGAAAGAGGCCGAGCCTGATCAGCCAAGCTGGGCGCATGCCTGAGCCGTGCGGCAGCACGAAGCGCAGCGGCTCCACTAAGTGCGAGGCAACGGAAAGCAGACGTGCCCGCTCGATCAGAGATGCGCGCACCAGGCCAAACTCGTTATGTTCAAGGTAGCGCAAGCCGCCATGGATAAGCTTGGTGGACCAGCTGGACGTTGCGCTGGCGATGTCGCCCATCTCGACGAGCAAGACCGAATAGCCGCGACCAACGGCGTCCCTGGCGACGCCCGCGCCATTGATGCCGCCGCCAACAACGCAAACGTCTACGGCTTTGGGTGCTCGCTCGTGCTTTGCTGTGCTCATGAATGCCGGTTCCCGAACTCAACCTAGTGTTGCCACGTCCTCAAGGTCTAGCATGTGGCTCAACTTTGGTCTTAAGTCGCAAGAACGTCGGTGAAAACCGGCAAATCGTCACCAAGTATGATTTACCACACCGCAATACGCGACTTTTTGAGGGATTGAGAGACTATGGCACGCGCAAAATTTGATGAGTTGGAGCGCGGCATCGCCGAAACGCGAAGCCAGGTGCAGGAGATCAACTCCACGCAAGCCAAGATCGATGAGCGGCTCGGCACAGTGCTTGGCGAAAGCCAGATGCAGACGATCGACGTCAACATTGACGATCAAGATTTCAAATCGGTGGTGGAGAACGAAGACAAGTTGCAAGGCAACATCGCCTCGCTGGTCTATGGACTGGACGAGATCACCCAGACGTTCGGCTCGGAATTCCAGTCGATGAGCGAGAGCACCTTTATGGAGAAGCTGACCGGCATCTTCTCCAAGCGGCGCTCTGAGGAGATGAAGACCAGCCGTATTCGTAACGCTGATATTCGCTCCAACCTCAACAATCTGATTGAAAAATCCGAAGTGATCCGTGGCCTGCTGGAAGAGCAGTTGGCGGTGATCGATGACCGGTTGGACAAATCAAAAACCGCGCAGGCTGATGTGCTCGACCGCGCGCAGACGACGGCCCGCCAGATCGAAGAGACCGATGCCCGGCTGGATGAGCTGGCGCCGCAGATTTCGGCCATTGATGCCAAAATCGCTGACGCGACAGGTGAAGAATTGAAGGCCCTGCAAGCTGACCGGGCCGAGCTTGCCAACACCTACAACGAAGCCACGGCCAAGAAGCAGGAGCTGGTGGCAACGCAGCAGTCTTTCGAGCGTTATGGCTCGATCTACGCCAATTATGTGGAAAGCCTTGCCAAGCAGAAGGCTGCGCAGCAGACGCTGATTTCCAAACTCAACATCGACACCGAGCAGCGTACGATCATGTACGATGCGCTGGTGGAAAGCTTGCGCACGTCGGCGCAGCAGAACATCGGTCATCGCATTGATGATGTGGGCCGGGAAACCGATGCGCAGGCTGAGGCGATGATCACGCAGATCGGCATTAGTTCAGAAAACCGCATCGTGTCGATGATGGAAGCGCACGAGATCTACATGAAGCGCACGGCTGATATTCGCCAGAAAGCGGATCTCGCCAATGCAGAGTTTGCGCGACGTTTCGGCAAGATCGTCGATCAGGTCGAATCCGGCAAATATGTCGAATAGGCTAACCAAATTTAGGCTTTTTGCGTCTTGAATGCGATCCACCAAACACCCCCCGATGTGCGGCGGGTTTATTTCCAAACGTTGGCGCGGGTAACCGCAGGGCTGTTGCAATCCTCCGACACGGTGTTGGTGGACCTTGCTGCGCGCCTGGATGCCTCGTTCGGGTTGCTCGATAAACGCGATGCTGGCGGCCTTGCTGCCCGCGTGGATCGCAATGATAGCGGTCTGCCGATTTTGGCCGATGTGATCGCCCTGGCGCGGGAGGTGAAAGAACGCAAGGAGCCGGAGCAAAGCTCGGCAAGCTTGCGCGGGCGTCTGCTGGACCAGATGATGGAGCGGCGGCGCGTGCCGCGCGCCTTGCAACTGCAAGAGATAGGTCGGGCCATCTATCAGGAAGCGGTGCGCGGAGCACTGCCGATCTTCTGGCCAGAGGGGCGCTCGCTGAACCCGCAAGATGATGGTCGCCTGAAACAAATTTCCTGGGACCATTGGGACGGTGGGACCAACCGGCCTGTCTTTACCCAGGCCTGGCTTGAGTATCGTCAGCCGCAGGCCTTTCCGCATACGCAAATGCAGGCCTTGGCGCGCAAGTTTTCCGGCACCGGTTTTACCCCGCTTGCCAGCGCCATCGAGTTTGATGACGCTTTCGATACCATTGCGCTAAAACGCCTGAAGCGCTGGACGCTGGGGCCGTTTTATTCGCCCATCTTTATGGATGTGCCACCGGCGTTTGAGCCGCTGTTTGCCGATTTGCCCATTGAAGATGCCTGGATGTTTGTTTGGCACGTGGATGAGGTGATTTCGGTGGGAACCGAAGAAACCAAGAGCTGGTTTTTGGCGCCAACGCGTTATCGCGAAACCTATGCGGTGGACACCACCGATGGGCTGGCGACAGAGCGTGGCGCCAGCGCCTCACGTGCCCACGCGCTGCTGCCGCACCGCGCTCACCAAAAACTTGCCGGCTACGATGGCGGGATCGATACGCTGATGCGGGGCATGCGCGTGCATTCACTGTCGCCTGGTGGTCAGTTGTTTGAGGATGTCTAATCATGATGGATGCTAGCTCGGTTCGCATTCCCGAAGCGCGGATTGTTGAAGCCTATCCGGCAGCGCTTGGCCTGATGGAAAACGCGCAGGTGGAAGAAGCGTTGCCGCGCCCGACTGATGCGCCGGGAAGAACACGCTTTGTATCACCTATCGCTGGGGCGTCTGCGCCACGGCGCATGGTGCGCGCCAACCTTGAAGCGGCGCTGCGCAAATCTGGTGGTGATGATCCGCTGCTTTCCACTCGAGAGCATGGCATTTTGGTTTCCCTGCGTCGGGCTTTGGCTGTCGGGATGACTGTTTCTGAGTTCTTCATTGAGCCGCTGGGGTATCTTGATCTCGGTGAGAAGAAACGCTCCTCTGGCCTGTCGGCGGCGGATGAAACCCAGTTCCGCTCGCTTGTGCGGGCGAGGGCGCTGGTGGCAGCGTTCGTGACCGCGAGCCATTTTTTGCATGGGCTGGGCGACAGTCCTACAGGCGACCCGACCGCGCTGAGCGAGCCGGGCTATGATACGGCCAACGATGCATTAAGTTTCGTCGTCGCGCATGTCGCCAAAGCCGCGACCGATGCGGTGGACGATGAGGATCTAGGTCCGCGCATCGCCCGCGCGATGGCCGATGTGATCGACCGTGTGGAAGGCGATGCTCACCGGATCATGGGCGACAGCTTGGCAGCGTTTCTGGCGCGCACCTATGCGGTGGAAGCCGATGAGTTTCACGTGCGTGGGTTTGAGCGCTCGGCGTCCACCAAAGGCCGCAAGCCGCTCGTCATGCAGTTCAAGCAAGTGCACGAGGTGGTGGGCAACCACATCGCTAAGGCCCAGGCGATTAAGCTCGCCAAGATGCTGGTGGCTTACGACTTTGAACGGCAAAAAAATCCGTTCGTCGAGCTGGGCGGTTTCCTCTTCACCTTCGTGGGTGATGGCTTTCCCGGCACCGGTAAAACGACGCTGATCCAAATGACAGCAGGGCTGGTGAAAGAGTATTGCGATTTGGCCGGATATCCATTCGTTTACGAGAATTTCGGCATCGATCAGATCAGCGAATACCAAGGAAAATCGGGTCAGAACTGTCGCGCGTTCATCGACCGAGTTTTGGACCCACAAGCCATCGGTTTTGGCACGATTGACGACATCGACCAGGTGGCCGGCAAGCGTGATGACCGGCAAAGTTCTTCGGGACAACAAGAGGTTACAGGCGTTCTGATGGCCGCATTCTCCGGCGCGGAAACCGTTGTGCGGGGTAATGCCAGTTTTGGCATGTTTTCCAACTATCCAGAGAAAGTGGACGATGCTTTGCGCCAACGCGCGGGGGCGCGTTGGTTGGTGGATGGGCCGCAAACCGAGAACGACTATATCGACATCTTCCATCTGCTGCTCGGCAAGAAACACGACGTGCCTTTGGGTCAAGATGACTTCTTTGCCGACCAGGCTTTGAAGCAGGCAGTGGCCAAAAGCTACGCCCAGCATAATCGTCCGCAGGAAGCTGGACTTGCTGCGGTGTGGGAACGGTTTATCGACGAGCATGGAGCGCCAAAAACGATCCGCGATGTTGGGCTTTACCTGCACGAGATTAAGGAAGCCGAGCCGCGTTTCACCGGTCGCGCGATCAAGAACGTGACGGATGCGATCAAGTATCGCGCGATGGATGTGGAACTGCCGGACGAATGGTTTGAGAACCCCGAAGCGTTCTTGCAGAAGGGGTACGATGACAAGCTTGCGATGATCGAGGAGCTGCAGAAGCCGATCTCGATGGACTTCATTTTGCAGGAGATCAACCGCTACGCCGACAGTGAGTTCCGCTACTCCGACAAGTCTGACGAGGCGGCGATCCAAGAGTTGCTGCGTGACCACCGTGTGCGCCAGAAAGCGTCTGAACGCCTTGACGATTTAGAGGACGACTAGTGCAACGTCTCATTGAAGAGGGCCTGCGCTTCGGCGGGCTTTTGCATGTCGATCACGCCCATCTGGTGGCCCGTTACAATGCGGCGCTGCGCGCGCTTGGCCTGCCGGAAACAGAGCTTTCTGACTTCTACATCGATGCGTCGGGCTACTCTTACGAAGTCGCGCTGGAGATGCAGAATGCGGCGTATCTGGACCCGGAAGGGATCAATCGGCGGTTCATCATCCTATCACCCGATCAGGCTGATCTGCCGCTGATCCGCACCAGTTTTTCTGCCGACGGGCAGGTGATCCGCGCGTTCTTTTCCGCCAATGACCGAATGATCCGCGCGGTCACGCTGAAGGATGCGCTCTACGGCGAGATTGAGAACCTTGTGTTCGATGTGGAGCGCCCCGCTGATGTGCTTGGCATCCGGGATGTGCAGTTTTTGGTGCGCACGCCGACGGGTCTCTTGGAAGAGGCGCAAACGCTGAAGGTGCAGATGGACCGGTTTCTGACGGAACCAAACGCTTGGGCCGATCAAAAACTGCTCGATGCCATCGTTTCCGGTGCGAGCCGTGTGGGTGATGTGCGCCGCAACGGGTTCTTGCCGCAGAAACTTTCCTTCCAGTGGCCGAACGTCTTTTGGACTAGCCATTTTGGTGGTGCCTATGTGATCAGCAATGGAGACTCGTCTCGCGATGGCGCGGTTATCATCGGCGATCCCGATCAGCTTCAGCCCAAACCTTTTGGCGCCTCGATCATCGCGCTGCACGAAACGCCGGTGCTTTTCTCCTACCTTGAAGAAGAGCGGCTGCTGGAGCCGTTCAACCCGCGCTGGCTGAAAGAATCTGGCATTTTGGAGCATCGCCTGCGTTTGCTGGTGGCGGAGCTTTTGATGCTTGGCGATCATGAATTTGACGCCACGCCGATGATTGATGATGCGTATCTCTCGCGCTGGATCGCTGACAACATGGCCAAGCTGAACCCGGATCGCCGGTTCCGGGTGATCAGTCAGATGCGCGGGCTGCTCGATACCCCCGCTGAGGCTTCAGCCTATGAGCGTCGTTTGAGCGCCGAGCAGCGCTTTTACTTTCGCCGCGCGGTGCCTGACGCGCCCGGCGCCGCCGACATCGACCGCATCATCGTAGAGCATCTGCCGTTTGATCTTCTCTCGACGTTTATTCTCAACAAGCGTCGTTTTTATGCGATCTATGAAACCTATACGCAGCGGCAAAAGGCGTTTGCGGTGGAATATCTGACCACCCATTACGCCCCCAACACCCATGACCGCTGGCGCATGCGCGCCAAAGTGCGCGAAGCTTTTTTCGGGCTGCATTAAAGGAAAACAGTGATGCTTGACCCTGTTATCGACTGGATAAAAGCCGTGTGGCGCGGTTTTATCGCGCTGTTTAAGCTGCGTCTGCCCAAGCCTGAAGAAGGTGGGCCGGAGAAGATGCGCGGCGTTCGCGCCACGGGCCGTATCTTTTGGCGCGGCGGGCTGCTGATCTTCCTCATCTTGTTCTTGATCTGGAACATCACGTTTTTCTGGAACGTGCTGTGGACGCGCGGCGACACGCTGACCTACCCGCAGGATGTGCTGCGCGCCAACGCGATGGTGGCCACCGAAGAGACCGCCACCGTGGATGGCTCGCCTGCCGATGCGCGCACCTGCGATCGCTCGCAGATTGTGGATATGCAAGTTTACCTGCTGGACTTGATGGTGAACCGCAACGCCTGGATTCCTTCGATGCCGCAATACAAGGTTGGTATTCTTGGCTTGGTGGAGTGGGAGGCGACGCCCTATTTCGACAACAAGGCCGCTTTCCAAACCGGCGTGTTGATTGCTCTGCGCCGTACTGCTGTCGAACTGGTGGATGTGCTGGGTCGTGAGCGTGGCACATCGGGCGCTGATAGCGATCTGGAAACGGCGCGTGGCCGCCTGCAAACTGACGAGCAGACCTGGTGGTTCAACCCGTTTGACGATCAGCGCCCCTTTGGTCCGGTGCAGCCGTCTTCGCGGCTCTATGCCAACGCTATCCCGCTTTACGAGCGCTACAATGATCGGCTGGAAGCGTGCGATGCGCTGTTTGATGCCCGCGCGGATAATTTGATCCAGTTTTTGGACCGTGTTGCCCGCGATGTTGGATCGTCCGTGGATCAACTCTCACGTCGTTCCACCGGTCGTCAGTACGACCCCGCGTTGGACACTTTTGTGCCTGGCGACGGCAATGACAGAGGCTGGTTCGATTTCCGGGCCGACAATTTGTTCATGGAAGCCTCGGGCCAGATGTTCGCCTATCACGGCCTGCTTCAGGCGGCGCGAGAAGACTTTGCCGATGTGGTGGCTTCGCGCAACCTTGGCGGCGTCTGGGACCGTATGGAACAGCACATTGCCGAGGCTGCCGCGCTTTCTCCGCTGGTCATCTCCAATGGTCGCGAGGATGGTGTGCTGATGCCTGATCATTTGAGCATTATGAGCGAGAATATTCTCCGCGCCCGTACGAACATGAGCGAGATCCGGGGCATTTTGGAGCGGTAGGCGTTTCATCCACCGTCGTCATCACCGGGCTTGACCCGGTGATCCAGCCTCCTGTGCATCAGAGTGCACAATGACGCCGGACTAGGTCTTTGAAACTGGATGGCCGGGTCAAGCCCGGCCATGACGCTGAAGGGTTGCCGCCTCTCTGGTCGTCATCCCGGCCTTGAGCCGGGATCCATTCCTAGATTGCTGCATATCCATGGGCCGTCGGGACTAGCCCGAGGGTGACGGCTTTGTTCGCTCAACGCATAGTCATCGTATCGAAACGCCAAGATGAACCGCGATGATAGACAGCAATCCGCTAGATAATGATCCTTTTGTCGAGTTTGAGGATTGGCACAAAGACAACTTTCCTGGCAAAGATTTCCCAACCTATGATATTGAGCGGCAAAACCTTTCGTATCGTCGACTTGTCCAGTTCAATGCCTCGCTCCTCAATAATCGTGAGGAGTGGCAGAGAAAAATGGCTCGCTTTGAGGCCGCACTTGCGACTCTTGGTGAGCAGGATGCCGTTGAAGCCTGTCGATCTAAGTATGAAATTCATCTCGAAGGCGCTAATCTATTCCAACTGGATAACGACTACTCGGGGTATGTATTCCCTTGTTCGGTTCATTTTGATGGTGCCAAGTTTGGCGCTAACGTACGCTTTGATGGTGCCGAGTTTCGTGGGCCAAGAGCAACTTTTGATGCAGTGAAGATGCCGGGTGGTCTTTTTTCGTTCATCAATGTTTCATTTTCAAATGGGTTTTTGAGTTTTGAGGCCACCGATTTCGGTAATTCGGAGGTCTACTTTGTGGACGCTCATATTCCATTTGTCATTTTTGACAGAGCGAAGTTCTCTGGTACAGAAGTTTCATTTTTCCGTACCAAGTTCGATGGTGTCGAGGCGAGCTTCCGTAACATCGAAATCAGTAGGTCCGACGTCGTCTTTGACGACTGCGTCACTGGTGAACTCAATTTTGTGTTCGAGCCAAAAGGGCGAGTGGGCGGGTCAGTTTCATTTGCCGGTGCAGATTTTTCGAAGGCTGAAGTTAAGTGTTCAGGCCTTCATGTTGGGGGAAATTTCTTCTGTAGCCGAAGCTTAATGCGTCGAGCCAATTTTTGGTCAATGCGGGTTGATGGCATCGCCAGCTTTGTTGACACACGATTTGGTTCTATTCCTGATTTTCGGCATACGAAACTCGATAGATCGCCCGAAGTTGCCAGGATGGAAGTCCCGGAACCCAGCATAACCGCGTTTAGATCAGAAGATGTCCAGCGGCCGCTCGATCAGCTAAAGGCAGGTGCGCGACTTTTTACGCTTGCTTTGGATCCTGACGATGTCCATCGGCTTCGCAAGCTCAAATCCATGGCCATCGCTGCCAATGACCATGAAAAAGACGGCGAATTTTTCGCCTTTGAGATGATGGCTAAGCGGGGTGTGGAGCACACCACCCTCTGGCAGCTTCTCTTCAACACCATCTACTGGAAGGTGTCGTTCTACGGGCAGAGCTATTTGCGTCCGTTGGGTTGGTTGGGCGCGAGTTTTGCCACCTTTGCCGCCATCTATTCGCTGATGGCTGCGCTGCCGATTGGCGGTTGGCAGAGTCTCGCGTTTGGCATCACCTATTCCTTCAAGAACAGTCTGCCATTTTTAGGCACACTCACGCGATCCGTCCCCTCGCCAGAAGGGCATGTCAGTTGGTTTGCCCTTCAGCTTCAGGCGATCAAAGAGGCGCAACCAGGGCCAGACTGGTTCACGGTTTTGGGCACTGGGCAAGCGATGTTGAGCCTATTCTTTTTCTTCTTCCTGTTGCTCGGTCTGCGCAACAAATTCAGGCTGAAGTAAGCTTCCGCTTTGTCCTGAAAGGATGGCGCCCGCCCATTGGGGCGGCCAGATGGGGCAGGGAGCGTGCTATCCGTTGCTGCTCAACGGGGATTGGTGTGGAGGCAAAGCCTCGTTTTCATGAGACGCCCGCAAATCGCACTATCGTCATCCTCGCCGGTCCGCGAGCCGCGGGTCTCGCTACCATGGCGGGGATCCATTCCGCTAGGTGATGCACCCACCGATACTCGTTGAAAGACATTAGGCATGGACCCTCGGGATGGGAACTTAGTCCGCGATGCGTGGACCCCCGAGGGTGACGGGAGGATTGGGCTGTGCTTTGCCTGGCGCGTTCAACCACTCACGAGGCATCCATGATCGAACACGCGCTTGATTTTATCGTTCTGGCGATTGAGATCGCAGGCATTGGTGCCATCGTCATCGGCGCAGTCGTGTCGCTTAGTATCTATGGGCGTGATTGGCTCGGCAAGGTGCCGCACGATGATTGCTTCAAAGCGCTGCGCGCCAATCTTGGCCGCTCAATTCTGCTCGGGCTGGAGTTTCTCGTCGCCGCCGACATCATCAAGACGGTGGCCTTTGAGCTGACGCTGGAAAATGTACTGCTGCTCGGCGGGATCGTGTTGATCCGCACCTTTTTGAGCTTCGCCCTTCAGGTGGAGATCGAAGGGCGCCTGCCGTGGAATGGCAAAGGCGAGGCGGGGTGATGCTGCCTGAACGTTCCCCCACCCCTAACCCCTCCCCACGAAGGGGGAGGGGAATTTAGCAAGGTGCTGGCCGCCAACCCTCCCCTTGATGGGGAGGGTCGGTTCGTAGAACCAGGGTGGGGTGATGCATTGTGGGTGTTGCGATCCCGGATCAGCGGAGCTGTCCGGGATGACACCTTATCTAAGAGGCCGCTTTCAGCGCCAACCGTGCCTGGTGCAACAAAGGCTCAGTATAGCCGGACGGCTGCGCCTTGCCTTTGAACACCAGATCGCACGCTGCCTTGAAGGCGACGCCGTCATAGGCCGGGGCCATCGGTTGGTAGCTCGAATCGCTGGCGTTCTGCTCATCCACGACAGCAGCCATGCGCTTCATCACCGCCATCACTTCTTCCTGCGAAACAACGCCATGGTGAAGCCAGTTGGCCATATGCTGGGAGGAGATGCGCAGCGTGGCGCGGTCTTCCATCAGGCCAACATCGTTGATGTCGGGCACCTTGGAGCAGCCAACACCTTGATCCACCCAGCGCACCACATAGCCCAAAATGCCTTGGGCGTTGTTTTCCAGTTCGGCTTTGATCTCGTCCGGCTGCCAATTGGGGCGGTCGGCGAGCGGGATTGTGAGAATGTTATCCAGGTTCGCCATGGGACGGCTCTTCAGTTCGTCCTGGCGGGCTTTTACATCCACTTGGTGATAGTGCGTGGCGTGCAGCGTCGCGGCGGTGGGTGAGGGTACCCAGGCGCAGGTGGCGCCAGCATTCGGATGGCCGATTTTCTGCTCCAGCATAGCCTCCATTAGATCAGGCATCGCCCACATGCCCTTGCCGATCTGCGCCTTACCAACCAGCCCGCAGGCAAGGCCAACATCCACATTGCGATCCTCATAGGCGGCGATCCAAGGCGTTGCTTTCATGTCGCCTTTGCGCAGCATGGGCCCGGCCTCCATGGAGGTGTGCATTTCATCGCCGGTGCGATCCAGGAACCCGGTGTTGATGAACACCACGCGGTTTTTGGCAGCGCGGATGCATTCTTTCAGGTTCACCGTGGTGCGGCGCTCCTCATCCATGATGCCCATTTTCAGCGTGAATTTGGGCAGGCCAAGATGCTCTTCGATGGCGCCAAACAGATCGTTGGCAAACGCCACTTCGTCTGGCCCGTGCATTTTGGGCTTCACGATGTAGACCGAGCCGGTGGTGGAGTTGCGCTTCTTGTGGTCAGCGCTTTTCTGAAGATCGTGTATGGCGATCATCGAGGTGCATAGGCCATCCAAAATGCCTTCGGGGATCTCCTTGCCTTCACTATCGAGCACGGCAGGCGTGGTCATCAGGTGGCCGACATTGCGGATCAACATCAGCGCGCGGGTTTTCACCATGAAGGGCACGCCATCGGGCGCTTTGTATTCAAAGTCACCGTAGAGCTTGCGGGTGATTGTTTTCTCGCCCTTTTGAACAGCCTCTTCCAGGTCGCCCTTCATCAGGCCAAGCCAGTTGGCATAAGCAAGCGCTTTGTCGGGGCCATCGACCGCAGCGACCGAGTCCTCGCAATCCATGATGGTGGAAACCGCCGCTTCCAAATTGATGCCAGCGATGCCTGCCTTGTCGCTCTTGCCGATGGTGTTCTCGGTGTCGAAATACATCTCAAAATAGAGGCTGTTGTTTTGAAACAGCAGCATCGAAGGCGCCATGGGATCGCCGTGGAAGCCTTTGAATTTGCTTGGTTCTTTGAGTTCGGTGACAGTGCCATCTTCCAGTGTCGGCACCAGACGATCATGGGCGACGACATAGGTGACAACGTCCGCGTGGCTGCCAACTTCCAGCGGGATACTTTTGTCCAGGAAATCGCGCCCCCAAGCGATCACGCGCGCACCGCGCTCTGGGTCATAGTCCTTGCCTGTTGGCAGATCGCCCAGTGCGTCGGTGCCGTAGAGGGCATCGTAAAGCGATCCCCAGCGGGCATTGGCCGCGTTCAGCGCATAACGGGCGTTCATGATGGGAACGACCAGCTGCGGGCCGGGGATGGAGCTTATTTCTGGATCAACATTGCTTGTTTCAACGCTGAAGTCTGGGCCAGCTGGCACCAGGTAGCCAATCTCCTCAAGGAACGCCTTATAGGCCGCCATGTCGATGGTTTGGCCTTTGCGCTCGCGGTGCCAGGCATCGATTTTGGCCTGTAGGTCATCGCGCGTGTTGAGCAGCGCATGGTTTCGCGGCCCAAACTCACCCACCAATGCGGCCAGAGCGTTCCAAAATGTGTCGGCGGTGACGCCGGTGTTTCCCAAAGCGTCATTTTCGATCAGTGAGCAGAGGTCTTTGTCCACCTGCAGTCCGGCTCGAGAAACGTAAGAATAGGGGTATGTGTGAGCCATTGAGATCTCCGTCGGCGCTATGTTTGGCGCGAACCTAGACGTCCTGTGGCCGCCGTCAATGCACCGCAGCATGGATGCATTTTTTCCTGTGCGTTGAAGGTCCTCTGCCGTGAGATTGCCGTAAATGCAAAAAACGTAAGCACATGCCCTGGTTCGTTTACACTTGGTTTAAGGCGCATCGGGTAACGTGCACCCATGTATATTGATGTGGCCCCTCTGGACATTATGGTGATCGACGACTCGGCTTATATGCGCCGGATCGTCTCGGCCATGCTGCGCGGTTTTGGCGCGCGGCGCATCCACGAAGCTGAAGATGGTGCAGACGCGCTTGAAAAAATCGAGATGCAACCGCCCGATATGATCATTGTCGATTGGGTTATGCCGGTTTTGGATGGTGCTGAGCTGGTTAAACTCATCCGCCAACCGAACTTTGTGTGCGCTTACGTGCCCATCATCATGTTGACGGGTCACACCGAGCGCAGCCGTGTGCTTGCCTCTTCCAAGCTTGGCGTGAACCACTTTCTCTCCAAGCCTGTGTCTGCCAAGGCGCTTTACAATCGGATGGCCGATTGCATCCTCTACCCGCGCCGGTTCGTGAGCACGGAGGAGTATTTTGGGCCGGAGCCACGCAGCCAGAACGAAGGGCAGTTGCGCGCGCAAATTGGCGTTGCCCTCGACGAAAAAGGCATGCCTTTAGAACAGGCTGGCTGACGTTCTCTTCCTTTTTCTGCCCGCAACACCGACTATCACGTCATCGATGTTTTGATGAACACTGGCAGAGCATGGTTCGTTGCAGGCAAAAAAAAGGTGCCATATGGCACCTGGAGGAGATTTAAGGGAGGAGTGGATGCCAAAGCATCCATTGGCACATCAATGAATTGCCAACAAAGACACTGTTCCACTTTATCCAAAGCTTTGGAAGTCGGGTGAAACCCATTCGTGCAGTTGCTTACCAGCGTTCGTCTAACACTGACGCAGTTCTTGTAAGTAAAACTGTCTTGTTCGTTTAGTTGAAAGCGCCACCGGTGCTGCGCGGGCGGATATAAAGTTGCTAGATTACCTTTAGGTCATTCTCGCTCGCACGCGGCATGCCGCTTGATTTCTCCGCTGGTGCGCCTGATGCCGTGGCGGCTGCAATCTTTCCAGCCGGCCCTGATTCAGCAGCGTCAGATGCTGCTTTGCTCGACTTGCGGGTGCTAGCTGTTTTGCCCGTCGCTTTGGATGGCGTCTTGCCGATAGATTTGGCGGGTGCTTTGCGGCGCGTCGGTGCTTTCTTCTTGGCGCGAAGGCGATCACGCGCTTCAACCAGGGAGGTCACCAAGTTGCTGTCTGCTCCATCTTGCTCAGCTTCATCCAGCAATGCGTTTATGCGGTCATTGCCATCAAGCTCGACGGCAACGTTGGCCGTGAGAGACGCCGTCATTTCATCAATGGACGCGCGAAGGGCTTCCGGGTCGGTCGGGATCGCGTCTTTGCCGTTTGCGGCTGCAAGGGCGGTTGGCACTGTCAACTCTTCCCCGTCCACGCTGACAAGCTGCGGACCGGGGCGAGGGGCATTGCGCAACTCGGTTTCAAGCTCAGCGATTTTGCCCATCATGCGATCGCGGTCGGCTTCGAAGTCAGCTTTGGCGGCAGCAACCGCCTGATTGTCATCGCGCGCATCCAACAGCAAGCGGGCACGTGCGCCGGCTGCTTCGGCTGCGTTCTTCTCGGAGCGCAGTTGGCGCACCGTCTCACGCAGGTTTTCAATTTGAGCGCGTGCCATGGAAGCCGCATCGCCAGTCTCGGCCAATTGCGAGGCCACGCCTGGGTCGCTATCGCCAGCCAGATGGGCGGCAAGTTCGGCACGTAGGTTCTCAGTTTCTTGGGTCAAACGGCTGACATCATCATCACGCATTGCCAACTCTTGACGCGCGTCGGAGAAATTCCGGCGCATGTCGGCCAAATCGGCGCTGCGGCTCATCAATGTTTCTTCGTGCTCGCGCAGGCGTTCACGGGTGGTGTTGAGCGTATCGCTCAAATTCACCAAAGAGGACTGGGTGTCATCGCGCTCGGCCAAGGCAAGGGCTGAGGAGGATGTCATTTGATCGGCCATTAAACGGGCCTGTGCAGACATTTGGCGCTCGCGATCAAGCGCACGTTCCAATTCACGAATGCTGATGGCGGCGCGTGCTTGAGCGCCTGCAATACGCGCCTCAAAGGCACGAAGCGTTTCGGGACGGTCGCGTTCAAGGCGTGCACGGGTCAATCGAACGGCGCGAACCCACACAAGCCTACAGGCGATCAGGCCCAGCAAACACGCACTGAAAAAACCGAGCAAAAAGACGACGATATCGGCTACTGTCACTGGAAATCCACCTGGCACACGCTGTTAATTGACTGTCAACCATGAGCGGTCATTGCGCAAGAGCTGACTGGCCAACAGGCTTAACAAACGAGCCTGACGGTGACGTGACAGGGGTCACAAAGCAGCGTTTTGTGCGCGCGTTGGTGACGTAGCGCCAAGAGTGCCGGTTAAATCATGTCCAATTCGTACCCAGTGTGGGTCAAAATGGGTTCCAGGTCGGCTCGCGGGTAAATTTCAAATAGCCTACATTGATGCCAAGGCGCGCGCCGATGCCTGCGCGGATAGGGGCGACAACCACTTGCGCTGACTGGTTGGCTGATACCGACAGTCCGCCAACCAAAAAGGCTGAGCCGCTTACGCCTGGGAAGCGCTGATACATGGTGTCCACCGATGGCAGGTTGTACACCAGAACCATGGTGCGCGTTCCATCGCCGCCCATGTCAAAGCCGATGGATGGGCCTTGCCAGTAAACACGGTGGTTGCCTGCATTGCGGGTGTAAAGCACGCCCTCGCCGTAGCGCAGACCACCAAAGAAGGCGGCGCTGGCTTCTTCACCCAGAATATAGCCGTTGGGTTGGCCATACTGACTGGTGAGACTTTCCACCACATCGGCCATGCCGCGCGCCATCGTGCCAAAAAACACGTGGCCGGAGTCGACCAGCTCTTGCGAGGAAAACGTGTTGCCGGTGCCCTGTTGTTGCTGCGCGCGTACCAGCAGCGGCGACACCAAGGTTAAAGCAGCTGCAAGCAAGCAAGCAAGCAGCGGGCTTTGAAGGCGGCGCCACAAGCCCGGGGCATGCGCTGATGATGTGATGGCGAGGGACATGATCGGTTCCTTCCAAATACAATCCCAAAAACGGTGCGGTCATCTGGCTGCACGCGCGGATCGTTCGCGGCAGCCCATGATTTTTCTGACCTGGCTTTTCTGGCCTGGCTTAACGGACCGCTTAAGGATCATCGCTAAGGTTTGACCATTCTAAGGCCGGACCAGCTTGGGCAGCGGATCACACCGCCTGCCAGTGAGCTTCCCGGCAAAGTAATGGGAATATGGTGAACAAATGGTTCAGATGGCGATCAGGGGCAGGGAGAGTTTTGGCGTGCGCATTGCCATGGCGCTGGTCGCGCTGTTCATGGTCGCGGCAACTGGTTCGTTGGCTACGATGGTCCATGCCAATGAGCGCATTATTTCTGATCCCAATCATCAGATCGCGCTGTTTGGTTATGACCCTGTGGCCTATCTTGCCGATGGAGAGCCACGGCTTGGTATCTCGGAGTTTGAAGTCATCTACGACCGGCTGGTCTGGCGTTTTGCCAATGAGGGCAACATGCTAGCCTTTGCCGATGATCCGCAACGCTTTGTGCCAGCTTATGGTGGACATGACGCCTTGATGGTCTCGCGTGGTGCTGCGGCGGTTGGGCAACCAAATGTTTGGTGGGCCCTTGGTGGGCGCGTGTTTCTGTTTCGCAATGCTGCCTCACGCTACGCCTTTCTGCTCGAAGCGGCTGCCCAGATCCGGCTGGCCGATACCGCTTGGCCACAGGTGCGCGAAACCCTCTCTCCTTAAGGCAATGAATTGTCTTGCTGCGCGCCAAACGACTTGTCTTTCAAGGCATATGGCCTGCTAAGCTGCGTGCGATTCGAACGCACCGCGAAGACCTGTACGCGTCCCGCGCCTTGGTCTGCTGCCATTACCCGCTCTAACTTGCTCTGTGCCGCGCAAAGGAACACCACAATGTCCGCATTTCCAGAACCAACCCCGATGGAGTTGGCCTCCTTGATTGTGAGCAAGACGTGCCATGACATCATTTCGCCGGTGGGTGCCTCATCCAGCGCAATGGAAATGTGGACGACGGCAAAAGACGACTCTACCCGCGAGGTGGCGCAGACGCTGATGCAGAAATCAGCGGTTCAAGCGGTTCATAAGCTGTCCTTCGTTCGGCTTGCCTACGGTGCCTATGGCGATGTCGGTGGTGATGTTGATCTGGGAGAGGCGATGGACGCCACAATGCCCTACATCACCGATGATCGCACCACACTTGCCTGGAACTTGGAGCGTGTGATCGCGCCAAAAACCGTTGCCAAACTGGCGATGGGGCTGCTGTCGCTCTGCAAGGATGCTGTTCCACGCGGTGGAGCCATCACCATTGATGGAACTGATCTTACCGGCAAAGCGCAGTTCACCGTGCGTGGCGAAGCCAAGAAGGTGATTGTTCCTCAAGGCGCTGAAGACGCGTTGTCACGTCGCTTTGAGAGCGGCATCCACGCGCGCAACGTGCATCTCTACCATTTGGTGCGTCTTGCCGATGAGGTTGGCGTTCGCATTGAGCCTGACATGGGTGATGACTCGATTACGTTCAAAACAGTGCCGGTGTAAACGGGCCGAGAAAGCCCTAAGGTCAAGTGCGATGATATCGGCGTAAGCCAATGCCTGCATTGCGCATTTGCGTTTGGCAAAGTTGCGGTCAGGATCGGTACAATCATCGGTTTCAGCTAAAATTAACCGTTCCATTTCACACTCTGCGTGAAAGTACCTGTGAAGACACCAGGAGGGTGGTGAGCAGGTGCGGGCATGTGTTCGCCTTTTGCTTGCAGGGCGTCTAACGGGGGTGTGAGTATGGATGACCTACTTCTAGAATTCTTGACTGAAACCAATGAGAGCCTCGACGTTGTCGACGTTGAGTTGGTCAAGTTTGAACAAGATCCGAACAATGCGCAGATCTTGGATAATATCTTTCGACTGGTTCACACCATCAAAGGCACGTGCGGCTTTTTGGGCTTGCCGCGATTGGAAAGCCTGGCGCATGCCGCCGAAACGCTTATGGGCAAGTATCGTGATGGCTGCCCCGTCACGACCGAGGGCGTTAGCCTTATTCTCCTCTCCATTGACCGTCTGAAAGCCATTCTGGCCGATCTGGAAGCTACGGGTTCTGAGTCCGTTGGTGATGATCAGGACTTGATCAGTGAGTTGGAGCGCCTGTCGATCGCCGCTGAGAGCGGCGAGGCTGTTGCTGAGGCTGAAGTGGAGCCCGAGCCTGAACCAGAGCCTGAAGAACAGCGCGAAGTGCGTATTGGTGAAGTTCCGCTAGACGAGCTTGATCGCATCTTCAACGAGACCGAAAGCGATTATGACGCTGAGGCCGCTGCTAAGCAGCAGATGGAAGAGGCGCTGGCTGAAGTCAACGCAGCTGGTGGTGATGCACCTGCTGAAGAGGCTGCCGGCTCTGACGAAGAAAAAGCCCCTGAGCCTGTGGAAGCTGAAGCGCCCAAAGCAGAAGCAAAACCAGCACCTGCCAAGCCAGCAGCCAAAAAGGATGACGCCAAAGCCGGCGCTGCCGCTGAGGCAAAACCGGCTGGCGAAAAGTCGCTTGCAGCTCAGTCCATCCGTGTGTCGGTCGACACGCTGGAAAACCTGATGACGATGGTTTCAGAGCTGGTGCTTACCCGCAACCAGCTTTTGGAGATCGTGCGTCGTCACGAAGATTCTGAATTCAAAGTGCCACTGCAGCGCCTGTCGAATGTGACGGCTGAGCTGCAGGAAGGCGTGATGAAGACGCGCATGCAGCCGATTGGTAACGCCTGGCAGAAGCTGCCACGTATTGTGCGTGACCTTGCTGGGGAACTTGGCAAAGACATCGACCTGGAGATGGTTGGCGCGGAAACAGAGCTTGATCGTCAGGTTCTTGATCTTATCAAAGACCCACTCACCCACATGGTGCGCAATTCGGCCGATCATGGCCTTGAGATGCCTGCCGACCGTGCTGCCATTGGCAAGCCGGAAAAAGGCACCATCAAGCTTTCAGCTTACCATGAAGGTGGCCACATCATCATCGAGATTGCCGATGATGGTAAGGGTCTGCCAACTGAGCTTTTGAAGAACAAAGCGATTGATAATGAGCTTTACACTGAAGCTGAAATCGAGCGCATGTCCGAAGCGCAGATCCATAAGCTGATCTTCCATCCGGGGCTTTCAACCGCTGCCAAAGTGACCAATGTTTCCGGTCGCGGTGTTGGCATGGATGTTGTGCGCACGAACATTGAAGCGATTGGTGGCACCATCGACCTGAAGAGCAAAGAAGGCTCTGGTACGGTCGTGATGATCAAGATCCCGCTGACGCTGGCCATTGTGTCGACACTGATCGTGGAATCGTCTGGTGAACGCTTTGCTATTCCACAGCTTGCCGTCATTGAGCTGGTGCGTGCGCAGAAAGACAGCGAGCACAAGATCGAGACGATCCGCAATACGCCGGTGCTACGTCTGCGTGACAAGTTGCTGCCGCTCTCGCCATTGTCGCACCTGTTGGGTGTCGAGAGCACCAGCAGCACCGAAACGATTGGCGAAGAAGGCTTCATCGTGGTGATGCAGGTCGGCAATCAGACCTTTGGTCTTGTGGTCGATGCGGTGTTCCACACCGAAGAAATCGTGGTCAAGCCGATGTCGTCGATGCTGCGGCATCTGTCGATGTTCTCCGGCAATACCATTTTGGGTGATGGTTCGGTGATCATGATCCTTGATCCCAACGGCATCGCCAATGCCATCGGTTCTGCGATCGACAGCGAAGTGGCTGAGCAGACCCAGGCCGAAGAGAAGGTCGTCACATCCAACGAAGCCGAGCCGGTTTCGCTGCTTGTCTTCCGAGCTGGCGGCGAAGAACCCAAGGCGGTCATGTTGTCTTTGGTCACGCGTCTTGAAGATATCCAGACCGAAGCCATCGAGCATGCCAATGATCGCGACCTTGTGCAGTATCGCGGCAATCTGATGCCTTTGGTGAAGGTGCATGATGATATGCAGCTGCGCGACAAGGGCACGCAGCCGATGTTGGTTTTTGCCGATGAGCATCGCTCCATGGGCCTGATGGTCGATGAGATTGTCGATATCGTCGAAGAGGTTTTGGACATCGAAGTGACGTCAGAGAAACCAGGTTTGCTTGGCTCTGCCGTCATCAAAGGCAAAGCCACAGAAGTGATTGATGTTGGCTACTTTATGCCCCTGGCCTTCGATGATTGGTTCATGATGAAGGATGTCGGCTCAGCTCAAGAGAACTTTGAAGTTCTTCTGGTCGATGACTCCACCTTCTTCCGCAACATGCTTGGTCCAGTCCTGCGGTCAGCGGGCTACAGCGTGACCACGTGTGAACACGCTCAAGAAGCGCTTGAGCTGCTTGAGGAAGGGCGCCGGTACGATGCCATCGTCTCGGATATCGAGATGCCTGGCCTGTCCGGTTACGAGTTCACAACCGAAGTGCGCAAAGATGCGCGCTATGCCGACACGCCGATCATCGCCATGTCAGCGCACGCCACGCCAGCGGCCATCGAAAAGGGTCGTGAAGCAGGCTTCTCCGATTACGTGGCCAAGTTCGACCGCACCGGTCTGATTGCCGCCATCAAAGAACAAACCAGTGAAGTGGAGTTGGCGGCATGAGCGCCATTCGTGATGCAAACAACGACGACAGCCGGATCGCCTCTGGCCTCGACGTGTTGTCCAAAGATGTCACCCAATATGTGACGGTTTACATTGCCGATCAGCTGTTCGGTCTTCCTATCAGCCGCGTGCACGATGTGTTCACGCCTGATGCGATGACGCCGGTGCCGCTGTCGGACAAAGAGGTTGCCGGGGTTTTGAACCTACGCGGTCGTATCGTCACAGCCATCGATATGCGTTGGAAGCTTGATCTGCCGCAGCCCGATGAGGATCTGAACCGCATGGCGGTTGGCATCGACTACAAGGGCGAGAGCTATGGCTTGATCATTGATCGGGTTGGCGAGGTGCTCAACCTGCCAATGGGCGAACGCGAACCCAATCCGGTGAATCTTGATCCGCGTTGGTCAGCGGTTTCTGCCGGCGTTCATCGTTTGGAAGGAACGCTGATGGTAATCCTGGATGTAGATAGCGTGCTGCAGTCGATGAGTGTCAGCGCCGCCGCCTAAGCGTTTCCCCAATGCGGGACTAAGACTTGGTTCTTGAAAGGACACTTCGTAATGAAAACCTGCCTGGTTGTTGATGATTCCAGCGTGATCCGAAAAGTCGCGCGACGTATTCTTGAAGACTTGCAGTTTGAAGTTTTGGAAGCTGCGGATGGTCAGGAGGCGCTTGAAAAGTGCCGCGAAGCTATGCCCGATTCCATCTTCTTGGATTGGAACATGCCGGTCATGGACGGTCTTGAGTTCCTGAAGGCTCTGCGTGCTGAAGAGGGTGGCGCGGCTCCAAAGGTCGTGTTCTGCACCACCGAGAATGATGTTGCGCATATCGCCAAGGCAATGCGTGCGGGGGCCAATGAGTACATCATGAAGCCGTTCGACCGCGAGATCGTTGAGGCGAAGTTCGCAGAAGTCGGCTTAACCTAGACGCGCCCATCGGCTCGATCCTCTGCTTTCCACTGCCTTGTTCCCACCGCGTGATTGCGCGCGGATTCTCTTGCTAGAGTGATGTTTATGTCAGCAGCTGCTGCTCACCAACAAAAGCCTGTTACCGATCCGGTTCGCGTGATGGTGGTGGATGATTCCGTTGTGGCACGTGGGCTGATGGCCCGGTGGATCGACGAGGACCCGGCGCTTGCTGTGGTTGGCACGTTGCGCACTGGCAAGCTGGCTGTTGAGCAGATTGCCAAGCTTGAGCCTGACGTGGTGGTTCTCGACATTGAAATGCCAGAGATGGACGGGCTAACAGCCTTGCCATTGCTGTTGAAGGCGCGCCCTGGCGTTCAAGTTGTCATGGCGTCTACGCTCACTAGGCGTAACGCTGAAATCTCATTGAAAGCCCTGTCGCTTGGCGCGGCGGACTACGTGCCCAAACCGGAAAGCAATTCCGGCGTGTCGACCAGCCCAGAATTCAAGCGCGACCTTGTTGCCAAAGTGATTGCTCTTGGGTCTCGCGGTCAGACGAGTGCGCGTTCACCGCATATTGCGCGCGCCGATGCTCCAGCCAAAGTGGTCAGCAAAGTTGCCCCGTCTTTGGTCAACAAAGCCACCGTTTCAGCTGGCGATATGCGCCGCTGGTCATCCAGCGTGCCGCGCATCCTAGCGGTTGGTTCATCGACGGGTGGTCCGCAAGCGCTAACGAAGTTTTTTGAGACCGTTGGTCCAACGGCAACGCGCGTGCCCATTGTGGTGACGCAGCATATGCCTGCCACGTTCACTGCCATTTTGGCTGAGAACCTTGGCAAAGCCGCCGGTCTTCCCGCTGCTGAAGGGCGTGATGGTGAGGTGCTGAAGCCCGGCCACATTTATGTGGCGCCTGGTGGCAAACACATGATCATCAAGCCGGAGGCCGGAGGCGCCAAAATCGCTCTGACCGACGGCCCGCCGGTGAATTTCTGCAAACCTGCCGTTGACCCCTTGTTTGACTCACTTGCCGAAGTTTTTGGCCCAGCCGTTCTGGCTGCTGTGCTGACCGGCATGGGTAATGATGGTGGTAAGGGCGCGGTGCGCATCAGTGATGCGGGCGGCAGTGTCGTCGCCCAGGATGAGGCGACTTCGGTCGTTTGGGGCATGCCGCAGGCCGTTGTTCAAAACAAAGCCTGTTGTGCGGTCCTGCCATTGGACTTGCTTTCAGGCAAAATTGCCAAAATGTTGAAAGGGGAGCGCCCATGACACCGGCAGACTACGATTTTCTGCGGTCTTTCTTGAAAGAGCGCTCTGGCTTGATCTTATCGAACGACAAGCAGTATCTCATCGAGAGCCGCTTGATGCCGGTCGCCCGGCAGGAAGGTCTTGATACGATCTCAGCGCTTGTGGCCAAGCTTAAAACCCCACTCGGCCGGACTGCCGGCGAGGCTGTGGTTGAAGCGATGACCACAAATGAGAGCTTCTTTTTCCGCGACAAGACGCCGTTCGATCATTTTTCCAATGTGATGCTTCCACAGATGATGGATGCGCGTAAATCACAGCGAAAAATTCGTATCTGGTGTGCTGCTGCTTCGACCGGTCAGGAGCCTTACTCCCTGGCGATGATCATCAAAGATATGGGTCTGAAGACCTCCGCTTACCGCTTTGACATCATCGGCACCGACATTTCACGTGAGGTGCTGGAGCGGGCAAAGGCCGGAACCTACTCACAATTTGAGGTTCAACGCGGGCTACCAATCCAGATGCTGCTGAACCACTTCACCCAAAAAGGTGAAACGTGGGAGATTTCACCGGCCATTCGGCAGATGGTGCAGTATCGACCTTTAAATCTGTTCGACAGCTTCAGTGCGCTCGGCACATTCGATGTGGTGTTCATCCGGAATGTGCTGATCTATTTCGAGCAAGAGGCCAAGGTTGCCATTTTGGAGCGGGTTGCCAAGCAGATGGCGCCGGATGCGTTCATGGTTTTGGGCGCTGCTGAAACGGTGGTTGGTTTGACCGATGCCTTCAAAGCAGTTCCAGGTAGCCGTGGCCTTTATCAACCGAACCCAGATTTTGTGGCTGGTTCGGTGTCGGCGTTTCCAAGCCGTCGCACGGCATAAAAGAGCCGCCTGAAGGCGTAAGCTCTTACAAAGAAGTGATCACGCAAACAAGCGTGTCAGACAGCCCGGCCATTGGCCGGGTTTTTTGTTGGTTGCTTTCTTGAGCATCGCGACGAGATTTTGCATCGCGAGGCGTTTTTGTGCGCACAAACAAAAACGCCGCCCGAAAGGGCGGCGTTTTCAAACTGTGTGGCAAAAAAGGGTTGAGTACAGAGCGCCTTTAAGCGCTTTGCTTCATCGTGGATTCATCAGGATCGCGCAGCACATAGCCACGGCCCCAAACGGTTTCGATGTAGTTCGAACCGCCAGTAGCAGCTGCCAGTTTCTTGCGAAGCTTACAGATAAACACGTCGATGATTTTGAGTTCTGGCTCATCCATACCGCCATACAGGTGGTTGAGGAACATTTCCTTGGTGAGCGTGGTGCCTTTGCGCAGTGAAAGCAGCTCCAGCATCTGGTATTCTTTGCCGGTCAGGTGAACACGCTGGCCGTCAACTTCAACGGTTTTGGTGTCCAGATTGACCGTAACATCACCCGTGGTGATGACCGACTGAGCATGACCCTTGGACCGGCGCACAATGGCGTGGATGCGGGCAACCAGCTCGTCTTTATGAAATGGTTTGGTCAGATAGTCGTCGGCACCGAAGCCGAGACCGCGAACCTTGTCCTCGATGCCTGCCAAACCGGAGAGGATCAAGATCGGTGTCTTAACCTTTGCCAGACGAAGTGTGCGAAGCACCTCGTACCCTGACATGTCCGGGAGGTTCAAATCGAGGAGAATGATATCGTAATCGTAAAGTTTTCCGAGGTCGACGCCTTCTTCACCAAGGTCCGTCGTATAGACATTGAACGCTTCGGACTTCAGCATCAGCTCGATGCTTTCAGACGTTGCGATGTCATCCTCGATTAGCAATACACGCATGCCAATCCCCTTTTGCCCTATCCTAGGTTTTCGCCGTTCGAGAACGCCAAACAACGAAGGGCTTCGTTCTGCCCCGCCGTTAACGCTAACCGTGAGTGGTAAGCGAAAGGTTAAGAAGACCTTCCACAGGACTGATTTACGCAACACTTTAGAAAGCATGCGGGGTGATTCGCCCGCATTGCGTTAAGATTTACCAGACGGCGAATCAGCGATGCAACTGCTTTCGAGGCACAAGTGATGATGAATAGGCCTAAGACGGTGCAAACGGGCGACCCATGCACGACCTAGCCGATCAGATCGACGACATTTTGGACCGCGAGGTCTTTGGGCGTGTCACTGGTATCCAGGGCCTGTTGGTGGAAATTGCCGGTCCGCTGCATTTGTTGGCGGTTGGTTCGCGGCTTTCTGTGGAGATCAGCGAAGACCGCTCAGTTCTTGTCGAGATCGTCGGGTTTAAACCTGAGCGCGCGCTTTGCCTGCCCTATGATCCGCTTGATGGCATGCGCCTTGGTTGCCGTGCGGTGCTTGTGGCCTCAGAGGCTCAGGCCAAACCATCACAGGCCTGGCTGGGCCGGGTTGTTGACGCTTTGGGCCGCCCCATTGATGGCAAAGGACTGTTGCCCGCCGGCGCCAATGCCTTTGATCTGCGCGCGGCGCCACCCCCACCGGCCAGCCGTTCACGCGTCGGTGGGCCGCTGGATCTGGGCGTGCGCGCACTCAATACCTTTGTCACTTGCTGCGAGGGGCAGCGCCTGGGCATTTTTGCCGGCTCTGGCGTTGGTAAATCGGTGTTGATGTCGATGCTTGCCACCAACACCAAGGCTGATGTGGCGGTGATCGGGTTGATCGGTGAACGGGGCCGCGAGCTGCAAGAGTTTATCGAAGATGATCTCGGGTCAGAGGGCATGAAACGCGCCGTCGTGGTGGTCGCAACATCAGATGAAAGTGCGCTGATGCGTCGCCAGGCGGCCTATATGTCGATGACGGTGTCAGAATTCTTCCGCGCTCAGGGCAAAAATGTCCTCTTGATGATGGACAGTGTGACCCGCTTTGCCATGGCGCAGCGTGAAATCGGTCTTGCTGGCGGTGAGCCGCCAACCACCAAGGGGTACACACCGACGGTGTTCACCGAACTGCCGCGCCTTTTGGAGCGCGCAGGTCCTGGCCTGAAAGGTGAGGGGACGACGACTGGGCTCTTCACTGTGCTGGTGGAGGGCGATGACCACAATGAGCCGGTTGCGGACGCCGTACGGTCAATTCTTGACGGACATATTGTCATGGAGCGTGCCATTGCGGAACGCGGCCGCTATCCGGCCATCAACATTCTTAAATCAGTTTCGCGCACAATGCCTGGGTGTGTGCCGGAAAGCGCGCGTGAAACGGTCCGCCGTGCTCGCGCTTTATTAAGCTCTTTCGGCGATATGGAAGAACTGATCCGTTTGGGCGCCTATCGCCAAGGGTCGGACAGCGATGTTGATGAGGCTATTGCCCTCAACCCGCAGCTGGAGGCGTTTTTGAGCCAGCGTAAGGGTGAAGCGACATCGCTAGACGAAGGATATGAGGCTCTCGCCCGCATCGTGGATCGGGAGCCTGACGCGTGATTGGGAGTATTGAGTCATGAAGTCGCGTGAAAGCCTGATCCGCCTGAAGCGGTATCAAGTTGACGAAAAGCGCCGCCAGGTGAGCCAGATTGAAGCCATGATGGCTGATTTCGAGCGTATGGCGAGCGAGCTTGATCGAGAAGTTTCGATTGAGCAGGAGAAGGCCGGTATCACCGATATGGGCCATTATGCCTATCCAAACTACGCCAAGGCTGCTGCGCAGCGCCGCGACAATTTGCGCGAGTCTGCTGATAATCTTCGCGGTCAGCTTGAAGCTGCTCAGGATGAGCTGGCTGAAGCGGTGGAAGATTTGAAGAAGGTTGAGCTGCTCGAAGAGCGTGATCAGGAAGCCCAGCGCGTGACCATGGCGACCCGTGAGCAGGCCGAGCTGGAAGAACTGAGCCAGGCGCGCCGCTCGCGCGGTGGTATGATCGGCTGATCCAAACTCCGATTGTTCGAGAATTGTAGGCCCGGCCAAGCGCCGGGCCTTTTGACGTTTGTGCTGCGTCTACGCTAAAATGCAATCTGTGTTGCTAACCCCATATTTGGGTGTCTCTACTACCCGCAATAACCGACGCGAAAGCTCAAAGTCTTTGGGGGAAGGGTCTCTATGGCACATGCAAAAAAGACACCGCTGAACCGCCTGGGCTTGTTTGCTGCGCTTGGGCTGGCGCTTGCAGGCGGCGTCTATGTTGGTCTGGACCATCTGGCCGGGCGCATTCTCGGGTCGATTGTTGGCACCACCACCGATCCACGTCATCCATCCATCCGCAACATCCGTGCGTTCACTATGGAACCGATCCACTTCGATCTTTTTGACCGGCGGGCCATCGCGCGGATCGAAGCGGGCGAGCTTGAGGGCGTCGACCCTTATTTCTCAATGGTCGTGCCGGCGGCCTACATTGCGTCGGTGATCACCCAAGATTTTGGACCACGCCGCGAGCGCGACAGGATCACCTCGGTTGGCATTGAGTTTCTGATCAACAACGATGGCCCCTTTGAGCTTGAGCAAGAGCGCATGATGATGATCGTTGCCGAAGACATGGGCCTTCGCATGCTCACTCCGGACGAGCGGAACTATCGTGAATCACGCCCTTGGCCTTCCTTCCCTGATCAAGCAACACAATGGCGCTTTCGAGGGGAAATGGAGCGCCGTGGCATCGTGCCGGTCAGGGCAAGTTTTATGGCGTCTTTGGCGACCCCTGAGATCGAACGTCGACGCAACGTTTTGAGTTCATTATTCAACGGGCACATTGAGCGTACACCGCAAAGTGCGTTCGAGCCCAGAGATGGCTGTGTCGTTTCTGACGGGCCTTTCCTCAACTCCGTTCGTTATGATCACGCGCCAGAACAGCTTGCAGCGGTACCGGAAGAGCTGAGCCCCGTTCGCATTGCGGACAGTTGTCTCGCGACCGGCGCTCGCGATGCATTTGCTGTCATCCAGTATAACGACGATGGTGACTATCTGTGGGCGATGCGATGCGCGGACCTGGGGCCAGGTCGGGTCAACAATTGCGTTGCTCGTTTCCTTTGGGGCGATCTGCGTATCGGACGTATTGTCGTTGATCGCGCCCACATGCTTCGCATGCCTGAGTTCATCGAGCGCGCGCGTGCGCTGTTCCGATCTTTCCGAAACGCTGCTGAACCATCAACCGAGAGAGGCGCTTAGCCGTGACCTACCGTATCACCGTGAACCACACCGTTGGGCTTACGGATGTTGAGCTAAGCTGGTTAATGCTCCGTACTTCCCAGGCCATTGCGGACGTAGGCCGCTGTGTCTGATCAGCGCCGCGACCCTGATCAAAGTGAGCTGCGGGAAGCCGCTCAAAGAAGCGGTTCGGGGGGGCGTCTTCGGAAGCGGTGGATCGCCCTCGGACTTCTTGTGGCGTTTGTGGCCTATCAGACGGCGCAGTTCGCCTATGACGCCAATCAGCGGGCCAGTTACCGCGCAGAACTTGCAAGCCTGCCGCAGACCCCTTGTATTGAAGCGCTAACATCACCGCCATTGAGTCAGTTTCCAAACTACGTTGCTGGCGGATTCAACAGAACCTTTCCGGGCACGCGGGCAGCGGAATTGTTTCAGAATTTGAATGGCTTAGGCTGTCTGGAATCAGAAGTTATACCTTTCTTTCTGCAATTTCCGGCTGAAATTGACTCATTAATTCTTCAAAATGACCGTGATTACATTCGATATACAATAA
>JBCCAF010000011.1:0-127524 GCA_039814945.1 Pseudomonadota bacterium
CCGAGCTTGACGTTGTTGAAGGCATGCAGTTCGACCGCGGCTACCTGTCACCGTACTTCATCACGAACGCTGACAAGATGATTGCCGAACTCGAAGATCCATACATCCTGATCCACGAGAAGAAGCTTTCCAACCTGCAAGCCATGCTGCCGATCCTGGAAGCAGTTGTTCAGTCTTCACGTCCACTGCTGATCATTGCAGAAGACGTTGAAGGCGAAGCGCTTGCGACGTTGGTTGTGAACAAGCTGCGTGGCGGCCTGAAAATTGCTGCTGTGAAGGCTCCAGGCTTTGGCGATCGTCGTAAGGCGATGCTGGAAGACATCGCGATCCTGACCGGCGGCCAGGTCATCTCTGAAGACCTCGGCATCAAGCTGGAAAACGTTTCTCTCGACATGCTGGGCACCGCGAAGCGCGTGGCCATCACGAAAGAAGAAACCACCATCGTTGATGGCGTTGGCGGCAAAGACGAGATCACTGCTCGCGTCAACCAGATCAAAGCGCAGATCGAAGAAACCACATCCGACTACGATCGTGAGAAGCTCCAGGAGCGTCTTGCGAAACTGGCTGGCGGTGTTGCTGTGATCCGTGTTGGCGGTTCCACCGAAGTGGAAGTGAAAGAGAAAAAAGACCGCGTCGATGACGCCCTCAACGCGACCCGTGCGGCTGTCGAAGAAGGCATCGTCCCAGGTGGTGGTACGGCTCTGCTTCGCGCGTCTCGGTTCATCGACGCCAAAGGCGAAAATGCTGACCAGGAAGCTGGCATCAACATTGTGCGCCGCGCTCTGCAGGCTCCTGCCCGCCAGATCGCGGACAATGCCGGTGCTGAAGCATCTGTGGTTGTTGGTGACATCATCTCCGAAAACAAAGCGGCCTGGGGCTACAACGCCCAGACCGGTGAGTATGGCGATATGATCGAAATGGGTATCGTTGATCCGGTCAAAGTGGTTCGCACCGCTTTGGAAGATGCCGGTTCGGTTGCTGGCCTTCTGATCACCACTGAAGCAATGATCGCTGAAGTGCCAAAGAAAGACGGTGGTGGCGCCCCAGCAATGCCTGACATGGGCGGCATGGGCGGCATGATGTAATATGGCGGTCGGACCATAGGTCCGGAGCCAAAAAGCATCTGCTTTAGGAATAGAAAGGCGGGCAGCGATGCCCGCCTTTTTTCTTTTGCCACCGCCATCATTTCCAATTGGACGCAAAGAGCCGTCTTCTGATTAACTCCGCCCCAAGATGGAGGACGACATAATGAACGGTGCGGAAGCTTTGGTTGAGACGATGCTCGCATCAGGGGTATCGGTCTGCTTCGCCAATCCGGGCACATCAGAAATGCACTTTGTCGCGGCCTTGGACACGCACGTGGACATGCGGTGCATTCTTTGCCTATTTGAAGGTGGCGTAACCGGTGCGGCGGACGGCTATGCACGGATGAGCGGCAATGTCGCTGGCACATTGCTTCATCTTGGGCCAGGCTTTGCCAACAGTTGGTCCAATCTACACAATGCGCGCAAAGGTCATTCTGGCATCGTGAATATCGTTGGTGATCATGCAGGTTATCACCTCAAACACGATGCGCCCTTAACCTCTGACCTTGATGGCGTGGCGGGCTCAGTATCCCATTGGGTGCGGCGGGCCACGCACAGCTCCATGGTTGGCACCCTGGGCGCTGAAGCGATAAGCGTGGCACGCACCGGAAAAATTGCCACCGTTGTTCTTCAAGCCGATGCTGCCTGGGGCGACAGCATTTCTGGACCCGCTGAAGCTGTGTCACCTGCTTCCAAGTACCGGCCTGATGGTGCGCGCATCACGGCAGCTGCCCGCGCTCTTCGCGAGCCCGGGGCTATGCTTATGGTCAATGGTCCAGCTCTATATGGCGACGGCGCTGAACTGGCCGGGCAAATTGCTGCACGAACAGGCTGCGGACTGATCGCACCTTTCTTCGCACCCCGCATTGCACTAGGCGAAGGCGCTGTTGCCTTCAAAATGATGCCCTACCCGACCGATGCATGCGCTGAATTTCTTGCCGATGTGACGCGTATTGTGTTGCTGGGAGCCGACGCCCCAGTGAATTTCTTTGCTTATCCCGGCAAGCCCTCGACGCCTGAGCCACCCGATTGCGATATCAACCATCTCTGCTTTGCCGACTGGGATATTATGTGGACCCTCACAGCCTTGGCAAAAGAAGTTGGCGTTGATGGCACGGAGACCGTGGCGCGGATCAAGCGTCAGGTGCCGCAGGCGAAAACGGGCGTGCTGACCGCCGAAGGCGTTGGTCGCGCGCTCGCCGGTTCAATACCTGAAGGCGCTATCATGGTGAATGAGGCCGTGACCGCCGGAAGTGATATCTGGCCAGCGGTCAATGCAGCGGCCGCCCACGACAGGATCAACAATACCGGCGGGTCGATCGGCGAGTGCCTACCCAATGCGCTTGGTGCTTCGGTGGCTTGTCCCAATCGCCCTGTCTTCGCGATCTCCGGCGATGGGTCTGCCATGTACCAAGTGCAATGCCTTTGGACGGCTGCACGTGAGCGGATGGACATCACATTTGTGATCATTGCCAACCGGGGCTACCAGATTTTGCATCATGAGCTTGAGGCGCAAGGGGCACCGAAACCTGGCCGTAATGCACGTGCCATGTTCGATGTCGAAGATCCGCTGTTGGATTGGGTTGCACTGGCTGCAGGCCATGGCGTTGTCGGCGAGCAAGTGGATACCGAGGAAGGATTTCTTGAAGCACTCAAGAATGCTGAAGCGACCAAGGGGCCTTACCTTATCGAAGCGACGGTGTAAGTGATCGGCGCTTAACTCTCAGTCCACACCGCCATTTCGGTGCCGCCGGGCTCCTTGAATTGGAACCGTCGCCCGCCAGGGAAATCAAAAATCTCCTTGGTGATTTTCGCACCCGCCGTGCGCGCCTGTTCTAGCATCGCCTCTAGATTATCGGCCTTCAGCACAATCAACGGCGCGCTCAAATCTCCACGCTCAATGCCGCCGCCTAGACCAGCACCCTGGATGTCTTTGTAATCCGGTCCGTAGTCGACATACTCCCACCCAAACGCCTTTGAGAAAAACGCCTGCGTTTTCTCCAACTCTGGCGAGGTGAACTCTACATAGTCGATTTTGATTGGCCGCTGGTTCGCCATAGCGCTTCGTCCTTGTGATTGTCGTCAAAGGACACCGTGGGGATGAAAGAGAACCAAGTCCATTCCTGCTGGTAAGCCCTCATGACACCCTGCTGACCCTTGTGGGGTTTGTTCGTTGTTTTTGGTTCCGGCTCCCCAAATTTGCTCGGAACGACCGCGACCAGCGCCTGACAACCTCACATTCCCTTCCCGTCTGCTCTGTCACTCCCACATCCCCTTGGCTCTGTTCCTTCGCTGACGCTCCGGAACAACCGCTAGGCAACCGCCTGTTCCCCTCAGCTCTGCCACTCACAAGTTGCTCGTGACAACCGCCTGTTAACCTTAACCGTTCACCATAATCGCCATTGTTTGCGTGTCAGGTGGCGTTATCCGCACCTGTCTTTCAGTGGAGTGCGAGCGCATGGTGCGTCGGTTTCTTTGGGGCTTGATGGCCCTCACCGTTTTTTCTGGCTTTAGCGCCACGGCGGCAATCTCCGCCGATGATTTTTCAGATTTCCCAGATACACCGGTGATTGAGCGTTTTGACGACGCGTTCCGCGAGGCCGGGTTTTATGCTGGCGCGCGGGCCGGAGCCGTCCTTGCTGACGACACGCGGTTCGCCATCACCGGCCTAAGCATCGTTGAAAATGCCTACGAGACCGGGCTTACCGGATCGTTGTTTTTGGGCTTTGAAGTGCCAGACCTTTATTGGGGCATCGGTGCGCGTGTGGAAGCTGAAGTTGGCTACAGCCAATTGGATGTCGACACGCACACTGTGGCCGGAACACCGGTCGTGGCGGCCAGTTCCTTCGGGTCAACAGACGCCCTCACAGCCATGGCCAATCTTTACCTTGATTACAGCATCGGGGCGTTTCGCCCGTTTGTAGGTGGCGGCATCGGCGTTGCGCGTGTGGGTTTTGACAACCATGGCGTAACAGGTAATCTCGGTATCATGGACGATACCAAAAACCGCCTGGCTTGGCAGGTGATGGCGGGCGTTGGTTTTGATGTCACCAGCGACCTGACGATCGAAGCCATGGTGCGTTATCAGGAAATTTCAGACGTGGAACTGATATCTTCCACTGGTACAATCTCCACACTTGACCTTGCTTCAACACACATTCTGCTTGGCGCCCGCTACAGCTTCTGATGTGGTGGAAGACATCACTTAGGGTTACCAAAACCTTAATCATCGCAACCATCTTAATCTAAGAAAATCAATAGGTTATGTCCTGTTGAACGCTTTGCCTTTTTTCCGCCACTCTTTCGCCGCGCAAACACCACCGCCCCGCCACGGAGCGCGCGAACATCGGGCGCAATTGACCGTCATTTCATCCCCAGCTCACGGCCCGGACGGGACCTGTGTGCCCCTTGAACACTTTGCGTGGGGAGAACCCGAGTATGACGTATCTTCAATCTTTCAATCAGAGCACCAGACGTCCGGTTGCTCTGGCGCTGACCGTCACGGTTGGCGCGCTTGGCGGCCTATTGGCTGGCCAGGCACGCGCCGCAGATGTGCCGCAAACCTACACACCCGCCCCGGCTCCCTATGTGGAAGAGCGTGTGCAAACCAGCTTCTCTCGCTTCGGCCCCTATGTGGGTGTGCGTGGCGGCGCAGCCTGGGTCGATGACACCGACTTTGCGATTACCGGCGCGACGGTTACCAACACGTACGAAGATTGGAACCTGACGGGCTCGGCCTTTGCCGGTTACGAGATGGAATTCTTCCCTGGCTTCGGGGGCCGCATCGAAGCTGAACTTGGCTATTCAAGCTTCAACATTGAAGATCATCTGGTCGGCGGCGCCGTACAGGCTGGTTCCGATGGCGACACCACTGCCTTCACCGGCATGGTGAATGCATATGTCGACGCCAATCTAGGGGCTTTCCGACCCTTTGCAGGCGTTGGTCTTGGCATGGCGCAGGTCAACTTCAATGATCACGGAACGACGGCTGGTGTCTTGATGGACGATGATGACACCAAATTCGCCTGGCAGGTTGCTGGTGGTGTAGGTTACGACCTTACCAGTAACATAACGCTCGAAGGTATGGTGCGGTATCAGAGCATTATGGATGTTGGCCTGACATCGACTGCCGCTGGTGGTTCGGTTTCCAGCTCCACGGACCTCAACTCGACACAAGGTTTGCTTGGTCTGAGATACCGTTTCTAACGGTTGCTGAAAGGCCCTTGCGACATTCTTTCGAACTCGCCTGTTGGCAAAACTTACAAAAGAAGCCCCGGTCGATCGACCGGGGCTTCGTCGTTTCAAGACTGTGGCTTCTGTTTACATGGCCGGATCAATAGCGAAGAACATTGTCTCGCCGGAGTGGTCGTCCACGCCATCATTATCAGTCGACACCCACATGGTGCCGTCTTCAGCGATGGCCAGGCCCTCAACCTTGTCCAGAACGTAGCCGCCAGTCGAGGTGAGGTAAGGCAACAAGTCCACAACCATTTCTGGCTCAAGAACGGCGGGCGTTTCGCCTGGGGCAACCATGTTGTCCATAGCCGCCATTGCCACACGGGTAATCTGCTTGGTCACCGCACGATCATCATGCTGGTTGTCGCGCTCAATGAAGTAGATGAAGTCGCCATGCGCCACGATCTCTGACAGGCCAACCCAGCCGGTGGCTGGCTCGGTTAGCGGATAATGGATCACGCCCCACTCTTCGGTGTCCAGATTGTAGGAGAGCACCTTCGCGTGATTATCTGGATCATCGCGCCATTCACGTTGCACCGCGATGTAGAGCGTGTCGTCCACGCGGGTGACACCTTCAAAACCGAAGCGACGCTCTACAGCCAGCAGTTCGTTTGGCAAAGCTACATAGTCTTCAATGCCGCCCTCTGCGTTCACGTGATAGAGCGCA
Source organism: Pseudomonadota bacterium (assembly GCA_039814945.1). GTDB lineage: Bacteria > Pseudomonadota > Alphaproteobacteria > Rhizobiales > MH13 > MH13. The sequence goes on from JBCCAF010000011.1 coordinate 5,989, forward strand.
TGCGGGACCAGACGATCAGATCGACCTTCAGAGGCAATCCAGAAACCGCCCTCACCGTCTAGCGCGATCCCTTCCATGTCGATCAACTGAGCGGGGCGACCTTCGCGGGTTACGTCAATCGCTGCAACAATCTGTGCCGGGGTCTGCGAGGGATCGATGTGGAAGATGCGTGGTTGCAAGCCATAAAAACTGTCAGACACGGCGTAGATTGTGCCATCGTCTGCCATGACCTGACCGGAGATAGCGCCCCAACCGGTAAGCTCATCCATGCCAGCGCTGGTGAGGTGCGGATAGGAAGTCGGCGCGTCTTGATACTCAAACAGCATAACGTGGGCCCGTGCGCCTGCATCGTCCACCTCATTGGCGGAAACCAACAGATTGCGCTCTGGGATCGTCACATAGCCCTCTGGTCCAATGCCCGATGGAAGCAGTTGCTCCAGCACTGGGTTGGCCGGATCTGAGACATTGTAGACACCAACAATTGACGAGCGCTCAGCGCCAACAAAGACATAGGGAGTGCCATTGAAGGTATCGAAGGTGACGCTTTCAGGCTCGACCCCTTTGTTGCCAGAGCGTTCTTCGGGGTAATGGCCAATTTCAACGATGGCGTATTCAAAGTCGGTGCCGCTGTCATACACAATGTCGCCATCCTGGCTGAAGATCGTCCAGCCGCGGCTGCCGCCATCCATGTCGCCTTCATTGGCAGTGGCGAAATGTGTGTTGTCGATCCAAGTGACGGAGTCCGGCTCGCGTGGCACCGTGATGGTATCCGAGAAAATCAACGCTCCTTCTTCCTGGGTGTCGACGCCTTCCAGCGTGACCGAACCGGCTGAGAAGTGGCTGAGCACTTCGCCTTCAGCAGAGACAACAACCATGTGGTTGTTTTCCTGCATGGTGACGACGATTTCGCCTTCGCCATTGATAGCAACAAACTCTGGCTCTGGGTCATTGCCACCAACGCCGGCAAGCCCGGTGAGCTCAACCTGTATGGTGCTGTCGCAGTCCAATGAACCATCGGCAATTTGCGTGATGGTCAGAAAGCCAGCAGGCATTTGGCCAACGCGGCCTTCGCCAAGGTCCTCATTGCGCTCGTTCTCAATAGCAACAGCAACGAAAGACCCATCCGGCGAAACGCCAACACTATCTGGCTGACCACCAAGGTCGCAGCTTGCCAGAACGTCGCGGCTGTCAACATCGATGGCGTGGAGAACGCCAGAGGTGTTGATGTAGTCTTCGGAGGTGTTTTCACCAACAAAAGCCGTGTTGCCGAAAACGGCGACAGATGTGGGCTCGCCCTCCAGTTCGATTACACCAGCTGCGGTCGGGCTCGTCGGATCGGAGATGTCGATGAAGCCGATGACTTCGGCTGGGCTATCAGAATAGACAAGTGTCATGCCGTCGGCGGTCGCTGAAATTATCTCCGCCGAGGTTTCTTCCGCGTCCGGCGCGTTGAGATGCACCGGGAACGAGGCGATGCGGTTGAAATTGCTGTCGGCGAAGGCCGGCCCAGCCAGTGCTGTGGTCGCGGCTAAGGCAACGCCCAGCGCAACAGTGCGCGAAAGCGGTAAAGTCATGATCTATCTCCCGAGGTGAGTGGTGGGAGAAGGCGCTAACAAGCCTGCGCAACAGATTCATGACGGTTGACTTAAGGTGAACTACATCGCCTTCAGCCGAGCAAGTTCCGCGGGTTTTTCGATGCAGTAATAGCCTGAGATGCGCGAGATAAGACCGTCGCGCTTCCAGGTGTTAAGAATGCGCGAGACATTCTCACGTGCCGCACCCACCATACCGGCCAGGTCAGCCTGGCTGACTTTGTAGTGCACCAGCAACCGGTCATCCGGCAGTTCTTTGCCGAACGTCTCGCCCAGTTGCAGCAACGCCACAGCCACGCGCCCTGGCAAAGGCAAGAAAGAGCGTGCAGCTAGCACATCATTGGCTTGCCGTAAGCGCTGCGAAACCAGCGAGAGCATATGCCGATAGACGGCAGGGTTCGCATCCGAAAAGCGATCAAAATCTGCTTTGTCGATGCGGGCTACTTGCGATTTCTTGATCGCTTGCACGGTGGCCGAACGCGCCTCTCCATCCAGCAATGCCATCTCACCCACAACATGGCCGGGGCCCAAAATGGCAAGCAGCTGTTCGGACCCTTCGGCGGAGATCACGGCTACCTTCAGGCTACCTTCCAAAATAGCGTACATGGAATCGCCAGGATCACCGGCAACGAACAAAACCTCGTTGGTAGAAAGCGTCATCTCACGCGCAAGATCGGAAAGCCCCGTGGCCAAGTCCGGGTCGAGCCCGGCCAGCGCCAAGCTCTCGGTGAAGATGTTCGCCCCATGCATCGCTTGTCTCCTCGGATCACCTTCTTGCCGCCGAAGGTGCACAGCATGACCGCATCTGCGCCGCGTTCTTGACCGACTGGCTGGTTAGGAAACCGACAAGAAACCCTATTGCGGGGTTTTCGTCCAGTGTTTGGGGTGAAGATAGCCCACCGTCATTCTTGTGATGGTCAACACAGTGGGTAATGGCCGGGCGCACTACAACAGGATCACGTTAACCGATGATCAACCATAAACGCAGGACCGCTCCCATGACCCGCTCTATGAACCCTTCGATGACCCGCATGTTCCTGACCACCGTTTTCAGCATGACCGTTTTGGCTGCTTTCGTTCTGGTCGCAACGTTCGATCAAGGTGCGCAGGCAAGCACGAGCACAGCGCTCACTGGAGCAGATGTGCTGGCCGCAATGACGGCACCAGCCAACAACTAAACCCACCAACACTCAAAAGGCCCAAGCCGATGTCCCGCCTCACGCTCATTGCTCTTACCGGTGTTTTTGTCCTGTCCGGACTGGTCGTTGCATTGGTCGGTGGCGCTGAGGCGCGCGATACGAGTGCCGACATGCAAACGGTGGATCAGCCTCGATTGGAGCACAACGTGGAGCGTTGCTCGCTTCAGCCCTACCGGATGACCCATCCTGACAATGGTGCGCGCGTTCTAGTTCTGCGCAAAACCTGCTAGGCAGCCCTACTGGAGAGGCTTGCTAAGTGGGTTTGACACCCCACATCTGAGGTATGACCAACAAGACCTCGCCCGTTCAAGGCACCACAACAACTCACGCGATTGAAGATGTTGGCAACTACCCGCGTCCACCTCTTCTGGAACCAGCCCCCTACCCCATTTTGATCACGCTGGGTGGCAGAGACATCGCATCAACGCGCAATGCTTATCGCGTGCTCGAAACCTATCATCCACCGACCTACTACATCCCGCCGGAGGATGTTGCTGAAGATGTGCTCGCGCCCAATCCCAGCCGCTCTGTGTGCGAGTGGAAAGGTCCAGCGCGCTATTTCGATATCGATACTAGCGATAAGAAGCTTGAAGCTAGTGCTTGGACCTATCCTAACCCAGTGGAGCGGTTCGCCGTGATCAAAGACCATTTGGCCTTTTACTGTCACCCGATGGATCGATGTTTGGTGGATGGCATTGAAGCGTCACCACAGCCCGGCAACTTTTATGGTGGCTGGGTAACGCCCTGGATCACGGGGCCTATCAAGGGCGCGCCGGGTTCCACGCATTGGTGAACAACCACGCATCATCCAAAGTGGCAGATATTTTTCAGCTTTGACTGATCCACTCTCAATCAACCTACGTAGTTTTGCGTGAGAGTGTGAGGCGTGCGCGTTCCCCCGAGCGATCGTAGGCCCCAAACGCACTGTCAACTCGCCAATGCGTTCCCCGATACGCTGGTTTGGCAATCGGCCGTCCTCTCCCCGGGGACGGCCATTTTTTTAGCTGATGTCCAGAGCTGAAAACACCGGCGCAAACGCTTCGGCAGACCCATCGAGCACATAGGTCAGCTCGCCGATGGTGATGGATGTTGCACCGCGCGCCCGCAACCAATCGATCAGTTCCCAAACACGCGCTTTCTCCACATGAAGCACCAGAGACCCTTGCCCCGCAACGGCGCCGAACGGTGCTGTGCAGCCGAAAAGGTCTGAGGCCTCGCGGAAGGTTTTGGTTTGCTCGCCAATGGCAGTGCGCACTTCAAAGATGGTGGCCGCACGATCCTGCGCCGCGACGCGTGAAAGCATGGCTTTGAGCGTGCTGGAAGAATTGCCCGCCCAGTCGGCTTGCTTTGAGGCAACCAGCGTTGCCTCGCTTTGCAAGATCACACCATCGGACAAGATACGCAGGTGGTTGGCGCTGAGCGTTGATCCCGTCGTGGTGATGTCCACGATCAGGTCGGCGGCACCAGAGGCAGGCGCGCCTTCGGTGGCGCCGAGGCTCTCCACAATCCGATAGTCGGCCACGCCGTGGGCGCGGAAGAAGTCGCGGGTTAGCCGCACATATTTTGTCGCCAAGCGCATACGGCGACCATGGCGGGCGCGGAACCCAGCGGCCACATCATCCAGATCGTGCATTGTTTGCACATCGATCCAGCTATCGGGCACGGCCACCACAACATCGGCAAACCCAAAGTTGAGCGGCGCAACGGAAACAGTTGTCGCATCGGGATCAGCGATCTTCTCGTGCACCAGATCCATACCGGTAACACCAAGATGCACGGTGCCAGCGGCCAATTCTCCGGCGATTTCTGAGGCAGATAGGAATGCGACCTCGACATCGTCCAGGCCCTTGATCACCCCGCGATAGTCACGCGCGCCACCCTTTTTTACGATCTTGAGCCCGGCCCGCTCGAAATAGGCCATCGTCGCCTCTTGCAGGCGGCCCTTGGACGGTATGCCTAAGATCAACGTATCAGCCATTACGCTTCTCCCCCTTTGGGAAGACGGTCGAGCCAGAGCGCGGCGCCGACGGCAGGCACCGTTTCTGAGGCTCCAAGACGTTCCATCAACCCATCAAAGCGTCCACCAGACACCGCTGGTGGTGTCGTGCGATCATCAGAGCCGCGCATCTCGAAGGTGAAGCCGGTGTAGTAGTCGAGGCGACCGCCAGACCAACCGCAGAAGGTCATGCTGGAGACGGGCAAGCTGCGCTCTTCGAAAGCATCAAGGCGCGCGGTGAACTGATCAATGATCGGATCAAGCGGAAGCGATGCAACGCTGGCCAGCCTAGCCAGCAAGCTGGCGGCTTCGCGCGCCGGCACTTCCAGATGGATCAACGCTTCGAGACACGTCATCGCCGCTTCGCCGATGGGCGCCGCAGATTGCCGGGCGGCTTTTTCGATGAACCGTTCGGCAATCTCAGCAGATGTGCGCCCACCCACGGGCTGGATGCGCGCCAGATTCATCAGCTCTTCCACCAGCGCGCGTGCCTCGCCGGGATCGCTGCTCGCCAAAGCTGCCATCATAGCTGGCTGGTCATCATCAGCCGTGGATGTGACATCAGCCAGCGCGGCTTCCACCCGGGTGCGGGAGCCGAGCGCGCGGCGCAAACGACGGATGGCGCGCGGTGCAAACCCAAGGCCTTCGACAAAGGCTGAGAAAATAGCCGAGTCGCCAAGCGTGATAGACGGTTCGACAAGCCCACCGGCAGAGGCAAGCGAAGCGGACAACGCCATCACTTCGGCATCGGCAGCAAGCGTGTCCTCGCGCCCAATGCTTTCAATGCCAGCCTGGATAAACTCGCCGCTCTCACCGGGCCGGAAACGAAATGCCGGACCCAGATAGCCATAATTAGCTGGGCGCGCGGCATCGCCGATTTCCATGTGGTGGCGGCAAATGGGGATCGTGAGTTCAGGTCGCAAGCAAAGCTCTGTGCCTGCCTGGTCCTCGGTGGTGAAGAGGCGCGTGCGGATATCCTCGCCCACCAAATCGAGAAAGATATCGGCGGGCTGGAGGATTGGCGTTTCCACCGGCATATAGCCGGAGGTTTCGAGCAGCTCGATGATCTGACGACGAGACATTTACTGATCCGCCTCTTGCTCAAGAAGGCGCTTCTTGACCTCAGCAACCAACTGATCGGCGGGCACTTCGTATTGGCCCGGGCGGGCGGCTTTGTAGTCGGCATTGGACTCAAAGGCTGCCGCCTCGCGCTTGCCTTCGATCATGTCTTTGATCTGCACCACACCCTGTTCCTGCTCGTTGGAGCCTTGGATGATGCAGAGTGGGCTGTTGCGCCGGTCGGCATATTGCAACTGCTTACCGAACTGCTTCGGGTTGCCTAGGAACATCTCGGCTCGGATGCCAGCCTGACGCAGGTCCTGCACCATTTTCTGGTAGCCAGCCAAAGCATCGATATCACGGTCCATCACACAGACCACGACCGGGCCTTGGGGTGTCTCGGTGGAGATTTTGCCGAGGTTTTTCAGCGCCGTCATCAGACGTGACACACCGATGGAAAAGCCTGTCGCGGGAACCGGTTCGCCACGGAATCGCGAGACCAAACCATCATACCGCCCGCCGCCACCAACGGAGCCGAAGACAACCTCCTCGCCCTTTTCATTGATCACCGGGAAGAGCAGCTCTGCCTCGTAGACCATGCCGGTGTAATACTCGAGGCCACGGACGACGGAAGGGTCGATGCGTATGCGGTCAACGCCATAGCCAGAGGAGCGTATGAGCTGCCACAAGTCCAATTGCTCCTGGATGCCCTGTTCCGAAAGCGACCCTCCAAAGCTCGAAGATTGCATCTCATCCAAGACATACCAGTCAGCTAGATCTTCATCGCTGACATTCGCCGGAAGCGAACTACCAGATTGGATTTCTTTCGAAGACTTTGTGGTCAACTGCATGAATCCAAGCAGACGATTGCTGTTTACATCGCCCAGCCCTGCACCCTTCGTGAAATCCCCACTTTCATCCTTGCGACCTTCGCCAAGCAGCAGCTTCACGCCCTCAACACCGAACTTGTCCAGCTTGTCGATGGCACGCAGCACGGCCAGCTTCTGGCCTTCATCGGTCACACCGATGGCTTCCATCACGCCGTCGAGCACTTTGCGGTTGTTGACGCGGATAACGTATTGACCGCGCGGGATACCCAGCGCCTCCATCGTGTCGGCCATCATCATGCACATTTCAGCGTCCGCCTGGACGCCCGGCGCGCCGACGCTATCGGCATCGAATTGCATGAACTGGCGGAAGCGTCCTGGCCCCGGCTTCTCGTTGCGAAAAACCCAACCCGCCCGATAGCTACGATAGGGTTTTGGCAGAGCGTCGTAATTTTCCGCCACATAGCGGGCGAGCGGAGCGGTGAGATCATAGCGCAGGCTCATCCATTGCTCGTCATCATCCTGCACCGAAAAAACACCCTCGTTTGGGCGGTCGGTATCGGGCAGAAATTTGCCGAGCGTGTCGGTGTACTCAAATAATGGTGTTTCAACGGGGTCAAAGCCGTAGCGCTCATAGACCTCTCGGATTTTGCCCATCATCTCATCAAGCGCGCGAATATCCCCCGCATCACGGTCAACAAAACCGCGCGGCAGACGAGCCTTTACCTTTTGGGGTTTTTTCGGCTTCTTTTTCTTTTGGTTTTGAGGGTCAGACATTCTGCGGCTTGCCATGAAGGGGAACCCGCGTGGGATAGACGCGTGTGGTGTGCGATGCAAGGCGGGAGCGATTTTGACACAACCCACTGCGCGTCATCCTCGGCCTTGTGCCGGGGATCCATTTCAACATACACGCCCAACCCTCTGGCGCTGCAAGCTCGACCTCAGGCATGGATCCCTGTGACAAGCACAGGGATGACGCTCTTAACCTGGCACCTTGAACGCCGCGCGTTCGGCTTCCTGCTCGCCATATCGAAAGCAGTCTTCCTCATGGTCGTTCACCAGCCCCATCGCTTGCATGAAGGCGTAGCAGGTGGTGGGACCGACAAAGCTCCAGCCGCGCTTTTTCAGGTCTTTGGAAAGCTGCGTGGATGTTGGCGTTTTGCCAAGAGTGCGCAGAGCTTCCAACGTGTTGCGTTTCGGGCGCTCATCAGATGGCGGGATGTAGCGCCAGAAGAACGCGGCCAACGACCCGGCTTCCTCGACCAGTTCCAGCGCTCGTGCCGCATTGTTGATGGTGGAGCGGATTTTGCCCTGATGGCGCACAATGCCAGCATCACCCAGAAGGCGTTCCACATCTGCCTCGCCATAGGTGGCGACTTTGGCAAAGTCGAACCCGTCAAAGGCGGCACGGAAATTTTCGCGCTTTTTCAGGATCGTCAGCCAGGATAAGCCGGACTGAAAGCCTTCCAGGCAGATTTTTTCAAACAAGCGCCGATCATCCGTGACGTGCTTGCCCCACTCCTCGTCATGGTACGAGACATAGAGCGGGTCGCTTGAAACCCAGAAGCAGCGGTGCGGCGTGTCGGTCGTATCGGTCATGGTGCGGTTGTGGCGCAGTTTTCTTAGCCGCGCCACCCGCTTTCAAGCACACTGCTGACATCTATCTATCATGAGCGGGCGATCCCTCGCGTCTAAAAAACCCCGGGCTTGATCCGGGGCCTGGACGATCCGTTGGCGCGAGGTCCTGGATCAGCAACGCTGTCCGGGACTTGGTGGTTAGGCCGCTGGCTGCTCTTTGATGAAGTTGCCGGTCTGCAGATCCTGCACAGCCTGCATCAACTCCTCGCGGGTGTTCATGACAATCGGGCCATGCCACGCCACCGGCTCTTTGAGCGGCTGACCGGAGACCAACAAAAACCGCATACCTTCCGGACCGGAGCTGGCCACAACTTCGTTGCCCGTGTCGAAATGCACAAGCGTGCGATCCCCCGACAGGTCGCGGATGTTCATTTCTTCACCAGCGAACTCTTTTTCCACCTTCACACCCATGGGGTTGGAAGCATCGCGGAACGTGCCCGACCCGCCAAAGATGTAAGCGAACGTGCGCGCATAGGTTTCCACCGGAAAGCTCTTCTTGGTGTTGGGCGGCATGGAGATATCCAGGAAAAGCGGGTCAGCGGCGATGCCATCGACGGGACCTTTTTTCCCCCAGAAGTTGCCAATGACGATTTTCACGCGCGTGCCATCATCGTCGATGATCTCTTCGACGTCCGAGCCAGCGATGTCCTGATAGCGCGGCGTGGTCATCTTCAAGCTTGAGGGCAGGTTTGCCCAAAGCTGGAAGCCATGCATTTGGCCCTTGGCGTTCCCGCGCGGCATCTCCTGATGCATGATACCGGAACCGGCCGTCATCCACTGGACTGAGCCAGCGCCAAGCGTGCCTTTGTTTCCCAAGCTGTCGCCATGCTCCACTTCACCTTCCAGCACATAGGTGATGGTTTCGATGCCGCGATGCGGGTGCCACGGAAAGCCCTTGGCGTAGTGCTCGGGGATGTCATTGCGAAAATCATCGAACAGCAAGAACGGATCGGACAGGTCGGTGTCACCAAAGCCAAAGGCGCGGTGCAGATGCACGCCAGCGCCTTCCATGGTTGGCACTGCTTTGGATTCTTGCAGGACGGGGCGGAAGCTCATGGTTCAAACTCCTCAAACAAGGGCGCTGCAGATGGGGATCATCCGGCGCGTTGGGGAGAAGATAAGTTGTCGGCGTCCTTTGCCATAGAGCAACGGCAAAGGACGCATTGTTCAATTTGAGTGAACAACAAAGAGAGAGAGATTATGGCCGTCATCTCTGTGCCTGTTACAGAGATCCATTCCGATGAACGGTCTGCAGCCTTCGCAGATTGGAAATCACTCTGAGGAATGGATTCCCGCTACAAGGGCGAGGATGACGTCTTTTTTGTAGCTAGCCTCTAAGCTAACTGGAAGAGGGGTTTTCAGCAGGCGACACTTAATCAAACAGAGCGTCGATATCGTCCTGGCTGGCGACATTGCTGTCTTCTTCCATGGCTGGACCATTAAGAAGCGCGGCATCGCCCTTCGGACCGACATCCAACGTATCCACTTCTTCGAAGCTCTCCATCCCGCCCCAGATGTCCATCATGGAGTCGATGCGTTCTTCAATGAAGCGCATGGTTTTGACCACTTTAGTGATCCGCTGACCGGTAATATCCTGGAAGTTGCAGGCCTCAAAGATTGTCAGCACCGCCTCGGCGGCATCATTGGCCATGCCCTGATCATCACCATCCAGTTTGGCCGACAGGTTGCCGACGCGATCTTCCACGGTTTCAGCGGCGCCCAAAATGGCTTCGGTCGCCTGCTCGGTGCCCTGAACCACAGCGTCCAGTTCGTCTGTCACCTTGCCAAGCTCTTTGCCCTGGAAACCAGATTGGTGCAGCGTGGCGATTTCCGTTTTCGTCTGTTGGATGGCCGCGCGAATGGCCGACATTTCGGCCTCAAGCCGCTTTACTTCGGCCATTTCCTTGTGGAAGCTGTCGATCTTGGCCTGATCCAGCTGCTCGGTAGGCTCGATCATCGATTTGAGGTCGGCAATGGCGTGGAGGATAGTCGCCGCGTCTCCACCCGCGATGGATGTTGGCGCCGTTTGACCAGAAGCCTGCGGCTGTCCGCCGGACACTTTGCCGACGGTTTGCCCGTTCATTGATGCTTCAATACGAAATGCTCTGCGCTGTGCTTGCGCCATGTACCCAACCCTTTACGCGGCCTCATCGACGCACAACCTAGACGAGCGAGTGTTAAAAAGATGTTGGCGTGCGTCAGTAAATGCACGCAAGGCTAAAACGGTCGGTGCACTTGCTGAAAATCCCTGGCCACGCCATGAAAGGCTGTCACAAACCAAACGCCTTTCCGCCCTATGCTCTTCAGCTTATCCCGTCAGACTCTGTTGGTCCGCATTGCCGCTGTCGGCATGGTGATGGGTATGATGCTGGTACTTGGCACAAAGGCGTCCCACGCGCAGAGTCGCTTTTCGGATGCGGCGCTGGCTGAAGGTTTTTTTCGCACCGTCTTTGGCCTTGAATATGAGGCAAGCAGCCGCGGCGCGAGTGTCGTCAAAAAATTTGTCGAGCCGGTGCGGCTCTATATCGACAATCGCTCGCGCGCAGATAGACGTCGGGAAGTAGAGCGGTTTGTCAGCTCGGTAAACCAAGCTGTGCGTGGCCTGGATTTGCAGGTGGTGAATGATCCGCGACGTGCCAACTTCACCGTCTATGTGGTCGACCGCGCGTACTATGCCCAAGTCATCCGAGATGATGTCTACAACTCATCGCGTGCGCAGGTGCGCGGGCGATGCATGGTGCGTGTGCTTACCGGCAGCGGTGGTATCAGCCGTGCGCAGGCCGTCATTGTTTCCGATGAAGGAGATTTTCTCTTCAACCGCTGTCTTGTTGAAGAAGTTCTGCAAGGTCTTGGGCCGCTGAACGATGATCCGACTCTTACCGCCAGCGTGTTCAACGACCAATCTCGGCACACCCGCTTTATGCTGCATGATCGTTATGTGTTGAACATGCTTTATCACCCTCGGATTTTGCCGGGCATGAGCCGTGATGATGTGAATCAGGTGCTACGCTCGGTGCTTGCCGATGTGCATAGCTGGTTGCGCTAATCGGGTCTGGTGACGAGCTTACTCATCGCGGCGATCAGGGTCGTCACGGTCATGCTCATAGCGTTTCACATCTGGGAATTTAGGCAGCCAAGCCTCACGGCGAGCGGTCCATAGCTCGTAGGTTGGCTTCAACTGATCAGGGGCATCAAGGCATCCAAGATGCACTTCAATCTCATCATCGGTGCGCGCAAAAACAGATGAACCACAGTGCGGGCAGAAGAAACGGCCTTCGTAATCGCGCGTTTCACCTTCAATGCTCACCGCGTCTTCTGAAAACACCGCCGCAGCGTAAAACAGAGCGCCATGGTGCTTGCGGCAGTCCAGGCAGTGGCAAAGCCCAACGCGATGGGGTTGTCCCAGCGCCTCAAGTCTAACTTTGCCGCACAGGCAGCCGCCGGTGAACCGATCCATGATGCTTCTCCTGTTCGAATCTCAAAATGCCTCGGACGCGTAACGCGACCCACCACAGCGAAACGGCTGATTAACCCTTTGCCCTAACGCGCGCTTTACCACACCTTTTTGCGCGCGATTCACCATGAACAAAGCAATACCGGCTTTACGGGCATCTGACGCAGCTTTTCGCCAGTTGATTCACCATTCCCTGGGCGCTCTCAGGTTTTCTAGAGCCCAAGTTTGCGGCGTGGTGCGCGGCAATCGTCTTCTTTGTCAGGTGTAAGGACGGTTCGTGATGGATTATGGGATTTGGACAAGCAAGGCTCTGCTGGGGCTGGGCGCGCTGACCATGTTGGTTGGGGTAACGATGAATGATGCGCAGGCCCAGTCGGTCAGCCACCATGCGAGCTCACCTTATGTGATGTTGCACGATGAACGCTCGTCGCCATGGCTTCTTCAGCTTCAGCCGAATTACGCACGACAGCAGCATCAGGCGCGCCAACAACAGTATCGGCGATCACTAAGCGGCCGCATCGTCACACGCCCAACGCAGCAGACCCGCCCAGAGCTTCGCTCAGACGTTCAACACGCAAGCGTTGCGCCGACCCATCAGCTCAACCCTATTTTTCTGCCTCAGGTGGTGAGCTATGACACCCATCACGCGGTGGGAACAATCATCGTCGATCCGCACAATCGCTTTCTGTATCTGGTTGAAGAGAACGGTCAGGCACGCCGCTACGGTGTGGGCGTTGGCCGCGCTGGCTTTGGCTGGTCTGGCACAGCTTCTATCCAGCGCCGCGCCGAATGGCCACGATGGACGCCGCCTGCCTCAATGATTGAACGCCAGCCGGAACTGGAAGAGTGGCGCCACGGCATGCCAGGTGGCATTGAAAACCCACTGGGTGCCCGTGCTCTCTATCTCTATGAGGGTGGCCGCGACACGCTTTACCGCATTCATGGCACCAACCAGCCATGGACGATTGGGCAAGCCATGTCGTCGGGTTGCATCCGCATGCGCAATGAAGATGTGACGGATCTCTACGAGCGCGTGCGCATCGGCGCTCGTGTGGTTGTTCTGTAGAACAAAGACCAGATTTCCTAACGGATCAAAAGGGCGGGTTTTGAGCCGCCTTTTTTACATCAGGTCTGAAGCGTCGAGGTTATAGGCTTTGCCAAATCCGCCGTTGAGAAATGCGCGCTCTGGCGTAATGTGCCAAAAGTGAAAATCGCCAAAATCGACGTAGAGTTTCGCTTTAGGATTGCGCGCCAGATACGCCGTGCGTGCCGCATCGCGTGCTGATTGGACGACAAGAACTGCCCTTCCCACCAGCGTTAAGCGCGGATGGGTAAGCGGGTCGCCGCCAGGCTTGTTGATCTGACCAGGTTCACCGATCAGCAGCGAGCACCGCGCATCAGCGGCAAGGGCCGTAAAGTGGGCTGACAGTTCCGACATCAACAGCAGCGGCGCGCCATTATTGTCCAACCCAAAGCCCGTACGCGTTACCAGCGGGTGACCGGTCCCAGGCTCCAGATGCGCAAGTGCCGCAAAAGGGGCTTGTTCCATAAGCGCACGAGCCAAGGCGCGTGCTTCATCATCCACGGGGCGAAGGGGTGAGGTCTTTTCCGGTTCTGCCATGCAGGCCTTATGCAACAGCCTTCTGTGGCGATCCAGAGCTTGGCACGGATGTACAAGTGCCCAGCTTTGTCTCGCTGCGCTTGCCAGGTTCAAGGCCTACCAAAACGTCTGGTTCTATGCACACCCAGCGCGAGACATCACCATCCAGTGGCTCGGAGGCGAGCGTCCATGCGCCGCTCTCACCCGCCTGGAGGTAAAGGGTTGGCTCGCGATCATCACTGGCGTGACGGAATGCGTAAATCGACTGTCCATCGCTGAAAACACATGTCAGCCGAACAGCATCTTTGCCGCTTCCGCAGCTGCTTTTATCGATCAGGATTTGTAGAACCTTATCGACCGCAGAGGCAGGATCATCGGTCAGACCAAACGTTAGAAGCAACAAGAAAATCAGCTCAGAATCGGTTGTTCCGCGGCGCAGCGCATAGAGATCATCGGGCAGCATCGCCTCCAGCGGTCGGCGAATGCGCTGAATGTCCGGCACCTGCCCATTGTGCATAAAGGACCAGTTTTCATGAGCAAACGGATGGCAGTTGACCCGCGAAGTCTCGCCAGCTGTCGAGGCACGCACATGAGCGAGGAACAATCGCGAGCGGATCATCCGGCACAGACTTGGTAGATTGCCATCCGACCAAGCTGGCAACACGTCGCGGTAAAGGCCTGGCTCACGCGCCTCATCGTACCATGCAAAGCCGAAGCCATCGCCGTTCACCGCCAGCTTGGCTTCGCTGGCGTGCTGGCTTTGCTCAAGCAGCGAGTGACTCGGCGCAAGAATGATCTGCTCCAGCGCAATGGCCGGTCCAAGATAGGCAGCAAGACGGCACATAAATCTAATGGCGCGCTTCCATGCGGGCATGCAGGGTTTTGATCAAGCGGCTTGCTGTGGTCTCAAACAGCGGCGGGATGATCGCATGGATCAACGCGGCAAGACCGGCACCAAACAGGGTCAACGCGAAAGTACCCGCAAAGCGCATGTGCTCAAAGTACGTTTCATTGACGCTGGCAGGGTGGTCAACGAATCCACGCCAAAAGCTTTTGCGCGGCTGCGTATCAATATGATCCGTCATGATGAGCTTCCTCTAATGTGAAGCATCAAAGATTGCACAAGCACCGTGGGCAATCATCCCAATGACAATTGGATTTCTCAGATTCTTGGGATAATGTCCCTTCTATGAGCTATCAATTCGACGAAATGGATCGCCGTATCCTCCGATTGCTGCAACGTGATGCATCGATGAGCATGGATTCGCTGGCAGATTCCGTTCACCTGTCACGCAACGCCTGCTGGCGACGGATCAAGAACATGGAGGATGCGGGCGTGTTGACCGGACGCGTTGCGCTGGTTGATCCGCAAAGCGTTGGCCTAGATCTCATGACGTTCGTTTTGGTGCGCACCAACCGGCATGATGCAGACTGGCTGAAAACATTCAACAAGGCCGTGCAAGAGCTGCCAGAGATTGTTGGCGCACACCGTCTCTCTGGCGATCTGGACTACATCCTGCGGGTCCGTATTGCCAATGTGCGCGCCTATGATGCCTTTTACCAGCGGCTCATCGAACGGGTGCCAATCTCCGATGTCTCAGCAAGCTTTGTGATGGAAGATATCAAAGACACGACCGAACTGCCGCTATGATCCACCTTAGGTGATCGCCCGAGCAGTTCCTGAAACCCTAATAGAACTGCCGGGTTCCTGCGAGAAACTTGCTTTCAAGAGCGAACGCGAGCCCATGTCTTCGCCCTGCACCAGATCAAGATCGCCAGCCGCCAAAAGACCTCGGTCTCGCAAATAGCCTGCAAAAGCTGCCGCTGCCGCACCTGTCGCCGGGTCTTCCAGAACACCGCCAGATGCAAACGCGTTACGAACGTGGAACAGGCGGTCATTCTGCACCCAGATCAACATGATCGTGACAAGCTGATGCGCCTTCATGAAGATACGACCCGCGTCCAAATCATAGGTCATAGCCGCCAGCTTCTGGCGATTTTTAAGCGGCAAAAGCAGATGATCGGCGCCAGCATGAATTCGCGCGACTGGATAACGCGCGTCCAGATCATCCGCGCCAAAACCAAACAGTGCGAGCGCTTCGGCTCTAAGGGCCTCATTGAAAGGCTTGTTCCAGGTGAGTGGCGATTGGAGGGCTGCGCTGAACAATTCTCCGTCCGCTGCACCTTCTACGGTGATGGAAGCCTCGCGGAGGTTCAGCGTGTGCACGCCAGCGCCAAAACGTTCGGCAAGCGCTGCACCCAGCGCGATGGTTGCATGGCCGCAAAAGGGAACTTCTGATTCTGGCGAAAAGTAGCGTGTTGTCCAAACACGGTCAGCTTCTTGCGCCGCAAAGACAGTTTCAGAATAGTCAACGTCAGCGGCGATGCGCTGCATCTGTTCGCGGTTAGGCAGCCGGTCAGCGATCATAACTCCGGCCGGATTGCCGCCCTGGCTGCCATCACTGAAGGCTGAAAGTCTCTGAAGTGTCATCGTTGCAAGCCTTGTTGGTGGAAGAGAAGCGGCATACTACCAAAACGAAACCCTTGCGAACCGCTCTATATAAAGGCAAAGTCGATTGGCTTCCTGAATTTAATGGCATTCGACTGCGATATGGCTAAAATATCAAAAGAGATCGACGAAACAGATCGCCAGATATTAGGCGAACTGGAGCGGGACGGTCGCGTATCCGTATCCAGTCTGGCGGCTCGGGTCGGTATGTCTGGGCCCAGTGTTACAGAACGTATTCGCCGAATGGAGAGTGCTGGGATCATCCGTAACTTCACTGTTGATATCGACATAGCAGAATTGGGTTATGATCTGGCGGCCATCGTGCGTATCAAGCCCCGGCCTGGCAGCCTGCACATCGTTGAAAAGATGATTTGCAATGAGCCACGTTTCACATCGTGCGATGCGGTAACTGGCGATGATTGCTTCGTCTGCCGGTTGGCTTTTCGTGCGATGAAAGACCTTGATGGAATTCTGCAACCCTTTCATGATCGGGCCGAAACCAATACGGCGATTGTGAAGTCGTCTCCGGTTCGCAACCGTCTGCCCACCGAAAGAACGCTCTAGGTCATGCCTTCCAACAGCACCCTTATCGGCTGTTTTGTCCTCGTTGCCTTTGCGGCAATGGCGATGGTGCTGTGGGCCAGCCAAGGTGATGCCAGCGAAGACGGTCTGCTGATTGCCGTTTTCCCGCCCATGGCTTCTGAACGCACAATTATGGAAGCGGTGGTCGCCGCCGACGGCACGTTTGTGCGTTCCAGTTTACCGGAAACTATCATTGTCGCGCACAGCACACAGGATGGGTTTGCAGAACGCCTGAAAGAACAAGGCGCTTGGCTCACCTATGCGCAAGCACCTTTTGGGCCGGAACTCGGCGGGTGTTTGGTGCTGGCCAGCGTGCCGTTTGAGCCTGCACTGGCCGTACGCTGAAGATCTTAGACTGAGGCTCCCATTCTGACATTGCATCATCGTAATTGTTCACGTATTGTTCTCGTCAACTCATAATCGAGTACAAGGGAACAATTGCATGATCCAGGGAAGCTGTTGTTGTGGAGCGGTGAAATTCGAGCTGCTGTCTGAACCATCCTTGATGGGCACGTGCCATTGCTCTCGCTGCCGTAAGGTTGGTGCAAGCGCTATTGTTTTTGTGAAGAAACAAAGCTTGCGATGGCTTGAAGGCAAACAGCATTTGGCACTGTATCAGCCAGGTCCTCCCTATAAATATGAGCGAAGCTTCTGCCGAGTGTGCGGCACATCGCTTGGCGAAATTCTCTCTGAGGAGGACAGCTTTCCAATCGCGGCAAACACTTTGGACACGCCGTTAGGCATCAAAAACCAATTTCATGAATTTGTTTCAGAGAAGCCTGATTGGTACGAAATCTGCGATGATGCCCCGCAGTCGGATGGGCATCCATCAGCCTAAAAACTACTCGGCGGCCTGCATCCAGTTTGGTTCGGGCAAATGGTCCTTCACTTCACGGCCACACATGAGCTCAATCAGTTCGTCCGGCATGCGCCCGCCATAAGCCCAGTTGAGCAGTTGCACCGTGTGGATAATCGGCAGGTCCGTGCCGGTGCCGATTTGTGTCATGCAACCAATGTTACCAGTGGCGATGAGCTCCGGGTTGGTGCTTTCAATGTTAGCAACTTTGTTGTCACGCAACTGCCGGGCGATCTGCGGCTGCATGATGTTGTAGACACCTGCCGAGCCACAGCAGAGGTGACCCTGAGGCACGTCTTTCACGGTGAAGCCCGCAGCTTTTAGCAAAGTCTTCGGTGTGGTCGTGATCTTCTGGCCGTGCTGCATCGAGCAGGCGGAGTGGTAAGCAAGCGTGAGGCCAGACACCTGGGTGGGTGCGCCAAGGTCGATACGTTCCAGGTACTCGGTGATGTCGCAGGCAAGCGCTGATACTTTTGCAGCTTTTTCGGCATAGGCCTCATCAAGGCGCAGCATGTGGCCATAGTCTTTGATGGTTGTGCCGCAACCCGACGCGGTGATGATGATCGCATCCAGGCCCTGGCTCTCAACTTCGCGCATCCAGACATCAACATTGCGGCGCGCATCGGCCAGCGACTTCTCTTCTTTGCCCATGTGATGAACCAGGGCACCGCAGCAACCTTCGCCTGAAGGCAGCACCACTTCGATGTTTTTGCGGGTGAGCAGGTCAATCGTGGCCCGGTTGATGCCTGGGTTCAGAACAGGCTGAGCGCAGCCGGACAAGATGGCCACACGCCCAGCGGGCGCTGCTTCTGGTGCAAAGCTTGTTCCTGGCTCAGGGCCACGCGGTGGAACTTTGCCAGGCGCTAAAGAAAGCATGGCACCAAGACGAGCAAACGGGCCACCCATCTTGGTCATGATCGGCGCAAAGGGTTTGGCAAACAGGGCTGCCAGAAGCGACAGGCGGAAACGACTGGGATAGGGCAGCACAAATGCCAGTGTCTGACGGATCAAACGATCGTGCCAGGGGCGCTTGTAGGTGTTTTCTATGTGCGCACGAGCATGATCAACCAGGTGCATGTAATGCACGCCGGAAGGACACGTGGTCATGCAAGAGAGGCAAGAGAGGCAGCGATCGATGTGCTTGACGGTTTTCTCGTCGGCTGGCTGATCGTTCTCCAGCATGTTCTTCATCAGGTAGATGCGGCCACGCGGGGAATCGAGCTCATCGCCCAAGATCGAATAGGTTGGGCAGGTGGCGGTGCAGAAGCCACAATGCACGCAGGTGCGCAGGATCTTTTCAGAATGCGCAACATGCGGGTCGGCGAGCTGTTCAGTGGTGAAGTTGGTCTGCATGATACTCTTCTAACTGCGGGCTCTACACGCCGGCGTACATAGCGCCGGGATTGAACAGGCCTTGCGGATCAAGGCTCGCCTTGATGGAGCGGGTGAGCGCCATATGCGCGGGCTCCATTGGATTGAAAACCGGCACATTGGCTTTGATTACAGGCGGTGCGCGGAACAGCGTGGCGTGAGCGCCTGAATGCGGCTCACAGGCTGCTCGGATCACGTCTGCGCCAGCATCATCGTCTAAACCGGTCTGCAGCCAGACAAGGCCGCCAGACCAATCGTAAAACACACTGACAGACCGGTGTGTGGCTACAGCAGCCACGATATCTGGCCCGGACATGGCCGGACAGGAAATGCGCCAGAGTGCCGTGCTTTCGTCAGTGGGGAAGGCAGCAATGTCGCGAACGCCTTTCCAGAGGGTCGTATGGTCTTGGCCGGACACCGTTGAACCGGTAACACCAAGCGCCTTCATCAGCTCAGGGATACGATAGTCCAACTGATCGGGGAAACCCTCCAATCGCATCACAGTGCGGGCAGGTTTGCCATTGCCCGCTGGCAGATGGGACGCGCCATTGACTTCAAAAGGTGTGCACATGGCCCGCCCCAGAAGATCAACGCCTTGGCGATCGGAGAGACCTTCGACAGCCAAAGTTCTGCCTTCCGGCGGGCGCGGCGTGACTTTGAAGATCACCTCGGTGAGCACGCCAAGCGTGCCCCACGCACCAGCCTGAAGCTTTACCAAATCAAGCCCGGTGACATTCTTCATTACGCGACCACCATTTTTGATGATTTCGCCGCGGCCATTGACGAAACGAACACCAATGAGGTTGTCGCGCGCAGCGCCGGTCACCAGGCGCCGAGGACCAGAAATGTTGCCAGCGACGACACCGCCGATGGTTGGCTCACCCGTTGTGCCTAGCGCGGTGCGGCAGTCCGCAGGTTCGAAAGAGAGGATCTGATTTTTCTCTTCCAGTGCCGCTTCAATATCAGCCAAAGGCGTACCTGCCCACGCACCAATCACCATTTCTGCCGGTTCGTAGAGTGTGATGCCAGTGAGGCCAGAAAGGTTCACTGTCTCTTCACTTTGCACTGGACGGGTGACCGCGCTGCGAGTTCCGCCACCTTCGATGGTGAGCGGGCGACCAGCTTTCACAGCATCGGCAACGAAGTCAACGACGGCCTGTTCGGTTGCAAGTGACATCAGGCAGCCTCACTCGATTCCAAGCGGCCTTCCAGCGGGAAAACCTTGGCGGGGTTCATCAGCCAGTCACGGTCAAAAACGGCACGCACGCGCATCTGCTGGTGCAGATCTTCTTGGTTGAATTGATCGGTCATCAGATCACGCTTTTCGATGCCCACACCGTGTTCGCCGGTTAGGCAACCGCCAACCTCAACGCAGAGGCGCAGCACATCATTGCCTGCAAGTTCAGCCTTATCGCGCTCTTCAGGATCATTGACATTGTAGAGAATGAGCGGGTGCAAATTGCCGTCGCCCGCGTGGAAAACGTTCGCGACGCGCAGGCCATAGCTCTTGACGATCCTATCGATACCTTCGAGCACACGCGGCAGTTGACCGGTAGGAATGGTACCGTCCATGCAAATGTAGTCAGCGATGCGACCCGTGGCGCCAAAGGCAGACTTACGCCCCTTCCAGATCGCAGCCGCTTCCATAGCGGACTCGCTCTCTTTGATGCGCTTGACCTTGTGCTCGCGAGCGATCTTCACGATCCGCGCCAACATCGCATCCATTTCGGCTTCGGAACCTTCCACCTCAATGATCAGCAAAGCGTCCACATCCATCGGGTAGCCGGCTTTGGCGAAACCCTCGCAGATATCGATGGCTGGCTTGTCCATGAACTCCATGGCCACCGGCACGATTCCCTGGGCGATGATGTCCGCCACGCAGGCGCCCGCATCGAGCGCGGTTTCAAAGCCGAAAAGAACCGGGCGCGCACCCTCGGCCTTGGGGAGCAATCTAACGGTTGCTTCCGTGACGATGCCCAGCTGGCCCTCAGAGCCGCAGAGCAGGCCGACGAGATCGTACCCAGGCCCATCGAAGCTCTCGCCGCCAAGCTCAACAACTGTGCCGTCCATAAGCACCAGTTTCAGACCAAGCAGATTGTTGGTCGTTACGCCGTACTTCAGGCAGTGGGCGCCGCCAGAATTCATAGCGATGTTGCCACCAATCGTGCACGCGAGCTGAGACGAGGGATCGGGCGCATAGAAAAAGCCGTCCTTCGACACAGCATCAGACACGGCAAGATTGGTGATACCGACCTGCACAACCGCTGTGCGGTTGGCATAATTGATCGCAACAACCGAACGCATTTTGGAAAGGCCGATCACGACCGCATCTTCCTGTGGGATGGCGCCACCGGCCAACGAGGTTCCCGCACCGCGAGGCACAACCGGTACGCCATGCGCACCGCAAAACTTCATAAGTTCCGAAACTTGCTCGGTCGTTTCCGGCAGCACAACGGCAAGCGGCACCCGGCGGTAAGCGGTGAAGGCATCGGTTTCGTAAGGCACCAATTGCTTGGGATCAGTGATTACGCCCTCGCCAGGCACAATGGCCCGCAACCCCGAGGCAATTTGCTCGCGCTTGCCAACAATCGCAGCGTCTGGCTGCGGCATTTCAATGAACCCCATGGCCCCCTCCTTATCGCGGCTTGTTTGTCCGAGTGCCGCTTGACCGGACTTACCGGTCGGATTTCCTGAGAAATCTTAGCATCCAAAGCGACTGCCAGGACGTACATTCCTTGATAGATTGTATTCTGCTTTCCGAAGCTTCATGCATCAAACATCACCAATTGGTCAAGTTTTTTTACCTCTCGACGAAATTTGCAAAGTATTGTAGAAACTACTTATATAACGCAAATTGCATGTTGGCTGTGCCGTAATACCGGTGCAGATGAGGTTGGCCAGGGTGTAGGCTACGAGAATTCGATCGTCGGCACAGGGTATGGTCTCTGTGCACAAAAGAGCTTTTGAGATGGCCAGTTTTGGCGCTCTCAAATTCGCTCGATCAGGTAGGATGGGCATACGCAGATGAGCAACTTTCTCGATCTGGAAATCTTCGCCCGCGTGGTGGCGGCAGGTAGCATGTCAGCCGCTGCTCGCGATATGTCGCTTTCCCCGGCGGTTGTGTCCAAGCGCCTGCGACGTCTTGAGGATCGCCTCGGCACTCGCCTGCTCCAGCGTACCACTCGACAAATCGCACTCACCGAAGCTGGCAAAGGCTTCTACGAGCGCGTGGTGGCCATTCTTGCCAGCGTGGAAGAAGCCGAAAGCTTTGTGACCCGTCGCTCCGCCATGGCATCCGGCGTGTTGAAAATCTCCGCCCCCACCAGTTTTGGACGCATGCATGTTGCGCCTCATCTGGCATCCTTCATGGCCGCGCACCCGGAATTAACGCTGCAATTGGTTTTGGCCGATGATTTCGTCGATCTGGTCGGCGAAGGCTTCGATGTGGCCCTTCGCATTGCTGAACTCAATGATTCAACGCTTGTTGCTCGCAAGCTTGCGCCTATCCACCGCGTGTTGTGCGCCGCGCCGAAATATATCGAGAAACACGGCATGCCACACTCCATCGAAGAGTTGAACCGGCATACCTTGCTGGCAACGCAAGCCCAGGATGTGTGGAAGCTTGAAGAAAATTCCGGCGAGGGAACCACGGTTAAACCTCAGTCCGCCATTATGACCAATTCTAGCGAAGTTATCCGCGAGGCCGCGTTGGCTGGCATCGGTATAAGCTTGCGTTCTACCTGGGATGTCGGGCCAGAACTGTCGTCCGGCGAGTTGCAAATTGTTCTGCCACGCTACCGCGCCTCGCGCGGCGTAGGCCTGTTCTCCGTGTATCCAACGCGCCGGTTCCTGCCCGCCAAAGTGCGCGTGTTTATCGACTATATGGCCAGCCTTTACGGCCAGTCTCCCTATTGGGACAAGGGCCTGGACGCGGTGCTCAACCCGGTTGAACAGGATGTGCGCGCTGCTGCCGAGTAACGCATTCCAACTGAGCTCTGCCACCCACACCTGTAGCAAAAACGTTTAACATGAACTGCCTTTATCGGCCTGTCATGTTGACGAAGCATGTTCGACACTCAACATTAGGGTAGTTTCCTTTTGAGCGAGCAGAGGTCCGCATGCGCCGCTCCCTTTCCGTTCTGCACCTTGCAGTCTGTCTTGTTGCTATGCCTTTGGCAGGCTTATCTGCGCCTAGCGCTATGGCGCAGGATGCGCAGGCTGGCGCGGGTGTGTTCAATCGTTGTTCGGCCTGCCACCAGGTTGGCCCTGGCGCGAGCAATGCGGTTGGCCCGCATCTCAACGGTTTGATAGGCCGGCCTGTCGCCAGTGTTTCTGGCTACGACTATTCCGATGCTTTGGAAGCACGCAACGGCCAAGCATGGAGCGGCCAATTGGTGGCCGATTACATCGCCGATCCGGCCCGTTTTATTGGCGAGCGCAGCGCCATGCCAGCACAGCGCCTTCGGCCTGAACAAGTGGCCAACTTAATTTCCTATCTTGAGTCGCAATAGCGCTTTAGGGCACGTGACTTCTGGCCAATTGATTTGACCAGTGCGTGCTGATTACCCTAAGGGTGTGCAGAACAATGCCACCAACATAGGGCTTGCGCACGGCATGGTCTTTCAGCCGATCGTACATAAACGGACCGCAGAAGCGGTCGTAGAACGCTTTCGCAGTCTCATTCTTGATGGTGTTTTGCGCCCCGGTGATCGCCTACCGGCGGAGCGGCAATTGGCGCAGGACCTTGATGTCTCGCGCCCCATTTTGCGCGATGCCCTATCTCAGTTGGAAGCCGAGGGTTTGATTGTCGCGCGCCATGGCGAAGGCACGTTCATTGCTGATCTGATCGGCGATGTTTTCTCGGCCCCTATCGCCAAACTGCTGCGCGCCTCACCTCTAGGCATGGCAGACTATCTGGAATTTCGCCGGTTGGTTGAAGCCGATATGGCTGCCATGGCCGCAGACCGGGCCACGCAATCTGACCGCGATATGTTGCAGGCGCTCGGCAAGGCGATGCGCGAAGCGTACGCCAATGGCGATGCAAAACGTGAAGCAAAGCTGGACGTGGAATTGCACACGCTGATTGTGGAATCAGCCCACAATCTGGTGTTCCTACACGTGCTGCGGGCTTGCTATACGCTGCTTGCTGATGATGTGTTTGACAACCGCCAGCGCCTTTATGAGCAACCCGGCGAACGCAAGACGCTGCTTGACCAACACCTTGCACTCGTTGAGGCGATCATTTCAGGCGATGCTGAGGCAGCGCGTGGCGCTTCACAAGCGCATATCGACCATGTCAGCCAGGCCAGCCAACACTTAAGCGCCGCGGATGCGCGCGAAGAAACATCAAAGTTGCGGCGGACCATTCGGCTCGCCAACGCTGGTTAGATTGAGACCAGCTCATTTGCTCTGATCGGGGGATTTCATGACCATCACCACCATCCACGATTTACAAATCCTAGCCGAGCGTCGCGTGCCGCGAATGTTCTACGATTACGCCGATTCCGGTTCCTGGACCGAACAAACGTATGACGACAACGAGGATGATTTTGAGCTGATCCGCCTGCGCCAGAAGGTGGCGGTGAACATGGAAGAGCGCTCGACATCGACAACCATGGTTGGCCAAGAAGTGGCGATGCCAGTTGCCTGCGCCCCAACCGGCCTGACAGGCATGCAGCACGCTGATGGGGAGATTTTGGCCGCCAAGGCCTGCGAAGCTTTTGGCGTGCCCTTCACGCTTTCAACTATGTCTATCTGTTCGATTGAGGATGTGGCGGAGAACACCAGCACGCCGTTCTGGTTTCAGCTTTACATGATGCGCGATCGCGATTTCATGGCACGACTCATCAAGCGCGCCAAAGATGCCGGCTGCGCGGCGCTGGTGCTAACGCTTGACCTTCAGATCATCGGGCAGCGACATAAAGACATCCGAAATGGGCTATCCGCACCGCCAAAACTGACGGTGGCCAACATGATCAACATGGCCACCAAACCGCGGTGGTGTATGGGCATGCTTGGCACCAAACGGCGCGAGTTTCGAAACATTGTTGGCCACGTAAGCGGGGTTGAGGATATGTCGTCCCTGTCGGCTTGGACCAACAGCCAGTTCGACCAATCCCTCACTTGGGACGATGTGGAATGGGTGAAAAACCAATGGGATGGGCCGCTAATCCTGAAAGGTATTCTTGATCCGGACGATGCCAAAATGGCGGTCAAAACCGGTGCTGATGCGCTGATCGTTTCCAATCATGGTGGGCGCCAGCTCGATGGCGCGTTTTCCTCTATTCGCATGTTGCCGGTGATTGTTGATGCCATTCAGGGCGACATCGAAATCCATATGGATGGCGGCATCCGCTCCGGCCAAGACGTTCTGAAGGCCGTCGCGTTGGGTGCGCAGGGCACCTATATCGGCCGCGCCTTCCTCTATGGACTTGGAGCGATGGGGCAACAGGGCGTTAGCACAGCACTGGAGATCATCCATAAGGAGTTCGATATCACGATGGCGCTTTGCGGCCGCACCGATGTCGACCAACTCAATGGAGAGAACCTTTATCTGCCTGAGGGTTTTGAAGCGGGTTGATACGCTGATCCGACAAAGAAAAACCCGCCAACCGAATGGCTGGCGGGTTTTTTTGTGTTTTTAGGCTGGCTTACTTTTTGCCGCCGCGATCGTTTGGATCTTTAGGCGGCGCATCCGACTGTGTTCCCCCGCCTTGTGGCTTTGGCTTTGGCGTGGGCGCGCCTGATGCCCATTCATCGCGTGATGTGCGCATAATGTTCCCCTTGTTCGCTTGATGTTTCCCCAAATGCACGATGTGCGTTGGAAAGCCTAACCGGGTGGGGGAAGCTTGTCGATTGTTAACTCAACGACAAGTTGCGAAGACCGGCCATGTTCACCGCGCCGGTGTCATCGGAATCCGATGATACACCAACGGCAATCAGCGTATCTTTGGGTTGCCGAAAGGCGCGCTGGTGATCGGTGGCCAAGTTCACCGTTTCATTGGTCCATCCGCCTGTACCAGCGCTTCGCAACACCACTGTTTTGCCGCGCCCGCCTAAATAGGGGCTATCGAGCACAGCGCCGCGCGCAGCATTACCGCCCCACACATAGATCAATGTTCGCCCGCCACGCATGCCCAGGAGTCGCGACATAGATGGCGTGGAATCACCGAAGCGGGCTGCGGTCTCAGCGTCCACAAACACGAAATAGAGCGCGATTGCGCGATCATCGCCACCTCGCGCTGCCAAGTTGGTGGGACCAACCGTCTGGCTCACTTGCCATTGCCAACGTGCCGATGAAGCGGCCCTACCTGATGCCGGCACCACACCGTAAACAACAGAGGAGGACTGTTGGGCATTGATGTTCAAGGTGCTGCCAGATGCGGCAAACGACGTTGGCGGGATGCCGCGAAACGTCCATGACTGCCAACCGGAAAAACTGATCGGTGTCATTGCGTTTGCTGGCTGCATCAAAGGCAAAAGCGCAGGCGCAGCAAGCATTCCAACCCCCAAGGTAAGCAGAGTGCGGCGCGAAGGGTGTTGAGCATTCGGCGGTGTTGGCATGGCTTGGCCTCACGTCAGTGATTGCGTTTCACCTGTTCCTACGCACGAACTGCGCCTATCGATGACAAATTGCTGAACCAAGCTGGTTCACCGATTCGGCAACCGCAAAATGGTGTTTGGAGCACACACATGCCCTTACAAAACCGCGTTCATCCCACCGGCACTTTGCATAGAGTATCAGCGCGCGGAGACCTCATGGGCAATCGTGGCGGTCGCTTTCACGACCCTGAAACGAGGGCAATTCTCGGCGGGCGCAGATGGGCAAGCCGCGCCTGGATCGCCTGTTCTCTTTGCTTCAAAGGGCGTCAGCGCGAGGTTTGGGGCAAGAGTTACACCGAGCTTTTCTTTCTTGATGAGGTTACGGCGCTTTCTGCTGGTCACCGGCCCTGTTTTGAATGCCGTCGCGGCGATGCCAAGCGTTTTCAAGCTGCGCTTTTCGCAGGCATGGCAGAGGAGATTGGGTGGACAACCCCACCCAAAGCGACGGTGATGGACAGGCTGCTGCATGAGGCTCGGATTGATCCAGCACCCCGGCTGGTGCGCATTGGTGAGCTTCCCATTGGGAGCACTGTGGATTTGAAGGGTGAGACACTAACCCTTGGTCCTCAAGGTCTTTTACCCTGGACATTTGAAGAATACGGTCAACCTAAAGACGTATCACCGGAAATGCAGGCCCGCCTCATCACGCCGACACCAATGATCGCGGCGTTGAGATCAGGCTATTCACCCAGTTGGCATGCGAGCGCAGGAATAGCCTGATGGCACATGAACTAGATGAGGCCACCATCGCAGGAATCTTTGAGTTTCTGCGTCGGTCTGGCGACTTGAAAGACACGCCTCGAAGCGGCTTCACCAATGCCGGAAAACAGGAAAGTACCGCCGAGCACAGCTGGCGACTTGCCCTTATGGTGATTGCGCTCGAACCGCACCTTGAAGGGCACGACATCGCGACGCTTTTAAAGCTGGCGATTGTCCATGATCTGGGCGAAGCGGTGACCGGTGATGTGCCCGCTATCCATCAAAGTGGTGATCCGGACATCCGCCGGAACGCTGAACGTGAAGCCGTTGAAAGCTTGGTTGCTACACTGCCAACGCAATCTGGCGCGGCCATTCAATCTTTGGCCGCACAGTATGATGGCGCTGAGAGCCGTGAAGCAACGCTGATGAAGGGGCTGGATAAGCTGGAGACCATGTTTCAGCACGCAACCGGTAAAAATCCACCATCTATCGACTACAACTTCAACCTCACCTATGGCGCAACCTGGACCCGCGACGATGCGCTGCTTGCAAAACTGCGCGCATATGTTGACAGTTTGACCCGTGCACGATTGGCGGACCAAACTGATACGAACAGGTCACAGGCTTAAGATTAAGCCCTGTTCGTAGTTGGATGCCATGGATTTGCCGCAGTGCAGCATTTAAGATGGGCGCAGGGGAAACGCCTGATTCTCCAATCAGGAAAATCAGATGTCGATTCAAAATCTTGATGCATTTTTTGCGCCGCAACATATCGCGCTGATCGGCGCCAGCCCGAAGCTATCCAGCGTTGGGCGTGCCTTTGTGGACAATCTGCTGCTCGATCCAGGCAAGCGGACGCTGTCATTCGTCAATCCCAATCACAGCGAAATTGCTGGTCACCCTTGCGTCTCTTCGCTGGCCGATCTTTCTAGCGTGCCAGATCTGGCAATCATTGCAACGCCGCCCGACACGGTGCCTGGCTTGGTGGCTGAAGCCAAGCTTGCTGGCGTGCGCGGCGTGATCGTCGTTTCCAACTGCCAAGGTGGCGATCGAGGCGCTTTGCGCCGTGCGATGCGGGCAGCGGCACGTGGATCGTCCATGCGTATTCTTGGACCAGATTCGCAAGGGGTTTTCGCGGCAGCGGGTAATCTCAACGCCAGTCTTGCCTCAACACCACCACAAGCTGGATCGCTGGGCCTGATCGCCCAATCGGGCGCGATTATGAATGCGGTGCTTGATTGGGGCAACGCCGTCAAAGTGGGTTTCTCCAAAGCTGTTTCCATTGGCGATGCCTCTGACGTTGATTTGGACGATCTGCTCGATCACCTGGCCTATGATGTGCGCACCCGCGCAATCTTGGTGTGTGTGGAAACGGTGGGCAATCCGAGACGTTTCTTCTCGGCCGCCCGCGCTGCCGCCAAAGTGAAACCCGTGGTGATCTTAAAGTCGGGACGCCACAGCGTGACGGCTGACCGTATCTCCACCCACTCTGGCATTCTTGCCACCGAAGACGCCGTTTACGACGCTGTCATCCGCCGAGCAGGACTTCTGCGGGTTGATGATCTGGACGGGCTGTTTGATGCAGCTGGCGCATTGGCGCGGCTGAAGCGTGTGTCTGAAGCTGGCAAGCGCCTTGCCATTGTTACCAATGATCGCGGGGTTGGCATTCTGGCTGCTGACCGCCTGCTCGATCTTGGTGGATCACTGGCTGATCTCAGCGATGATACTTTGGCCGCCATCAGACCCCATGCGCCGTTGCGCTGGCAGGGCGATATGCCATTGGACCTTGAAGCAACGCTGCCTATGGAAAATCAAGGCACTGTGATCGAGGCGCTGATCGATGATCCGATGAACGATGGTGTACTGATCGCTTACAGCCCAAGCCAGGTGTCCGATGGCGATGAAGCAGCCGCCAAGCTTGCAGAACTCTTGGAGCGCAAAACAAAAGACAAGTCGCGGCCCAAACCGGTGTTTGTCTCTTGGTTGGAGCGTGAGGGTGGTGCCCTAAAAGCGCTGGACGAGGCGCATGTCGCCCGCTTTCGTACACCAGGTGATGCTGTGCGCGGTTTTATGGATGTATCGCGCTATGCGCAGGCCCAGAAAGAACTCTCGGCTACGCCACCTGCCCTACCCGAAGACCTTGCCAGCGCCGACGTGGAGCGCGCGCGTACGCTTTGTAGACAAGCAATCGCGGAAGGGCGCTCTTGGCTCAACACCGATGAGATCAGCGACATTCTGGCAAGCTACGGTTTTGGATACGCCGCGCCAGTTCGTGCATCGAGCGCTGAGAGGGCTGCGACCGCTGCCCAAGATATGCTGGCGCAACATCGCGCGCTCGCCTTGAAGATCGATTCACCTGATATCCCTCACAAATCTGATGTTGGCGGTGTGGTGCTTGATCTTACCCACAGCCTACAAGTGCGCGAAGGCTTCGATGCGCTGACCGAGAAGGTCAGCGCCCGCGCACCAGGTGCGCGCATCGATGGCGTGATCGTGCAGCCCATGGCTGATGTGTCAGCGGGATTGGAGCTTTATCTTGGCCTGGCAGACGACCCGGTGTTTGGCCCGGTAATCGTGTTCGGCCGGGGCGGCATTGCGGTTGAAGCCGTTAATGACAAGGCGCTGGGCATGCCGCCACTCGATATGCGACTGGCGCGCCAAGTGATCGAACAAACCCGCGTTTCCAAACTGATGAGAGGGTTTCGTGGACGTGCCGGTGTGGACGAGGAAGCCGTTGCCCAAGCGTTGGTTCGCCTTTCGCAACTCAGCGCCGACGTGCCGCAGATTCGTAGCCTTGACCTCAACCCACTGCTCGCCACACCTGGTGGGCTGGTGGTTCTTGATGCGCGCATAGAAGTCGCACCTAGCGAGGTTGGTGATCTCACGTTTGACACCAATCCGCGTTTCACCATTCGCCCCTACCCTCGCAATTGGGAAAGACGGTTGGAACTCAAAAGCGGTGAAGTGGTTTTTGTGCGACCAGTACGACCCGAAGATGAGCCAGCGTTTGAGCTGTTTTTCTCCAAGACCACCAAAGAGGATTTGCGGCTTCGCTTCTTCTCTTATGTGCGTGATTTCAGCCATAAGTTCATCGCCCGCCTCACCCAGATCGACTATGCGCGCGACATGGCATTTTGCACCTTTGACCCAAGCGGTGAGTTGATTGGCGTTGTGCGCCTACACGCAGATGCTGAACGTGAAACCGGGGAATATGCGATCCTTCTGCGCTCTGACCTCAAAGGCCAGGGGCTTGGATGGGCACTGATGCAGCTGGTGATCGAATATGGTCAGGCTGAGCGGTTCAAACACATTGAGGGCCAGGTGTTGGCGGAAAACACGACCATGCTGGAAATGTGCCGCGCACTTGGTTTTACCGTGCGTCGTGATCCGGATGAGCCAGAGATCATGCAAGCCAAGCTGGAGCTGGCCGACCTTGAAGGCGTCGATACAGCCGTTTTGGAAGCTGCCACCTAGCCTAACACGTGTATCAGAACTCTCATCCCATTGGGGTTCGCGCAACTCCCGTCCGTGTTGTTGCGACTGACGTGCAGCTTAAAAACAGGCGATATTGCAACGCATACATTGCCGGGTTGGCAGCGTTTGCCGACCGGCGCTTCGACAGGGCTGGCCACTTAGCCGCCAGGGAGCCTGGTATGACAGCAGTACTGAGCAAAAAAAGCAGCGATGCCGCTTTTCACCAGAGTTTGCCCGCTTCAGCAACGCTGACGCATGTTGTTGGCGACCAAAGCGCCGTGATGCGTTTCATGTCCGATCCAGCCAGTTACAAACCACCAACGCACAACACCGTCGACGATGTGGAGCGTATCGACACCCACGGCGCGGCAGTGTTTTTGGCCGGTAACCGGGCCTACAAAATCAAGCGCGCTGTGTGTTTTCCGTTCATGGATTTTTCGACGCTTGCCCGGCGCGAAGAAGCGTGCCGGGCTGAGATCGCTATCAACAAACCTAACGCGCCGGAGATCTATCTCGATACTGTAGCCATCACGCGCGACAAGTTGGGTCATCTGGCCATCAATGGGCAAGGTGAGGCCATTGAGTGGGCCGTCGCCATGCGGCGCTTTGACAATGATATGACGTTCGACCGGCTAGCAGAATCAGGCCAGCTCACTCAAACTGACCTTGATGGAGCTGTTGATGCGGTACTCGCCTTTCAGGAACGAGCTCCCATCAGGCGGGCGGATGATTGGGTATCCGATCTAAGCGCCTATATCGAGCAAAATGATCAAGCCTTTCACGAGGCGCACAAGCTTTTTGGCCTGCAAGAGACAGCCACCCTAACCAAACGCACGCTTGCTGAGTGGCGGCGCGTTGGTCCGATTTTGACGGCGCGAGGCGAAGCGCAGGCTGTCCGTCGCTGCCATGGAGATCTTCACCTGCGTAATCTGGTACGCCTGCCGGTTGGCGTGCGGATGTTTGATGCTGTTGAATTTGATGAAACCATTGCGACCGGTGATGTGCTTTACGATCTGGCGTTTCTGCTGATGGATCTGGATGAGAGCGGTGAGCGTCTGGCGGCCAACCGTGTTCTCAATCGCTATCTGGCGCTACGCGATGAGCCCAGCGACTTTGAGGCGATGGCGGCCCTCCCCTTGTTCCTTTCCATTCGAGCAGCTTTGAGAGCAAAGATCTGTGCGATGGGTGCCCAACATCTTGATGCGGCTGGACGCATTGCCATGGAGGCCGATGCCCGTCGTTTCTATGACTATGCCGCTGATGTGCTTGAGCCACGTGATGTCTCGCTAACAGTGGTTGGCGGATTGTCCGGCACCGGAAAATCGACCGTTTCGCAAGCGCTTGCCTCCGCCATCGGGCGCACACCAGGCGCAATCCTCTTGCGCTCGGATATTGTGCGTAAAACCATTATGGGCGTGACGTGGCACGAGCGACTGTCAGCCAGCGCCTACACCCAATCGGTCAGCCAGCAAGTGTTCAGCACCCTGCGATCTTTGGCCCAGAAGGCCTTGGCATCTGGCCATTCGGTGATTGTGGATGCGGTCTGTGCTCAGGATGATGAGCGCGAAGCCTTTGAAGCCATTGCACGCGGCGTTGAGTGTCACTTTGCCGGTGTTTGGCTAGATGCGCCGCTGAATGTGCGACTGGAACGGATCGGCAACCGTCGCGATGACCCGTCTGACGCGGATGCGAACGTCGCGCGTCTACAAGAAGACTATGATCTGTTTGATGTGGAATGGCCACGCGTTGATGCACGTGGAACTATCGATGATGTTCTGGGCGCCGTCCGACCGTTGGTGGACCGCTTAAACTAGCGGCTCCAGGAACGCGCGGTAGCCAGCAACCGAGGCAAGGCCGAGACCAACGGCAAGCCAGTCTTTTTTTGTCACTGCCATCACGAGCGTTGCCACGCTGATGCCGAGCAGGCCTGCGGGCCCGCTTTCCAATGTGATGGGCACAATCGTGGCGAGGATCACGCCGCCAGGCAAAGCTTCGAGCCCACGGCGCAGACGCGCGGTGAGTGGTACGCGCCCGAGCACCCAAAAGCCCATCATTTTTGCCAGAAGCGTCATTACCACCATCGCACCGATGGCCAGCCAAGCGCCTTGTGTGAAGAGGCTATCCATCGGCAGCTTCCTCATCTTTGAACAAAGCCGCCGCGGTGAAGGCTGCCGAAAGCCCGCCAGCCAGCACGAACCAATAGCCAGGAACCAGCTCCTTGACGGTCAGGGCGACGAGGATCGCCACGGCCCAGGGCGCGGCATCCATACGGCCACGCCAGACCGGAACCAACATGGTGATGAAAAAAATCGGCATAACCAGATCGATGCCAAAGCGGGTTGGGTCTTCCAGCGCGTCGACCAAATAGTAACCGGGCACGACGGATACGATCCAGGTAAGATAAAGGAACACACAGGCACCCACATACACCCCCCAATCCTGGCCGCCCTCACGGTGATAGCGGATGGCAATGATCCAGGCCGGGTCGGTCATGATCGCGAGCGCAGGGTAGGATTTATAGCCTGGCAGGCCACCCATCCACGGGCGCAAAGCCGCGCCAAGAAGCATCATGCGCAAGTTTACGGTGAACACCACGGCCGCCATGGCGAATGCTGTCGTCCAGGTGAGCGGGTCGGTCCACAGCTCCAGCGCGACATATTGCGAGGCACCGGCCAGCACCAACGACTGGAAAAAGAAGGCATCCAGAAAGGTCAGCCCCTTAACGGCCGCCTCAGCACCAAAGCCCATGCCAAACAGCAATATCCCCGGCGTGGTGATAACGGCGCGGCGAAAGCCTAGCCAGAATCCCTCCATGCTGAAGGGTGCCAGCGCTGGCCGAAGCGACGATTTTGCGCTTGGCATGCCTATTCGTCGACCGCCAACACAATTAGCAGGTCTTTGGCATCGACACTGTCGCCAGACGCCACAAGAAGCTCTGATACCGTACCGTCACGATCAGCATGGATCACCGTTTCCATCTTCATCGCTTCCACTCCCAGCAGCGGATCGCCAATCTTCACCGCGTCGCCCATTTTGATGGACACAGTGGAGATGACGCCAGGAACCGGCGCGGCCACATGGGTATCGCTGTCAGGATCAGCTTTGCGACGGGCACCCGCACCGGTGGCGCCGTGGCTGCGATCCGGCACTTTGATGGTGCGCGGCTGTCCGTTCAGCTCAAAGAACACCCGCACCATACCGGTTTCATCCGGTTCCGATGTGCCCAGGCACCGCACGATGAGCGTTTTGCCTTTTTCCAGCTCAATGGCGATTTCATCTTCAGGTTTCAGACCGTAAAAATAGACCGGCGTCGGCAGCACGCCGACTGGCCCATACGTGTCGGCAATGCGCGCAAACTCGGTGAAGACCTTGGGGTACATCAGATAGGAGGCAAGCTCCTTGTCTGATATGTCACGTTCTAGCGTGCCAGAAATGCTCGCCCGTTCGGCATCCAGATCGGCAGCTTCCAGGCGCGCGCCAGGCCGTTCGGTGTAAGGCGTATCGCCTTTCAGAACCTTTGCCTGGATGACTTCTGGCCAGCCGCCTGGGGGCTGACCTAAATCGCCGCGCATCATGGCGACCACGCTTTCAGGAAACGCTATATCCTTATCCGGGTCCATCACCTCATCGGCGGTGATGCTCTGGCTGACCATCATCAAAGCCATGTCGCCGACAACCTTTGAAGATGGCGTCACCTTTACGATGTCGCCAAACATCTGGTTGACCTCGGCATAGGTTTTCGCGACCTCATGCCAACGATTGGCCAATCCAAGCGAGCGGGCCTGTTCTTTCAGATTGGTGAACTGCCCACCGGGCATTTCATGAAGGTAGACCTCAGATGCCGGGGCCTTTAGATCGCTTTCAAACGCTGTGTACTGGCGACGGATATCTTCCCAGGCAAACGAGATTTTGCGGATGGCATCCATGTCCAACCCAGTTGCCCGGTCTGTGCCTTCAAGCGCAGCGACGATAGAGCCGAGAGCAGGTTGGGAAGTCATGCCTGACATCGCATCCATGGCGGCGTCCACGGCATCCACGCCTGCATCAATGGCCGCCAACACGGTCGCGCCGGAAATACCAGATGTGTCATGGGTGTGCAGGTGCAACGGCAGATCGGTTGCGCCTTTCAACGCCTTGATCAGTTCGCGGGCCGCGGCTGGTTTGAGCAGGCCTGCCATATCTTTGATGCCGATGATGTGTGCACCAGCAGCTTCAAGCTGCTTGGCCAGATCAACATAGTAGGCGAGCGAATACTTCGCGCGTGCCGGATCATGAATGTCGCCGGTGTAGCAGAGCACACCTTCGCACAGTTTGCCTGCTTCACGCACGGCATCCATCGAAACGCGCATGTTCTCCACCCAGTTCAGGCAGTCGAACACGCGGAACAAATCCATGCCGCCATTTGCTGCCTGAACCACAAACTGTCGGACTACATTGTCGGGATAGTTGGTGTAGCCCACCCCGTTTGATCCGCGCAGCAGCATTTGCGTCAAGATGTTTGGTGCACCCTCACGAATTTCGGCCAACCGTTCCCACGGGTCCTCGGTTAGGAAGCGCATGGCAACATCGAACGTTGCGCCACCCCAGCATTCCAGCGAGAACATGTCTGGTAAAGCGCGCGCATAAACCGGCGCGAGCGAGGCGATATCAAAGGAGCGCATGCGCGTGGCAAGCAAGCTCTGATGGCCGTCGCGCATGGTGGTGTCGGTAACCAGAACGCGGGTCTGGTCCTTCATCCACTGCGCTAAGCCTTCTGGCCCGCGTTCATCAAGTATCTGCTTGGTGCCGGGCCTTGGCTCGCCAGTGAAGGCTGGCAACGCCGGTGGGCCAGCATCGGCGGGCGGCTTGGGTCGCTCTTTGGTTTCCGGGTGACCATTGACGGTGACGTCCGCAATGTAGGTCAGCAGTTTGGTCGCGCGGTCTTGGCGCTTCACTGCCTCAAATAGCTCCGGCGTTTCATCGACAAAGCGGGTGGTGTAGCTGCCATCGATAAAGCTTGGGTGGCCGATGACGTTTTCCAGGAATGTCAAGTTTGTCGCAACGCCTCGAATACGAAACTCACGCAGGGCGCGGTCCATACGCTTGCGGGTTTCTTCAGGGATTGGCGCCCAAGCTGTGACTTTTTCCAGCAACGGATCGTAGAACCGCGTGATCACTGCGCCGGAATAGGCGGTGCCACCATCGAGGCGAATGCCGAAGCCGGTGGCGCCACGATAGGCGGTGATGCGACCATAATCAGGAATGAAGTTCTGGTCCGGGTCTTCAGTCGTGATGCGGCACTGCATGGCGTGGCCGTGCAGCGTAATGTCGTCTTGCACAGGGATGCCAGACACCGGATCGCCAATGGCATAGCCTTCAGCGACATGAATTTGCGCTTTGACGATGTCGATGCCGGTGACCTCTTCGGTCACGGTATGCTCCACCTGCACGCGTGGGTTTACCTCGATGAAGTAGAAGGCGCCTGTGTCGGCATCCATCAAGAACTCGACTGTGCCGGCCCCGCGATAGCCAACCGTCTTGCCGATAGCGATGGCGTGACCTGCCAGCATCGCGCGCTGCTCTTCATCCAGATAGGGCGCAGGCGCACGCTCGATGATTTTCTGGTGGCGGCGCTGCACAGTGCAATCACGCTCAAACAAATGCACCAAATTGCCGTGAGCATCGCCTAGGATTTGAACTTCCACGTGGCGGGCGCGCTCGACGAGCTTTTCCAGATAGATCTCGTCCTTGCCAAAGGCTGAGCGCGCTTCTTTCTTGGCGATGGGCACTTCGCGATGCAGGTCTTCAGGCGTGCGGATGACGCGCATACCGCGACCGCCGCCACCCCAACTGGCTTTGAGCATCACTGGATAGCCGATGCCCTCTGCCAGCTTGGCGACCTCATCCATATCGTCTGGCAGCGGGTCGGTTGCCGGCATGACGGGCACACCAGCCTCGATGGCCAGATTGCGGGCTGCTACTTTGTTGCCCAAACGGCGCATCGTGTCAGAGGTTGGGCCGACAAAAATGATCCCAGCCTCAACGCAGGCGTCAGCAAATTCTGGGCTTTCTGAGAGAAAGCCATAGCCGGGATGGATGGCATCCACGCCAGTTTCCTTGGCGATGCGGATGATCTCTTCGATAGAGAGATAGGCATCAATGGGGCCAAGTGGTTCTTCCAGATGCGGGCCACGGCCGATCAAATAGGCTTCATCCGCTTTGAAGCGGTGTAGCGCCAGCTTGTCCTCCTCAGCATAGACGGCAACCGTCTCAAGTTCCAACTCATTGGCGGCACGGAAAATGCGGATCGCGATCTCCGAGCGATTGGCGGCCATCAGGCGCTTGATTGGACCAGGCGAGTGTGTCGAGGGGTTTGTCATAAAGGCATTTCCAAACGGCAGAGTGTGTTTTGCCCCTGACTAGCACGGCGAACGCGCGCGTACAGTAGGGGGAAGGCCCTGCAATTGCCTGTTCTTTGGCCTAAGCCTGCTTGATGGCACGGCGTTGATTGCTGTTACTGGGGCAAGCTTGCGCTGATGGCCGTCTCTAGCCGGTCGACAATCATGGCGATGTGCTCGTCTTCTATGATGAACGGTGGAGCAAGCAACACATGATCGCCGCGCTCACCGTCGATCGTGCCACCCATCGGATAGCACATCAGGCCCTCGGCCATAGCGCGCTTCTTGATCTTAGCGGCGATGCCGAGTTTTGGATCAAACGGGTCTTTGGTGCCACGATCGGCCACAAGCTCCAGCCCCAAGAAAAGCCCCCGTCCGCGAATATCGCCCACATTGGGATGGTTGCCGAAGCGTGCCGTGAGCGCCTCGCGGAATTTCTCACCAATTGGCGCAACGCGCGCGAGCACAGCATCATCCACCAGACGATCAAGCACAGCGTTGCCAACGGCGCAGGCCATTGGGTGCCCGAGATAGGTGTGGCCATGCTGGAAGAAGCCGGAGCCCGCTGCGATGGTGTCATAGATACGGTCGGTAACAAGCAACGCGCCGATAGGCTGCACACCAGCACCCAATCCTTTGGCGATGGCGATCATATCCGGCTCAACACCTTCTTGCTCGCAGGCGAACAGCGTGCCGGTACGGCCCATGCCGCACATGACTTCGTCCAGGATCAACAGCACGCCATGTTTTTTGCAGACGGCGTGCATCTTGCGAAAATACCCTGCGACAGGTGGCACGGCGCCCATGGTTGCGCCGACAACAGGCTCGGCAACGAAGGCTGCGACGCTGTCCGGCCCAAGGCTTTGGATGGTGTCATCAAGCTCCTGCGCCAGTCGGTCGGTGTAAGTGTCATCGCTCTCGCCGGCATCTTGGCCGCGATACGCGTTGCATTGCGACACGTGATGCATGGCAGGCGAAAGCATTGGCTCAAACTGGGCGCGACGCCAGCGGTTGCCGCCGGCAGAGAGGGCGCCCAGTGTGTTACCGTGATAACTTTGCCAGCGGGCGATGATTTTGGCGCGTTTCGGCTCACCCTTTTCCATGTGGAACTGGCGAGCAAGTTTCAACGCCGCCTCCATGGCCTCCGACCCACCGGATACAAAATAGACGCGGTTCAGGTCGCCAGGTGCGAGCTCAGCCAGGCGGTCTGCCAGTTTCTCAGAAGGATCGGTGGTGAAGAAGCTGGTGTGCGCATAGGCCAGCTTATCCACCTGCTCATGCACTGCAGCTTTCAGTTTTTCGTCCGAATGACCGAGGCACGAAACGGCTGCTCCACCACACGCATCCAGATAGCGCTTGCCATCGGCATCAATCAGGAATGGACCATCCCCCCCCACCGCGATTGGCAAATCAGCTTTGGTGTGGCGAGGAAAAACGTGGCGGGATTTCATGGGTGGTGGCTCTGAAAATGTCATCCCGGACAGCAAAGCTGAGCCGGGATCTGAAACTGACAAGGGCTAGCAGATCCCGGATAGCCGAATGGCTTGTGGCATGACAATAGGTTGCTTGTTAGCCCCTGATAACCATCACGCTCTGCTTGGCGTGACGCACAACGCGCGCCGCATTGGGGCCAAGCAAATAGTCCTTCAGGTCCGGGCTATGCGCCGTCATGACGATGGCATCGCAGTTGAGCGCATCGGCCGTGTGAATGATTTCCTGGTACACCGACCCACGGGTCACATGGCCTTTCAGCGTCACCGGCCCGCAGAGGGCACGCTTCTCTTCAAGTGCCTTGGAAAGTGCCTCTTTGGCCCCGTCGCTGGCCTTTTCAGCGTAGTCATCAGGAAGGTACGAGCTGACGACAGTCATGCCCGCGGTTGGCACCACAGTGAGCACATGCACTTCGGCATTGGCACCCGTTGCCAGAGCAGCGGCTACCGGTAGCGCATTGTCGAGACTGCTGGTGTCGCCCAAATCAACGGGTACGAGCAAACGATCATACATAGGTTTTCTCCTTCCCGACTCTAGAACGCTGGAACCGTCTGACGACGGCGCTGCATCATGATGACAAAACCCAGAAGCAAGAGCGCAGGAATGTAAAACACCTCTTTGGGCATCCGATCGCGCTCCAACTGAACGTTATCAACGGTGACAAATTCATCGCCATAAAACTCGAAAATCTGGAAAGTTGTGAAGAAGGGCGTGCCAGCAAACGGTTCATCAAGAATAGCTTCCTCGCCCTCATTGACCACCGTGAAGCCCTGGCGCGATAGCCGCTCTTCACCTGGACCTTCAGCACCCAGATCCAGCAAGACCGTTGTCTGTGTCATCTCGTCCAGATTATCGAAGTCCGGCCCGCGTATCTCCACCCGAAGGCGGCTATCTGCCGGCATGCTTTCAGCAATCTCAATCAGCTCTGTGCCCGGTCGGAATTCGTAGCGAG
Organism: Pseudomonadota bacterium; assembly: GCA_039814945.1. Taxonomy (GTDB): domain Bacteria; phylum Pseudomonadota; class Alphaproteobacteria; order Rhizobiales; family MH13; genus MH13. Next base: position 45,267 of record JBCCAF010000011.1, read on the forward strand.
GATCGACCTGATCAAGCCAATAACCTGGCCTGAACAGTGTGAAAGCGATGAGCAGCAGAGCAATCGTCTCCCACCATCGGCTTCGGGCAAAGAAATACCCTTGAGTGGCCGCCGCAAACAGCATCATGGCCATCACACCGACAATGAAGACAAAGATCGCCTTGGCCAGTCCCACATCGATGAGCAGAAGCTCTGTGTTGAAGATGAACAGGAATGGCAGCAGCGCGGTGCGGATATCGTAGGCGAAGCCCTGCAATCCAGTCTTGATCGGATCGCCACCTGAGATCGCCGATGCCGCGAAAGCCGCAAGCCCCACCGGCGGGGTGTCATCGGCCAAAATGCCGAAATAAAACACAAACAGGTGGACAGCGATCAGCGGCACAACGAGGCCCTGAGACGCACCCACCGACACGATGACCGGTGCCATCAAGGATGAAACCACGATGTAATTGGCCGTGGTTGGTAGGCCAAGGCCGAGCAACAGGCTCATCACAGCAACAAGCAACAGCATCAGGATAAGGCTTCCGCCAGAGAGGAACTCCACGAACTCACCAACCACCTGGTGTGCGCCAGTGAGAGACACCGTGCCGATAATGACGCCCGCGACACCAGTTGCCACAGCAATCGGGATCATGTTGCGGGCACCGCCGATCATGCCAGCAACAAAATCGTCCAAGCCGCGTCTCCACTCACCGGCGTTCTCGGTCGCGCCGCGGAACATGGCTTTGAGCGGATGCTGGGTGAGCACCACGAAGATCATGGAAAGCGTTGCCCAATAGGCCGAAAAGGCTGGAGACAAACGCTCGATCAGGATGCACCAAAGCAGCACGATGATCGGCAGTAGGAAGTGCAATCCGGTAACAGCCACATCGCCGGGACGCGGCAAGATTTCTAGCGCTGCATTGGGATCGTCCATTACCAAATCAGGGCGCTTAGCAGCGACCGAGATCAGGGTCACATAGGCTGCCAGGAACAACAGAACGCCGGTCCAGAAGGTCATGCCAGGGAAGGCAGCCTTGATCCAGCCGAGGCCGAAATAGACGACTGCACCAAGCGCTGCGAGCGCCAAGAACCCGGTAAGGACGCCAATCAACTTCTGCGAAATGGTGTACAGCGCAGTTGGCTTTTCCATGCCTTTGAGGCCCAGCTTCAGGGCTTCCAAATGCACGATGTAGACAAGCGCGATGTAGGAGATGAGCGCTGGGACGAGCGCGTGTTTCAAAATCTCCGTGTAGGAGATGCCCGTGAACTCGGCGATCAAGAAGGCGGCGGCACCCATAACCGGTGGGGTGAGCTGACCGTTGGTGGAGGATGCAACCTCTACAGCGCCAGCTTTTTCAGGCTTGAAGCCGGTCTTTTTCATCAACGGGATGGTGAACGTACCCGTGGTCACCACGTTGGCGATGGACGAACCGGAATAAAGACCGGACATAGCCGATGCCACAACAGCAGCTTTCGCCGGGCCGCCGCGCAGGTGGCCAAGTAGGGCAAAGGCGAGCTTGATGAAATAGTTGCCCGCGCCAGCGCGTTCCAACAGCGAGCCAAAGAGCACGAACAGGAAGATCATGGTGGCCGACACGGCCAGCGCGACACCGAACACACCCTCGGTCTGCATCCAGTAATGCCACATGGCCTTACCGAAGGACGCGCCGCGCCACTGGATAACATCAGGCATCCAAGGCTGATCGCCAAAGAATGTGTAGGTCATGAACACGCCGGCCACGACCAGCATTGGCAGACCAAGCGAGCGGAAAACGCCGATGGCAAGGCAGGTCATACCAAGCGCGGAGACCGTGAGGTCAAGCGTGGTGGGCAAGCCAGCGCGCATCACCAGCGACTCTTTTACGAAGATCAAATAGAGGCAGCAAAGGGCCCCCACCGCAGCCAGCACCCAGTCATACCAGGGTACGGCATTTTTCGGCGCGCCCTTGTAAAGTGGATAAGCAAAGGAGACCAGAATCAGCGCAAACGCCAAATGGATGGCCCGGGCTTCAACATTGTTGACGGTCAGATTTATTCCCGTCACCTCGGTCAACCAAAAGGGAACGTCCGAGGCGATGTAAAGCTGGAAGCACGACCAGATGAAGGCCGTGGCGGCGATAACGATGCCAATCGTGCCTGGGACGGAACGCGAGCCGGAATCAGCCTCAGCGACGATTTCGTCGACATCGATTTCTGGTTTTGGTGCGTCTTGCGGCGACCCTTGCGGATTCGGTGTTGTGTCTTGGCTGGTCATGGTTGTTTGCGTCCCCTGCATTCAAACCGGCCCGCGCGATGTTTTCATCTGCTGCGGGTGTGTTGTGCACTAGATGCCGCGCTTCTGCGCTGATCATCTACCCTCGTGCAAAATCAAAAAAGGCCGGGCAATTTGCTGCCCGGCCTTCGTTGTTGTGGCTTATTCGATCCAACCGCGCTCGCGGTAGTATTGAGCTGCGCCATCATGAAGCGGCGCTGAGAGACCATCGGAGATCATGGCCTCTTCGGTCAGGTTGGCGAATGCCGGATGCAGGCCGGTGAAATCGGAGAAGTTGTCAAACACAGCTTTCACAGTGGTGTAGACAATTTCATCAGACACGCTGGCTGACGTCACGAAAGTCGCGCCCACGCCGAACGTGGTGATGTCTTCATCCGTACCGCGGTACATGCCGGCAGGAATGCCAGCTGTACGGTAGTAGGAGTTTTCCTCGATCAGCTGATCGATTTCAGGACCGGTCACATTGACCAGACGCGCATCGCATGTGGTTGACACTTCGGTGATCGCAGCAGCGGGGTGACCCACCGTGTAGATCATCGCATCAATCTGACCGTTGCAAAGTGCTTGGGCCATTTCAGAACCCTGGAACTCGGTTGCAACCGCAAAGTCGTCCATCTCGATGCCGTAGGCACCCATAACAACTTCCATGGTGGCGCGCTGACCTGAGCCAGGGTTACCAACATTGACCCGCAGACCGCGCAGATCGTCAAACGAGTCCACTTCAGAATCGCCCGGGACGATCAGTGTGAACGGCTCGGGATGAACTGAGAACACAGCGCGCAGATCTTCAAAAGCACCGGCTTCATCAAAGCGCGATGTGCCGTTAAAGGCGTGGTACTGCCAATCAGACTGCGCAACACCGAACTCCAGCTCGCCTGCGCGAACGGTGTTGATGTTGTAGATGGAACCACCGGTGGATTCCACCGAGCAGCGCAGACCATGGTCACGACGGTTCTGGTTCACCAAGCGACAGATTGCACCACCAGTTGGGTAGTACACGCCGGTGACACCGCCGGTGCCAATGGAAAAGAACTGCTGTTGCGCGAATGCGCTTCCGGTTCCAAGCGCCATGCCAGCGGCCAAGGCCAGTGACGTGAGCGCAGTTGTCTTGAGTTTCATATAAGTCTCCCTCGAAGATAGTGTCGCGCGGCTGGCCTCTTCGGGCTCTTGCGCGCTTCCTTGGACGCCAGAGGCGATCCAAGCGTCGAACCTAGACCTAATGGATGTGAATACGCAATGGGTGACCAGGGCTGAAAACCAGCAACCCTTTGTGTGCACTGCACACTTTTCCAGCAACAGCTGAAACTAACCTAACGGAAATTTGAAAGAAGAATGGTACAGCAGGGTGGGGTCGAACCACCGGCCTCCGGCTCCACAAACCGGCGCTCTAACCAGCTGAGCTACTGCTGCACACGGCCAGCGTGCAAAAAAGCACGGGCGAGAGCGGCTGTGTAGTCCGATCATGCCGCGAATGCAAGACGAACTGCCGACCCATAAGACACAAAAAACCCGGCTCATGGAGATGATCCACAAACCGGGTTTTCAAAAGGTCAGGCGAAGCGATTACGCAGGAAACTTAGTGCCTCGCCCGATAGGCCTTGAGGGCGCTTAGGCCGCTTTGAAGGCTTCCATGGATTTAGCCACGGCGTCTTTAACCGGCTTGGAAGCTTCTTCGGTCATTTTCGTTACTTTGGCCTGCATGTCTTTGGCTTGAGCAGTCGATGCGTCGAAGCGCTCACGAGCAAATGCGGTTTGCAGCTCAACAGCTTCGGAAACGCTTTTCACAGCCATGAAGTCTTTCATGAAGGCAAAGCCAGCGTCGATGTTGGCTTTGGCGGCATCCATCGCGTCCGTCGACAGGTCAAGCGTGTTGCCGCGAGCGGTTTCAAAGCTTTCTTCGAGAAGATCGGTTGCTTCTTCAGCTGCAGCTTTTGCTTTGGCGTAGCCTTCGCGGGCCTGGGAAACACCCTTTTCAGCCATGTCGCGGAATGCTTCAGGCACATCAGCGGTGGACATTGGGAACAGCTCGGTGACGTTCGCTTCAATTGTTTCCATCACGTCAGCAACTTGAGCTTGGGCAGTTTTCGCAGCAGCAGGTTTCTTAGCAGTGGCCATGGGTCTCATCCTTTCGGCTCTTTACAAGGGTGGACCGCACTGTTGGGTCCTCATCGCGCTGGGCATCTGTTTGTCTCCAGCGTTGAGAGGTATATAGCACCGCTTATTGTGCATTGCAACATTTCTTTTGCATTGCACAAATATATGGGTGTTTTTATCCGACTGGTGCTGTTGCTGCACTCATAAAAAAGGGCGCCAAGGCGCCCTTTGAAATCAAATATGAAGCAAGCTTGATTAAGGCTTCATGCTATCGGCAGCGTCTTTCGCTACAGCCGTCATCTTATCACCCATGTCCTTGGTTTGGCGCGTCACAGCTTCCATTTGCTGGCGCATATAAGTCGCCTGCAATTCCATCAACTCCTGAGCGTCTTTGGCGCGCACCATTTTCTGGGCCAATTCAAAGGCGCTGGTGACCTGACCTTCAGCAAACGACATCGCGTCTTTTTGAAGATCAGCCCCAGTGGCCTGCGCATTGGAAGCACCGTCTTCCATCTTGCCGACGGCTGATTGGGCGTTGTCCATAAAGGTGTCAAAGGCTTTGCGGGCTTGCGCGACACTTTGGTCGGCGAAATCACGCATCGCTTCGGGGACTTCAAGCTTTGGGGGCGTGTTCATGGCTGGCTCCGTTTTTCGCCTGTCCTGAAAGGGTCCTTCCTTTGTAGCCAATCTGATCCTTCACCGCATCCCCGCAGAAGTGCTAACGCTTTGGCAATGCCAGAACGCCACAGACGTGTTTACCTTGTTTCTGATCGCTTGACCGCATTGGCTAAGGTGCGTGGACACAAGGCGGACTTCGCCATTATGAATAAAATGTAAAGATTGGCCCTTTGCCCAACAGGTGAAATCCAGGTTCCATGAGCCAGACAGACCAGGCCCTTATTGATCAACGCGCTCAAGCCGTGGAACTGATCGACCCGCACGATGCGCGCCCTGCCTGGGTGTGGAGCAGCGATGGCGCGAGCCTTCTTTGGGCCAACGAAGCTGGGTTGGCTTCGCTGGAACTTGATGGGCTGGACGGCAAAGAAGTCACGCCCTCCGCGCCAGCAAAGCGATCCCTCCAGGCTGTTGCGCGCACGCAGGTTGGCTTGTCAGGGCGCGGGCGCATTGAGATTTTGCGAGTCAATGCTGGTGGACATCAAGAAACCCTCGTCGCGACCTGTCGCCCGGTAATGCTCGGCGACAAAGTCGCTGTGCTTGCCCTTGGCAATGCCAGCCGTCCACGTACAGCGCCCGTTACAGACGCTGTGGACGATGCTCATTCAGCGGAAGAGACGCAATCCACCGCACCCGAAGATATCGCCATCGCTGCACAGGAAAACGTGCAGGACGATATCCAAGATATGACGCCTGCCTTCATTTTGGACATTTCAAGTCCAAGTTTTGAAACCGCCGAAGTGGTGGAACCAACTGTCGATGGTGAAGACGCAACACCGGCTACAGCCGTTGAGGCAAGCGAGCCCAGTTTGGATATGCAGGACGCCTCATTGGACGTTTACGCCCCTACTTTTGCGTTTAAGCCCCGATCAAGGCCGCACCGCTTCTCCTTTATGGTTGGTTCATCAGGGCGCATCGAAAACCTCTCCAGCGGACTGGAAGATGCAGTTGGGAGCCAAACCGCCCTTCGCGATGGTGAGGTTGCAAGCGAAGCTTTGTTGGCTCGCCTGGGTGACCTGCCTGCAGCCATTTTCCATGGTGTGGATGAACGCAGGCGCTTCAGCGAGCACGAAGTGATGTGGCCGGTGAGCGACCATACTCTGGTCGTTCCGGTACGCCTTTCGGCGTTCGATGAAGATGATGGGACGCTACGCGTTTTTGGTACGGCATTGACCGGGAAGGCGGTTGAGCATTCTGCGCCTGAACGTGATGACGCTGTGCCGGAAAACTCAACGGAGGCGGTCGGCACACCAATTGTTGCCGCCCTCGACGCTGACCCTCTAGACGAGAGCACTGCTTACGAAGCGGGACTTTTCACCCGTGATCCTGTGCCAGACACTGAAGCCGCGCAGATGACGATTGCTGCGCAGGTGCCAGGTGGCGCGACAGTTGTGGCCGCAGCTTCTGCACTGGCCGCCGGCATCACTGGTGGCTTATCGCGTCCTTTGTTGGAGCAGCCCACATCCCGCGACCGACAACCGGTGCAGGCGCTTGATGATGCGCTGGAAAGTCAAGAAGCCGCAACAGCCGGTCTATGGAGTGAAGCGCCGGAGCAAAGCCACGCCGCGCCAACGCCAGTCGCGGGTATCGACGACACGCTTGAACCCGCCGAGGCGGAAGCAGCTGGTCTTTGGTCATCTGAGCCAGCAGAGACCCCACCATCCGACGAACCGGAAGCCGATATGTTTGCCGGGACGGACTCCGACGCGGATGGGCAAGAGGACTTTCCAGCCGAGACCGTCAGCGCCATGAAAGCTGTTGCAGCAGGCGTTGCCGCAGGCTTGACCGGCGGTGTGGTCGGAGGCGTTGTCAACAACGCCCTTCAAGAGCGTGATGAAGAGGAACAGCCCGAGACACCAGACGAACTGGCAAGCGACGAAGCTCCATCAGAGGTCAGTGAAGATGCGTCAGAACAGACCTCAAGCTCGGCATCCGACGAAGATGATCTCAATCGGCCTGAACGGCTGACGTTCCAAGAAATTGCACGTCGTCTGGGCGCACGTATCACCGGTCGCGATAGCGACGATAATGACCCGCAGGCCCTGCACGGCGGAGAGAAAATCTCTGCCGATCAGTCTCAAGCAGGCGATGTCATCCATTTCGCTAAGGATGGGGATGAAACGGCCAACCCTGAACAGCCCCTCGGCGAAACCAATACGTCGCTACAAGAGACCAGCGCACAGGTGCTGCCTTTCACGCGCACAGAACCGAACGCCGAACGCATGGTGCTCGATCGGCTGCCCCTTGGCATTATCATCTATTCCGATGAAGCTATCTTGTACGCCAATCGGGCTGCCCTTGATCTGGCTGGTCTCAGCAGCCTTCAAGCACTGAAAGCCATGGATGGCATCGAAACCCTGTTTGCTGAGGGTATGGCCGATGGCGGCAATGGCGCGATGACATTGGTTCAGCCCGACGGAACACCTGTTCCCGTGACCGGTCGGCTGCAAAGTGTGCGCTGGGATAGCCAAGCCGCAGCACTTATGTCGCTTCGTGAGCACACGCCCGCTGACAGCGAAGCGCAGGAAGCCTCGCAAGATGCTTCTCTGCTTGCTGCAAGCGCAGCAGGCGTCGCGGACGGCGCGATCCAAGGCACAAATGCCAGCGATGGCGCCTTGCCCCTGGTGCGTGCGCGCATTGGTGAGCTGGAAGCGATCATCGATTTGGCCAGCGATGGCGTTGTGACGCTGAACGGCGATGGTGAAATCAAAGACCTCAATCAAGCAGCCCAAGCGCTTGTAGGCTATGCTGCCGATGATTTGATCGGCCAGCCGTTCCGCCTGCTCTTTCCAGAGGATAGCCGCCAAACCGCCCTTGATTACCTTGACGATATGGCGAGCCAAGGCCGCTTGTCCCTGTTCAACGAAGGTCGCGAATTAGAGTGCATCACTTCGCAAGGTGGACTGGTGCCTGTGTTCATGACGCTTGGTCGCCTGACCGATGACGAACCGGCGGTCTATTGCGCCGTGCTGCGCGATCTTTCGCCTTTCAAACAGGCCGAGACCGATCTGGTGGAGGCGCGCAAAGCTGCCGAAGAGGCCAGTGCTCACAAATCCGATTTTCTGGCCCGCGTCAGCCATGAGATCCGCACACCTCTGAATGCCGTGATTGGCTTTTCGGAGGTGATGTTGGAAGAGCGCTTTGGCCCTGTTGGCTCAGAACGCTACCGGCAGTATCTGCGCGATATCCATACCTCCGGCGAGCACTTGATGAGCTTGCTGAACGATCTGCTTGATCTGTCGAAGATTGAAGCGGGCAAGATGGAGTTGTCGTTTGGCGAAGTGGACCTGAATGATGTGGTACAGCAGTGCTTGGCCATTATGCAGCCACAAGCCAACCAGGGCCGCATTATCGTACGTACATCTCTGCCGCTTAGCCTGCCCAAAGTGGTGGCCGATGTTCGCTCGGTCCGTCAGGTGGTACTCAATCTGATGTCGAACGCCATAAAGTTTACCGACCCCGGTGGCCAGATCATCGTCTCGACGCTCTATGAGCCCTCAGGCGAAGTGAGCCTGCGGGTGCGCGATACCGGTCGCGGCATGGACGCAGCTGATGTGGAACTGGCGCTTGAACCATTTCGCCAAGTGCCAACCACGCTGAACCAAGTTATCACGGGCACGGGTCTGGGCCTGCCACTCACCAAAGCACTGGTGGAAGCCAACCGCGCCCAGTTCGGGCTGGAGTCCACGCCCGGCGAAGGGACACTGGCGATGATGACCTTCCCCTCCCAGCGGGTGCTGGCAGAATAGAACGCAACCGCTGCGTTTCGAGCCGCCGTTACAAGTTTTTGGCCACAGCTTTGCCATACACCCGATGGATGTCGGTGGCATGGCAATACAATTCCCCGACATCCCCGCGGATGGTTCCTCGCAGCCATTTGATTTGCTTCGCTTGGCTGATGGGCGCGACCTTGCTTTCACCGAATGGGGTGACCGCCAAGGCTTTCCCACCTTCTACTTCCACGGCACACCAAGCAGCCGATTGGAAGGCGCGTTTGCAGATGCTGCCGCCAGAACCCATGGCTTCCGATTGATTGCCATTGATCGGCCAGGTTTCGGCCACTCAACGTTCCAGCCGAAGCGCACGTTCAGCGATTGGCCCAAGGACGTTTTAGCTCTCGCCAACCATTTGGCGTTCGACCGGTTTGGTGTTGTCGGACATTCGGGCGCTGGGCCGCATCTGTTTGCCTGTGGCGCGCTGATCGATCCGGCACGGCTTTGTTTCGTTGGCGCACTCGGTCCCTTCGGGCCTGTGGCCTCACCAGAGATCGTTTCCAGCTTCAGCGCGCTTGATCGGTTCTACTTCCGCCTTGCAAACCGCATGTCGCCCGGCCTGTTCTGGATCATGCGCGCAGCCTTTGCTCCACTTGGTTGGTCGGCGCGATCTTGGCCAAACCTGTTCTTTGGCCTGATGAAAGCCGCAGTTTCACCTGCCGACAAGCGCGCTATGGAACACAGACCCTTCCTTAAAACGTTTATCGCCATGGAGCGTGAAGCGTTTCGCCATGGTAGCAAAGGCGCTGCCTATGAAGCGCTGATTTGCTATCAGCCATGGGATTTTGATGTGGCCGGAATTCGTGTGCCGACCTTCATCTGGCTCGGGGAGGAGGACATCTTTGTCTCCAACGCGATGGGACGTCATCTTGCTCATACCATCCCTGATGTCACGTTCCATCTTGTTCCAGGCAAAGGCCATTTCAACATCGAAAACTGGAGTGACATTCTGGCTGCCTGCGCTGCGCATCGCGAGTAAGTGTTTTGCGGCTCAACTTGAACAGAACAGATCGCTTCTTTTATTTATAACAATTCCAATGTGATAGAGCGGTTTTGACGCTACAGTTTAGATCGCTTCAAAACTAGATGCGACAAAGTCGCGTAATCTTGCGTTTTTTCTGAAGTTTATATTGACCTGCAACTTTAACCGCGTTTAGCGTTCGCTCGTGGTCACCAAGACCGGCCCCTTCCCCTAATGACAGGCGCGCACTTTCGCAGCGCCCCACTCGGAGAAAAGTATGTCGAACCGAACGCTTCGCCTCGCAACTCGTACCAGCATCGCCGCGCTCACAGCGCTGGCAGTGTCAGTGCCCTTTGCTGTCGCACCGGCCTTTGCCGATGGCGAGTTGAACCTTTATTCTTCACGTCACTACGACACCGATGAGCGTCTCTACAGCGACTTCGAAGAAGCCACAGGCATCATGATCAATCGTATTGAAGCCAGTGCAGATGAGCTGATCCAGCGTATGGATTCTGAGGGTGCAAACAGCCCAGCCGATGTTTTGATGACGGTTGATGCTGGTCGCCTGTTTCGCGCCGACGAGTTGGGCCTTTTCCAGCCTTATGAATCCAGCGACCTGGACGCACGCGTGCCGTCTTACCTGCGCCATCCTGATGGCCACTGGTACGGCTTCTCACAGCGTGCTCGCGTGATTTTCTACGACGCGAATGAAGTGGAAAATCCGCCAGCAACGTATCAAGATCTTGCCGACCCTCAGTATGAAGGCATGGTTTGCGCACGTTCTTCGGGCAACATCTATATGCTCTCGCTGATGGCAGGCCTGATTGAGCATCTCGGCGAAGATGCCGCTGAAGAGTGGGCAACTGCTTTCTACGGCAACATGGCACGTGAACCAGAAGGCAATGACACCGCACAGATCCGCGCGTTGGTCTCTGGCGAATGCGATATTGTGGTGGGTAACACTTACTATTTCGGCCGCATTCTGCGGCGCTTGGCTGAAGGCAATCCGGTGGAAGGCTTTGAGGATCAAGAAACAATTGATCAGATCGGTTGGGTGTTCCCGAACCAGGAAGACATTGGTACGCACGTGAACATTTCTGGTGCAGGTATTGCAGCCAACGCACCGAACCCTGACAACGCGGCGCTGTTCCTTGAGTATCTGGCGTCTGATCAAGCCCAAGAGTACTTCTCAGCTGGTAACGATGAGTACCCAGCCGTCATGGGCACGGCGCTAAGCCCATCGGTTGCGAGCCTTGGTCTTTTCCGTCAGGACACACAGAACCTGTCCGTGCTCGGTGAAAACCAAGCGCTGGCTCAAGAAATCTACAACCGCGTTGGCTATCCTTAAGCCTTAACGAGCTTGCTGGCGGGGTACTCGCAAGACCGCTTGTCCGGGCGGAATTCAGCGACCAAGAACCCTACACTTCCTCGCATGGGGCCCCCGATCCCCCATCCGATCCCAAGGGTCCCCCGCCATCAAGAGCGGCCAGCACCAAGGTGCTGGCCGTTTTTTTGCTTCACGCTCTCACGCTTCCCCCACAGATTTGCCCCTCGATCGTGCTGACACGGTGGAGCCAAGGCCACTGCCACACTAATATGTGCCCGATTCGTCACCTTTTATAGGTGACTATATTGACACGTGACTAAAAAGGCACTTAATGGCAGATGTGGATGCGATCTTTAAAGCCTTGAGCGACGACACGCGTCGTTTGCTTCTTGACGAGCTGCACCGCAGCGATGGGCAAACGCTCACCGCTTTAGAGGCCGCGATGGCAAGCCATGTTTCTATGACCCGCTTTGGGATCATGAAGCATTTGAAGGTTTTGGAGGACGCATCCCTGGTGGTGACCCGCAAGTCGGGACGTTTCAAACACCACTATCTCAATGTGGTTCCGCTCCAAGAGGTCATGGACCGATGGATGGAACCACTTCTTGTGAAGCCTGCCGCCCGAGGGATTTTGACCCTGAAGGCGCAACTGGAAGGGGATGCTGCCATGTCCAACGGGACATCTGAAGAGACGCCTGACTTTATGATGAGCACTTACATCAACACGACGCAGGATGCGCTTTGGGATGCGCTGACCGATGCTCAATCCAATGAAGCCTATAACTTCCTGCCAGGAAGCTGCGTGCGTGAAGGCAATCAGCTTGTGTATCGCATGCCTGACGAGGCCTTGATGCTTATCTGCACCGAGACACACCTGGAACCCAAAACGCGGATCGACAGCACGTTCGAGCCGCATTGGCGGGGGCCTGATGAAATCATGGCAGCCTCACGCTTTGTCTACTTGATTGAACCACAACAGACTTTCTGCAAGTTGACCTTGGAGCACTACAACCTGCCTGCTGATCAGAGTGATGTTGCCGATGGATGGAATCGCACGTTGGCCGGCCTAAAGACCTGGTTGGAAACTGGAAAAACGGTGCGTTATTCCGATGAGGCAGGAGAAACAGCATGAGCATCGAACTGACCATGCTGCTTGCGACAACCTTACTGGTTGCAAGCCTTTGGATTCCTTACATTGTCGGCGTGAACATGCACCCCATAGCTGGTGCAGATCCTTTTGCGCGGCCGCCCGATCACGCTCAATTTCCCGACTGGGTGCAGCGGGCCAACAGAGCCCATTTAAACCTGGTAGAGCAGTATGTGCCGTTTGCTGGGGCAGTTTTGATTGCCCATGTGTTGGGTGTGACGAGCACCGCAATGCAAGTGGCAGCTATGGCCTTTGTCGGCCTACGGCTCGCCCACGCAATCGGCATGATCATGGGCTGGGCGCGGATGCCAGTGCGACCCGTGCTTTTCACCGCAGGCTATCTGGCCATCTTGACGATCTGCGTGGAAATCATCCGGCTATCCTAGTGATAGCCGAGATCAGCCTGGTATCTGGTCGATCGCTTTGGAATCCTCTCTCAGTCGCCGAATTTGGCGGCTGATGAGAAAAACAGGGATCAGGCCAACCGCGACAATGACCAACGATGGTGTGGCCGCCTCGGCCAAGCGCTCATCGGATGCCAACCTGAAAGCCTGGGTCGCTAGTGTTTCGAAATTGAAAGGCCGTAGGATCAGCGTTGCCGGCAATTCCTTCATTACATCGACAAACACAATCAAAGCGCCGGTGAGGATGCCACCTTTCAGCAAGGGCGCGTGAACGCTGGTGAACACCCGCGACTTGCGGGCACCAAGCACCCGGGCTGCATCGTCCATGCGCGGCGTGATACGTTCATAGGCGCTTTCAACAGGCGCAAGCGCAACGGCCAAAAACCGTACGGTGTAGGCAAACAGAAGCCCGATTATCGTTCCGGTCAAAAGCAAACCAGTTGAGACGCCAAAGCGCTCGCGCATGAAGGCATCCAGTGTGTTGTCGAAGCCTGCCATCGGGATCAAAATGCCAACTGCGATAATCGAGCCAGGAATGGCATAGCCCATGGCTGCGAAACGCGTGACGAACGACAGGATGGGTGCTTTGGCCAGTCTGTGAACACTAGGCAGGGCAATCGCAACGGCCACTGTGATCAACGCGGCAAGTCCTGCAAGCAGAAACGAATTGCGGATAAAGCCCAGATAGCGTGGGCCAAACAGAGAATGGCCACCACCGAGCATCAACTCAATCAGCAAGATGATGGGGAGTAGAAAGCCGATGGCCAACGGCAGCACACAAAAGACGATCGCTCCGGCACTGCGCCACCCTTTCAAGACAAACCGCTGAATGGGTAGTGTGGCGCGCGCGCTTTGGTACCGTGCTTTGCCGCGCTGAAGGCGTTCAATCCAGATCAAAACAAAAACGAAGGTGAGCAGCGCGCCAGCAAGCTGTGCGGCCGCCACGCGATCACCCATGGAAAACCACGAGCGATAGATCCCTGTGGTGAAAGTTGGCACCGCAAAGTGGGCAACCGTGCCGTAATCAGCCAGCGTTTCCATCAAAGCCAGCGCCACGCCGATAACAATGGCCGGACGCGCCATGGGAAGAGCGATGCGGATGAACGCCTGCCACGGCGAATGGCCGAGAACACGTGCCGCCTCGAACGCCGATACCGACTGGGTGAGAAACGCGGTGCGTGCCAACAGATAGACGTAGGGGTAGAGGACGAAGGTGAACATCACCGCTGCCCCTTCCAAAGATCGGATGCGTGGGAACCAATAGTCGCGCGGCCCCCAACCCGTCACCTCGCGTAGCAGCGTTTGTACGGCGCCAGGGTGAGAAAGAAACTCGGTGTAGGCGTAGCCCATCACATACGCAGGCACGGCAAGTGGCAAAATAAGAAGCCACTCAAAAGCACGCCGCCCCGGGAACTGACAGGCCGTGACAAGCCAAGCCGTACCAGTACCAATTATCGCCACGCCAACACCGACGAACAAAGCCAAGAGTGCGGAGTTTATGGTATAACGAGGCAAAACCGTTTGCGCCAACCCTGCCAGCGTTGATCCGGCGTTGGGCTGGACAAACGATAGCACGATCACGATCAACGGGATTGCCAAAAGACCGGTGGCCAGCGTCACTGCGAGCGCCAGCCGCGGGTTCTCGCCAAACAGGCGCGCAATTTTCCTGCGGCGCTGCCATGCGCGATCATCGTCGCTATCGTTGGTGTGCGAGGAAGACGCCAAACCATTCATCCAAATGCGGAACCGACCAAGCCACTGACTAGCCGATGGTCAGGCAGAGATGTACCGGACAGATTGCGCGGTGCAAGCGAAATGTTGCCGCCCAACTGCAACATTTGTAAGTCTATCACCCTTATGTTTGTGGGGTTCGCTGCCCAAATGCTTGGTTTTGCTGGCCAAGCGTGGCATTGCGCAGAGTGTGGTTCTGTCATGCCGCAGTCTCGCCGCGATTTGCCAAGAAAGCAGCTTTCATGATCCGCCGCATTCTCATTGGGTTCGCCATACTGGTGTTGTGTATTGGCGCTTTGGCTTTGGCGCTGCCCTCGCTGATGTCCTCGCAGATGGTGCGCGAGCAGGTTGCCAACCAAATCTCTGAGCTAACCGGGCGGGCCGTTACTCTGCGCGGCGATCAGGCATTACAGGTGTTCCCCAACCTGTCGGTGGAGCTTTCGGATGTCGTGATTGAGGGGGATTTGCCAGGCGTAGAAGACGCATTGATTGTGACCGAAACGTTGCGCGGCGCGGTGCGACCTTTTCCTTTGATTTTTGGGCGCATTGAGCTTTCCTCTTTTGAGATGACTCGCCCGACAATCCGGTTTTTGCGCAACGAAGATGGACAGTCGAATTGGCAATTGGAAGGCAGCGATCTTGTCACTGCTTTGGAACCCAACCCTGTGGCAGGCGCTGGCCTTCAACTTGGCCAATTCCGCATCACCGATGGAACGCTGCACGTGACTGATGACGTGCGCGGAATCAACGAGACGGTCTCAAGTGCCAACCTATCGCTAAGCTGGCCAACCAGTTCCACACGCGCTGAAATCAATGGGTCTGCTATCTGGCGCGGCGAAGCCGTGGACGTTGCGGCTTCGCTTGATCAGCCTGCCGCTCTGGCCCAACCGGGGTCCACCAGTGGTGTGGTGCTTTCGGTACAAGGACCGCCGTTGCAGTTGCAATTTGACGGCACCGTGTCGCCTGGTTCCTCTGGCGAAAACGCGCCGCCCTGGCAGGCGAGCGGCTCGCTATCGCTTTCCACGCCGTCCTTGCGCCGCACGGCAACTTGGTTGGGGGCAGAGGTTGGCGCAGGATCGACGTTTGGGGCGTTTCGTCTTGATTCCGATATGAACCTTGTTGGTTTTGCCATCGATCTGACTGATCTTGCGCTCAGCCTTGATGGCAATGAGGCGGAAGGGGTTTTGACACTCGACCTGGATGGCTATGGCACCGCACCAGGTGACATTGGTCGCCCCTCGGTCCAGGGAACGCTGGATTCTGACCGGCTCGATTTGACGGCTTATCTCGACACGATACGCCCCACCACCACAGCCGAAGCGCCAGGTGATTGGCGGTTCATGCCAGTGCCGAACGTGTTTGCTAGCGCGCTGGACATGGATGTTCGCTTTGCAACCCGAGAAGTCCTGACATCGCGCATGATTTTGGGCGAAACAGCCGGTTCGGTGCTGCTTTCTGAGAATCAAATGGTGCTGGGCATCGCCGAGAGCCTTGCGTATGGCGGGGCTATGCGCGGCAGCTTAACGGTCGCTCGGGCAAGCAACGCGTTCACCACAGCACTTGATCTGTCCGCAGAAAACCTTGAGCTCACACCCTTGCTTGCTGCCATGCAAAGCGAGCCGCGCTTGGTTGGTACGCTCACCCTCCAAGCTATGGCGTCTGGTGAGGGTGAAACAATGCTCCAACTTCTAGAAACCCTGACCGGCGATGCCACTTTTGAAGTGAGTGACGCCGTGATCAACGGCATCGACCTGAATGCTTTAGGGGCAAGCTTTGCTGATGGTAGCTTTGATTTGTCCTCGTTTTCCTTCGGCGGCGAAACCGCACTGGACACGCTTTCGGCAAACCTCTCTGCTCGCGATGGATATGTGCAAGCGCGTGATGTTGCGATGACCGCCGAGCGCGTGAGCGTAACGATGGGCGGGCAAAGCGAGATCGCCAATCGGACGCTTAGTTTCTCTGGCGCAACTGCGATCGATAGTGATGGCCAGACCTTGGTCGTACCATTCGATGTGCGTGGCACCTGGTCAGCGCCATTGATCTTGCCGGACCTGCGTGCGCTGGATCGCTAATCGTCGGTTCGAGTTCTGCGCATCATCTGATGCTTGGACGCCAGTGAAGCCGTTATGATGCCAAGCGCGACCAAGGCAATCAGAATGGTGCAGATGGCATTGATTTCTGGCGTCACACCCAGCCTAATCTGCGAATAGATTTTGATCGGTAGTGTCGTTGCCCCAGGGCCAGTCGCGAAACTTGCGATCACCAAATCATCCAGTGAGAGCGTGAAAGCCAGCATCCATCCGGCCAGAACCGCAGGCAGAATGACGGGCAAGGTGATTAGGAAGAAGCTCTTGCCGGGTGGGCAACCAAGGTCCTGCGCAG
The DNA here is from genome assembly GCA_039814945.1 of Pseudomonadota bacterium. Lineage (GTDB taxonomy): Bacteria > Pseudomonadota > Alphaproteobacteria > Rhizobiales > MH13 > MH13. The sequence continues at coordinate 62,015 of JBCCAF010000011.1, forward strand.
CTTCTTCTAGGCTCTCATCGAAAGTGATCAGCCGCGACTGCACCACGACCGCCACGTAGCACATGGAAAAGGTGATGTGGGCGATGACCACGGTCCAAAACCCGCGTGCAAAGCCTACCGCAACGAACAACAAGAGAAGCGAAAGGCCCGTGATCACTTCGGGCATGACCAAAGGCGCGTAGATCATGCCATTGAAGAGCGTGCGGCCTTTGAAGCAACCCAAGCGCACCAAAACAATGGCCGCCATGGTGCCGAACACAGTGGCGATGGTGGCCGACACGAACGCCACACGGGCCGTGACCCAGGCTGCATCCATCAGCCCCTCGTTCTGGAACAGCTCGCCGTACCAGCGGGTAGAGAACCCGCCCCAAACGGTGACGAGGCGCGACTCGTTGAACGAGTAAATAATGAGGATCAGGATCGGCAGGTAGAGGAACGCGAAACCGAACGTCAGCGAGGTCACGTTGAACCAGGACATCTTTTGGTTCATGCCGCGCCTCCCACCTTGGCAGCCTGAAGCGATAGGTAATCCCACACTACGGTTGCCGCCACCAGCGATGTTATCTCAGCATGATCGAAGGGCGGGGAGACTTCGACCACATCCATGCCGATGAAGTTTACCAGCGGAAGGCGGCGCATAACCGCCCTCACCTGCCAGCTGTGCAGGCCACCCATCTCTGGCGTGCCGGTGCCCGGTGCGAATGCAGGATCGAGCGCATCCATATCGAAAGTGAGATAGGTTGATATGTCACCAACGACCTTCAGGATGGTCTCTGCAACTTTAGCTGGCCCCATCATGTGCACATCTTCGGCAGATAAAATGGTCATTCCCGTATCACGTGCTGCCTGAAGCAGATCGGCCTCCATCGGTGCGCGAATGCCGATTTGGATGATGCGCTTTGGGTCAATCAGACCTTCTTCGATGGCGTGATAGAAAGGCGTGCCATGCGCCAATTCTTGGCCAAAGTTTTCTTCCCACGTGTCGGTGTGGGCATCGAATTGCAACAGGCCCAACGGTCCGTGCGTTTTCGAGGCCGCACGCAGCAACGGCAGGGCAATCGAATGGTCACCGCCGAGCGTGCACAGATGCTTGAGACCAGATGCTTGGGCCTCAATCATCCGGTGACTTTGGGCAATGTCGCCGATGCGTACATCGAAATTGCCGATGTCAGAAAGGCTCAGCACTTTCGGGTCCGCGTTCAGTTCTGGATGGCCGCCATCGAACAGCAAACGCGAGGCAGCGCGGATCGCGTTTGGTCCTTCACGCGTGCCGGCTCGGTTGGAGGTTGCCCAATCCATTGGCGCTCCAGCCACCACGAAGTCGGCATCGCGGTTGCCCATGGGCGCGTCGAGAAAGGACAGCCCGCGGCCAAAGGTTGGCAGGTCGGCAGGTGGTGCATAGCCGCCAGAAGAGTCTGTCATCGCCACAACCTCATGACATGCGCTCCTGCTGTCGCTGTTGGAAATGCTGGAACGCCACGATGGGCACGATCAGCACCAAAAGCAGGATCACGGCCACTGCTGATGAGACAGGCCAATCGCGGTTTGAGAAGAACTCTGCCCACAAGGTGCGCCCGATCATCAGCGTGTCGGACCCACCAAGCAGATCAGGGATCACAAACTCACCAACGGCAGGGATGAAGACCAGAAAACATCCGGCAATGATGCCAGGAATGGCGAGCGGAACAGTCACGACCCAGAAGGTTTTCAAGGGGGGGCAGCCAAGGTCCTGCGCCGCTTCCAGCAGCGAGCCGTCCATTCGCTCCAGCGCCGCATAAAGCGGCAGCACCATAAACGGCAGGTAGGAATAAACGATGCCGATATAGACAGCGGTGTTGGTGCTGAGGATGCGCAGCTGATCATCGGCGCTGATCAAGCCGAGCGTCTGTGCAAGCAGTGTCAGCAGACCTTCGGGTTTCAATATGCCGATCCAAGCGTACACACGGATCAAAAAACTGGTCCAGAACGGCAGGATGATCAGCATTAAGAGGATGGGGCGGATGTTGTGAGGAGCACGCGCCATGCCATAGGCAATGGGAAAACCGATCAGCAGCGTCAGCACGGTGGAAACACCGGCGATCCAAAAGCTCGATTTGTAGGCGTTGATGTAAAGCGGGTCGCCGGCAAGCCACCTGTAGTTCTCAAAAGAAAGCGTGCGCAGATCCTGCCAAAACGCATCCAGCCCTTCAGCAAGGTCGAACACCGGCAGATAGGGCGGGATGGCGATAGCGACTTCGGAAAAGGAAATCCGAAGTACAATGGCAAACGGGGCAAGGAAGAAGATAAGCAGCCACACATAGGGAATGGCGATGACAAAAAAACGCCCCCAGTTCCGGCCCTCTGATACGCTCATTGGGTCAGCACCACGCCAGCGCTTTTGTCCCACGACAGCCAGACCTTATCGTTCCAAGCGATGGGGCGCTCCACCAACCGTGTGGTGTTGGCAATGGTCGCGCGGATGACGGGCACGCTGGGGTCAGTTGGCTCGCCCTCACAGATTTCATCGGACAGCCGCACGTGAAAGATGGAGACATCGCCCAGATAGCCGATGTCCCACACCCTACCGGTGATTTTGGTCATGCCATCTGCATCACCTGGCTCATCAAGTGCGATGCGCAGCTTTTCCGGTCGGATGGCCAGCGCGGCTGGCCCGGATACCAGGCCCTCGCCCTCAACGGCAACAGGTGCTTCGAGATCAGGCCCCGCAAAGGTCGCACCATCCAGGCTGGTACTCACCGTGCCTTCCAGAATGTTGATATCGCCGATGAAACCAGCCACGTAGCGCGAGCGCGGCTCCTCGTAGATTTGTGACGGCGGTGCGATCTGCTCAAAAACGCCTTGGTTCATCACCGCGATGCGATCCGCCACGGTCATGGCTTCTTCCTGATCGTGGGTGACGATCAGGAAGGTCATGCCGAGTTTTTCCTGCAAATCCATCAGCTCGAACTGGGTCTCTTCGCGCAGTTTTTTATCCAGCGCGCCCAGCGGTTCATCGAGCAGCAAAACTTTGGGGCGTTTGGCCAGTGAACGGGCGAGCGCCACACGCTGACGCTGGCCGCCGGAAAGCTGATCGGGTTTGCGTTTGGCGAACGGTTCGAGCTTCACGAGCGTCAACATCTCGTCCACCCGGGCGGCGATCTCGGCCTTGGGCAAGCCATCCTGCTTCAGCCCAAATGCGATGTTGTCGGCGACATTCATGTGCGGGAACAGCGCATAGGATTGGAACATCATGTTCACAGGACGCTTGTGCGGCGGGATGGCCGAGATGTCCTCACCATCAAGCAAGATGCGACCCTCGGTGGGCGTTTCAAAGCCCGCCAGCATGCGCATCAGCGTGGTCTTGCCGCAGCCTGATGGACCGAGCAGCGCAAAGAATTCACGCTCATAAATGTCGAGGGAAACATCATCGATGGCAGTGAAATCACCGAAGCGCTTGGTGATGCGCTCAAAGCGAATGAGGGGTTCTGCCAGCGGATCGTCCCAGGGCGCGAAATCGCGCCGCACCGGCCCCATTGTTTTGGCCATCGCTTCGTCCCCCGATTGGCAAAACCCCGCTGCTGGAGAGCAGCGGGGTTTTCTTCGTCACTGACCGGTTTTCACGGTCGTCCAGCTGCGCGTTACGATGCGCTGGGTGCGCGGATCGTAAGCAGGTAGCGTGTAGAGGCTCGCAGTCGTTGCCTCATCAGGATAGATCGCAGGATCGGTAAGGATTTCCTCCAGCACGAACGCCTGAGATGCCAGATTGCCATTGGCGTAGAACACATAGTTCGTGGCAGCGGCGATGGATTCTGGCTCCAGGATGAAGTTCAGGAATTGGTGCGCCGCTTCTGGGTTTGGTGCATCAGCCGGAATGGCCATCTGATCGAACCACATCAGCGCGCCTTCGCGCGGGATTGTGTAATCAACGTTCACCCCGTTTTCGGCCTCAGCCGCACGGTCACGGGCGATCAGCATGTCGCCGGACCAGCCAATGGCAACGCAGATATCACCGTTGGCCAGCGCATTGATGTTTTCTGAATTGTGGAACCGTTGCACCGTGTCACGCAGGCTCACCATCAGCTCGGTGGCTTCCCCTATCTGGTCGGGGTCACGGGAATCTGGATCATGGCCAAGATAGTTGAGTGCGGCAGGGATCATTTCGGTTGGCGCATCCAGCCAGTAGATGCCGCAGTCCTGCAACTGGCCAGCAATCTCAGGATCAAACACCAAGTCCCAGGTGTCATAGGCAAAATCCGCTCCCAAGCGCTCAGCGACCATATCAACGTTCAAGCCAATGCCGGTGGTGCCCCACATGTAGTTGATGGAGTAGGTGTTGCCTGCATCATAGACTTCCAAGCGTTCGGCGATGGCTGGCCAGACATTGCCAAGATTGGTCAGCGCGTCTTTGTCGAGCTGCTGGAATACACCAGCCTGAATTTGCCGCGACAGGAAGTCGGCCGTTGGAACCACAATATCGTAGCCGCTTTGACCGGCGAGAAGGCGGGTTTCCAGCACTTCGTTGGAGTCAAAGACATCGTAGGTGACATCGATACCAGTTTCGGTCTCGAACTCTTCGATGATGCTTTCATCGATATAATCCGACCAGTTGAGGATGCGGAGTTCTTGCGCGTGTGCGGCGAACGCCGTGGAAGCGACAAGGGCGCCTGTTAAGGCGGTGAAAAGAAATGGATTGCGGCGCATGATAGATGCGTCTCCCTGATTTGAAGCGTCGGTGCGGCCACGCATTTTGTTCGTGATTTCTTGGCGGCCTTGACGGCAAGGCTATTGCGGTTTTTCCAAGCCGACAAGCAGAAAACGGGAAGGAACAGCGTGCCGCTGAACAATCAGGCGACGTGCCTAAACACCAGGCAGTTCAAATCTGCCTAAAGGAAAATTTGGTGTTCCAAGTTCGTGATGTGGCCCGCGAAGGTGGCGTACTCGGCGCGCTTCACAGCGGTGAAGATGCGGCAGAATTCAGCCCCCAAGGCATCTTGCACAAAGGCGCTGGCATCAAATCTCTCGATAGCGTCATCCATGAACGGTGAAAGACGTTTCAGCGAGGTGTCCGTGTAGGCATTGCCCTCCACTGTTAGCGGAGGATCAACAGCCTCATCCATGCCTTTCAGCATGCCTATCAAAACCAGCGCGGTGACGATGTAAGGGTTGGCATCAGCACCTGCCAAGCGATGCTCAAGGCGGCGTGCAGATGGCTCAGCCTCGGGCAAGCGAATGGCGACCGAGCGGTTGTTCTCGCCCCAGCTCAAACTTGCTGGTGCGTAGGAACCGGGCTGCATGCGGCGGAACCCATTGTAGGTGTGCACGAAGCCGAGCTGCGCTTCTTCCATGGTTGAAAGCAGACCTTGCACAGCATGGTGGAGCTTGGATGGATCGGCGAAGATCGGGCCACCGGCGTCAGCTAGGCTCACATGCACATGCAGCCCGTTGCCTGGATGATCGGCAAAAGGCTTGGCCATAAACGTAACATCTGTGCCCTGTTTATGGGCGATTTGGGTGATGAGGCGTTTGAGCATCACAGCATCGTCGGCGGCGCCCAGCGGGTCACGGTGTTTGAGGTTCACCTCATACTGGCCAGGCGCTGCCTCAGATACAAAAGCATCAACTGGCAAAGCTTGATCAGCGCAAGCTTGTTGGATCGCGTCCATCAGCGGGCGCTGTCGGTCGAGGTCGCGCAAGGCATACATGTCTTGATGGTCAGGGCCTGGCGTCAGTGAACCCGCTGGGCGCGGGCGGCCAGAGTCGGCGCTACGCTCATAGACATAAAACTCCAACTCGATGGCGACGTTCGCTGTTAGACCCCGCGCTTGGAGTTTTTCCACCTGCGCGGCCAGCACATGGCGCGGGTCACCCATGAAAGGCGCACCATCGCCGTGGTGCATGGTCAGCATCGCCTGCTTGGTCGGCTGATCGGCCCAGGGCACGTCAACGATACGCCCTTCCACCGGCAAGCACAGCGCGTCCTTGTCGCCTGAATCGATGTGCAAACCGGTCTCATGAACTTCGCGACCCCAGACATCACAACCTAGCAGCGAAAAGGGAAACGCAACGCCCTGGCCAAGCTTGCGCAGCGCAGAGCCAGGCAGCCATTTGCCGCGCAGAACGGCGTTGGGGTCGCACAGAAAGACTTCGATGGATCGGGTCATGGAGCACACTCACGACAGGCTTTTTGCTGTTGTGCGGGTTTTGGACGGGGCTGTCGAGCGATAAGAGGAGTGCTTGAGGCATCGACATAACAGGGCTATCCCTTTGATAGCAAAGAATGGATCAGTCATGCACGACCCACAGCATCAACACTCAACACCTCTGGCACTTCCCGAGGATGCACCCATTCGCGCCGAACGTGGCGTGCGTGATGCTGCTGAAGCTTTGGCTTGGCTGAAAGAGCGCGGCATTGAGGACATTGAGTGCATCGTGCCGGACCAATCGGGCGTGGCGCGTGGCAAGATGATGCCTGTGGCCAAGTTTTTCTCTTCGGCCGCGATGACGATGCCCTCGGCGCTGTTTCGCCAGACCATCGCTGGTGACTACCCCGAAGAGAACCAATACTTCCGCTATGACCCGCGCGATGGCGACTTGGTGTTTCAGCCAGACTATTCGACGCTTAGCGTAGTGCCCTGGGAGAGCGACCCCACTGCACAGCTAATCCATGACACCTATGAACGCAGCGGTGAACCGTTCTCCAGTGCACCACGCCAGGTACTCAAGCGCATCGTCAAACTCTATGCCGATAAGGGCTGGTCGCCCGTGGTTGCGCCAGAGGTTGAGTTCTATCTGGTCAAACCCAACGTCGATCCAGACTATCCTTTAGAGCCGCCCATCGGCCGGTCCGGTCGCCCAGAAACTGGTCGTCAGAGCTATTCAATCTCAGCGCTCAACGAGTTCGACGATTTCATCGACGATATCTACGAGTTCTCTGAAAAGCAGGACTTGGAGATCGACACGCTAATCCACGAGGAAGGCAAAGCGCAGATGGAGATCAATCTGCGCCACGGCGATCCGGTGACGCTGGCCGACCAGGTGTTTCTGTTCAAACGCACCATCCGAGAGGCGGCGCTACGCCATGACATGTACGCCACTTTCATGGCCAAGCCGATGTCGAGCGAGCCGGGATCGGCCATGCACATTCACCAATCGGTTGTGGACAGCGACACAGGCAACAACATCTTTTCCGACGCTGAGGGCAAAACCACTGAACTGTTTGGCGGGTTCATCGCAGGCCAACAGGCCTATCTGCCACATGTGATGGCGATTTTGGCGCCTTATGTGAACAGCTATCGGCGCCTGGCCCGTGGCGCTTTAGGCTCACCACCAATCAATCTGCACTGGGGCTATGATAACCGCACGGTTGGCTTGCGCGTGCCCAGTTCCTCGCCTGCTGGGCGGCGCCTTGAAAACCGTGCTCCGGGTTCCGACTGCAACCCCTATCTTGCCATCGCTGCCTCACTGGCCTGCGGCTATCTAGGGATGGTCAAAGGCCTTTCGCCCGACGATCCGATTGAAGACGAAGGCCATGACCTGCCCTATGGCCTGCCACGTTCGCTCAATGAGGCCTTGGAACGTTTGACAGAGGAAGAGGAATTGGTGGACCTGATCGGCCGCACGTTCATCTACACTTACAAGGCGATCAAAGAGGGCGAGTACGAGACCTTTATGCGCGTGATCTCCCCTTGGGAGCGCGAGCACCTTTTGTTGAGTGTGTAATGACTGAACTATCCAACCAATATCCAACCGATGCACTTCAGGCGCTGGATGCCAGCCACCATCTGCACCCCTTCACTGACCATGGCGCACTGCGCAAAGAAGGCGCGCGCGTGATCGTCAAGGGCGAAGGGGTGTGGCTAACAGACAGCGACGGCAACCGCATCATGGATGGCATGGCAGGCCTCTGGAATGTGCAAATCGGCCATGGGCGCGGCGAAATCGCTGATGCTGTGTCTGCGCAGATGCGCGAGCTTTCTTACTACAACACCTTCTTCAAGACGACGCATCCGCCGGTGATTGAGCTGTCGGAGATGATCGCGAAGCTCGCACCAGAACCCTACAACCAGATGTTCTACGTCTCGTCGGGTTCGGAGGCGAACGACACGGTTCTGCGGCTGGTGCGTTATTTTTGGGATCTCAAAGGCAAGCCGAACAAGAAAACCATTATCACACGCTGGAACGCCTATCATGGCTCGACGGTTGCTGGGACCAGCCTTGGCGGCATGAAGGCCATGCACGCTCAGGGTGATCTGCCGATCCCTGGCATCCACCATATCGATCAGCCCTACTGGTTTGATGAGGGCGGCGACATGACGCCAGATGAGTTCGGCATCCACGCTGCGCGCAAGCTCGAAGAGGCGATTGATCGGATTGGCGAGGATAAGATCGCTGCCTTTATGGCCGAGCCCATCCAAGGCGCTGGTGGCGTCATCATCCCGCCCGAGACCTATTGGCCAGAAGTGAAACGCATCCTTGCTGAGCGCGATATTCTGCTGGTGGCTGATGAAGTGATTTCCGGGTTCGGGCGACTGGGCGAATGGTTTGGGTCGACAGTCTATGACATCGAGCCGGACCTTATCGCCGTCGCCAAAGGCATGACCTCGGGCTATCTGCCAATGGGTGGGGTGTTGGTGCATGACCGTGTGGCAGACGTGCTGGAGCAAGAAGGTGGCGAGTTCTTTCACGGTTACACCTATTCCGGACACCCAGCCTGCGCGGCGGCGGCCATCGCGAATTTACGAGTCATGCAGGATGAAGGCGTGGTGGAGCACGTGCGCGATGTCGCTGCGCCGAAATTTGCCGAAGTTTTCGCTGATTTGGCCAATCACCCATTGGTCGGCGAGGCCCGGACCAAAGGCCTGCTCGGTGCCATTGAGCTGGTGCCCAACAAACCCTCCCGCGACCGCTTTGCCAACTATGGCGATGTGGGAACCATCTGCCGTGACATCAGTTTCCAGCATGGGCTGGTGATGCGGGCGGTGCGTGATAGCTTGATCCTGTCACCACCACTGGTGATCACGCCCGATGAGCTGGACTGGATGGGGGCAACAGTGAACAAAGTTCTTGATGAGACGGGCGCGGAACTCATGCGCCGCAATCTCTGGTGAGCCTGTGGGTGCGCACGCCTCTAGCTGGTACGCGGCAAGCCTTCCGGATGCACTGAACCGCATCCGTGAGCCCCTAGGGGGCGATACCGCCTGCGATGTTTGCATCGTGGGCGCAGGGTTTGCCGGTGTCTCGGCAGCCTATCATCTCTCCAAGGCGGGCCAGCGGGTCATCCTGCTCGACGCTGAACGTGTCGGCTGGGGTGCATCAGGCCGCAATGGTGGGCAACTTCACCCCGGTTTTCGCCAAGATCTGCAATGGTTCACCGAAACCATCGGCGAGACCTTTGCGTCCCAGATTCGCGATGTCGGCTATGCAGCTCTGGATCACATGGACGGGCTGATCGACGAACACAAAATCCCGTGCGACCGCACGAACGGGTTGATCACAGCCTGCCGCAACACCAAAAATCTGGACGAAGAGGTCGCCTACAACACCTATGCACAGGAACGCTTTGGCGTGGAGCCAGTGCAGGTTTTGAATGCTGGCGAAACGCAAAAAGCGCTTGGCACTGTTGGGCATGTTGGCGCCATTCGCGATGTTCAGGGCGGGCACATTCATCCGCTCGCTTTCGTCACTGCGCTCGCCGATGCCGCCGAAGCCAACGGCGCCGTCATCCATGATGCCACGCATGTCACAGGGCTGGATGCCAATGATTTGCGTGTTGAGGTGCAGACAGCCAATGGTGTGGTGCGTGCCCAACAGGTGGTACTCACCGGCAATGGCTGTATGCGCGGCCTGCATAAAGACACTGATGCGCGTGTTCTGCCGATCACCAATTTTATCGTTGCGACAAAGCCCATCGGCGCCGGACAAGAAGGCGGAAGCCTTCCGCAGGGCGACGCAGCCTCCGACACCCGCTTTGTGGTGCGCTATTGGCGACCAACTCCTGACGGGCGGTTGCTGTTTGGCGGTGGCGAGAAATTCTCCAAAGCCTTTCCAAAGGATATTGAAGCTTTTGTGCGCCCGCATCTGGCAGAGGTTTATCCTGACTTGAAAGATGTTGAGATTGAGTATGCCTGGGGCGGCACGCTGGCGGTCACGCAAAACCGTCTGCCACTGATCCGCAAACTAGCGCCACGCGTGACGGTAGCGGCTGGCTTTTCTGGCCAAGGGGTCATCAACGCTCCTTTTGCCGGCAAGATCGTCGCTGATGCTTTGACTCACGACCCTGCCCTGCTTGACCTGATGGCCCGCTTGCCCTGCCCGACCTTCCCTGGCGGCACAGCTCTGCGCGGTCCAATACTGTTTCTGGCGATGAGCTATTTCGCGCTGATGGACCGCATCGGCTAGAGCCAATTAGCAACCTTTGCCAGAACTTTGCCGAGATGTTCACAGCATCTTTGTTGTTGCCAATAATTGATGACAATACGTCAACACTTCTTCAACAAAACGGACGCAAATAAACCAGTTGTTAAAGGCAGTGGACTTAACGTCAATTTCGAGATCGCGCCGTGCAAAAGATGCGACCGAGCCCTGCATTTTCTAAAGACCGAGATGTTGGAGTTGATCACCGACCATGGTGAGTCGTCATGATAGTGTGCCAGGCAATACTGATACTTACGACGGTGCGCTGCACCCGCTCGTGAAGCAGCAGTTGCTGGAGGCGACAGGACCGCAGGGTGGCGTTGATGTGGCGCGCCTGCTCTCCGCTGTCAGTGCTTGCTATGAGGCCAGCACCTCGCTTGCCATCGACGTTCTCCATCGCCCGTCGTCGGATGCACCTGCGCTTAAAGCCGATAGCCTGCCGGTCGAACTCTTGGACGGGTTAAGCGACGGTGTGGTGGTTTTGGATGCCGAGGGCATCGTGCGCGCCATTAACTCCACAGCCGGTGGCATGCTTGGATTGGATGTTGATCGGCCACGTCACAGTTTGATCGGCAAACCGTTGCAGTCCTGCCTTGGAAAAATGGAACCTGGTAACGACTCCATCAGTGAGAGTGCGCTCAAAGATTTCATTGCCAACCCAGCCGTGGAGCAAAACGACGTCCACTTTTCAGCCCATCTGCCAGGTCGCGGTGGGATGTTGCTGGATGTACACCGGTTGGATGATGGCGGCTGGATGTTGATCCTTTGCGAGGCCAGTGACCTTTGCGAGCAAGGTCGCCTGTTGCGGATCGCAGAAGAGGAATATCGAAGCCTCTTTAACAATGCCGTTATCGGCATCTATCGCTCAAGCTTTGACGGCAAACAACTGCGCGCCAATCCCGTACTGGTCCAACTCAACGGCTATGACAGCGAAGAAGAGATGCTGCCGGCTGTCAACAACATTGCTGCTGAGTGGTATGTTGATCCAACCCGGCGCGAAGATTTTCAGCGCGAACTGGCCGCCCATGGGCGTGTGACCGATTTCGTCTCTGAAATCTATCGCCACAAAACACGTGAACGTATCTGGATCTCTGAAAATGCATGGATCGTCTACGACCCATCCGGCACGCCGCTGTTTTACGAAGGCACCGTGGTGGATGCGACCGAACGGGTCGCGGCTGAAGAAGAGATCAACCACCTGGCGCACCATGACCATCTGACGGGTCTGCCCAATCGGTTTATGTTGCTGAAACAATTGCGCGAAGCGTTGCTGCGCCCGCACACTGCGAGCAGTGTGGCGGTGCACTGTTTGGATCTTGATCACTTCAAGGACGTCAATGACACCCTTGGCCATGAAGCCGGTGACCGACTGTTGATTGAGGTGGGCAAAAGGTTGCGAGCCTCCATAAAGTCTGGAGATGTGCTGGCGCGACTGGGTGGCGATGAGTTCACCATATTGCAGTACGGCGTGCGGCACACATCAGATATTGTGGCGCTGGCCAGCCGCATCGTTGCGACACTAAACAAGCCCTTTTTGATCGGCGAGAACCAGGTGACGGTGGGCGTGAGTGTAGGCGTTGCCGCCTACAACGGGCAAGAACCGGCCGGCATGCTGCGTGACGCCGACGTGGCACTTTATGAAGCCAAGAAAAACGGTCGCCAAACCTACGCCGTTTACACCAGTGCCATGGGCGAAGCGTTGCAGGAGCGTCGCGCGCTGGAAGATGATTTGCGCAGCGCCATCGATACCGGAGCCTTTGAGCTGCATCTCCAGCCGGTTGTGGATGGCGATACCGGAAAGCCAATGGTGTATGAGGCACTTTTGCGTTGGGATCACCCGACGCGCGGTAAGGTGTCGCCGGCCCGGTTTGTGCCTTTGGCTGAGGAAGCCAGCCTTATGGTGGGGTTGGGCGATTGGGTACTGCACAAGACTGTCGAAGCGGCTGCCTACTTGCCCCCAGGCATTCGGATCGCCATGAACTTGTCACCTCTCCAACTGCGCGACTATGGATTTGTCGAGCGGGTCCGTGCGGCGATGGATCGCTTCGATATCAAACCAGATCAGTTGGAACTGGAGATTACCGAAACGGTGATCATGTCCGACGATCACCGCACGCTGGAAGCCCTCAACGCTCTGCGTGACATGGGACTGCGGCTGGCGCTGGATGACTTTGGCACAGGGCATGCCAGCCTGAGCTATCTGCAGCGTTTCCGCTTCGACAAAATCAAAATCGACCAATCCTTTGTTCAGCGCATGGTGGACGATCCGATCAGCGCTGCTGTTGTTCGCGCCGTCACATCGCTGGGGATTGATCTGGGAGCTGCGGTGGTGGCTGAAGGTGTTGAAACAGGCGAGCAACGCGATGCGTTGAAACGCGAAGGCTGCAATATTTTTCAAGGCTATCTGTTTGGCCACCCGCAACGGTGGGAAGTCGTGCTGGGCGTGCCGCACGACTAGGTCCTCACTCATGCGGTCAGGCCGGTGTTTTCAACCGAGCGATCTCAAGAGGCTTGAGATTGTTCGCCCATTGCGGAAACGGCTCTCCGGCAAACACAACGCAATAGGCCTCGTCACACATCGACAAGAACGGCAGATCGCTGGCGTGGTCGCCATAACCGACCAAGCGTTTGGCAGGCCCATGAATCTCGATCAGCCGCTGTAAGGCGGTCGCTTTTCCCTGGCCGATAGTTTGAAGACCGTCGATCTGGCCATTGGTGGTTCCGTCAGCAAGGCGTATCAAATCGACTGCCAGTGTGTGGGTCACGCCCAAATGACGGGCTATAGGCGCAATGATGAAAGTAGCAGACCCGGACAACAGAACCGTTTGATGGCCATCGGCCTGATGTCGGCGAAACCGTTCCAGAACTTCGGGCACATAAAGCGAGCGGGCTCGACCGAACGCGAACCAACCCTCCGCAAGCAGGGCCAAGTAATCAAGCGACCATCCAGCAAACGTATGATAAAATAACCGATTGACGGTCTCTCGGGTTTGCGATTGTCGCGCCGTCTGGAGCTTGTCAAGGGCCGCACGATAATCGCGCAACCCGACAGCCTCGCCGGACCTCTCCTTGAGGGCATACTCAAGGAAGGAGAACATCGATTTGCAATCGATGAGGGTTTCATCGACGTCAAAGACAGCGAACACTGATCCGGTGTGTTGTGTACTCATGCCGCCCTCGCCCCTACGCCACGACTGGGGCTGGCGCGGCTTCAGACTTGGGCTCTGATGCGGATAGGGGCTGAACTGCACCTTGATAGCTTGTCATCAACGCGTTCACACAGTCCTGCGCGATAACCAGTTCCCTGTCGGAGATGGACTTGGCCTCGAAGGCAGTGAAGGCCACCTTGATCGTGGTGCACACATTGCCCGACTGGATAATGGAGATATCGGCATCAAAACCATGTCGGTTGTCCTTTTGTGATGCGCGTGTGACTTCGTAGCGCAAGACAGCATCAAACGGGAAAACGAAGTTCTGGAACTGGGTGTCCATGCTTTTGATGACGAAATAGTAGTCGCGCTCATCGCCCTTCAGATAATAGGCCTCTGTCACAGCCAGAAAGGCTTGGCGCGCAGCCTCGATCAGGACCATGCCCTGAATGTGCATGCCGGTCATATGATCGAGGAAGAACTCATTTTGAGCTGAGAAGCACAGATCCATCTCAAAAAGGGTGTTCGAAAGACGGCGTGGCGCGCAGATGACAATGTTTTCTGCACGGTTCTTGTGGGCATAGCGCCGGGTGGCGCGCGGGCCGCGCTTTCCAGAAACAAGGTGGAACTTGCCCTGGTTTTCACTGGTCTCGGCGTTGTAATCCCGCACTGCAGCATCGATGCTGCGGAGATCGACGCCTTGCTGCGGATGAAAGTAGACGTCATCCTCCAGGCGCCCACTGGTAAGCACTTTTTCCAATGCCTCGGTTTCATCAAGAAGGCCGGAAATCTTAGATGCTGTGCCTGCGAACGTATCACCGACAACAAAGAAATGCTGATGCGAATTGGGCATGTCATAACTCCTTTTCGATCAATGGGCCGTAAAGCCAGTAGAGGATCGATGGCGCGCATCCGCAATCGCCAGAGTCGCAACACCCCTTCCGTTTTTGCAACGCAGCATTGTCATCTCGCTGTCGCAGTAAACCGAAAACGGGCGCAGTTGCCTGCGCCCGCTAAGTCTTTGCGTTGAGGAGGCTACCGTCAGGTTGGGCTGACGGCTTTGCGAGTCCGGCTGGTTACGGCCAACAGCAGTCCGATGCCGCACATCATGGCGCCCAGAAGCGGCAACTGGGTGTAAGACACACCACCATGAAGCGCCTGACTTCCAAACCAAGCCCCCAAGCCATTGCCCAGATTGAACGCGGCAATGTTGAACGCCGATGCCAAAACCGGAGCGTCTCCTGCATGCGACATTACCTGGACCTGCAAAGCCGGGATCGTTGAGAACAGCGCCATTCCGAAGAAGAACGTGGCAACGATCATGGCGATGGAATAGGGCATCACCACCGAGACGGTGATCAGAACTGAGATCAGGAACAAAAGACTGATCTGAACTGCACGGCTGAGGTTCCAGTCAGCAAGCCGTCCACCGAGTGGATTGCCCAGAAACATACCAAAGCCGAACAGCAGAAGAACCCAGGGCACCCAGTTGGACGGCAGACCGCTGACATCGGTCAGCATCGGGGCGATGAAGGTAAAGGTTGTGAATGTGCCGCCAAAACCCAGGGTCGTCATCAGAAGCGCACGGATCATG
Organism: Pseudomonadota bacterium; assembly: GCA_039814945.1. Classification (GTDB taxonomy): domain Bacteria; phylum Pseudomonadota; class Alphaproteobacteria; order Rhizobiales; family MH13; genus MH13. The sequence goes on from JBCCAF010000011.1 coordinate 77,150, forward strand.
TCCGGACGCAGCAAAACGGCAAACTCAGCCCGCAGGTTGATGGTTTTTTGAGACGAAACGCTCGGCAACCAGACAATCAGTGCAACCGCCGTCACGGCTGCCAACGCCGACAGGATATAGAAAGTCGACTGCCATCCCATCATCTGGCCGATGGCCGTGCCAGCAGGTGAGCCGAACATGTTAGCGATGGTTGAACCAAGAAAAACGGCTGCGATAGCACGGGCAGCTTTGCCGGGTTCAACAAGTTGCGTTGCCACCACGGCACCCAGCCCAAAAAAGGTTGCCTGGGCCAAAGCGGTTATGATGCGCGCGGTGAGCATCAGCTCATAGGTTGGTGCCACAGCGCATGCCAGATTGCCCAGCGTGAACAGGCCCATCAAGACGATCAGCACGCTTTTACGCGGGAACCGAACCAGAAACGGCGTTAGAAGCGGCGCGCCCAAAACTACACCGAACGCATAACCACTGATCAGATATCCAGCTGTCGGGATGGAGACCGCAAAGTCAGCGGCGACCTCCGGCAGCAGCCCCATGATCACGAACTCACTTGTGTTGATAACAAAGATCCCCAGAGCGAGGATGAGAACTGCGAAAGGCATGTTGGCCTCCTGTTGACGTCAGAAAGCCAAAGTCTTGCGGCAATCAAGCCGGGCGTGACCCCTAAGAATGTGAAACAGCTGTTTCACTATCGGGCGTTGTTCCGGCCGTGATCCTTCCAGACAATGTGGGGCCTAACCCCTTATCTGGAAACACGATTATGCCAACGACAATGATCCTTTATACCATCACTGGCTCGTGCTCGGATGCCGTGGCAGCGCTTTGCACCCATCTCAATCTGCCAGTTGAGACGCGCGAGCGGCGCGACCATGATGCAGCGCTGAGCGCCGTCAATCCAAGCCGTACAGTGCCAACTCTGGTGGCCGAAGACGGGCTGGTTCTCACCGAGACGACAGCCATCTTGAATCATCTGGCGCGCAGCTTCGCCTGCGAACTGTTGGGACGAAATCCGTCAAAGCGAGCACAGAATGAAGAGTTGCTTAGCTTCCTCTCGACCTCAGTTTACGGAGCGTTTCTGTTGCGCTTCCGACCGGATCGTTCCGCTGATGACAGCGAGGCGCAAGCGGCCATCCGGGCCAAGTCGGAAGAAGAGATCGCCAAGGCCCTAGACGTTCTTGAAACCAAGGTGAGCCCCGAGGCCTTCGCGCTGGGTGAAAACCTCACATCGTCGGATTTTTTCATGCTGGTGATGCTCAACTGGGCTGACCGCATCGACGCAGCTCTGCTGAAGGCGCGACCTAGGCTAGCCGCCCATTTCGCCACGCTCAAGGCGATGCCATTCCATGCCCGCGCGTTCGGCGAGAAAGCGGCCTGAAGGACGGCACGATGATGACCGCTCTGCACTTTCAAGCCAACGACACTGAGTATGCCGGTCTTCAGATCGATCGGAGTGCGCCGCGCACCGTCCTGCTCCTGCCAGACTGGCGCGGCTATCAGACCGATTACGCCCAGCGGCGCGGCGCGGAGCTTGCCGAGAAGCATGACTGCAACGTCCTGGTCACCGATCTGTTCGGCACTGCCTATCGCCCGAAGGACTACAGCGGCGATGCGGAGGTTTGGATCGCCCGCGCGTTGGCAGATCCGGTCAAGCTGCGTGCTGATCTTCTAGGCTTTGTTGATGCGGCCTGCGCGGCGCTGTCAGTGGCACCGGCAAGCTTGCACGTTGTTGGCTACTGTCTGGGCGGTGCTCTGAGCTTTGAGATGGGCCGGGCGGATGCCGGATTGGCGGCTGTGGCCAGTGTGCACGGCATTCCCTCCACCAAAAGCCCGATCAACAGTCTCGCCAGCCCCACTCGGTTCCTCGCCATCCACGGCGCGTCCGACCCAATCATCGGAATGGATCATGTAAGCGCCTATCAGGAGGAGATGACCCAGGCGAGCGTCGATTGGATCAGCCTTGCGCTGGGCCACGCCCGTCACGGGTTCACCAACGAGGAGATCGACCCGCACGGCAATGCCCAACGGTTCGACGCCATCGCCGCACGGCGTTGTTTGAACGCCTTGCAGACGTTTCTCTATGCGGAGCCAGTCTTGTGACCATCGATCAGCGCGTTCTCATCATCGGTGCCGGCCCTGTCGGGCTGATGCTCGCCTGTTTGCTTGCCAAGGCAGGCACACCCTTCCGGATTGTCGATAGCAAGGACGGCACAGTGGAAGATTCACGGGCACTGGGCGTACACGCACGCACGCTAGAAATTATGCAGTCGCTCGATCTGGCCGAAGACTTTGTGCGCCATGGCCGGGTGACCCGCTTCATGACGTTCCACGAAAAGAACCGCGCGCTCTTCTCGCTGGACTTCAACGTGCTGCGCGGTGATACCGCGTATCCGTTCTACCTGATCTTGCCGCAATCGATCACCGAGGCGCTGCTCTATGACAAGCTGCGCAGTCTTGGTGGGGATGTGGAGTGGAACACCAGTCTGCGTTCTATCGAAGAAGACGATGATGGTGTTACCGCTCACTTTGAAGAGGAAACGGTACGTCATGCCACTGTCGTGGGCTGCGACGGAGCTGGCAGCATCGTGCGCAAAAGCATCGGCGTTGCGTTCTCCGGTCTGACATATGATGCCCGTTTCGTCTTATCGGAGGTAAGGATCGCCGAAGATCGGCTGGCGACGGACGCCACCCATGTCATCATGGCCGACAAGTCAGTGGTGGCGGCTATCCCGCTGCCAAACGGGGCCTATCGCCTGGTTGGGCCGGACAGCATGGCAAGCCGCGATTTGGCTTCCGGCGCGCCGATCAGCTTTGATGCGTTCGCCGATTTTCTGCGTCGCAATGAGCTGTTTCCCAACACCCGCATGTACGATGCATCGCGGGTCGTCTCCTACCTGATGCAAAAACGCGTTGCCGACAGCTTCGTGACCAAGCGTGTGTTTCTGGCTGGCGATGCGGCCCATATCCACTCGCCTGCCGGTGGCCAGGGGATGAACATGGGCATCGGTGACGCTGCCAATCTCGCCTGGAGACTGTCGCTGGCACACCGTATGCCCCATGCCGCCTTGCTGGCACCCTATGGTGAGGAGCGGCGCGGCATCGCGTTGACCGTCGCCAACGGCACCGACAAGGCGTTGCGGGTGATGAACGCACCCGGGATACTCTATCGCTTTGCCTTCAAAATTCTGGCACCCATTGTCTGCCGGGTCTGGCAACCGAAGAAACTGATCCACGCGATGGCGCAGCTTGGGATTGCCTATGGCAACGCAGGCGACTCGCTGGCAGCGGGCAAACGCCTTCCCTGGGTGAAAATGGCCGATGGCGAGGATCTCTACGATCTGTTGCAGCCCGGACGGCTCTACCTGTTGCACCTGACGGCCAGACCCGTTGAGGAGACTGATACCAATGCCATCGCGCTGCATGAGGTACGGTTAGAAGACAACCGATTTTATCGGCCAGGCCGCCAACAAGACGCCATGACAGTGCGCCCAATTGAGGCAGGCGAGCTTGACAAGTTGAATCATGTGGCACGCCTTCTGGTGCGCCCGGACGGCTACATTGCAGCGGTTGATCGAGATGCGCAGGATGATGCCATCGCCAGGTATCTGACGGCACTAAACAACGCAGAAAAGCCGTAGGATGGCTGACCCGCTCTACCTTGCAGGTCTTGGGGCGGTGCTTGGCCCGAAGCAGTTGATGGTGGCGGACGCTGTTGTCGATGGTCGTTACGAGAAAGACCGCGCCACTGTCGATGGCTACGTCGCCGTGGCGCAAGAGCCCCAGCGTGCCTCTTACGAGATGGCACTGGCGGCCGCGCAGGACGCCATGAACGAGGCGGCTATCAGGGGTGATGATCTAGCGGCCATGGCCTACGCTTCGATCCACCGCCACGGACAACCGCGCTTGTGGACGCCAGCGTCTTGGGTGCAGCGGCATCTGGACATTGGCGGTGATGTTCCCGCCCTGACCATCAATCAAGGCTGTAATGGTCTGCTGCAATCGATGATCGCCTTAGCACCACTCTGTGGAAGCGCCGTCGGCGCAAACCTGCTACTGGTGGGCGCTGACAGGTTTCAAGATTCTGGGTTTGATCGGTGGAAGTCAGACTATGGATTGCTTTACGGCGATGCCGCCGCCGCGCTGGTGCTGTCACGTCAAGCCGGGTTTGCGCGCGTGGTCCATATCGCTCTCGATGGCGCCCCAGCTTTGGAAGAACTGCACCGCGACCCACAGCCTGCTCGCGAGACGCCAGAAAGCTGGGTGAGCGAGTATGACGTACGACGCAGCAAGCGGGCGTTTCTATCCACCCACGGTCATGCGGGGTTCACCAAACCGCTGAACGGCGCGTTGAACCGGCTGAAAGATGGCTTGGTTGGTCACCCGGACTGGAACGGTCCGGTGCGATGGATCTTCACGCCCTTTGTTGGCGCATCGGTGCGTGAGGCGACCTATGAGGCTGTGTTCGGCGAACTGGGGGATCAGTCAGGCTGGGAGATCGGCAAAATGTGCGGCCATCTGGGAACAACGGACGGTTGGGTCGGCCTGTCACAGCTACGCACCGATGGGCTGGTGGAACCAGGCGACCGAGTTCTCATTGTCTCGGCCGGCGTCGGTTTCAGCTGCGGCATTCTGCTTCTTGAATTTCTCTGACCAACAAAGGACTTCTCTTATGAAAACGACAGACATCGGCCAATCCGGCCTTCAGACTTCGGCGCTTGGACTTGGCTGTATGGCGATGTCGGAGTTCTACGGCGCGTTCGATGACGCTGAAAGCCTAAAAACGCTGGAACGGGCCATGGAGATTGGCATCACCATGCTCGATACTGCCGATCTTTATGGCGATGGGCGCAACGAGGATCTGCTGGGTCGCTTCCTCTCCCAAACCAGCCATACGCCGCTGATCGCCTCCAAATGCGGCATCGTGCGCACCGATGAAATCATGTCTGACGGCAACTTTAAACGCGAACGATGTGGCAAACCTGACTATATCACCGCCAGTTGCGAGAAGAGTCTGAAACGGCTGGGGGTCGACGTGATCGACCTCTACTATCTGCACCGCATCGATCCGAACGTGCCAGTGGAAGACAGCATGGGCGCGCTGGCTGATCTGAAAACGGCGGGTAAAATTCGCGCCATCGGACTGTCCGAACCAAGCGCCGATGAACTGCGCCGTGCCAACGCCATCGCACCGGTGGATGCGGTACAATCGGAATACTCCCTCTGGACACGCCTGGTGGAGGACGAGGTTTTGCCGGTGATCCGCACCACAGGTGCTGCATTGGTTTGCTATTCACCGCTCGGCCGGGGGCTGCTTCGCAAAACAGGAACCCTGCCAACGCTGGACGCTGATGATTTCCGCAGAACGCTACCACGTTTCCAGCAAGACAGTCTGAATGCCAACGCGGACCTTTTCGATCTGCTTGATGAGGTGGCAGCCAGAGAAGGCATCAGCGTGCCGCAGTTGATGCTGGTCTGGTTGCTCAGCCGAGGCGAGGACATCATCCCCATCCCCGGCGCGCGAAAAGTCAATCATCTGGAGCAGAACGCCGCAGCCGTTGATATCAGCATCGACCCAGCAGCACTTGTGCGATTGTCGGATGCATTTGCCAGCGGTGCTGTAGCAGGTGGGCGCTACACTGAAGGCAAAGCTGTCAAAACCGCATAGCCGCTCTGACGCCTAGTGATCAAAGTTTTTCCACGGTCCAAGGCCGCCCTGCTCAGTTGGGGCGGTCTTGCTGATGCGCAACCGCATTTGCCGATGCCGTCTTAATCGCTTTGCGGATGAAATCGCGGAACTCAATGATGTGGTGATAGCTGCACAGCCGGTCCGCCGTGACAAGCCAGAGTGGCATGCTGCCCACCAGATCGGGCCGCATCACAGGGCGTACACCAGGCAGCCGTTGCCCAATGATATCAGGCAAGATACCTGCCCCAATTCCATTCAGCACAGCATCGACAAGCCCAGTGTATTCGGAAATCGCAAAGCCCGCCCGTCGCTCTCCTAGCACTTCGCTCAGCTTCTGCTGGGGCATACTGACGCTCGTGCCAGGCGACCATGTGATATGGCGCAATCCGGTTTGCGAGAGACCTTCCCAGGCCTCAACGGGTTCAAAGCCATCGGGCAGAATGCCTTCTGCACAATACACGTTGAACGAGACCGAGCCGACCCGTTGGCGTGTGACGGCACCGCGTTCCGGTTCAACAAACCGTAGCGCCACATCTCCCTGCCCCGCTCCGATATCGACGACCCGGAAGGAGGTGTCGATGTCGAGCATCACATTGGGCCAACGCTCCATGTAAGAGTTGATGTTGGGGAAAATCAGAGCATGCGCCAAGGCAGGCGTGGTAGAAAACCGCAGCTCCACCTGCTCTGTGTGCTGCATGCGCGAGGCCAGATCGGGGGCGTTGGTGAGAAGGCGCTCGGCCTCTTGCCAAATCTCAACCAGATTTTGAGCGTTGGCCGAAAGCTCTAACCGCTGGTGACTGCGGTTCAGGAGTGGGATACCCACCGCGTCTTGTAAAGCGTTGATGCGTCGGCTGACCGTAGGGCCGCTGATCTTCAACTCGCTGGCAGCATTGGCGACAGACCCACAGCGCAAGTAGGCCAAAAAAACGCGTATGTCGTCCCAGCTGATGTTATGCAGCAAAGTCTACGATCCGACTGGTTTTTCAAAATACTTCGGTAAAAAGCCGTTTTTATAACGATTTCTTCCTATTACTGGACAACCTAGCCAGCGCAAGCGCATGATACAAGTGTACTTTGCTCGTACGGGACCGCCCTAACATCGGTCTGTGCAGTCACTCGCCGACTTCATCCTGAACTAATTTCGCGCTGCGTGTGTCTGTATCGGCAGCCAGAATGTGGTCCTCCGGAGGCAATCCGATCGCTAGCGCTCGGCAAAGGGTTCCGACGCTCGGGAAGGGGAAGTTCTTTCGCTTGCGGATGGATAACGCGCCTAGACGAAAAGAGTCCGACCGGCTCTCATCGTTTGTGCCAAACGACTGCCGCCGACCCTGATACCGGGAACGCTTTCTGCAATTCGCTGGGCGAAACGCGGTATATGGCGCGCCTAAATGGCGAGACTTCGAACGAATTGTTCGAAACGCTGACCGAATGGAACACCGCACTTGAGCACTTGAGATCGAAAGATCCTCAGGTGCCGCCGTGTCCGTAGCCGAGCAATTCAAGCAATCCACAAATCATGGTAACACATTAGAAAAGCACGGCAAAAAACGCCCATCGCCGTTTTGCATCCGGCTTTCTGAGGCGCAGCGGGAACGCCTGACCCAAGAATCGGGCGGGCTTCCGCTTGGCGCGTATATCAAGGCCAAGGCACTTGGCGACGCGCCGCTGCGCATGCGCCGGTCTGGCTTGTCGATCCAAGATCGCGAGGCGCTGGCCAAAACGCTCGCTCTGCTTGGCCAGTCGCGCCTTTCCAGCAATCTGAACCAATTGGCGCATGCCGTGAATATCGGCGTGCTACCTGTCACGCCTGAAACAGAAGCGCTCCTGCAGGATGCGCTACGGGATATCCGCGAAATCCGTGCGCTTCTGATGCAAGCGCTCGGCAAGAAAGCAGAGCGCGTGTGATGCTGATTAAAGGCTCACAGCGCGGCTCCGGCGCAAACCTTGCGGCGCACCTGCTGAAGACCGACGACAATGAGCATGTGCTTGTCCATGAGGTGAAAGGGTTTGCCAGCGACAACTTGCACGACGCCTTCAAGGAAGCCGAGGCGATAAGCCTTGGCACAAAGTGCCGCCAATATCTGTTCTCGGTTTCCATCAATCCTCCGCAGCCCGAGAACGTCCCGCTTGAAGTCTTCGAGGACACGATAGACCGGATTGAAAAGCGGCTTGGTCTGGTCGGCCAACCGCGCGCTGTGGTCTTCCACGAAAAGGAAAATCGGCTTCACGTGCATGCCGTGTGGTCACGTGTGGATGCCGCGACCATGACGGCAAAACACATGCCGTTCTTCAAGAACAAGTTGTTCGCTCTGGCGCGTGATCTTCATCTCGAGTTGGGCTTCGAGATGCCGCGCGGCATGGCCGAAAAAGGCGCTGGCGATCCAACCAATTTCACGCTTGCCGAATGGCAACAGTGCAAGCGGCAAGGCGTCGATCCGCGCTGGCTCAAAAAGTCGATTCAAGACTGCTGGTCACGCTCCGATGGCCTGAACGCCTTTCAAGGCAGCTTGATCGAACGCGGGTTTCATCTCGCCAAGGGCGACCGTCGCGGTCATCTGGTCGTCGACCACACCGGCGAGGTCTACTCGCTGTCTCGCATGTTGGGCGTCAAAGCCAAGGACGTTCGTGCGCGGCTTGGCGAGGGTGACAAACTTCAAGACGTTGAAGCAACGCGCAAGCTCATTGGCGAACGCATGACGCCGGTTATCCGCCGCCACATCGCGGAAGCCAAGGATCGCTTTCAAAGCCGGTACGCCAAGCTCGACGCATACAAAAAGAAAATGGTCGAGCTGCACCGAACTGCGCGGCAGGCTCTCAAGACAAAGCAAAAGCGGGAATGGGATGCGGAGACGTTGGTACGTGCCAACCGTCTGCCGAAAGGACTGCGTGGGCTCTGGCACCGCCTAACCGGCGAATACCAGAAAGTACGAAAACTCAATGAAACTGAAGCTCAATCGACGCGCGAGCGACACGTTCGCGAACGCGAAGTTTTGATGAGCGAACAATCGGCCAAACGCTCAGTTCTTCAATCCCGTGTAACCGACCTACGCGAGCAGCAAGCAAAGAAACTCTCAGCTTTGCGCATGGACATTGGTCGCTACCTTGAATTCGGTCGGCTTCGACAGGTGCCTCAAACACCCCTGAAGACCTCGCACCCCGGTTTGCGGTTGCGTCTTTAGGACTTGCGGTCGTGCTTGGCTAACTAAGCTACCCCCAATCACAGCCTTCCTTAACCCCTATAATCCATTTTCGGCCTGGCGCTTCGTATCAACTCCTGCAAAGAAGTCGTATGGTCGTTCGATTTGTAGATGCATTTGCCGGTTGTGGCGGACTGTCCCTGGGCCTTGTACAGGCCGGGTTGGCACCGATGCTCGCAATTGAAGCTAACTCAGATGCATTCGCCACCTATAGACGCAACATACTCGATCGAATCTTTGACGGAAGTTTAGGTTGGTTGAAAGGCGTCCCTGTGTCTCCGCACGACGTTGGACGCCTGCTCGACCAGCACCGGGGCCAACTCGAAGCAGCACGTGGTACCGTTGATCTGTTAGCCGGCGGGCCACCATGTCAAGGATTCTCGGCGAACGGTCGACGCGACCCGAATGATCCGCGGAACGAGCTCGCTGCACGCTACCTCGATCTGGTCGATGCACTCCAGCCACCATTTCTTCTCCTTGAAAACGTTCGAGGCTTCACGAACCTCGCAAGGGCGGATGGTGTGGCGTTTTCGGATTTCATCGCGCGCGAGCTCGAGGCACGCGGGTATGACGTTTGGGGCGAGCTAGTCGAAGCTTCGGAATGGGGCGTGCCTCAGAAACGTTTGCGTTTCTTTCTCGTCGCTGCCCCGATGGGGGCGCTAAAAGGCGTGAACCCCTTCGATCGATTACGCGTGTCACGACTCAGGTTCCTGCGAGACCTTAACTTGCCGGTGCAGGGGAGCAGTGTTGCGGACGCAATAGGCGATCTCCGCTTGACTGACGGTGAACTTATTCCAGACGCGGACTTCGGTGACCAAGGTTTCTTGATGGCGCGGTACAAGCGACCAAGCCGCCTTTCAGCTATCGCGCGTTATCTTCGTGCTGGCTCGCGCGGCCAACCAAGCGATATGCGCTTGCCACGTCATTCGCCCAAAGTGGTTGAGCGCTTTCAGGCAATCTTAGACACGTGCGAGGCTGGACGGGCCTTACCTAAGGCCGACCGCGAAAGACTAGGAATAAAGAAACGGTCGACAACACCGTTAGCAGCGACCCGCCCATCAACGACAGTCACAACGCTCCCTGACGACCGTATCCATTACTGCGAGCCTCGAACCCTAACGGTGCGAGAGAGCGCGCGCCTGCAAACGTTTCCCGATTGGTTTCGATTTCAAGGGCCGTACACATCAGGCGGGCCTCGACGACAATGGCAGTTACCCCGCTATACACAGGTGGGAAATGCTGTCCCCCCCTTGCTCGCGCGTGCGCTCGGAGAGATGTTGAACTCACTCGTCGACGACGTTGGTCTTGATACGGTTATGGAGCGCTCTGAAATTTGCAAGGTGCGCGGAGAGGTCGCGTCTAAAACTAGGGTAGTCATCCCTTGTGAACGTTCCACCCTTGGCATCTGAGATTTCCCAACCGTCTGGCCCGGGCTCTTCTACAGCGTGGCTAAGAGTATTTCTCTTCTTCAAAACCTGATCGTCGTAGCTTCCAAGTGTCGACCGCTCCGCTGCGAACGGCCCGTCCTTTGGCACGATCTCCCTGATAGCCTGCCACAACACATGACTGGTAACAGATCGGCTCTCGAGCCGAGTGGGAACATCTACACAAGAGTCGTATCTTTTCTTTGCATAATCGCGACTAGCCGAGACCAAGCGGTCCAATAACACCGCCAACTCATCGGGTGCTTTGCCATTCCCTTCATGAGCCGCGATGCACTCGATCAAGAGCCTGTCACACTGTCCAACGACCGAGGCCGCTAGGCCCCTCATGCTCTCAAGACGATCAAGACTACCGCATACGAAGTCCACGCGCTCTATCACTCTGGAAACGATATCATTTCGGTCGCAGCAGTAGACTCCATCGACACCTTTATCGCCGATCAACCTTCTCAGTTTTGCCTCACCATCGCCACTGTAAAACAAAACATCGGTGAAGCTAAAACCAGACCGGATGCGGGCCGCCACCTCATCCCCCAACCATTCGCCCGCAAGATTGAGATCGACTACGACAAGTTCAAACTCGTGGTACAGCTGCTGTTGCTGGACCAAATCGTCAATTTTCGCCCCGTCAAGTTGTTGGACAATATCCGGCTGGAATCCTGCTTCGCTTACATGATCTTTGATCTCTTCCAGTTGGCTGGCAAGTTCCCGAAACTGATCTTCAAACCAAAGGATCTTGAAATCCAGCCTCATGTGCCGCTCCGCGGTAGGGTTAGAAGAAAGCGTGGTTCGCTGGCGTCACGAACCGGGTCAAGTACGAGCGACCCGCCTAGCTCTTCTGCTACCTGACGAGCATGATAAAGGCCCAAGCCCGAACCTGTGCCGCTCCGATTGCCGGTGTACCCCTTCTCGAACAGTCTCGTAGGGTCGACTCGGCGATTGTCAATTCCGGGCCCATCATCCGAAATTGAGATAACCACCGTATCGCGCTTGGTACCATCTGCGCATGACATCGTAAGGCAAGTCGCACCGTTTTTCTTTGCGTTACTCACCATGTTTTCAACCAATACCGCAACATCAAACGGAGCAAAGCGGCGAGTAAGTGTAATGCCATTTGAATCGAAGATAATTTTTAGATCAGGTGTGTAGGCTTGTACAACATCGCCCACATATTCCGCAATATACTGTATCAGGTCGGCCTCCAAACCCCCGCTGGCTAGCTCGATAGACGCTTGCGTGGCGACCTTCCCTACTGTCTGTATTCGACGACTTTGGAATGAGATTCGCCCGATGAGGTCGGCCACATCATCCAGTTCCCGCTTCACAAGATCGCCTCCACCACTGTCCGAGTTCTGGAGAAGCGAACCAACCCGTCCAACTTTCTTAAGACTGCGGCGAACGAGCGAGTCGAGCTCAGATGCGTAGATCACGACCTGATGCAGCATGAGATTGAGTTGTTCACTGTCGCGATCTTGTGCCGCTCCAAGCAAACGAACCTGTCGCTCGAGCGTCCCCGCCCGCGCCGTTGCCGCGGCAGCACTAGCTGTTGCCGCTTTGGCAGAGCGCTCAGCTTGGGCTCTGGCCTCGTCAGCGCGCTCTACCGCTTCACGGGCCTCCTTTTCCGCCTGTCTTAGGTCTTCATATCTTGCGCGAGACCGCTCGACTCGACGAAGCAATTCTTCGTCCCCTGTGCGTTCGGCTATGGAAACCAAAGAACTGAGCGTTTTCTCAAACTCTTTAGCCCGTTCTTCAACGACGCTTACAAGGTCACGATCATAGTCGAGCAGTTGGATGTTTTTCGAACCAGCTAGGTTGCTAACAACTTCAACGACCCTTGCGCGGCCAGCATTCGTTCGGAGGCCTGATGCATCATCTCGGTCTTGCTCAAGCGGGTCTGGCCAAGCGACATTTGTGACGTATCTTTCGAGGCGTCGGAAGATCGAACGATCGACTGCTTCGTAAAGCTCGACGACATCTTCGGTTTGGATTAGGCCATTGTCACGGCTCGTTGCCTCGCGAAATCGCTGCGGCTTGGCCTCAACCCGGATTGTACCCATTATGTCGCGAAGGCCGAGAAATCGGCTCATACCTTGCTGTTTTCGACGGGCTATCCCGAAGGTATCATCGGTTGGCTCGCCGATTGGAAAAATACGAAAGCCATTTACAAACAAGAAGAGATTACCGAATCCAACGGCATCAATCCCCATCCTTCGTTTGAAAGTGACCTTCGCAGATCGGTTCAAGTAGAAGATCGTCGCCTCAATGCGGGCACCCTTCAGAGCATCGTATGGGCTTTCCTCTTCAATTTTGTATATGATGGTGCCGCGGTCCGTGAGCGTCGATATAATCTTCCCGTTCTCAATAACCGCTTCAATCTTCGTTGTTTTCTGATCGAGGACATCCGCGATATCGTTTCCAACGACACCAGTAGCTACGGCGCTTGGTCGGTGGGAAACGAAGGTACGAATCTCAAGGTCAGAAGCTGTCGAAAAGGGATCGACTAGCCGTGCCAGATACGATCTCAGCTTTTCGATTTTCTGGTCATCCCAATCGTTACGCAGTCCTTTAATGCGAAGCATGACCCCATGCGGGCCTAGTGCAGATGCCTGATCGGGAACTGGCAGTGTTGCTCTGTCCTCTAATCCAACTTGCACCTGCCCAAACTCACGCTTTGCGCTTTTTTCAAAATCCTCCCAATCGACACGGAGATGGACAGCGTCGTTGGCGTCACGCTCACCTTCGCGAGCATACAAATCAAGATATCGGCCAAGCCGGTCGCAAGAAAAGCGACCAATTCCTTTGCTGCCAGCAAATCCACGCGTGACGTTGATACGGTTACGGTAGTCGCGCTCGCCACTGCTGTCTTCGGTCTGGTCTGCTTTTGCCGAGTAAGCAACAAAGAGCCACTTATCGATGATGTCGGCGCGAGACATTCCCTTGCCATTGTCAACCAGCGTAATGCAATCTTCTGCGAACTCTATGTCGACGCGCGACGCGTAAGCATCAAATGAGTTTTTAACTAGTTCAAAAACAGCAACAAAGTCGTTCGTAATTAAGTCACGACCGATTATGTCTTTTAGTGCCGAGCTAATTCGAAATGGGGTTTTTTCGATCAATCGATCATGCCTATCTCGAGTAGAGTGGGTTTCATTCGGCTCTGGCCATAGAAAAAATGATGGTGCGATTTCAGCACCAGATTGCTACCTCCCAAAGAAACGACCGGAAGCACTAACATCGGTTGACTCGCTATCAACATAGAATCTTGTCGGTTGGTTTTGCCATCACTTTGCGAGATATCCAAACCTAGAGAGAAGATTGCAGCTGGTTGCCTCTCTTGATCGCGACACCCTCACCAATTCAGTGAACGGGTTCAGGCTGCCTGAACCCTTGCCCTTCGGCGAGAATGGGGGTGGCAAGGACAAGGAACAGCGCGGCGGGCGCAGCAGATCTTCGCGTAGCGGACAATCTGCGAGCCTCGGGAGACCGCGCCCTTGTCCGCGCCGGGGGGCTAAGCTCCGAACAACATCGTGTCCATTACCTCAACGAGTCGGCTTCACGTACTACCCGCTCGGCAAAGATAGCCTTCTGTCCGACGAGTGATGGATCAGCGCGATAACTGTGCATGGTTCGGTGCAGGTGGAGAGGCATGTCTCCAAGTCCTGGAAGCGGGTTCCAAGGGGCGGCGATAGGCTCCTTGGTCGAGTTCAGCGTCGATACGCTGATGGCATCCAATCGGCGGACGGTTGGTCAGGGTTCCATAGGGACAGGAACGTCCCTTGGTCGATGGGGTGCAGTGGAGAGCGAAGTCTCCCTTGCGAGTGTTCAACCGGCGGCACGGTTGGATGGTGCGATGAGGCTCAATGCTGAGAGCGCACCAATGGCCAGAGGGATGCAACGGGAGAGCGCAGCGTCTCCCTTGCCAAGTTTGCGGGTATTACCCCGCACAACTTGCGATCTGCATAACCGTCCACAAAACCCGATGGAGATCAGCTGGCGCTTCAGGCGACCCTAACGTGATACGCAGATTTTTCGGAGCCTAGACCTGCGGACAAGTCGGCGCACTATCAAGGAGAATTAGAAAAGACTGCGCAACGGACAGCGGCATATACACAGTCATCAATGCCAAGCCTGTCAGGATGGTCGCTCGCTCTCCACCAAGGTGCCCCAATTGATCCTCACTCATTATGCAAAGGTCAAGCAGAACGCGCAGATTTAAGAAGAAGGCAAAGCTAGAGGCTGTAAGACCGAGTACTGTATGTACGTCATTCAAATTGCAGTTTTTTTGGTAATATATTACCATGTAAATTACTGAAATCGCCAATGCCGCCACAAGCGACATCAGGAAACGATTTACGCGAAGTAATCTTCGCTCGGTAGAATTTGGCAACTTTTATCACCCCAGCCCAGCGCGTCGTAGCAGAGACGACTACCGCGGGGAACTGCCCAGTTTGCGCAAGCTGTAAGCAGCAACACCGGCTGCTACTCCTGCACCTAGGGCCGGTCCGATGGCAAGACCGGCAGCTGCCACAGCCACACCACTACCCAGCCCAACGTAAACGGCGTCGGATACGCCATTTGAGCTGTGGCCATTGCTCACCTGCACTGATTGCGCGGTATCTTGAGCCTGTGGCTTAGAGGCCGCAGAAAACTGTACTGCCATTGCTTTATCATCCGACCGGTGCTGCATGGAATAAATGTAGGTGACAGATTGACGACTGTCAAGTTTCCAGTAAGTTTACATCCAACATAACCGAATGATTCACAGCTAATTTCCAGACAGCTGAAGTCATACTTGCCGAATTGCGTTTTGTTAGCCCGCAGACCGCGAAATCGGTTTTTTTTGGGGGGGGGGGCTAACATCAATGGCGGCAGACGCAAACAGCGTAATTCATCCTGACAATCTTATTCACAAACTGTCGTACGCGTACTTTGGTAGCGCGGATGCTAGTGCTTTAGAACAACTCAAAGCACTATTGCAGCAAAAAAATCGTGAATTTAGAGCCCAAGGGAAGCCTTTCGCCTCCAGACAAACCATCAATAACTGGTTTGGAGGCACTCCTCCGACCAAACTTGGCGCCATTCAATTCATTCTGCAATTGGTAACTGATGAAGTGACACCAAAGAAGCAGAGTTCCGAGGAGGAGCAGAGAAAAACTCTAAATATGATCCGGAAATACTGCCGGAAAAATGGTCAGAAGCCGAAAAACAGAACCATCCATGTCAACGAAAACGGCTCTCTGTCCATCAAGGCGGAAGCTATCTTCTCGCGCAAGCAGTATATCGACGAAATCCCATACATTTCAGGCCATTATCGCGCCTTTAAACCCCGCTTTCGATCAACGTCCGATGACGAAGTATCAAGCGAAATCATAAAGATATATGCGATCGATGGCGGTCTATATGCAGATTGGTGGTTTCTGGTGGACGGCAAAACACTGTCCAAATTCGAGGGCGCTGTAATGTTTGTAGACAAATGGCTGTATGTCTTCTGCTATAGCCCAAAAGTGGAAGGACGATTGCGCGTCTTTTGCACAAACCGAACTGGATGGGGAAGGCGCATTAACGACTTCGATGCAGGTGTACTCACAAGCACAAGTCCCGATCATTCAGACCCAAGTCCGGTCTCTTGTAGCGTATTTATTGAGAAAATGACCGATCCTATAGGGGAGAGTGGCATAGCCTCTCTCGTGAAGCATCACGACATCAACGATATTGAACACGATCAGATTGATCTCATCAGAAGGACACTCGATCCGGAGGGCAATAACTCCATTCGGGCTGCGGAGCACCTAATAGGTAGCGCAACCTGACGATGAACCACTGTCAGCTTAACGCCCTAGTTCGAACGCCAATGGCCGAACCTCAGTTGCTGGCGTCACATCACGGTTTGGAGATGCTTGAGAAGCGGTAATCGCTTGATTGTCTGCACGAACGGCTTCAGGCGCGTTTTGGCGCAGATGTTCACGGGCTTCATCCAGTTCGCGAACGGTCATGTCGCCGCCATCCAGAAGAGCGTCCAAATCATCGAGCTCCGACTGAAATTCCAGAAGGTCAGTCTGTTCTTGTTCCAGCGCCCGAACGTGCCCAAGCTGTTCGAAAAAGGTTTCTGCAGTCGGGTGATGATCCGGGATGTGTTCCGGTGCGATGATCTCGGGTGAGACGTCTTCGCCGAACTCGTCGATGACGCGCTGTCCATCTTCCGTTTTGAAGACACGCCGCCCATCTTCCAGAATGAAGGCTTGAGCCAGGGTTTCAGCGAGACGCTGGCGCGCCTGGTCGAGTGCCTCACGGTTCAGCTCAAGTGCTTCGATTGTCGCTGTCTGGTATGTCTCCAATTCAACGCGGAAGGTCTCGGCCTGCACGGCGGTGATGGCCATGCCGCCAAGGTCGGCTATCTCCGCGCTGTCATTGCGCGCCTCATCTTTGCGGGCCTTTCGGTCGCGCTCGGCCTTAAAATTCTGCACCGCCCGTCGGTACGCCTCAGCATCGGCACCGCGCTTGAAGCTTGATCCCAGAAATCCCGTAAGCGCTGCCTCCATTACTCACCGCACTCTCTGTTGATCAGTACAGCAACAATCGTGTTTGGGAAGTGTTCGGGATACCTATCAAAGGCCGCTTGAATCAGTTGGAACGTACGGCCATCGCTTTGGTAAAACCAGTCATAGATGCAGTTCATCCCTGAATTGTCGCGCTGACCGGCAGCTTCGGTGTCCTTCTCAAGCCGCGCGTAGGCCAGGCCTTCAAGAATCCCGGTGACGAAAAGGAAGCGCTCATCGGCCTGCATTTCGCGCATGATGGTATCCGCCGTCATGAGCGTGTGGCCATGGTCGTTGGCCACAGCATAGGGCGCGCACAAAAGCGTTGCGCCCGCTAGGGCTGCACCACGCACCATTCGCTTCACTTCACCGTTACTCATAACCGACCGGTTTTGTGGTTGTTTGATGTTTGCGTGCGGAATTTGGTAAAATAACAGAAGAACTTAGTGGAATGCGGGCATGGTGCTCGCTCCCGGAAACGACAACTCGAAAAGGGTCGTTTTTGTGACAACTGGGGAGATAACGAGGACAGCCTAAACCACTGAAACAGCATGAAAAGACGGGCCTACATACGGGTGTCTACACCCGAACAAAACCATGATCGTCAGATCATCGGTTTGCGTGGACTGTGCGATGAATTGCATATCGAGACCGTCTCAGCTGCCAGTAAAAAACGACCTGTCTATGAGAGCGTCATGCGCCGTCTCAGGCCCGGCGATGTGTTCGTCATCTGGGACCTTGATCGCGCCTACCGCTCCACCCGTGATGCGTTGGATCAACTCGACCGCTTGCGTAGCCGCGATGTTTCCATCCACATTGCCAATCTCGGCCTCGATACCGGCACCCCCTATGGCGTGTTGATCTACACCATCATCGGGGCGCTCGCTCAGTTTGAGCGCGATCTCCTTTCGCAGCGCACCAAGGAAGGGCTACAAGCGGCAAGGCTGAAAGGCAAACGCATTGGCCGTCCAGCGAAACTGTCACGGCAGCAATTGCGACTTGCGGCTCGCCAAATTGCCGAGACTGGGGGAAGCTATGAGGCGGTTGGAAAAGCCTACGGTGTATCAGGTTGGACGCTTTCGCGATCTCTACAGAGAGAGGGAATATCACTTAAAAACGATGCGCCCTAGTGCAGCAAGGTCATGCACGCTCGCCGCTTGGCCAAGTTGCCTGCACTGTGTTCAGGCACTTGTAGCGAGCTATTTCGGCCCTGTTAGACCCTCAAGCGTTGTCCTCGGCGCTCGTGCTCGACCGCACTTAGCAGCCTGTATTTTGGCTGAAAGCGCCACAACATTTTGCGCTATAGCGACAAGTTCATCGGCGATGGAAACAGATGATAGTCTTATCTGGTGACGCTTTCCCGAAAAGGTATTGTATAGCTGGCAAAATCCATGCCCGAATGCATAAACTGCACGGGCTCCATGTGTGGCAATACCGAATGCCGATCTGAAAGCGTCTTTGTCCATGTCTGACTATTCTAGCATACTTGCCTCGGTCGAACTCATTGATCCCGAAATCAAGGCCAAAGCGATTAAAGAGCTTCCAAGATTTGAAGCTCGTACGGACTGGGTGAAAACGGTTTCAAAGAATATTTATGTATATGAATGGGATCGTATTTTCAACAGAAATTATAGACGCTTTCAAAAGTGGGCATTATCGATCTTTTTTGGCTTTGGTCTTTTGTATGGGGCCGATTATATACTGCATTTCCTGTTCGGCTTCGATCTTGCTTACGTAGTTGGATACACCTTCTTTATATCAATACCAATTTTTATTTGGCTTGGATCATTGGTGCATAATCTTAACGAACGCCGCTTCCTGATAGATCGGCTCGAAAAATACAAAGGCACACGGCCCGACACCGAAAATCACCAGCCTGACGTTGCGGCGCCGCAAGCACCGCCGCCGCCATCCTCGCCGTTTGATGTGCCGCCGCAACAATGAGCGAACTCGGAAAATACAGCAAAGCAATCGGTGCAGGCGCTCGTGGTGTCATGGGTTTGGGCCGCATGGCATGGGGAGCTTATCAAGCTGTTGAAGCTCTGGAAGGGCATCGCCGCGCACGGGAACAAGAACACCGCGCACTTGAATCAATCGACGAAAACAAGCGCGTTCGTGAAGCTCTGGAAAACCCGAATGCATCCGATCTGCTCGGCGGCGGTCGGCTTGGAAACTTGGCAGATGCCAGACGAGAGGGAATGCTAGATAACAGGGGTTTGTTTCTGGGCGCGCTGGAAGGCCACCCTCTTTTTTACAGTGGCGACATGCACCTGCTGAATTACGGCATGACACGATCAGGCAAGGGGCGTGATGTTGTACTCCCGAACCTCGCGCATGTGTTCAATCGCTCACTCGTAGTCAATGATATTAAGGATGGCGAAAACGCCTATGCGAGTGCTGATTACCGCAGACAGCGGGGCCATAGGGTTCTGGTGATCAATCCATACGGTAAGCTTGGCGCGCCGTCCTTCAAGCTGAATCCATTTCAGCGGATCATCGACAAGGCACAACGAGGAGAAAGCGTAACAGAGGACGCTCTCCAAATTTGCATGTCCCTTGTGCCACCCAAAAAAGACAAAGATGGATGGGTTGCGGCAGGTGCGCAGCAAATCCTTGCAACGTGGCTTGAATGGTCTGCTCGTTACAGACCCGACCGCTGTACGCTCTCGAACATGTGGCGCTTTGTCTTCAAACATTTCGTCGAGGAAGTCACCGCGATCTTAGACTGCGGGGACGATGCGCTCGAGGGGCTTGCAATTAAGATCGTGGATATCAAGGAGAGCACCGATCAGTGGAATGCTTATGAAAGCGAACTAACAACGGCGCTTTGGAATTTTCGACCAGATACGCCGCTGGCAGCTGTTACAGAGTCGTCGAACTTCGATCCGGCAGACATGCGGCATGAGAAAACTACTCTGTACCTGATAGGCGACTCAGACCGCCTCGAAGCGTGTGCAAGCTGGGCGTCCCTTACAACTTCTGCAATCGTGAACGCCTGCGCTCAGGAGCCCGGACCAGTTCCCGTGACCGTCCTAATCGATGAGCTTGCCAACCTTCCCTACATGGCGGTCATTCCAAAGGCGCTGACACTGTATGCGGGCAAGGGCGTGCAACTCTGGGGCTTTTGTCAGGGACGCGCGGCGCTTCGGTCGAAGGGTTACACGGATCACACCATCGCCAACTTCGAAAGCCAGTCTGGTGTGCTGCACATGTGGCTGGTCACCGAACCTGATCTATTGCGCGATATTGAAACGTGGAGTGGCAAGAAGGCGGTGGCAACACGCGGCACCAATCAGTCCGGCGGTCAGGTTGCCAACGCTTCCTTCGGCATCACCGAACACGCGCGCCCTGTCCTTCAGTCAGAGGACATCACGGCGATAGGCGAAGGCAAGCAAGTCATCCGGACCGGTAAGCATGGCGGAACGCGTCTCTATGTTGCAGATCGCGTGCCATGGTTTGAGGTGCCGAGGTGGAAGGGAGCTTTAAAAGACGTTCGCGACATTCACTTCGGCACTGGCTAGTCCCTTATCGCTTCTTCTGCTTCCTTCATTGCTTTTTCTATATCGATCTCTTTCAGAAACGCTTGCGTCTCCGGCGCATTGAAATCGGCATCAAAAAGTGCTTTTGCCAATCCTTCATTAGCGGCGGCATGGCCAGCAGCGGACGACGCAAACTCGTGGTAGTCGAGGATTGATCGTGCGAGGCTCGCTTCATAGGCTGCATGCAACATCGCGCGAAACACGGTATGCGGACGACGTCCGTCGGCTATTAATTCGTTCGCCAAGGCCACAAAGGCAGCTTGTGAGGCGATACCTGCTCGATCCGTTTCGAGGTCTTTAAAATCAATAGGTCTCTTATTCATTATTGCTCCAATCTCAGTGATAAAAAATGTCTTCAAACAAAGACTTCAATGTAGCAGCTCAGGGTACTGATGCGCAAAAAGTGCGCTTCGAGTCGGAGCAGTTGGATCATCAACTCAGGAAAGTTCAGACACCTGAGCTTAGGAAAAGTCTGCAGGACTTGAAGTTTAAGGCCGACGTGACCCTCGAGAACATGGAGGAGCAACTTGAGGCGGAACGCGAGAGAATAGCGCAATACATCATTGATCAGCGGGTCGCGCCGCATCCCGAGCTTAATCTAAAGCCAGATGGAGCACGCGGCTCTTCTGATTTGGAACGACGGAATTCAATTCGTAAAGCTGTGTCCGACAAATTCGAGCCAGAGCACAAAAAGCAGGTCAAGGATAAGAAAGAAGAACTCTACTCAGCCGTGCGCGCCGAAGTTGAACAAACGTTGAAGGACGAGATGGAGCTGCGAAAGGGGTCGGCAGCGACAAACGAAGACAGGGCAATCTCGGAGGCCAAGTCAAAACTGGCAAAGATGAAAGAAAACGCTCGCGATATCACTCAGCGTTTGGATCGATCGAAGGGGCTTGGGAGAGGCCGGTCGAGATAGCGCCTACAATCGGCGGATTTCGCGCAGCGAAGATCGCAATTTTTCTGGCTTGAACTCCGGTGAGCTTCTTTCAAGCCATGCTGCCCTTCGGTCTAAAAAATCCAACTGAGCTTCCTTTATGGCCCGCAAGTTCGGCGTCGGTATTCCAACGGGGCCACCGACATGAATGTAGGTTAGAAGCTCGTTGAACATCATCTCCTGAACGGCTTCAGCGGTTCGCCCCTCGAAGAACGGGGCAAAGCGGAAGCGCCAGCAGCTTTCGCAGAAATGGTGATCGACTTCACCTCTTGAGGGTTTCACACCACGCATCCTCGAAACACGTTGAAGATGGAAATCGAGCAAGGCGAGTTCGTAGGCCTCTGCCTCTTTGTCGGTTGCCCCTCTATTTTCCCGTCCGTCCGCATAGAAATCACGAAAGACGCCGATTTTGACATAGTGAGCGCGCAGACGCTGGTAGATTCCCGAAATGCTATTCAGGCTGAGTATCATGCGCTGAGAGAGCCGCGTAGGCGGTACGTCGCCAGCAAAGGCCCGCAGCACTCGGCGAAACTGGTAGCCGGAAATCTTGCCGCCCCGATAGAGCCGGTTCGCAGATTTTGCTTTCTTTGTTTGCTTCGTCAGTTTCATCGCAAATTCGTCAATGGATTGAATTGCATGGGTAATACCATGCCTCATGTTGCGCGCCATTTGCTTGGATAGTTTGTCGTGCACTCCATGGACATATCGGTCAGTGGGCGCAAATCTCACGTCTCAGTTCATAGTATTTACAGGAATATATTCCTTGTATTTTCCTTATTTGTTCTATACACTGTTCGTTTGTTTAATGGACGAGCAGAAAAGGAGGCACGTCATGACAGATTTACTGACGGAGCGCTTTGAAGGCTGCTCTAAAACGACTGGAAATACTGAGCGGACACCGCCGCCAGCGCCGTCCATTCCGATTGACGAATTCGTGGACGAACTCGTCAAGTCCGGCCTCAGTGATGAAGAAGCTGCGTCGTTCCTTGACACCCTCGTTCCCCTCATGTGGCATTTCGTGAATGTCGGATTTGAGGGGGATATCTTTGAGGTTTTGCTTCCGAGCGATGATGCTGCTGAGGTAAATTTGAATGGCTCTCAAGCAATGGAGAAAGGGTTGGCAACGACATGACGACGGGCGGCAGCATACAAGCGATCATCTATGCGCGAGTGTCTAGCACCAAACAGAAAACGGTTGGTACTGGGCTGTCGTCACAAACGACCCGTTGCCGCGACTTCGCCCGCATGAAGGGCTATGAAGTCGTCGAGGTGTTCACGGATGACGTTTCAGGCGGGCTCACTGACCGCCCAGGCATGAGAGCGGCGCTTTCTTACATGCGCAAACATCGCAGCCATAACGTCCGGATTTTGATCGATGACGTTTCGCGTTTGGCGCGCTCAATTGAAGCCCATCTTGAACTGCGGCGCGCGATTTCAAGCGCTGGCGGCGTACTGGAATCCCCATCAGTCGAATTTGGTGAAGACTCAGACTCTGTTCTCGTCGAAAATCTTCTGGCAAGCGTTTCCCAGCACCAGCGCCAAAAGAACGCTGAGCAAACCACGAACAGAATGAAGGCACGCGTTCAAGCGGGCTACAGTGTTCTGGCGCGTCCGCCAGTTGGGTTCAAATACAAGCGCGTTCCCGGTCACGGCAAAATTCTGCATCGCGATGAGCCGGTCGCCTCGATTGTGCAGCAAGCCATCGAAGGATATGCGAGCGGTCACTTTGGCTCACAGGCCGAAGTGATGCGGTTTTTGCAAAACAATCCGCTGTTTCCGCGTGGGAAGTCTGGCAAGGTTCCGCATGAGCGCGTCAGCCAGATTCTGAGCCAGTGCATTTATGCAGGTTATGTTGAAGCACCGAGTTGGGGCATTGCGCGGAGCAAGGGGCAGCATGAAGGCATTGTCAGTGCGCAGACCTTCGCCAAGGTTGAAGAACGACTGTCTGGTGGCTGTTACACGCCGCGTCGCAAAAACCTGAACGAGGATTTTCCGTTGCGCGGGTTCGTTGAATGCGACGACTGCGGAACGCCTTTAACGGCCTGTTGGGCCAAGGGATCGCACGCACGCCATCCTTACTATCACTGCCCGCAAAATGGCTGCGCCAGCTATGGCAAGTCGATCCGCCGCGCAGACCTCGAAGGCGAATTCGAAACGTTACTTGGTACCGTGAAACCACATGAGGCTGCGTTTCGGACAGCACGCAAAGTGTTTGCGACGCTCTGGCAGCTACGGATCGATCAAGCAGAAAAACAGTCGCGCGACCACCGCGCCGAACTTACTAAGATCGACAAACAGGTTGATCAACTGCTCGACCGCATTATGGATGCGACCGTGCCAAGTGTGATTGCAAAGTATGAAGAACGCATTCGGGAATTGGAAAACCGGAAGCTTGTTATCGGGGACCGCATTGCAGAAAATACAACACCGAAGTCAGGCTTCGAAGCCTCACTTAGAACAGCCCTCGAGTTTCTATCAAACCCTTGGATTCTCTGGCGTTCGGACCGTTTGGAAGACAAACAAACCGTCCTAAAACTTACCTTTGCCGACCGTTTGCGCTACTCACGCGATAACGGACTTAGAACGGCAAATCTATCCTTTCCTTTCAAGGTCTTAGGTGGTCTTGCGGCAGGAAATTTGGAAATGGCGCACCGGGGAAGATTCGAACTCCCGACCCCTAGATTCGTAGTCTAGTGCTCTATCCAGCTGAGCTACCGGTGCATCGCTTGAGAACCGCGTCGATTGGCGCTGATTACCTTCAAGGCGCGCACGCTTAGCCCACCGTTCACGCAATTGCAAGGCGCTATCGACGCCCTTCTTCACACAAGATCGTCGACCCGCGCGTCGGGCAAGGTGATGGTGAAAACCGCGCCTGGATTTGCATCCTCATCGCTGGGTTCAACCAGCGTGATCGTGCCCCCGTCAGCCTCAGCAAGTTCCTTGGCAATAGCAAGGCCAAGGCCTGTGGAACCGCGACGACCAGCATCGCCGTGGAATGGTTGAAACAGTTTGCCGCGCACAGCTTCCGGGATGCCTGGGCCTGTGTCGGCAACCGTGATGGTTAGTGCATCATCAACAAAAACAGCGTTGACAGACAGTTGAAGCTGGGTTTCGGTTTCTCCCACCGCTTCCAACGCATGGCGACCGTTGCGCATGAGATTGAGCAAGATACGAAACAGGTTCTCTTGGCCAACGCGGGTGGCAAGTGCTGGATCAACATGGTTGGTGAAGGCGAGTGTGCGATGATTGGTGAGACCGGCAAACTCAGCCGCCTCTTCGACCAAATTGGCCAAGGTGAAGGTGGAGCGTTCTGGGGCTTCTTCACGCACTTGGCCATAGGCAAGCGTAGCCTCACAAAAAGAGACCGCACGATCGATGGCGCGGACAATCTTCGGTGCAACGCGCTGCACATGCGGATCAGCGATCATATCAAGACGCTCAGAAAGCAGATGCGCACTGGAGAGAAGGTTGCGCAGATCATGGTTGATCTTAGAAACTGCCAGCCCGACATCGGCCAGTCTGCGCCGCTCGGTGAGCATGGTACGCACATCCGATTGCATGGCGGCAAGCCG
Organism: Pseudomonadota bacterium; assembly: GCA_039814945.1. Taxonomy (GTDB): domain Bacteria; phylum Pseudomonadota; class Alphaproteobacteria; order Rhizobiales; family MH13; genus MH13. Next base: position 102,050 of record JBCCAF010000011.1, read on the forward strand.
CGTTTCGGCGTTGCCTAGTTCATCGTGCCGACCTGATGGCGTGATCATGGACCCTGGGTCCTCGGGCGCATCGGCAAAGGTTGCCATTGCCGCATCTAGTCTGCGCAAGGGTTTGACGAAAAGCGCGTTGAGACTGAGGTAAACAAGACCCGCCGTGATAAGCGAAATGACGATGGAAAGTATGATGATGTTGCGCGAGAAATCTAGCATCGCATCGCGCAGATAGTATTCTTCGACCACCACCTCCACATAGCGCCCCGTGGCGGGTTCCGGTCCGCCGTGAATGCGCAGAACATTGTCGCCACCGGTCAATGTTTCGAAAGCTTCCCAAATGGAACGCAGCGGGTTGCCGGTCGTGACATCAACATCGACAGCCATATTAGCGACAAGGCTACCGTCGATCCCGGCACGTTGTGCAAGCACTTGACGCCCAGTGTCCGTGACCAAAACCAACTCATGCGCTTCCAGCGTTTCCAGCAGCACTTGCTGCATCATCGCATCACCTGTTTCCGCGCCAAAACCATAGCCAAACGCCACAGGGTCAAGTGCCGCCACCGCAAGTTCAGCATCGGCCAGACGATCTTGAAGCCAGGTGTTGCGGAAGTTGGCGATGGAGGGCACAAAAATCAGCACTTCGGCCAACATGACGAACAGTATCGTCAAGACGAGCAGCTTGGCCGAAAGCCCGGCTCCTTTGCGGGTATGGGCTTTTTTTATGGGTGTGACTGTGGTTCCAGGATCGCGCATGGTTGGTATCTATGCAGCCTATCCGAAGCGCTGCAAGAAGGTGATGACCTTGCGCAGCGTTGGGTTGTCGGTTGCGCCCTTGTAGTACTCTACCGCGGCGCGGCGCCCGACCTCTGACAAGGTGGGATAGGCCGCCACCCATGAGGTAATGTCAGAAACCTTCATGCCCTTCGCAATCGCCAAGCCCCACAGTGAAATGATCTCGCCAGCTTTCGGGCCAACGATCACCGCGCCAAGAATTTTACCGCGTTTGGTCGTGAACACCTTGATGAAGCCTTCGGTGGTACGCTCGGCAATGGCGCGGTCATTCTCGTGAAAAGCCCAGCGCAGGATGCGGATATCGGGCGTGTTCTTCAACTCTTCCTCGGTAGCGCCCACAGAGGCAACTTCGGGATCCGTGTAAGTGGTCTTGGGTAGAATGGTCGCGTTTTGCTTAATCGGCAGGCGGAAGAGAATGCTACGAGCAATCAGCGCGCCGTGATAGCCAGCGACATGGGTGAATTGCAGACCACCGGCCACATCGCCGATGGCGAAGACTTTTCTGTTGCTGGTGCGCATGCCAGCATCCACTTTGATGCCGCGGCGATCATAATCGATGCCAGCCTTTTCAAGGTCTAGGCCTTCCACGTTGACCGCGCGTCCGGCAGCCACCATGATGTGTGAGCCCTTGATGGTCTGGGTCTCTTTGTCGTCACCCTCGCCCACCGCAATCGTCACCTCAACGCCTTCGTCAGCATTGGCAACATTCGTGGCAAGGGCGTGCTCATGGATGGTGACGCCTTCAGACTCCAGTGTGGATTTGACCAACTCAGCGGCCTCGCGGTCCTCGCGGCCAAGCACTTTGAAGCCTTCGAGAACCGTCACCTTGGCACCGAGACGATTGTGCGCCTGGGCAAGCTCCAGCCCGATAGGGCCAGCGCCGACGATGATAAGATGTTCAGGCAGTTCTTTGCGGTCAAAGATCACCTCATTGGTGATGTACGGCACGGTCTCCAGGCCAGGGATCGGCGGCACAGCTGGGCGTGACCCGGTGGCGATCACCACACGGCGCGCTTTGACGGTTGTGTTGCCCACCTGAACGGTTTGCGGACCGGTGAAGCGAGCCTCGCCTCCCAGCACTTTGACGCCCAAGCCTTCATAACGCTCAACCGAATCCACCGGCGCAATGGTGCCAATCACATCCTTGATATGATCGTGGACTGTGGAGAAATCGACGTCAAACGGCGTGCCCTTGGATTTTGCACCCTTTTGGCCCTTCGCGTGGACGCCAAACTTTGGCCCTTCCATGATCGCGTGGGCGTGTTTGGCAGCCGCCAGAATGGCCTTGGAAGGAACGCAACCAACGTTCAGGCAGTCGCCACCCATCTTGTGCTTCTCAATCAGCACCACTGGCACGCCGAAGCTCGCCATAACAGCTGCTGTCGTAAGACCGCCAGAACCACCGCCGATAACAACCACATCGGGGGTCAGCGTTTGCGGTGCATCGCCGGGCGGAGCCGGTTCAAGCGAAGGTGTGTTTTGGGGGGCAGAGTTGGACATGGTGGTTCCTTCGGACAGCCTCACATGACTAGCACGTTTGGCTACCCTGGTTGGGCAAAGATTGCGATAGTTGGAGGCGGTTAGGCAGCCTTACCCGTGCGGCGGGCGCGGATGGCTTTCATAACCGGTGGGATCAAGGCGACCGCACCAAGGGCGGCGAACGCAACAATGATTTCTGTTGTCACCAGCGATGCCAGATCAATGGAGCAGGTGCCAGCAGCAGCACAGCCAGGGTTGGCAGCCTCTTGCCCCATGATCACGCTATCAAGACCAGAGCCAACAAATGCATAGGCAAACGTGCCAGGCGCGATACCGAAGAAGGTGGCCAGCACGTAGGAGCGAAGCGGCAGGTTGGCGAGCGCTGGTGCAATGTTGACCAGAGTGAAGGGAAAAATTGGCGTCAAGCGTAGGAAGAGAAGATAGTTGAAGCCATCTTTCTTGAAGCCCTCCAAAAGCTTTTTCAGCGTTGGGCCAGCTTTTTCTGCAATTGCCTGACCAAAGGCTGTTCGCGCGGCCATGAAGAGTGCTGTGGCGCCGATGGTCGCTGCCACAACAACTGTCAGTCCGCCAAAAAGCCAGCCGAACAGAAAGCCAGCAGCGATGGTAAGCAAGCTTGCCGCTGGAAAACTCAAAGCAACCGCCAGCGCATACAGCGCGCCGAAACCAAGAACAGAAAGGAGGAAGTTGTCATTGATGAAACTGGCTAGCATCTCACGTTGTTGGATAAGGCCAGACAGGCTCAAGTGATCGTTCAAGCCAAACGCAAAGGCTGCTGCCATTGCACCAGCAATAACAATCAGCGGGCCAAAGCGTTTCAGCAAGCTGATGGCAGGCGAGGAAGTTTTGGGCATTTGGGGGGCAGGTTGGCCGGTCATAACAGCGTCCTGTGCAGGTGGCGGGGCCATGATGGTGTTTCCTTTGATCGGCCCTTTTTCGTCAGGGCGAGAGATGATCGCGTTGTTGCGTTGAAGGGGCACATAGCAGCGCAACCTTTCCAAATCATCGGCCTCGCGCACCATCACACGGCCTTGTGAACTCCCGTTATACTGGGCAATTGCGGCGTGATGCGGCGTGAGTTCGCCGCGAGGTTGCGCCCCTCGCCCATTTCGCGCGGCCAACCGACGTCAATATGCGCCCAATCAATTGACTTTTCCTCAAGGCCGCCCGTATAAGCGCGGCTTGTTCTGGTGCTTGCGGCTCCGGTCTTGCGAACGCACGCCAGCACTTCAGCAATTTTAGAAGCTTCTTGGCGCATGCTGATGCGGGCGCTGATGCTCAACGTGAAGAGTGTGACCGATGAAACGTACCTATCAACCTTCGAAACTCGTGCGCAAACGCCGCCACGGTTTCCGCTCGCGCCTGGCGACCAAAGGTGGCCGTAAGGTTTTGGCAGCGCGCCGCTCGCGCGGTCGTAAGCGTTTGAGCGCCTAAAGCGTTCATGTTGGCCCGGTGGTGATTGATGAGTGATATCACCACAACCGGCTTGCCGTTCCCAGGAACGGCACAGCGGGGCCGAGAGACAGCGCTTCACAAGCTGTATAAGCGCGGCGACTATCTTGCCGCCAAACGCGGAAAACGGGCGCATTGTGCGCCCTTTGTGCTTCAGACCAGACACCGTGATGACACCTATCCACCACGCATTGGCATTACCGTGACACGCAAAGTGGGTGGTGCTGTGGTGAGAAACCGCATCAAGCGTCGGCTGAAAAGTGCTATAATATCGCCAACAGGTCTAGGTTTTCGGCCTGGGTATGATTATGTGCTGATCGCACGGGCGAACGCAGAAAGCGCTCCGTTCGGCTCATTGACGAGCGCCCTCAAAAGCGGGCTGAACAAGGTCCACGCACGCGCCACCTGAGCGCGGCCAACGCAGCAGACAACGCCGGGTAATCCATGGAAAACCGCAATTACATTCTCGCCATCGCTTTGTCACTCGGCATTCTGGTGGCGTGGCAGTACTTGTATGTCGGCCCTCAAATGGAAGCCGAGCGCGCTGCACTTGAAGCGCAAACTGGCACTGATGGCAGTGGGTCACCAGTAGTGGTGGATGAGAGCGCTCCGGGCGTGGCTGGCGCGGTTCAGGTGAGCCCAGGCGGGTCGCTTGTTCCCACCACGCTTGACCGTGAATCAATCATCGCCGGAACCGACCGCGTTGATATCGAGACCTCACACATCACCGGCACCATTGCCCTGCAAGGCGCGCGCATCGACGATATTCACCTGGTGGAATATCGCGAAACGCTGGATGAAGACTCCGATACCGTCGTCTTGTTCTCGCCATCAGGGTCAGAAGATCCGTTTTATGCCGAGTTTGGTTGGGCACAGGGCGCTGGTGGCGCCGCCGCACTGCCAGGCGCCGATACGATGTGGCAGGTTGAGGGCAACAGCACGCTGACCGCATCGACCCCGGTGACGCTGGTGTATGAAAACGATGAAGGTCTAACCTTCCGCCGCATCATCTCGGTGGATGAGGACTATATGTTCACCATCCGCCAAGAGGTGGAAAACGCCACGGACGCTGGCGTCCTTCTTTACCCTTATGGCTTGGTCGCCCGGCAGGGCGAACCCCAGACCAGCCGCATGTTTATCTTGCACGAGGGTATGATCGGCTTCTTCGGCGAAGAAGGCCTTGCTGAGCTTGATTATGACGATGTTCGCGATGATGGCACGACACAGTATCGCGACGTATCGGGCGGTTGGCTTGGCATCACGGATAAATACTGGGCGGCAACGCTTATTCCGTCGGGTCTGGATAACTATCGCGGCGAATTCCGCATGGACCAGGTGATGACCGGCGAGAGCTTTATCGCGGCCTATCTGGGCGGTGGGTTTGAAATCGCCCCAGGCGCGAGCGTCGGGATTGAAAACCAGCTGTTTGCTGGCGCCAAAGAGGTTGCCATTATCGATGGTTACGAGGCTGATCGTGGCATTGAGCGCTTTGAGCTTCTGATCGATTGGGGTTGGTTCTACTTCCTGACCAAACCGATGTTTTTCGCCATCAAATGGTTGTTTGGGGTGTTTGGCAATTTCGGCGTCGCGATTTTGCTCGTGACCGTGGGTATCAAATTGGTCTTCCTGCCGCTGGCCAACAAGTCCTACGCTTCGATGTCGAAGATGAAGAAGGTTCAGCCGCAGCTGAAAGAGATTCAAGACCGCTACAAAGACGATAAGCCAGAACTCCAAAAGCACATGATGGAGCTCTATAAGAAAGAGAAGATCAACCCGGTTGCTGGCTGTTGGCCAGTACTCATCCAAATTCCCGTTTTTTTCGCACTCTACAAGGTGCTGTTTGTTACCATTGAGATGCGCCATGCGCCGTTCTTCGGCTGGATTCAGGATCTTTCCGCTGCTGATCCAACGTCGCTGTTCAACCTGTTCGGTCTGTTGCCCTACGATCCAACGCTGGTACCACTTATCGGTCCACTGCTTGGGCTCGGCGTTTGGCCGATCCTGATGGGCATCACGATGTTCGTTCAGATGAAGCTGAATCCAACGCCGACGGACCCAACGCAGGCGATGATCTTCACCTGGATGCCTGTGGTCTTCACCTTCATGCTGGCGACCTTCCCTGCTGGCTTGGTGATCTACTGGACGTGGAACAACTTCCTGTCGGTGATCCAGCAGGCGTTCATCATGAAGCGGCACGGTGTGAAAATTGAGCTATGGGATAATCTCAAAGCCATGTTTGTGAAAAAACCAGCCAAGCAACCGGCTGAGTAGCAAACCTCGTGAGCGAGCTTCAGGCCGATCTAGAGGCGATTGGCCTTTCGGAAGAATTGCTGGACGCGGGCGATCAGCTGTTCGCCCGCGAATGGCTGTTTGAAAAAGGTGTTGTCGCCGCTTCTGGTCTTCCCGTCGATGGCCGTATTGAGATCGCTTTTGCTGGCCGCTCCAACGTTGGCAAGTCATCCCTGCTCAACGCGCTTGTGCGCCAAAAGGGGCTTGCCCGCACATCCAACACGCCGGGGCGCACACAAGAGCTGAACCTTTTCTCCGCCGATGGCATGCCATTTCGCATTGTCGATATGCCAGGCTATGGCTTTGCCAAAGCGCCGCTGGATGCAGTGGAAAAGTGGAACAAACTCATCCGACGCTATTTGCAAGGCCGGGTGGAGTTGGCGCGGGTGTTCGTGCTGATCGACTCGCGCCATGGGCTGAAGAAGAACGATCTTGAGATCATGAAGATGCTCGACGAAACAGCCGTCAGCTATCAGATCGTGTTAACCAAAACTGATAAGCTGAAACCTGGACAAATCGAGCGTGTAAAACAAAGTGTGCAGGAGAGCATCACGCGCCGTCCGGCTGCTTACCCATTCATCGCGGTGACGTCCTCAGAGAAGCGGCAGGGTATCGACACGCTGCGTGGATTCATCGCGCGGCTGCTTAATGATCTTGGCGCCCTTCAGTTTGCAGAGGGCGGTGATCAGGATGCAGAAGGCTCTTCATCAGGAACCAACCAACCTTTGTAGTGCACGAGCAAACCGTTGCCGCCTGGAAGCCAGGTGGGCGTGGCCAAGCGGATATCAAAGGTGAAGCTATCGTTATCAACGCCCTCATAGGCATCAACTGTGGGCAACAGCACGAAAGGTATAGGCACGCCCAGGCACCATCCGCGCCGAGGTAACAACTGCATGCCACCACTAGCGAGCAACAACTCTTGCTCAAAAGTCATCAAGCCAACCCGCTCACGAACATGGTACGGTCGGTTTGACGGCAGGCATATGGATTGAAACAGATGGTCGCCGAAGCGGCGTGACCAGTGTTCGTGCGTTTGCCTTCGAACTTTGATGACCCGCACCGGAACGTCGTCGCCAGTTGGTGGAAATCCAAACACCCAGCAGACAATGCCTGCAATAAACCCTTCGCCACATTTGATGGTAGCCTGCCCAGAAAACGAGATTTCCGGGCCACCCACATGTAAGCCTTGGACTGCCGGATGCAGGTCTTGCCATCGATCATCCAGGACGGCGAGAAAGAGTGTATCGCCCTCCATGGCTTAATCCATCAACTTTGCGCGCAGGCGAGGATCGGGCACGGTACACATATCGGTGCGGCCAAACATGGCATAGCGGTTGCGGGCCAGACGCAGATAGAGCCAGTCCTGAAGCGTTCGCGGCAGCAGTCGTAGCAGCTGAAGCGCCAAACCAACACCGCCAACCAAACGCCCAGCACGGATCATGGCATCCAACGAGGTGTAAGCCTTGCCATCCGCAAGAAGCAGCCAGCTTTCAGGATCGCCAATTGACAGGCCGTAGTGGGCAAGAACCGACTGCCCCAGCGGTGTTTGGACCCTGCAAATTTTGAACTGATCGCCCTTGTCGAAACGAGCAATCAGTTTAGCACCGAACGTGCAAAGCACGCATTCACCGTCCATGAACGTGATCGGACCGCTATCATCAAAATCTGGAACAGCCGGATCGAAGCGGTAGGAATATGGCTCACGGGTGGTGGGCGATGTCATGGCGGGCAGTGTCTCCAGACTTGCGTTAATCTAAAAGCCTCAGTGTCCCAGTCCACCTGGCTTGGAGACGCAGATTCAGACGAAAGCTTGACGTTTAGCGCTACACAGTGTCCTTCCTGCACTCGCCTTTCTTTGACCCTACAGCCAAGCCTTTTTCATGCCTTTCGATGATGATCCTAACGTGCCGCTGGAACCTAAGCCCGTTCGCCAAGCGCGGTTGATTAGCCAAGCGCTCCCGTTCATGCAGCGCTACAGCGATCAAACCATTGTGGTGAAGTATGGTGGGCACGCCATGGGCGATGCAGAACTGTCTGCTGCGTTTGCGCGCGACATCGCTCTGCTGAAACAATCGGGCATCAAGCCGATCGTGGTGCATGGCGGCGGACCGCAGATCGCTTCCATGCTCGATAAGCTTGGCATTGAAAGCCGGTTTGAAAGTGGTCTGCGGGTCACGGACGAACAGACCATCGAGGTGGTCGAGATGGTTCTCGCCGGCTCCATCAACAAACAGATCGTACAAGAAATCACCTCGGCTGGCGGCAAGGCCATCGGGCTCTGCGGCAAAGACGGGCAGATGGTGACGGTGAAGAAACTCACCCGCACCACGCGCGATACCGATTCCAACATCGAGAAAGTGGTCGATCTTGGCTTTGTCGGTGAACCAGAAACAGTCAATCCGTCCGTGCTCGATATGGTTACGCAAGAGGCGCTGATCCCCGTGATTGCGCCAGTAGCCTCTGGGGTCGATGGCAAGACTTACAATGTGAACGCTGACACCTTTGCCGGTGCTGTTGCGGGTGCGCTGAACGCCTCCCGTCTGCTGTTTCTCACCGATGTGGACGGCGTGTTGGATGCGGACAAAAACCTCATCTCAGAACTCACCATCGCCAAAGCGCGAGCACTAATAGCCGACGGCACAATTGCTGGCGGTATGATCCCGAAAGTTGAAACCTGCATTCAGGCTGTGGAGCAGGGTGTGGAGGGTGTCGTTATTCTCAACGGCAAAGTGCCCCACTGCGTGCTGCTTGAACTTTTCACCGCGCATGGCGCGGGCACGCTGATCACCCGATAGAAAGCTGAGCCACTATGGTAACCGAACACGAACAGCATAGTGGTCTTGAGGCGTTTGCACGCGTTGAAAACTGGATCTTTGATCTCGACAACACGCTTTACCCGCATCACTCGAACCTGTTTGCGCAGATCGATGAAAAGATGACCTCCTACCTTTCTAAACTGATGGATTTGGAGAAGGTCGAGGCGCGTAAGGTTCAGAAAAACTATTACAAAACGTACGGCACCACGATGCGTGGACTGATGGTTGAGCAAGGCATCACGCCAGACGATTTTCTCGACTATGTGCACGACATTGATCACTCGGTGCTCGAACCAGACCCCAAGCTCAACACCATGATTGAGGCACTGCCGGGCCACAAATATGTGTTCACCAATGGGACCGTGAAGCATGCCGAGGCTGTGCTCGACCGGCTTGGCGTCTCCACCGAGTTCCAGCACATTTTCGATATCGTCTCAGCCGACCTTATCCCGAAGCCAAATGGCTCGACCTATGACAAATTCCTTGAGCTCACCGGCATCGACCCCGCCAAAGCGGCCATGTTCGAGGACCTCTCGCGCAACCTCAAAGTGCCGCATGAGCGCGGTATGCTCACCACCTTGATCGTGCCGCGTGGCACCCGTGAGGTTTTTCACGAGGACTGGGAGCTGGAGGGCCGCGATGATAATCATGTGCTCTACGTCACCGACCATCTTGCGGACTTTCTTGAAGATATCCGCGCCGCCATTTCACACTGACCGACCTTCTGGAAGGACCCTCCCCCATGCACCATGCCATGACCGACCACGCCGCCATTGAAGCCACCGTCACCGAGGCCTTTGAGGCGCGCGATACGATTGATGTGAACACCCATGGTGATGTGCGCAATGCTGTCGATGCCGCGCTGGACCTGCTCGACAAAGGCCAGGCGCGTGTTGCCACACGAGGTGATGACGGCCAATGGACCGTGCACCAATGGCTGAAAAAAGCGGTGTTGCTTTCCTTCCGATTGACCCCGATGGAGATCATCAAAGGCGCGCCCGGTGATGCGGTCTGGTGGGACAAAGTTCCTTCTAAGTTTGACGGCTGGGGTGCGATGGATTTTGAAAAAGCCGCCTTCCGCGCTGTTCCAGGTGCTGTGGCACGACGGTCCGCTTTCATTGCCCCGGGTGTCATCTTGATGCCGTCCTTCGTGAACCTTGGTGCCTATGTCGATGAAGGCACGATGGTCGATGGTTGGGCGACGGTTGGTTCGTGCGCGCAGATTGGCAAAAATGTGCACCTTTCCGGCGGCGTCGGCATTGGCGGCGTGTTGGAGCCGATGCAGGCCGGCCCAACGATCATTGAAGACAATTGCTTCATCGGCGCGCGCTCAGAAGTGGTGGAAGGCTGCATCGTGCGTGAAGGCTCAGTGCTTGGCATGGGCGTCTTCATCGGCCAATCCACGCGGATCGTGAACCGTATGACGGGCGAAATCACCTATGGTGAAGTACCGCCTTACTCTGTGGTTGTGGCCGGTTCGATGCCCAGCACCACCAAGATGGGCAATGGCGAGCCGGCGCCGAACCTTTATTGCGCCGTCATCGTGAAACAGGTTGATGAGAAGACACGCTCCAAGACTGGCATCAACGAGCTTTTGCGCGACTAAAGCATTTCGCGTTTATCTTGAGACACGGAGCATCACATGACGCGTTGAAATCTTTGATTTCAGATAGCGTTGTGTGATCCAGGTTTAACGCGAAACGCTATAACTGAGAGGATCCTTCCTTCGAATGCTCAATTATTTTCTGTCGCCAAGGGGCCGTTTCCGGCGCCGTGATTATTGGTTCGGCATGATCGTGATGATGATCATTCTGGCGATTGGCCTGAGTGCTGATGTTGTGTTCCGCGGCGTGGAGATGATCCCAACAGATACACCTGGCGAATACGATCTACGTCCCGCTCCGTTGGTGTTGGGCTTTGCTGGTCTTCTCATCCTATGGCCTGCTATCGCCATGGGAATAAAGCGGTGGCATGATCGCGATAAATCCGGTTGGTTTGTCCTCCTTGGTATGATCCCGATCGTGAACCTTTATGCCTACATTTCACTGTTCTTCCTGTCAGGCACACGTGGCCTCAATCGCTTTGGACCCGATCCGCGAGAAGAAGAGCGCTATTTGCGCCCCAACCAGCACGATTAGCCAAGCGGCTGCGCGTAAGCCTCTTTGCGATTTGCCCTTGAAAGCGGACGCACTTCCAAACATTTAGAGGGTTAGGTGGACGATAGCGTTCACCAGCCTTCTTCTTTGCAGGACTCTCCCCTTGGCCAACCCGCCGCCTCTGCCGCCCTCCAACGCTTCACAACAGCCACCTTCAGGTCCAGCTGGGCCGGTGGATTGGCACACGTTTTTCTGGCTGTTCTTCCGCTTTGACGGACGCGTCGGACGGCAGGTCTATTGGCTGTCGGTTCTGTTTCTGGCAGCGCTGGTGGGTGCGAGCGGGTTATTCGTTGTCGATCCGGAAACCGGCAGCGTGGTTCTCACGCCAAGTCCGGTTGCTTCGTTCATCTACACTATGGCCTCGATCTGTTCGATCTTGGTGTCGATCAAACGTCTGCATGATTTGAATATGACGGGCTTCTTTGCGCTCGGCCTTATCATACCGCCAGTGGCGATCATCATGTCGCTGTGGCTTGGCATTCGCAAAGGCGATGATGGCCCTAACAAGTTTGGGTGGCAGCGCGATGTGCGCCCCACTCAACCTCCGCCGACAGTGCCAGACGGTGAGGACAAGGAATGAGCGGGCCTGTTATGGCAAGCACGGACGTTCGCGACCCGGTTGCCGTTCTTCAAGCGCTGATCCGCCACCCCAGCGTAACCCCCGATAGCACCAGTGCGCTGGATGGTACAGCGGCGATGCTAGCAGGCCTGGGCTTTGATAATGACCAGCCAGTTTTTTCTGCCCCTGATACGCCCGACATCGCTAACCTCTTTTCGGCCATTGGCTCGGTAAACGGCACGAACGCCAAGCATTTTGCCTTTGCTGGCCATTTGGATGTTGTGCCCGAAGGTGACAGCGCCGATTGGAGCCACGGGCCGTTTGCGGCACAGATCGAGAGCGGTAAGCTTTACGGTCGCGGCGCGGTGGACATGAAGGGTGGCGTGGCGGCCATGATCGCCGCCAGCGCTCGGTTCCTCGATACGCATGGGCAAGACTTTGGTGGACGTTTGTCCTTTATCTTGACTGGCGACGAAGAAGGCCCAGCGATCAACGGCACTGATCCGCTGATGAAGCATATCAACCAAGAAGGTGAGCGAATTGATGCCTGCCTGCTAGGCGAGCCGACCAATCCCGAAACCATGGGTGAGATGATTAAGATAGGGCGTCGTGGATCGCTGACCGCCGCCATCAACGTAGAAGGTGTGCAGGGGCATGTCGCCTATCCACATTTGGCCGCCAACCCGCTGAACCCTCTTGTTGTCGCGCTCGCCGCGCTCAAAGAACCACTCGATGAGGGCACCGATCTTTTCCAACCCTCCAACCTGGAGCTGGTGACCATCGACACCGGCAATCCAGCGACCAATGTCATCCCGCAGCGGGCCAGTGCGCGGGTGAATGTCCGCTTTAATTCCACCTGGACCAAAGCCAGCCTGGAAACCGAACTGCGCCGCCGTTTGGATGCCATGGACTGGCAAGGCTGCAGCTATGACCTGGCTGTGAAGCAAGATGCCAGCGAGGCGTTCTATACGCCGCCAGGTCCGTTCGTGGACAGCTTGGTGGAGGCCATCGAGGCAGCAACCGGTGTGAAACCCAAGCTCTCGACCTCTGGCGGTACATCAGATGCGCGCTTCATCAAAGACTACTGCCCGGTTGTCGAGTTCGGCCTGGTCGGCCAGACCATGCATCAGGTGGATGAGCATGTTGAGATACACCATCTGGAAGCGTTGACGGATATTTATTGCCAGGTTCTGGAGCGGTTTTTCGGGGTTTCTTAGCCCACATGCGTCATCCTCTCCCTTGCGACTGAGCTGCGAGTCCTCCGCAGGGATGGCAGCAGAGATGGGCGTCACGTAACCGGGTCTGGAAGCGCGGCATTCACTCGATCGATCTCCGTTTCGTACCAAGCTATCGTTGCCTTGGGATCCTCTCGAAACGCCTTGGCAAAAGAGTCGGGCGCTTCGGTTTGCTCATCATAGTCTGTCGACCATACGATCATCCCCAAAAAGGCCGGCAGCAAAGCGCGGGCCTTATCTGTGGGTAGATAGAAAACCTTGCTCTTCTTTGCAGGGTCTATGTGGCGACTAAGCATGCCTGACGCCTCCAGGCGCGCCAGCCGATTGGCCAACACATTGGTGGCGATGCCTTCGTCTGAAGCCAGGAAATCACCATAATAGCGCTTGCCGTGCAGCAACACATCGCGCAGCAGCACAAAACACCATTTGTCGCCAAAGATGCCAGCTGCGTAGCGCACGGGGCAGCCCACCCATGGCTTTTTGTCTGTTCGTGTCATGAGGCGAATATAGGCACCGACTTTCCACTTGCAATTGGCAAGTCATTAGCCTAACAATTCACTTGCAAAAAACAAGTGAATTGGAGAAACGGTATGGCTATACCCTTTGTATGGTTCGACAATATTGGATCTGAGCGAACCAAAACGACTGACTTTCTCACCAAAACCTTCGGTTGGGACAACAAAGACATTGGCCCGATGACGTTTCTGACAGACGGAGACACCATGCCATTTTCAGCGACCTGCGATGCCATGAATGGTGTACGGGGATGGGTGCCTTACATCGAAGTCGATGATTTGGAGGCTGAGACTAAGGCGGCCAAAGCCAACGGCGCAACAATTGTCGCAGAAAACCAAGAAGGGCCCGCTGGCATAGCAAGTTTCATCACCGACCCGGGCGGCGCGCCTCTGGCTTTGTGGAAACGTGGCGAGGGTATGTAGCATGTGGTGCAACACGCCGTTTCTGAGAATAAGCTGCGTTGATGGCCGTTGATGAAACCCTCAACGAACGCTTACGCCAAGCGCTTGCCGATCTGCCTGGCATCTCCGAAGTGCGGATGATGGGTGGCACGTGTTTTCTGCTCAACGGCAACATGCTTGGTGGTGCTGACCGAGACAAATCCGGCGAACCACGCTTCATGTTTCGTGTCGGCAAAGAAAACGAAGCTGAAGCGCTGGGTCGCCCCGGTGCCGTTCCCATGGTTTTCGGCGAACGCCGGATGGGAGGGCTGGTGTTTGTTGATACCGCACTCTGCGATGACCATGATCTGATGAGCTGGATCGCGCTTGCACAGAGCTTCGTTGCGGAATTGCCGCCTAAGAAGAAGGCGCGACGGGCTCTCGGTTGACTCAGGGTTGTGGCTCATCTCCGTGCAAACGAATTCGCCAGGCACCCCGCAAGGTGTAACAATCAAGTGTTGGATAGATCGCTTCCGACCGCCGTGACCCTGGGAGAAAGACAATGAGAGACCTGGCAATTCTTACGTTTCAAACGCTTGATGGCGTGATGCAGGCGCCCATGACGCCTGACGAAGACAGGACGGGCGGGTTCGACCAGGGCGGCTGGGCCGCGCCCTATTTTGAGCAAGTCATGGCGCAGGTTGGACGCGAAGCCATGGCGAAGCCTTATGACATGCTCTTCGGGCGAAAGACTTACGACATGTTCGCCGGGCATTGGCCAAACGTTGAGAGTGATCCGGCAGCCGATAGGATGAATGCTGCTCGAAAGTATGTCGTTTCGGGTGGTTCACCGAACCTCAGCTGGAATAATTCTCATCTTGTGAGCGGCGATGTTCCTGCTGAACTTGCTGCCTTGAAACGACAAGATGGCCCTCTGCTTCAGGTGCATGGAAGCGCCCAACTCATCCAGACGCTGATGGCGCATGACCTTATCAACGAGTTCCGTCTTTGGACGTTCCCGGTGATCGTTGGCTCTGGCAAGAGATTGTTCGAGAGCGGAGCCGCGCCGGGAGAATTTCAACTGAAAAAGAGCGAACAGGGGCAAAACGGCGTTGTCATGACGCTTTACGCACGCAGTTAGTGGGCAAACGCCAGGTCCCTAATAGTCCACCTTGGTGAACACCAATCCGTGCGCGGGGGCCACGGGGGCGCAGGTGTGGCGGTCGCGCGCTTCTAGCATGGCTTGAACATCATCGGCGGCAAGGCGGCCCTCACCTGCCAGTTTCAGCGCGCCGACCAGCGATCGGACCTGATTGTGGAGGAATGAACGGGCTGCTGCGTAAACCAACACATGCTCGCCCCGGCGCGTTACCTGCAACACATCCAGCGTGCGCATCGGGCTGTTGGCCTGACACTGCACCGAACGAAACGTCGTAAAATCATGATGGCCGATCAGCCGGTCTGCTGCGGCCTGCATCAACGCTGCATCCAGCGGCGTTGCCACACCCCACACTTTGCCGCGTTCAAGCAAAGGCTGGGTGCGACGGTTCAAGATCGTGTAGCGATAGTGGCGCTTGGTGGCTGAAAAACGCGCATCGAAGCTCTCATCGACCTGTTGCGCAGAGATCACCCCTACCAGCTCTTCGCGCATATGTGCGTTCATGGCATCGCGCACTGTGTCGGTTGGCCAGTCTTTCTCAAGATCGATATGCACCACCTGCCCAACGGCGTGCACACCGGTGTCGGTGCGCCCTGCTGCTTTCAACGTGATGGTTTGGCCCGTGAAGGCAAACACGGCAACTTCTAGAACGGCCTGAACTGTGGCCGGGCCATCCTGTCTTTGAAAGCCCGCATAGGGGGTGCCGTCATACTCAATGAGAAGTTTGTACCTAGGCATGCCACATCTCGAACCATCATCCTCGCCCTTGTGGCGGGGATCCATTCCATAGTGGCAACATAGGCTGAAACGACGCGGGCGCCGCATGGACCCTCGGGACAGGCCCGAGGGTGACGAGAGGTTGTAAAGCCACCCCCGTGCGAAAAAAGCTAGCCAAGCGCATCGCCAACCTTCAACCCAGCTCCGTTCAAAAACATACCGACATCCATGGCCTGTTTGCCAGCGCGCTGAACCTCGACCAGTTTGACGGCACCTTCGCCGCACGCCACGCAATGATCCTCCAAGAGCGTACCGGGCGTGCTGGTTCCCTCAGCAGGTTCCACCCGCAGAACCTTGAGCCTTTCACGCTTGCCCTTAGCCTCAAACTCCGTCCAAGCGCCAGGAAACGGCGAGAGCCCGTGAATATGCCGCAACACGTTGAAAGCGGGCCTCGACCAATCTATCTTCGCTTCGGCTTTGTCGATCTTGGCGGCGTATGTGGCGCCCTCTTCGTCCTGTTCGGTCAGTTGCAAAGAGCCACGCGACAGGGCTGCCATCGCACGGCCCATCAGATCTGCGCCCAATCGCGCCAGCCTGTCATGCACATCGTGCGCGGTCATGGTGTCGGTGATGGTAAGCCGTTCAGCCATCGCTACCGGGCCAGTATCAAGGCCCCGGGCCATCTTCATCACCATAACGCCGGTTTCCGCATCGCCTTCCATGACAGCGCGGTTGATCGGCGCGGCACCCCGCCAACGCGGCAACAGCGAGGCGTGCAGATTGTAGCAACCATGCTGGGGCGCTTCCAGAATGGCTTTCGGCAAAATCATGCCATAGGCGACGACCACGGCAGCATCGGCGCCCAGATCAGCAAAGCGTGCCTTCTCGTCGTCGATTTTCAAACTGCCGGGATGAAACACGGGAATGCCCAAACCATCGGCCTGTTCGTGCACCGGCGAGCGGCGTAGCTCCATGCCACGACCGGCAGGCGCAGGCGCCCGGGTGTAGCATGCGATGATCTCGTGGCCGTGGCCAACCAGTTCCAGCAATGTTGGAACGGCGAAATCTGGCGTTCCCATAAAGACAAGTTTCAGCATGGCCGTGGTGTAGCCGATAGGCAAAGCATTGCAAGTTTCCCTGGTGCGTTCCCTTCGCGCACGCCCCGATCCTTGCAAGGCGCGACGATCCATGCGATTTCGCACAGCAGCATTTTCACCCGTTTTCGCGGATATTGTTTACGCCATGAAGTTCACGCTTTCCTGGCTCAAGGATCACCTTGAGACCGACGCCGATCTGGCCACCATTGTCGATACCCTTACCCGCATCGGCCTTGAGGTCGAAGAGGTGGATGATCGCGCGCTCTACGCACCGTTTGTGATCGCCAAGGTGGTGAGCGCCAAGCAGCACCCGGATGCTGATCGGCTGCGCGTGCTTGAAGTCGACACGGGGTCCGGCGACCTGGTGCAGGTGGTTTGCGGCGCACCCAACGCGCGCGAGGGCCTGACAGGCGTGTTCGCCGCTCCCGGCGCTTATGTGCCCGGAATCGATGTGACCTTGCAGGTTGGCAAAATTCGCGGCGTTGAATCGCGCGGCATGATGCTGTCGGAGCGCGAGCTGGAGCTGTCGGATGAGCATGATGGCATCATCGACTTAACAACCGACGTGGCCGCTGGAGCGTCCTACGCGACATTCGCCGAGCTGGATGATCCGGTGATCGATATCGGCCTCACGCCCAATCGTCCCGACTGTACTGGTGTGTACGGCATTGCCCGCGACCTAGCGGCTGCTGGCGTCGGTAAGCTGAAAGATGGCACTGTGCCCGCCATTGCCGGCGAAGGCCCCTGCCCTGTTTCTGTGGCACTTGATTTCAAAGGCGAAAGCCTCTGCCCGACCTTCGCTCTGCGCCTTGTGCGTGACGTGAAAAACGGCCCCTCTCCGCTCTGGATGCAGAAGCGGCTGAAAGCTATTGGCCTGCGCCCGATCAACACGTTGGTGGACATCACCAACTATGTGACGTTCGACCGTGGCCGACCGTTGCACGTGTTCGACGCTGCCAAGGTGAAGGGCAATCTCACCGTGCGCGAGGCCAAAGATGGCGAGCGCTTCCTGGGGCTCGACGGCAAAGAATACACGCTTGATACCAGCATGTCTGTGATTGCCGATGAGAACGGCGTAGAATCGCTGTCGGGCATCATGGGTGGCGAGGAGTCTGGCTGCGATGAAAACACCACGGATGTGTTGATCGAGTCAGCCCTTTGGATGCCCGACAACATCGCCGCGACGGGCCGCAAGCTCGGCATTGTGACCGATGCGCGCTACCGCTTCGAACGCGGCGTGGACCCTGCCTTCAACGAGCAAGGCCTAGACCTTGCCACGCAGTTGGTGGTGGACCTTTGTGGCGGTAATGCTACGGAGAAAACCGTGGCTGGCGCGATCCCAGATGTCGATAAAATCATCGATTTTCCGGTGGCGGAGGTTAAGCGTCTGTCAGGTCTCGACGTACCGAGCCATGAGGTGAAAGCCATCATGAAGCTGCTCGGCTTCTGGGCGGCTGGCACCGGCGATCAGCTAAAAGTGGCCGTGCCAAGCTGGCGCCCAGATGTGGAAGGCAAAGCCGATCTTGTAGAAGAAGTCATGCGCATTGAAGGCGTGGACCGTGTGCCAGTCACTCCATCGATCGGACGCCAAACGGTGATCAAGCCAGTGCTCACTGATATTCAGAAAAAGACTCGCCGCGCCAAGCGCCTGCTTGCGGCACGTGGGCTGATGGAAGCGGTGACCTGGTCGTTCGTACGTCAAAACGATGCGGAGCTTTTCGGTGGTGGCGCGGCAGCTCTCCAGCTCGCCAACCCGATTTCCACCGATATGAGCACCATGCGCCCTAGTCTATTGCCCGGCCTGCTGCGCAATGTTCAGGCCAATGTGGACCGCGGTAGCCGCGATGTGGCGCTGTTTGAAGTGGGCCAAGTGTTTGCCGGTGATACACCGGAGGATCAAACCGTTGCCGCCTGTGGCGTGCGTCGCGGCACGGCTGTCATGGCTGGCCAAGGCCGCCACTGGATCGGCGATTTCCCGAGCGTTTCAGCGTTCAATGTGAAAGCCGACGCGCTGTCGCTGCTAGATGATTTGGGCTTGGATGCATCGACCCTTCAAATCGAAGCAGGCGGTCCAGATTGGTATCATCCTGGCCAGTGCGGCACACTGCGCCGTGGCAGGGATGTTTTCGGGCATTTTGGCACGCTCCACCCGCGCCTGCTGAAAGCCATGGACGTGGAAGGCCCTGCCGTAGGCTTTGAAATCACGCTGGATGCCATTCCTGCCCCGCGAAAAAAAGCAACGCGTACCAAACCACCGCTGACCTTGCACGATTTGATGCCTGTACGACGCGACTTTGCTTTTGTGGTGGATATGGACACAGCCGCAGAGAAAGTGTTGCGCGCGGCCAAAGGTGCAGACAAAGCGCTGATCAGCGATGTTTCACTGTTCGACGTCTATTCTGGTGAGCGCATGGAAGAGGGCAAGAAGTCGCTTGCCATTGAGGTGACGTTGCAACCGCGCGAGCGCACGATGACAGACGAGGACATCGATGCAGTGTCGGCGAAGATCGTCGGCGCTGTGGAGAAGGCTGCTGGCGCGGTTTTGCGAGCCTAAACATACATCATGAAATGAGCCCACAGCCGGTCTTGCATGCGATGCAAAGCCGCGCTAATCACGCGCTCTCTAAAGCATTGTAGTGCATGCTCTAGTACGGACAGGTGGCCGAGTGGTCGAAGGCGCACGCCTGGAAAGTGTGTAGGCGGGTAACCGTCTCGAGGGTTCGAATCCCTCTCTGTCCGCCATTTCTTGATTTTGACCGCATAACCCTAAAAACCTAAACGGTTCAGAGGCTTGCGGGGTTCGAAATCCATCTTTTCGGCAATATGCTAGACGGTCCTCAAATGCCAGTTTGAGGACGGTTCTTTTATCCTCCAAGCGCTCAGAAGCCCATAGTTTCCAAGGGCTTGCGAGGAATGTCAGTGCGAGTTCGAACATTTCTTCAAAGCCTCGGTTCGGAGCAGTTGGTTTTGCCAACTTTTCGGCTTTGACGAGCTTATCTTTTTCCAGCTTGCCGATCCGGCGTTCAAACGCGGTGATAGCCGCCCCACTTTCCGCGCCCACAATCCGATCCATGAGCGTTTCGATCTGCTTATCGAGCTTGAGGATATCGCGACGCAGAGCTTTCTAGATGTCCTGCAATTGCGACAGACGCTTGCCCCACTCGCCCTTGAAGATGACGCGCACGTAGTTGAATAGCGTTTCGGTTGGCTGCATGCCTTTGAGCATTGTCTCAAATTCATTTTCAACCGCTTCGCGCCGGATCAACTTGCGGTAACTCTCACAGACCTTGTTGAAGCACAGATAGTAGGGGTGCTTTTTCCCGGTTTTGCTTTTCGACCAACAGGCCGTGAGTGGCTTGTCACAGTCCCCGCAAGTCACGAAGCCGCGCAAGGGAAACTCGGCGTTGATGTCGGCGCGAGCAGGCACGCGTGCGCCCTCCCTGAGCCGTTCTTGTATCCGCTCATAGGTATGAAGATCGACTAACGATTCATGGTGGCCTTTGCGCAGTGAAATGCCCCAATCGGGGAATGCGATATATCCGGCATAATGTTGTCGGGTCAGCAGCCGGAGAACGTCCTCAAAGGTTACGCCGTTTTTGCGGCGGGCCATATAAGCGGGTTGTGTTTCAAGGAAGCGTTTCACTTCTGCCTGCGTGTCAAAGCGACCGGATGCAAAGCCCTCAAGCGCTTCCAAAAACCCTGATGACGGACAGTTTGGGAAGCACAATCAGTGTCGCTTCAAAAAGTTTACAGCGAGAACATACTACGGCTCGACCTGAACTAAGACAGACGTTACATAGTTAATTTCAAGGCTAAGTTGTAAAACTGGCCGAGAGGTGTGTAGCGATACGAGACTATGGACAGGCGCATGGGATTCTTTGAAATTGAAACGTCATCAGGGAAAATTGTAGTTGTCGAAACTGATTCAGATGCTGAAGACTTGAGGCTGGCGAGCTCTTCTGCAGCTTCCGCTGATGGCACGAAAAAAATGATAGCTGCAATAAACTCTGTCAGGCCGGCTGTTGACGATTTGGTAGCGGCGTTTGGGAGCCTGGCCAGGCAACCCGACGAACTCGAGATCGAGTTTGGCCTTAAATTAAACGGGGAGGTTGGTGCCCTGATCGCCAAGACTTCGACTGAAGCGAATTTCTCGGTTACCGTCAAATGGGTAAGGCCCAGTGCGGAAAGCTGACTTTCCCGGCATCTTTAGAGTTTTTTCGCTAAGCTCAAACGTGCATGTCGGGTTTGGTTTCATTCTTCCATCTTCGCCAGACAATAGCAGTTGCCTGGCACTGACGTGCGCGCATGTAGTTGCAGATGCGCTAGGTGAACCCTCAGCCGCAGAAGATCCTGCCACGCCATTTGGTAACTTTAGAGTAGATTTCCCGCTTACCGACAATGGAGGTTTTTTCAACGCTAGAGTTAAAGCCGGGCCAACAAGTTGGCATCCAAAGAGCGATATCTCTAGCGGCAGATCACAACCACAAGACATTGCTGTTTTGGAGATCGACAGGCCGCAAGATCAGCTGCGCGCCATAGCGTTATCGGGTGATCAGGATTACGCATCCCAGATAGATTCTGGTGCAATCGCATTTGGTGGTGCTGTAAGGAGTTCTGGGGACAAAAGGCGGGTAAGTTATTGGATATCCTGTGAAGTATCACCTGCGGCGCACGGATTCATTCAGGTAGATGCAAAAGGCCCTAAAGATGCTGTCGCGGGGCGGTTTATTGAAGAAGGGTTCTCAGGTGGACCGGTGCTTGAGAAAGACACAGGTTATGTCATCGGCATGGTGTCTAGGGTGTTTAAAGGTAGGGGGAAGGCCCAAGTCACCCCTATGGCAGAATTGCGAAGTGCAATTGCTCTCACACCACATCAAACCACTGCGCCTCCCTCAACAAGCCTCCCAATCCCTTTCGATCTGCAACTTCCTACATTTGACTGCCAGTTTCCTCGGCCTGCTGTGCATTCAGCCATTAGTGATGCAGCCCAGACAGCTTTTCTGACTTATATTTATGGCTCACCTGAGACTGGAAAGTCTACCGCGCTATCTCAGTTTATAAGCTCTTCGATATCAACAATCGATCCAAGTAAAGTTATTTGGTATGCTTGTCATTCAAATGCAAGTTATCACCGAATGATCAGTTCTTTCGTGCCAAATATATTTGAAGGCGAAGTCAATGATCTTGATCCACGTTCGCTCTTTCGATTTTTACACAAAACTCAATCATATTTAGTCATTGATGGTTTAGATGATGCTAACAGCCCTAGTTTTAATACTCTCATCGAGATATCTGCAAAAACTCCTCCGCCATCCAGAATATTTATAACATCAGTTTTAGAGCCGGAATTGAAGTATATAAAGTATTGCGCAGTTTATGTTCCCCTTGTTGAGCGAGCTGCCATTCTGAACTTCGTTTCTGAAGCTAACGATGTTGACAGTGACGCATTAGCGGAGGCGTTGACAAACAGCCATTATTCGGCGTTGGAGCTAAAGCAAATTCTTAGCTCCAAGCAAAATAAAGATTTTCCCAATATTACAGAGTCGAGCTTGGGTCCAGTGTTCAACGCGAACCTCCTTCAAGGGTTTAGCAGCGTTGAGCGTGTTTTTATATCAATCCTAAATCGCGCTAGGGGACCTGTGTCGGTTTCAGTCATTGGGATTATTGCGAACGAAATTGGCCTCAAAGACCCAGGCCGCTTAGCTTCGATGCTTGTGCAAAGAGGGATTATCAAGAGTTTTTCCACAAACAGGTTCGTTTTCTTACCATTGCCACAAGAAATCTTAGAGCAACTAGGTGGTCAGAACGACAGCGATAAACACGAAATAATCCTTGCACGCGCCTATGACAAGACTTTGGACGTGGTCCGACAAAATGCCCGGCGATGGTCAATGTACGAACTTAGTGACCTTGTTTATGCCATTCAACACTACCAGTCGGCGCCCAACACCAATCGCCATCGGGCGCGTCTGATAACCAAGGGGGTTCGTGCACTAGCAAGGGCAGGCCAACATCGGTTGATTGTCGAAATACTCCGAAAAGAAATAGATCTGATTCCTAAGACTAGTATGCGATGGGGTCTTCAACTTGCTCAAAGCTATGTCGCGATTGGCGATGTCCGGGCAGCTTTTTATTCCCTCAAGGAAGTATATGCGGCTTCGTTCGCCAACGCCAAAAACAGTGATAGTGAGCACCTGCGATTCTGCTATAGATTAGCTGATACCATGGTGAATGCTAACCGGCCGGACCTAGGCCATCGTCTGCTTCACCGGACGCTGGAAAAACTGGATCACTCCAAAGTTGACGTAACAAATTTGAGTATGGCCATCTCTTTGAGAGACTGGTGCAGTTCGATGCAGGGTTCGCAACCGAATAATGAGCGACTGCGTCAGCTCTTGTCCGATGCTGAATTAACCGCAAAGCCGATAGCAATAGGCGTGCAGTCAACCCGATTGGGTATTCAACTTTATGAGGGTGGAGACTACACCGAATCAAAAAAAATGCTGGCCAAAGCCGTTGAGGCATTCAGAGGCTCAGATGTACGAGGTTTGATATGGTCACTCTCTCACTATTGCTATTTACATTTGCAAATCGGTCTTCCTGAGCAGGCAAAACCAAAACTCGAGGAACTGATCGACTTAACCGAGCGTTTCGAACTTTACGGCGAAGACAGTTATTTTCATTTCAAGATTTTTGCGAGTGCTTTGCGCGGTAACCTTCTCCACGATCGATGCTTATCACTACTCCAGACCGCAAAAGAGCGAGCCAATTTAAGAGAGCTTGGGCCATTTGACCTAGAGTTCTTTGATGCGCTGGAAGCTGCCTTAGTGAATAGGCTGGATATCGGTATAGCCACTCACCATGATCAAAACGACGGCTTGCTCGCGCACGTCGCAAAATTCGAAACCAGCTCGCAGCTTTCAACATCTTATGTTCAATCGGTATTGCAATCCAACCCAGACCAGATAATTGAGAAGCTATTTGAATCTCACAGTGCACGGCAACTATTTGAAAACCCTTTTTATTGTCGCCTTATATCCGAGTGTGCCGCTAAGGTAGAATTCGAGAAATTCTCTGCAAAATACATAACCTGCAATTGGGCGACTATTAAAACCTCCGAAGATTGGGCCAAGATTCATTTTGCTAATCTATTCCATCGAATGGGAAATGAGTCGCGATCAATTGAGTTGTTGTCAATTGTAAGTGACAAAAAGAATTTTTATTATCTGAACAGCGCGGCAAATTGTTATCAAAAAACCGACCCCGAAGCTTCTTATCAGCTAAATCTAGACGCTTTAGATACCGCCCACACTCCGGCAAGGCGGAGTCGAATACTGAATAACCTATGCGCGCAGGTTCTGCGTATGCAGTGGTCGGAGCGGTTTAACGATGCGGAGAAGTTCATTACCGAAGCGCTAGATTTGCGACCAGACCACTTTCACTGGCCTGAGCGCACTAACTTGGCCTACCGGATACAAGTATCTAAAGAAGCCGTTCCAGCATTATGTGAAGAATATTTAACAAAAGGGCAAATGTCAGAGAGAGCGGCTGCCCATATCGCTAGTCTTATCTCGGACGCCGAAAGGAAAATGGCATTCTTGGATTGGTATGAAAAAAAATGAAACGCTACCCGTCAAAAAGAGGTACTTTGCAAGAGCTTATATATATCTGAGGAAATGAATTGGGTGGGCGTGAGTTTTTTTACTTGCCCGTTATCGGGTATCCTGTATCGCTGAAAATTGGCATAAGCTCTGTCAATGATTTCAACAGGCACCCTTCTCCACCCGGCGCGCATCGCGTTTTGGCGCTTGGCTAGATCCTTTGAAATGTTGGTGAAGTCAACGAACAATAGCTGATACTTAAACTGCTTCGCAAGGCGGAGCGGCATCTCGATATGCCTGGGCGTCTGGAACGTCGCATCAACGATAATCGGTACGTCCTTTTCCATTCGGTTTCGGATCTCGTGTTTGACTTCCCTCCAGACGTCCTCCTCATTGAAATATCCAATCTGGGGATCGCCTTTTTGGTCGTACTCCACAATACCTATTTCTTCACGAATCAAATCTGGGCTGATTACAAACTGAGCCAGACCGTTTTGCGCTAGAAAGGTCGACTTGCCGCAACCGGGCGCTCCTCTTGTTAAGATTAATATCTTCACGACGGCATTCAACTTTTCGTTTGTTCTACATTCGCAATAACCAATGCTATTGGTTGGGCGAATTCTGGTCGATCAATTCCGAATGCCCTTTTATTCTGTTTGTTTTTAGACAGCCAGTCTGACGGCGCCTTATTCAGAGTTTCAGGAGAATCGACCCATTGTGGTCAGGCGTATCCATTTATTAACGGAGGCTTCCATGCGCAGGCAATATGGAAGGGGGCACCCGCGATTTAACATCTCTTCAAGTTTCACCGCTTTGCGCGAAGAAAACTAGTTAACAAAGCGCCAACTAAATTGCCAATGGCAAAAGTTCTTCATTCGCGCTTTATGTTGAAGTAAATATATGATTGGCTACTGTTCATTGTTGCAATGAGGCGGCCTGTTGTGTTTTTGGCAGTCGTTTGTTCGGTTGTGCTTTCATCCCGGTCTCCAGCATAACTTGGAGAACCAACTACACTGATTGAAAGAATGTTCGTGGTTCACCAAAAATCAGGCGCGGGCACTGAATCCCCGATTGTTCCCGTCAGCGCCCATGGGATCAATTGAGCTGATTGCATAAGGGAGAGTTTCTGGCTCATCTTCACCAAGTAGGAGTGAAGAATGAGACATACACCCGAACGCCACACAGATGCTGCCGATCGCACGGTAAAGGACGTCC